>CATOIK010000036.1 GCA_951800645.1 uncultured Eubacteriales bacterium | reverse complement strand
GAAAATGACGGAAAAATAAATGTATGCATTAACTTGTTTCATTTATGGTGGTGCTAAGAACCGAAGCATGGAAGTTCATAGGAAAGTTCGCCCTATGAAACAAAAACGCTCCGCGGGATGCGCACTTTGCGCTTAAGGAAAATGTCTGCTGACGCAGACGCGCTCCGGCGCGGGAGTCCGGTAAACCGGACTCTTTTTTTATGCTGCATAGATGCCGAAACAGCACTTGCATTATGATGGCGCAGAAAACACAAAAAGTACTGTTAAAATATAGCAAAATAGGATATAATAGCTTTTGCGGGTTTTTAGACCTGGAGAAGGAACGGTATTGGAGGAAGTCATGCTGACATTAGAAAACATTTCTTTTGAAGTACAGGCAGAAAAAGGCCAGAAAGAAATTATCAGGGACATGAATTTAACGATTGATGACCGGAAGTTTGTGGTAATTACCGGCCCCAACGGCGGAGGTAAGTCTACCCTGGCTAAATTGATTGCAGGTATTGAAAAGCCAACATCTGGCCGCATCTATTTTGACGGTCAGGATATTACAGATAAAAGCATTACAGAGCGGGCAAACTTAGGAATAAGCTTTGCATTCCAGCAGCCGGTTCGCTTTAAGGGAATCCAGGTGCTGGATTTAATTCGTCTGGCAGCCAAAAAGAAGCTGGCGCCGGTAGACGCCTGTCAGTATCTGTCCGAGGTGGGGCTTTGCGCTAAGGACTATATCAACCGGGAAGTAAATGGAAGTCTTTCCGGCGGTGAGTTAAAGCGGATTGAGATTGCTACAGTGCTGGCCAGAGGAACCAAAATGTCTGTGTTTGACGAGCCGGAGGCAGGCATCGATTTATGGAGCTTCCAGAATCTGATTCAGGTGTTTGAGCGGATGCGGGAGCGGACGGACGGCTCTATTCTGATTATTTCTCATCAGGAGCGGATTTTAAATATTGCAGATGAGATTGTGGTAATTGCGGACGGCCGCATTAAAAAGCAGGGTTCTAAAGACGAGGTACTGCCGGAGCTTTTGGGTACTGCCTCAGCGGTTGATGCCTGCGACAGATTTTACCAGGGAGGAATGCAGCGATGAAAGGGTTGGATGAAATTCAGATGAGAATGCTGGAGGAGATTGCGGGCCTCCATGAGGTGCCGGCCGGCGCCTACAATATCCGGGCCAACGGCATGGCTGCAGGCCGGGCTGCTACGGAGAACATCGATATTGTCACCAAGGAAGACGGCAAGAACGGTATCGACATCCGTATCAAGCCGGGAACAAAACGCGAGAGCGTACACATTCCGGTAGTTTTAAGCCAGAGCGGCCTGACAGAGATGGTTTACAACGACTTTTATATCGGCGAGGACAGTGATGTAGTGATTGTGGCTGGCTGCGGCATCCACAACAGCGGAGATCAGGATTCCAAGCACGATGGCATTCACCGCTTTTATGTGGGAAAGAATGCCAAAGTCAAATATGTGGAAAAGCATTATGGAGATGGGGACGGAAACGGAAAACGGATCATGAATCCAGGTACAGAAGTCTACATGGAAGAAGGCAGCTCTATGGAGATGGAGATGGTGCAGATCAAGGGTGTGGATTCCACCCAGCGGACTACAGTGGCAGAGCTGGCAGCCGGAGCCAGACTGGTAGTGCGGGAGCGGCTTCTGACCCACGGCCATCAGGCGGCCATCAGCGATTATGTGGTGCGCTTAAACGGTGAAGACGCCAGTGCAGATGTGGTTTCCCGTTCTGTAGCAAAAGACAGCTCCTACCAGAAGTTTGATTCCCAGATTGTGGGAAATGCAAAATGTACCGGTCATACGGAGTGTGACGCCATCATCATGGGCAATGCCCGGATCCTGGCAGTGCCTCAGTTAGAGGCCAATGATCTGGATGCAGCTCTGATTCACGAGGCAGCCATCGGAAAAATTGCAGGAGAGCAGATTATCAAGCTGATGACTCTGGGGCTTACAGAGGAAGAAGCGGAAGCTCAGATTGTCAACGGATTTTTGAAATAATCATATGATAACCATGTGAAAATACAGACAGGGATTGTCGGCAGAGAATATCACTTTGCAGACGGCCCTGTTTTCGTTTTCGCTGAACGGTTGCCGAAACTTTTTCAATATGAAAGATAGTAGTGTTAAAAAATCAGAAAAGATGATATAATAAATCCAAATAGCTCCAAAATCCATCTGTGTTTTCCACAGATGCAGCTGCCAGGGCGGCTTTTCGATTTTGCCGTTATCATGTCAGGCGCAAACAGATGCCTGCTTCGCAGTCGCTTGTTTTCCTGCTGGCATGATATATTTTATTTACTGTGAAACATTAACTTCCGGGTGGCCAAAAAAGCGCAGACTACCCCTATACAAACTTTAATGGTCTTTTTGAACTTAACTGGAAAACTTATGCGACAACTACAGGGGTTTCCCAGCCAAGT
>CATOIK010000035.1 GCA_951800645.1 uncultured Eubacteriales bacterium | reverse complement strand
ATGGTATAATAACGAGGAAAGTGTCTGTCGTGCTTGCACGAACAGACATTTGACGAGAAAACCATCGAGACGGCAGTCGAGATGCTATACTAGAAGGCGAGAAAAACGGAAATTTCAGTTTCCTTAAGGAGGTTTTCCTATGGATAAAAAGAATCTGGTAATTACCATTGAGCGGCAGTACGGAAGCGGAGGCCGCATTGTAGGGCAGCGGCTTTCTGAGCGGTTGGGAATCCCTTATTATGATGATGAGATTTTAAGCATGACGGCGGAAAGAAGCGCTGTCGGCGAGCAGTATTTCCGCCTGGCAGACGAGCGGGCTGGAAATAACCTGCTGCGCCGGATTGTAGGCGGTATGCGGGACACCATCGGAGGCCGCCCAAAAATTGAGGGGGATGTAACCTCTCCGGACAATCTGTTTAAATTCCAGTCTGAGGTCATCCGGGAGCTGGCAGAAAGTGAATCCTGCATTATCATCGGCCGTTGTGCAGACCACATCCTGGAGACAGCAGGAAAGAAGGATTTAATCAAGGTATTTGTCTATGCAGACACAGCTACCCTGATTCGCCGCACCATGGAGGTGGATGGTATTTTAGATACCAAAGAGGCCCTGAATAAACTGACTAAGATTACCAGGCAGCGCCGGGAATATCACAAATATTTTACCGGAAAGGAATGGGAGGATGTATCTAATTACGACCTGCCTATCAATGCCAGCCGGTTGGAGTTTGACCAGATTGTAGAGCTGATTATCACCTATATCCGGATGGTAGGCTATGATGTATAACACTGTATAGCTTTTGAAAAACCGGAGACCATAAAAAAGAAGCGCAGGCTGCTGCAGGATGCGGGACTGTATTCTGCAGCAGCTTATGGTTTGCGGACAGAAGGAGGAAGCAGGGATGGCGGCAGTGGCAAAATATGAAAATCTGAGAAAGGATATTCTGGCGGATGCAGCCGGGGCTGTGCTGCAGGCCTTTGGGGTCTGGTGCTTTGTAGAGCCTTGTAAGATTGCTCCGGGCGGCGCTTCCGGCATCGCTCTTTTAATCAATCATTTAAGCAATCTGCCAGTTGGTACGCTGACCTTTCTTGTCAATATTCCGCTGCTTTTTAGCTCCTGGTTTCTTCTGGACAAAAAGATGACGGTCAAGACCATCCGCACCGTTGTGATTATGTCGTTTGTGTTAGACGCCTGCGTCGCCCCCTTTGTCCCCCAGTATCAGGGAGAACGGCTGATTATGTCGGTGCTGGGCGGCATTTTAATGGGAGTGGGCATGGCGCTGATTTTTATGCGGGATTCCACCACTGGAGGGGGAGATATTCTGGCAAAGCTTTTGCAGAAACGGTATCCCTATATGCACACCGGTTATGCCATTATGATTATTGATGTGGTAGTCATTGCAGCTTCGGTGCTGGTGTTTCGTGATCTGGACTCTGCCATTTACGGCATTATTACTATGGTTTGCACTACCCAGACGATTGACGCTATTCTTTACGGAATGAACAAGGGTACTATGGTAACGGTGATGTCTGGGAAAAATCCGGAGATTGCTCAGGAAATTATGGAAGAGCTGGGAAGGGGAGTTACCTTCTTAAAGGCAACGGGAGCCTACAGCGGCCAGCCTCAGGACACGCTGATGTGTGTAGTAGACCGGAAGGAGTTTTATCTGGTAAAGGAGATTATTGACCGGGCGGATCCCCAGGCTTTTGTGATTGTGTCGGAGACCAAGGAGGTTTATGGGGAAGGCTTTTCAGAGGGAAAGAGTGTTTAACTTCATTATAGTTTTATGATAAAAAGAAAAGAGAGGATGAAAAACATGGGTGAAAACAGAATCTGCATTCTGGATAAGGATGGCAATGAGAAAGCAGGCGCCGCAGCCGCAGGTCAGGTGGTTCTGGCCTGGGAGGGAACCTATGAGGATGGAGATAAAATTGTCTGGAATATGGGAGAAACGAACCGATTCTATGTAATCCGTATGGATGATACCATGGATGAAAATCTGGTGTATATGACTAAATCCCAGGTGGAATTTTTCGTTCCCTTTGAGGAGAAGAAGCTTTCTTACAACCCCAAGTCCTTTGCTGGAGATCGACACTATCTGACTATGCGCCCGGCAGAGGAGGAGGAGATTTATACATACCGGAATCTGGCTAAAAATAACATGGATCAGCACGGAGAGCCGGGCTGCTATCCCCATGCGTCTGCCAATGTAGAGACCAGAGGTGAGTCTGTATTTGCTGCCCGCAATGCAATAGACGGCGTAGTAGCTAACTTATCCCATGGAAATTGGCCGTATCAGTCCTGGGGCATCAACCGACAGGACGATGCAGAACTGACTTTGGAATTTGGCAAGGCTGTAGATTTTGACAAGATTGTACTTTACACTCGTGCAGACTTCCCTCACGATAACTGGTGGGAGCGTGTAACCTTTATCTTCTCTGATGGTACAAAGGAAGTGGTTTCCCTGAAAAAGAGCTGTGCTCCTCATGTGATTCCCATGGAAAAGAAGGGCATTACCTGGTTGAAGTTCGGGGAGCTGATTAAGGCAGACGACCCATCACCGTTCCCGGCCCTGACCCAGATTGAGGTGTATGGAACCTATCAGAAATAATGCTGAACAGAAAAGTGCGAAAACAGTAAGGCATCATCCAACTGGATGATGCCTCAGACTGTAGACAAAGCTGGTGTTAGAGTTAATCTCTGGCACCACTTTTTATTTTTTACTGTGAAATATTAACTTCCGGGTGGCCAAAAAAGCGCAGACTACCCCTATACAAACTTTAATGGTCTTTTTGAACTTAACTGGAAAACTTATGCGACAACTACAGGGGTTTCCCAGCCAAGTGCTTTTAACTTTTT
>CATOIK010000034.1 GCA_951800645.1 uncultured Eubacteriales bacterium | reverse complement strand
ACTTGGCTGGGAAACCCCTGTAGTTGTCGCATAAGTTTTCCAGTTAAGTTCAAAAAGACCATTAAAGTTTGTATAGGGGTAGTCTGCGCTTTTTTGGCCACCCGGAAGTTAATGTTTCACAGTAAATGAAAAAAGTCTCCCATACTGCATAGCCGCAATATGGGAGATTGAGTTGTAGATCATTTATTATTTTTATGCCTCAGCCGCCTTACTCTCATCTGTCTTCCGGTCTTCCAGAATCTTATCAATGCTGACAATCTTCACGCACAGGGCAAACAGCTCCATAGCCAGCTCTAAATCTGCCAGCGGCGGATAGGAGGGAGCTATCCGGATATTGGAGTCATGGGGATCCTTGCCGTAGGGGTAGGTAGCTCCTGCGCCGGTCATTACCAGGCCGGCCTTTTTGCACCGGGCTACAATAGCCTTGGCACAGCCGTCCAGAGCATCAAAGGAGATAAAGTAACCGCCCTTGGGATTGGTCCATGACGCAATGCCCAGTCCGCCTAACTGCTCTGTCAAAATCCGCACCACTGCCTCAAACTTGGGACGCATCACATTGGCGTGAAGCCGCATATGCTCCACCATGCCGTGGATGTTTCCGAAATACCGCACATGGCGCAGTTGGTTTACCTTATCGTGGCCGATGGTCTGAAACTTTAACTGCTTCTCAATATCTTCCAGGTTGTTGCGGGACGCTGCAATAGCCGCAATGCCGGAGCCAGGGAAGCTGATTTTGGATGTGGAGGAGAACTTGTAAACCATATCCGGGTTACCTGCCCGCTTGCACTCTGCCAGAATCTCAATCAGATGGTCCTGGTCATGGTCATATAAATGATGAACGCCATAGGCATTGTCCCAGTAAATGCGGAAGTCGGGAGCTGCCGGTTTTAAGCGGGCCATACGGCGCACAGTTTCATCGGAATAGCTGTTTCCTGTAGGATTAGAATACTTAGGCACGCACCAGATTCCCTTGATGGACTCATCCTCAGCTACCAGTTTTTCCACCAAATCCATATCCGGGCCGGTGCCTAACAGAGGCACATTGATCATCTCGATACCGAAATACTCGGTAATGGCAAAATGACGGTCATAGCCAGGCACAGGACAGAGGAATTTCACCTTATCTAATTTGCACCAGGGCGTATTTCCCATAACACCGTGGGTCATAGAGCGGGAAACCGTATCAAACATCACATTTAAGCTGGAATTTCCATAGATGATGATGTTCTCCGGAGCAACCTCCATCATGTCTCCAATCAGCTCCTTTGCCTCACGGATACCGGTCAGCACGCCGTAGTTACGGCAATCCGTACCGTCCTCGCAGGTTAAATCGTCCTCGCTGCTAAGCACATCCATCATGCCCATGGACAAATCAAGCTGCTCAATGCTGGGCTTGCCGCGGGACATATCCAGACGCAGATCCTTGGCCTGATACCCCTTATACTCTGCAGACAGCTTCTTTCTCAGCTCCTGTAATTCTTCTGTACTCATCTCCACATATGGCTGCATACTTTTCCTCCTCATCCGGGCTGTCACCTCATTCTTATTTTTTCATTTCCTGTAACGGTTCCGCAGGTCTGCGCACTTGCCTCGAAGGCACTGAACCGTTACCATTTCCTGATATTTCGACTGGTTCGATTTTATATTCTACACGATATGGTACGGTTTTACAATCCATTTTCCATAAAAATTTGTTTTTCATGCAAAAACATTTGTCCGCACCCGTTTAACAATCCTCTTTTCGTCTTATTTCACAACGGCTATCTGCCCTCAATTTCTATTGACATTTTTTACAGAAATATTGTAGAATGTTCCTTAAGTTTATAAAGAGATCACTGTTCAGAGCCAACCTCTGAACAGCAGCATAAAGAGAGGTATAATTCTATGTCAGAATCCCATACGATTCAGCAGCCGGCACAGAACAAGATGGGGACCATGCCCATCGGACGGCTGCTTATTTCTATGTCTCTGCCCATGATCATTTCCATGCTGGTGCAGGCCATGTATAACATTATTGACAGCGTCTTCGTGGCGCAGATCAGCGAGTCAGCCCTGGCGGCAGTTTCCCTTGCATTCCCCATCCAGAACCTGATGATTGCCGTATCTTCCGGTACCTGTGTAGGTGTAAACGCCCTGCTGTCCCGCAGCCTTGGAGAAGGAAATCCCAAGCAGGCCCATCTGGCGGCAGTCAACGGCATTTTCCTGGCAATTCTGGGCGCTCTAGCCTTTCTGCTGTTCGGTGTTTTCGGAGCAGAAGCCTACTTTGCTTCCCAGACCAAAGACCCGGAGATTATTCTGTTCGGCACCCAGTATCTGCAGATTGTGGGCATTTTCTCCTTCGGCATCTTCGGTGAGATGATGCTGGAGCGCATTCTCCAGTCCACTGGCCGCACCATTTACAGCATGTATTCTCAGGGCATCGGAGCCATCACCAACATCATCTTCGACCCGATTTTGATCTTCGGTCTGTTAGGATTCCCGGCCATGGGTATCCGGGGCGCTGCCGCTGCTACTGTGTTCGGCCAGATTCTGGCTATGGTAATTGCCCTAGTGTTAAACCATGCCAAGAACCACGATGTAAACATCAGCATGCGGGGCTTTAAGCCTCACGGCCGCACCATCAAGACTATTTATGCCGTAGGCGTTCCCTCCATTATCATGCAGTCCATCGGCTCTGTCATGACCTACGGTCTGAACCTGATTCTTATCAGCTTTTCCGCCACAGCCGTTACGGTACTGGGCATTTACTTTAAGCTGCAGAGCTTCATCTTCATGCCTATCTTCGGCCTCAACAACGGCATGATCCCCATCATTGCCTATAACTATGGGGCCCGCAGCCGGAAGCGGATCATGGACACGGCAAAGCTCAGCATTGGTATTGCAGTCTCCATTATGCTGGTGGGACTGGCGCTGTTCCAGACCATTCCGGACAAGCTTTTAATGATTTTCAATGCTTCCGACCAACTGCTGGAAATCGGCGTTCCGGCGCTTCGGCTGATCAGCTTAAGCTTTTTGTTTGCCGGCTACTGCATCATTGTCAGCTCTGTATTCCAGGCTCTGGGAAACGGCGTTTACAGCCTGATTGTTTCCGTTGCCAGACAGCTTGTCTGCATCCTGCCGCTGGCTTACATCTTCGCCCAGGTATGGGGACTGCATGCAGTATGGTATTCCTTCCCCTTAGCGGAAATCATGTCCCTGACCCTCAGTACCATCCTGTTTAAACGGATTTACGATAAAAAGATTAAAATCCTGGAGGTAATATAATGTCTCTGTTAGAACTTTTTATCATTGCAGTGGGCCTGTCCATGGACGCCTTTGCAGTGTCCATCTGCAAGGGTCTGTCCATGCATACCATGAAGGCCCGGCACGCTTTGATTATCGGTCTGTATTTTGGCAGTTTTCAGGCAGGCATGCCGCTTATCGGCTATCTGCTGGGCGTAAATTTCCAGCAGGCCATCACTGCCTACGACCACTGGATTGCCTTTATTCTGTTGGGACTTATCGGCTTCAATATGGTCAAAGAGGCCTTGTCTGGTGAAGGAGAAAGCTGCGACGCTTCCGTAGCCTTTCAGTCCATGGTGGTGCTGGCTGTAGCTACCAGCATCGATGCTTTGGCTGTAGGCGTAACCTTCGCCTTTCTGCAGGTGCAGATTATCCCGGCTATCGCTTTCATTGGCTGCACTACCTTTATTCTTTCCATTATAGGCGTAAAGGTGGGAACCGTCTTCGGCTGTAAATATAAGTCCAAGGCAGAGCTGTTCGGCGGTGCGGTACTGATCTTAATGGGCTGTAAAATACTGATAGAGCATCTGCTGCAATAAAAAAGAGTCCGGTTCACCGGACTCGCGCGCCGGAGCGCGTCTGCGTCAGCAGACATTTTCCTTAAGCGCGAAGTGCGCATCCCGCGGAGCGTTTTTGTTTCATAGGGCGAACTTTCCTATGAAATAAAA
>CATOIK010000033.1 GCA_951800645.1 uncultured Eubacteriales bacterium | reverse complement strand
AGGTAGATAGGGCAGAGGTGGAAGTGTGGCAACACATGGAGCTGACTGTCACTAATAGGTCGAGGGCTTAACCAATAAGGTTTAGGGAGCGGTTCAGGAAAGGCTGAAAGCCTATGAATAACCGCAAAACAGAAACAATTACAGAACAATCGGATGATGATTTAATATGCAGTTTTGAAGGTATATGGGAAAGCTCAGGCGAATGCTTGGGCTTTTTTGATTTCATAGGAAAGTTCGCCCTATGAAACAAAAACGCTCCGCGGGATGCGCACTTCGCGCTTAAGGAAAATGTCTGCTGACGCAGACGCGCTCCGGCGCGTGAGTCCGGTCAACCGGACTCTTTTTTACTTTATTGGTGCAGACACTATTATATGATTCAGGAGGATGGTTTTATGAACAGCAGACAGCCGCAAAACGGCCGCGTTTTAATCGGCGACAGCCGGGGCCGCCAGGAATTTAATACTCAGCTTCTGTACTTTACCTGCTCATCTTTAAGCAGAGACGATCAGCGAATCTACATGATTAGCGATGAGGGCGGCAGTCCCAATGTGATTGTGCGGGACATGTTTACAGGAAAAGAGACCCGGCTGACTGACAACACCAAAGGAATTTTGAAAAGCTATGTCTATTTTGATGGAACCTTCGGCCAGGGGCTGGGAAAAGCCAGCATTTGCCTGGACTATGACAGGGAAATCATTTATTATATCCAGGACAATAAAATATGCAGTTCAGGCCGAAATGGCAGGATTACAGAATTGGCTGAAGTACCGGACGGCAGGATGACTGCATTTACTCATGTAAGTGCAGACGGGAAGCTTTTATGTGTGCCAATGACCGATAGCCGCTGCCTGGACTATAACCCGGAGACAGAAGGAGCGGGGCTTGACAGACGCCCGGTTTACGACATCGATGGCCGGGTGCAGGCAGAAGGGCTAAACAGCTATCTTTGCGTGTACGACACGGAGAGCGGCAGGCTGCTGTACGAAAAGACAGTGCCGAAATGCTGGATTACCCATGTGCAGTTTAATCCAGTGAATCCGGAAATCATTATGTATAATCACGAGTGGTCCAGTTTTGACTGCGGAATCCGCCGAATCTGGATATATGACCATGCATCCGATGAAATCATCCGGGTGCGGAGGGAAGGAGACGACACTCTGGGCAATCCCAGAGGCTTTGCCCGCCGGGCAGGAGACTGGGTATGCCATGAGATGTGGAGCGATGACGGCAAGACTATTATCTATCACGGCGGATATGAAAATGGGCCGGCCATGGTGGGAAAATATGACCTGGAAAGCAAGAAATACTGGGAGATCGCACTGCCGGAAGATTACAACGCCTACGGCCATTTTACCATGGACCACAGGGGCAATCTGGTGTGCGACGGCTACTTTAAATATCCCTGGGAGATTAAGAAGGTGCGGGAGAACAGCACCGATAATGGCCCTGACCCTCATAAAAAGGATGGGGAGTACATCTGCAAGGTGATTCCGAATTGGGACGAGGGAACCCTTAACTGGGTGCCTCTCTGTAAGCACGAAAGCGATTGGCTGGGCCAGGATGCTCATCCTCACCCTATTTACAGCCATGCCGGTGACCGGATATTCTTTAACAGCCGGATGGAGAAAGCGGTAAATGTATACTGTGTTTCTGCTCGGACGCCACAGTAAACAGGAGCGAAAGAGTCTGTGCAGGCGAGAATTTTACAGCTCGCCTGTATCAGTAAAAAACCTGATTAATCCAGAAAAAACAAATAAAAAAATAGAAAGAATTGCTTGACAAAAAAGCCACTCTGTCATATAATATCTTCGTTGCCTTGCAAGAGAGCAGTTTTCCTCGATAGCTCAGTCGGTAGAGCACGCGGCTGTTAACCGCGCTGTCGTAGGTTCAAGTCCTACTCGGGGAGTTAGGTCCATGGAGACCAGAATGATTCCGGCCCCATGGTCAAGCGGTTAAGACATCGCCCTTTCACGGCGGTAACACGAGTTCGAATCTCGTTGGGGTCATTTAGAAACACCAACATTTTGGACCTTTAGCTCAGTTGGTTAGAGCAACCGGCTCATAACCGGTCGGTCCCGGGTTCGAGTCCCCGAAGGTCCACTTTTAACCGCAATCTGAATTTCATATCTGGCCCGGTGGCTCAGTTGGTTAGAGCGCCGCCCTGTCACGGCGGAGGTCGTGGGTTCGAGTCCCATCCGGGTCGCTGATAAATTCATAGAGAAATCTATGAATTTATCTTTTAAACATCATATTGCAAACGGGATCTTAGCTCAGCTGGGAGAGCATCTGCCTTACAAGCAGAGGGTCATAGGTTCGAGCCCTATAGGTCCCATTTGGCATTGTTTGCCGAATGCCGCAGTGGCGGAACTGGCAGACGCACAGGACTTAAAATCCTGCGGGACTAATCTCCCGTGCCGGTTCGATTCCGGCCTGCGGCATTTGTGTAAAAAGTCTTAAACTTCAGAAAATGTGGTTTAAGACTTTTTCTTTATTTCATAGGAAAAAAACGCTCCGCGGGATGCGCACTTCGCGCTTAAGGAAAATGTCTGCTGACGCAGACGCGCTCCGGCGCGAGAGTCCGGTTCACCGGACTCTTTTTTAACTTCTAAATTTTAGTTTGGAGGGATAATGGAAATGATGAAAAACAGAATCCATGAAACAGTTCTTTATTATACGCCGGTGCAGTCTGACAAGGTTAGAAAATTAAAAGGGGTTCTGGTGCGGATGGGCGTTCGGATTAAGAATGTGACAGCGGAGCAGGCCGGTGAGACAGTGGGAGCCCTTTTAGGCCTGCCGGGCTATGCGCCTGGACAGCAGGAGGCAGAAACCCAGGAGGCAGAATCGCAAACAGCAGAGTATGAGGTGGAGAAAGCATCGGCTGTGCTGAATGAGGAAATTCTGGTGATGCACAAATTCTCCAGTCAGAGACTAGATGAGCTGCTTCTGAATCTGCGGAAGGCAGGCGTGCCTAAAATAGAGCTGAAAGCAGTGGTAACCGACGCCAACGCAGGCTGGACCTTTGCCCGTCTTTATGAGGAAATTAAGGAAGAACACGATAAAATGAGCCAGTAAAGGAAACTGGCTGGTATGAATCTCCAAAAACCGGACATGCTTACGGTATAGGAGGTGGAACCATGAGTGAAATGAATATTGTGATTGAGGGGCCGGAGGATGCACTGGATTTTGTGAGCCGCCTGGAAAAATATCCCTATAATATGGACCTGTGCTGCGGAAATGTGGTTGTGGACGCCAAGTCCATCCTGGGAATTTTGTATCTGGGATTTCATCATGTGGTGAGTCTGCGGGTATATGCAGAAGAATGTAGGGCGCTCTGCCGTGATATTGAGCGATATATTGCGGCCTAGGGGACAGCCCCCTTTTCCTTTGGCAGGAAATGTGGTACAATAGGCGAAAATCTGCAGTGCACAAAGGAGAAAGGGATCATGTATAAGATTGTTTCCAGACTTTTGATATACGGCGACATGCCGAAGGATACCATTTTGATGGAGCTGGCGGATATTGTCCGGAAAATGGACGATAAAAGTCAGACAAAGGAAGAACTTTCCACCCGGGTATTTACCCAGATGAAGCGTCTCCTTCAGGTAGCTACAGACTATGGTTTTGACCGGAATTTGTGGCACAATTATCTGACCTTTCTTCTGATCACCAGCGAAAACCCCTTCAGCATCACCTGTGAGAAGGTAGGGGCCAATGAGGGCAGCGTCAATTACTTTGCAAAAGGAGACTTTAAAGCCTTCCGGGAGCTGTTTCATTACGATTTCAG
Source organism: uncultured Eubacteriales bacterium (assembly GCA_951800645.1). GTDB lineage: Bacteria > Bacillota > Clostridia > Lachnospirales > Lachnospiraceae > Brotaphodocola. The sequence continues at coordinate 1,362 of CATOIK010000033.1, read as the reverse complement.
CCGTTTGGAGGAGTATCTGGAGGTAGACTGCTTCAGCCGCATTTCGGATTACCGGGCCATCGGAAAGAAAGAGTTTATGTATAACAAAAATGTCAGCCAGAAGGTGCAGGCATTAAGTCTTCAGCTGGAAGCCGCCAAAGACGAGCATGAATTTTTCAACTGCGTCACCGGATTTTACCGGGATTACGGCGTGGGCATGTTCGGTCTGAATAAGGCATTCCGCATTCAGCCAGGCAGAGACGGCAAGGTAGACTTTGTAGCGATCAACAATATGGATGCCGTGATGCTGGACGATTTGATTGGCTACGAAATCCAGAAGAAGAAGCTGGCGGACAATACGCTGGCCTTTGTTCAGGGCAGAAAAGCCAACAATGTGCTGCTGTTTGGAGACAGCGGTACAGGAAAATCCACCAGCATCAAGGCTATTGTCAATGAATTTTACGACCAGGGACTGCGGATGATTGAAATCTACAAGCATCAGTTTCAGGACCTGTCATCGGTGATTGCCCAGATTAAAAACCGGAATTACCGCTTCATTATCTACATGGACGACCTGTCTTTTGAGGAGTTCGAGGTGGAATATAAATTTCTGAAGGCAGTAATTGAGGGCGGCGTGGAGACCAGGCCGGACAACATTCTAATTTACGCAACCTCTAACCGGCGCCATCTGATTAAGGAGAACTGGTCTGACCGGGATGATATGGAGACTGGAAACGGCATGCATCGGTCTGACACTATGGAAGAAAAGCTGTCTCTGGTTCATCGGTTTGGCGTAACCATCAGCTATTCTAAACCATCTCAGAAGGAGTATTTCCATATTGTAACGGAGCTGGCCCGAAAGGCAGGTATTACAGAAGCCCAGATGAACGATACAGAGCTTTCTGCAGAGGCCAATAAATGGGAGCTGAGTCACGGCGGCATTTCTGGCCGGACAGCCCAGCAGTTTGTTAATTATCTGCTTGGAATCCTGCCGGAAAAAACTGAGGCGTAGAAAAATAAGGAATCATCCAGGCTGCAGAAAAGCAAGTTGCAGAAAAGTCGGAGAAAAATCTTGAGAAAAGCGCTTGACAAAAAGACATGAATGAAGTAAAATACATCATGTTGCGGCAATCACGCAGCAGCTAATCAAATATGTGTGCGTAGCTCAGCTGGATAGAGCACTTGGCTACGGACCAAGGTGTCGGGAGTTCGAATCTTCTCGCGCACGTATTAGAGCCCTTGAGAAATCAAGGGCTCTCAGACTGTAGACAAAGTCCCGGCATATGCCGGGCTTTTCTACATTTATAACCGTTTTTCTGGTATAATGGAACTATCAGAAAGGCGGTGTTTTTTATGATGACGAAAAATGCAGATAAGAAACGA
>CATOIK010000032.1 GCA_951800645.1 uncultured Eubacteriales bacterium | reverse complement strand
TGTTAGATTACTACACCGAAAGGTGTGTTACATGTTAAGTTGATTGAACCGCCGTGTACCGAACGGTACGCACGGTGGTGTGAGAGGTCGAAATTTCCTCGGTTGAGGAAATTTCTCCTACTCGATTTCTTCAATCACCTGAATCTCCAGATAATCAAACTCAATCTGCTCAATAAAGCTGTCCTGGCTGAACCGGGTTTTATCGTGGCGTTGAAAGTCTGTGATATTGGAATTCAGCCAAATGGGCTTGCTTAAGTCTAATTCATAACAGATTTTATCTAAGGAATCAAACACCATCTGGGTGCGGGACATATTGTAGTCTGTCTGGCAGATGACGGTGTCTTTCAGCAAATGATTGCTTTTCCAGATTTTTCCCCACATACGGAACATGGCAATCCTCTTTCCGCCGCAGATAAGCCCTGCGGTCTTTGGTGCTGCAGCTTGGTAATTGGCTTTCAGTATAGCTGATTTTTATGAAAATGTAAAGGCGGCAAAGCTTTTGCAGGAAATTGCCTGCAGCAGCTTTCTACCCCTTGTCCATGGAGAAATTCTGTAGTAAACTACAGAAAAAGACAGATACTCCCATGCAAAGGAGGAGCCGGCTATGATGCAGACAAAGGAAGAAAGTCTGGAGTTTCTGGAGCGGGCCAGAGAGACAGTGGCAGAGCTGTCCGTGGCAGAGGACCGGGAAAAAAAGATGCAGCAGGACGAGCAGCGGATAAAGCGGTCCCTGGAAACAGAGACCAGGCAGATGACAGATGCAGTCCAGACTACCATAAAGAAGCGCAGACAGGAGATTGTTTCCAGCTACGATGCGGAGATGGGCAAGGTGCAGGAGCAGATGAAAAAAGCCCGTGCAAAGCGGGAGAAGGCCCGGAACCAGGGAATGAAGGAGCGGATTGAGGAGGAGACATCGGAGCTGCACAGCTATAACAAGGAACTGCGGGACCGGATGCGGGAAACCTTCCGGAAGGATCATGTGCCGTTATTCTGCAGAAATCAGTGGTATTTCAGCCTTTACTTTCCCAGATGGGGCAGAGAACTGCTGCAGGTCCTTTTGGCGGTTCTTCTGGTGTTTCTGGCTCTGCCCTGGGGCGTTTACATGCTGCTTCCAGAGCAGAAGACCGTCTGGCTGGTGCTGATCTATCTGGCAGACATTGTGGTTTTAGGCGGAATCTATGTGGTTATCGGAAACCGGACTAAGCTGAAGCATTTGGAGGCGCTGCAGGAAGGCCGCCAGATTTTGGATCAGATTTACGCTAACGACAAGAAGATCCGGGTAATTACCTCTACCATCCGCAAGGACAAGAACGAGGCGTTTTATAACCTGGAAAAGTACGATGATGAGATTGCCCGGTTAGAACAGGAGTTTAACGAGGTGGCAGACCGGAAGCGGGAAGCGCTGAATACCTTTGAGACAGTAACGAAAAACATTCTTCAGGATGAGATTGAAAGCCGTTACCGGGAAAAGATTCAGACCATGCAGACGGAGTTGGATGGGTTAAGGATTCAGATGAAGGAGACAGATGCGGAATTGAAAGAGCGGCGGATGACTATTGCCAACGACTACGCAGGTCATCTGGGCCGGGAGTTTTTAGAACCCTTTAAGCTGCAGGAGCTGGCCGGGATTCTGCGGGAGGACCGGGCCGCCACCATTACAGATGCCATGGAAGTGTACCGGAAAGACCATATCCAATAAAAGGAAAGAGATATGAGAAACGGAACCTGAAACTCGTATATTTTTTCCAACCCATGCCTATAATAGGAGTAACAAAAATGGTACAGGCGGTATGGCATGAAATCGATTTGGAGAAGGGTGCGGAAAGCAGAGCGGGATGTTTACTACTTTGATTCGGAGCAGACGGCGGAGGCAAAAGCCTGCGGGCAGACGCTGTATCGCATGATTCAGGAAATCAGCAGAGAGAAGAAAAGGGTCGGAGTAGTGTTCCTCTGCATTGGGACAGACCGCTCCACCGGCGACAGCTTAGGGCCTTTGATTGGGTATAAATTAGAGGAGCATTGCCCCTTCAGACTGGAAATTGTAGGCACATTGGAACGGCCGGTGCATGCCATGAATTTGGATCAGTATATGGCCATGATTCACATCCGTTATCCCAACCATGTGATTGTGGCGGTGGACGCTTCCGTAGGCAGACAGGACCATGTAGGCTGCGTTACCCTGGGGAAGGGTTCCCTTCGGCCCGGCCTTGGGGTCTGCAAGGATCTGCAGGCTGTAGGCGATATTTTCATCACCGGTATCGTAGGCGGTTACGGAAATTATGACCCGCTGATGCTGCAGAGCGTGCGGCTGTCGGTAGTGATGCGGATGGCGGATTATATCTGCCGCAGCATTGCATCGGCGTTTCAGGAGGCGGCGGCCTGCAGGCCGGAAGGTTGAATTTTGTCGAACGATTTTGCCGAATCCGTCCCTTGGTTTGACAAAATATGCGCCCCTGATGTGGTATGATTTTTCACATCGTTGGAATAATCAGAAAAGCATCGGGGTGAAAAATATGGGAGAAATTTACAATCCCTATCCGAAGCTGCCGAAAAATATCCGGCAGATCGGGGAACGGGACCAGGTAGTAAAACTTTATGTAGAAGATTATGTCAATACTTATCTGAAACGGCTGTACCCCATCGGCGGACAAACTCTGCGGGTGGGGCTTTTGGTGGGGGAAATCCGCAAACAGGACGGGCAGCCATATATCTTTGTGGACGGCGCTCTGGAGATGGAGGATGTGGCTCAGGAGGCTGAAAAAGTGGAGTTTACGGAAAACTCCTGGAAGCGGGCTTATGAGACTATGGAGCAGGTGTTTCCCCGGCGGACTGTGCTGGGGTGGTTCCTTTGCGGCGCCCAAGGCAGCAACTTAAGCCCTCTCAATTACTGGCGGCAGCACAGCCAGTATTTTGCAGGAAAGTATCAGTTGATGTATCTAAATTCTGGGCTGGAAGGGGACGAGGCCGTCTACATAGCGTCCGAAGAAGGGTTTTACAAGCTTCAGGGCTACAGCATCTATTATGAGCGGAACCAGATGATGCAGGATTATATGGTGTCCAGAAAGGATGCCCGCCGGGTGGAAAGCGGCACCAGGGATGTAGTGATCCGGGATTTCCGTCAGAAGATGGAGGACAAGCGGGAGGAAGCTGTCCGCACCCGCTCCACGGTAAATGCGCTGGGAACCGCCTGCGGCGTGCTGGCGCTGATGGTGCTGGCCGGAGGCGTAACCATGTTCAACAATTATCAGAAGATGCGGGATATGGAGGCAGTAATTGCGTCTGCCCTGCCGGAAGGCACCCGGAACGGCTGGTCGAACGCCCTGACAGTCGGCGGAAGAAATGGGGAGCAGTACATAGCGGGCGAAGTAGAAGTAGAGCGGGTGCCTGGCGGCGTGTATCCGGCAACGGAAGGAGCCAGTGAGATTGTCATTGAGACAACGGAGGCCAGCGGAACCCTGGGTACAGACGATGCGGCTCTGGCAGCGAAAGAACAGACAAGCGCTCCGGCGGAGACAACTGCCCAGTCAGAGACAGCCGCTGCTGCTCAGACATCTGCGGCCCAGGCATCTGCGGCCCAGGCATCTGCCGCCAGCGCAGAAGAATCCTCATCTCAGTTGGCTCAGCCGGTGCAGATTCCCGCTGACGCCGTCCTCCATGTAGTTGAAAACGGGGAAACCCTATACAGCATCTGCATGGAAAATTATCACAGCATGAAGCAGATTGAGGACATCTGCCTGTGGAATGGCCTGGAAGATGAAAACCGGCTGTCCATTGGTCAGGAGATTTATATTCCGGCAACACAAGCGGCGGAAGAAACCGAATAGAAGAAAGAAAACAAAAAACGCCGTGGCCTGTATCCTTTAGCCATGGCGTTTTGAGTAAGCAGATGACGGGAATCGAACCCGCCTCTTCAGCTTGGGAAGCTGACATTCTACCAATGAACTACATCTGCAATTTGCAATTCAACGAAACCCATTATACTCCATTTCAGGAAAAAAGTAAAGAGCTGAAAGCTATTTTGCAGAAAACCGTTGACGAAAAACCCTTGACATGGTATACTAGCGAGGCGAATGGAAGAGCTTAGGTCTTTTTTTTATGCTCAAAAAACGGTGTTAACTGGATGGACGAGCTGAAAGAAAGGCTGAAAAACGAAAAATTCAAGTGGAGGTGGAAGTCGTGCGCACAAGAATTACACTGGCATGTACAGAATGTAAACAACGCAACTACAACATGACGAAGGATAAGAAAACCCATCCGGATCGCATGGAGACCAAAAAGTATTGTAGATTCTGCAAAACTCATACTTTGCACAAAGAGACCAAATAAGGAGTGTGAGATATGGGAGAGACTACAGGAACTGAAAAAGCTCCCAAGAAGAGTTTTTTCAAGGGTTTAAAAGCTGAGTTCAAGAAAATCGTATGGCCTAATCAGGAGACCGTGGGCAAACAGACTGCAGTAGTCCTTGCTGTGACCGTTGCGCTGGGCGCTATCATCGCTGTCCTGGACTTCATCATCAAATGGGGCCTCAGCTTCATCATCAAATAAGGCGAGGGTGATAAGATGGCAGAAGCAAAGTGGTATGTAGTGCATACCTATTCAGGCTACGAGAACAAGGTAAAAGTTGACATTGAAAAAACCATTGAGAACCGCAACCTGCAGGAGCAGATCCTTGAAGTATCTGTGCCTATGCTGGAGGTGGCAGAGCTGAAAAACGGCGTGGAAAAGCTGGCAGACAAGAAAATGTTTCCCGGCTATGTACTCATCCACATGGTCATGAACGATGACACCTGGTATGTAGTGCGGAACACCCGCGGCGTAACCGGCTTCGTTGGTCCGGGGTCTAAACCGGTGCCGTTAACCGAAGCGGAAATGGCAGGCCTTGGCTTCGGCAAAAAGGAAGTGTCCATGGACTATGCAGTAGGCGATACCATCGTGGTAACAGCCGGCGCATGGAAAGATACCATCGGCGCAATCAAGGCAATCAATGAGGGCAAAAAGACCCTGACAATCAGTGTCGAAATGTTCGGCCGTGAGACACCGGTTGAACTGAACTTCACAGAAGTGAAGAAAATGTAACAATGGATTCGTTGGCGTTAAGCCGACAGTGGGAGGGACACCCCCGACATTACCACATTATAGGAGGTCATTATTATGGCAAAGAAAGTTACTGGTTACATCAAATTACAGATTCCGGCAGGAAAAGCTACTCCTGCACCGCCCGTTGGTCCGGCTCTGGGTCAGCACGGCGTTAATATCGTGCAGTTCACCAAAGAGTTCAACGCAAGAACTGCAGACCAGGGCGATTTAATCATCCCGGTTGTTATTACCGTTTATGCAGACAGAAGCTTCAGCTTCATTACCAAGACTCCGCCGGCTGCTGTTTTGTTAAAGAAGGCCTGCAAAATCAAATCCGGTTCTGCAGCTCCGAACAAAACCAAAGTAGCTACCATCTCTAAGGCAGATCTGCAGAAGATCGCTGAGACCAAGATGCCTGACTTAAACGCAGCAAGCCTGGAAGCAGCTATGAGCATGATCGCAGGTACTGCAAGAAGTATGGGTATCACCGTTGAGGAATAAGCATTAAACACTTAATGAGCTGCAGGCGAATTTAGTGTGAAAGCCCTTCGCGAACCTTAACCAGCAGAATGCGGGTTTCGTTAAGCGAAGATACCCTTGATTGTAGAAAAGAGATGAAACATTGACACGTGGGAGGGACATCCCCGACAATACCACTAGGAGGTACTTTTTATTATGAAACATGGAAAGAGATATGTAGAAGCGGCTAAATCTGTAGACCGTATGAATTTTTATGATGCAGCAGACGCCATCGCACTGGTAAAGAAGACTGCTGTAGCAAAATTTGATGAAACCATTGAGGCTCATATCAGAACTGGTTGTGACGGTCGTCACGCTGACCAGCAGATCCGTGGCGCAGTTGTTCTGCCGCACGGCACCGGTAAGACTGTTCGTATCCTGGTATTCGCTAAGGGCGCAAAGGCTGACGAGGCTCAGGCTGCAGGCGCAGACTATGTAGGCGCTGAGGAGCTGATCCCGAAGATCCAGAACGAAGGCTGGTTGGATTTTGATGTTGTTGTAGCTACCCCGGATATGATGGGCGTAGTTGGTCGTCTGGGCCGCGTACTTGGACCGAAGGGCTTAATGCCGAACCCGAAGGCTGGTACCGTAACCATGGATGTAACCAAGGCTATCAATGATATTAAGGCTGGTAAGATTGAGTACAGACTTGACAAGACCAACATTATCCATGTGCCAGTAGGTAAAGCTTCTTTCACTGAGGAGCAGTTAGCGGACAACTTCCAGACGCTTATGGATGCAATCAATAAAGCAAAACCGGCTACCTTAAAGGGCGCTTACTTAAAGAGCGTTACCCTGACTTCTACCATGGGTCCGGGCGTTAAGCTGAACATAGGTAAGCTGTTAGGCTAATCCTTGAAATTTGCGATTGACAATCCCAATATAGTATGCTATCATACACAAGTATTGACTGCCGAAGACAGCAGGTGCCGTAAGGCATAAAGGTTATTCCACCTGCCGAGGAACATGCATTTTCTAATTAAGATGAATTTGTAGAGCCTCTCTGTCTGTTGCAGAGAGGCTTTTTTCCTTGCAGTCTCCAGTTACAGATTCATAAAAAACAGGAGGTAGAGATTCATGGCAAAAGTTGAGTTAAAGCAGCCTATCGTTGCTGAGATCGCTGAACTTCTTGACGGTGCTGCATCCGCAGTAGTGGTTGACTATCGTGGTCTGACCGTTGCTCAGGATACCGAGCTGCGTAAGAAGTTAAGAGAAGCTGGTGTTGTTTACAAGGTTTACAAGAACACCATGATCAAGCGTGCCGCTGAGGGAACCGCATTTGCAGCTTTAGAGCCCCACTTAGAGGGACCGACTGCTATTGCAGTTTCTAAAGACGAGGCAACCGTTCCGGCAAGAGTTCTGGCAGAGTTTGCTAAGAAGGCTGACAAGCTTGAAATCAAGGGCGGTGTTATAGAAGGCACCTACTACGATGCAAAGGGTATGCAGGTTATTGCCACCATCCCGTCCAGAGAGATTCTTCTGGGTCGTTTGCTGGGCAGCATGCAGTCCCCGATTGCAAACTTCGCTCGTGTGCTTAATCAGATTGCTGAGAAGCAGGGCGAGGCATAATTTGCTTGATGAAGCGGCGCTGATAAGCGCTGATGAATTTAGCAGATTAGCCATTCGGCAGGCAAGGCGTGCCGAATATCCACTAATTATTAAAAAGAAACATTGCGCATAGCGCAAATCAAGATTATTTTAAATGGAGGAAAATAAAATGGCAAAGTTAACCACTGCAGAGTTTATCGAAGCTATCAAAGAGTTATCCGTATTAGAGCTGAACGAGCTGGTAAAGGCTTGTGAGGAAGAGTTTGGCGTATCCGCAGCAGCAGGTGTAGTTGTAGCAGCAGCAGGTGCTGGCGCAGCAGAGGCAGCAGAAGAGAAGACCGAGTTTGATGTAGAGCTGACCGAGGTTGGCCCGAACAAGGTTAAAGTTATCAAGGTTGTTCGTGAAGCTACCGGCCTGGGCCTGAAAGAGGCTAAGGACGCTGTAGACGGCGCTCCGAAGGTTCTGAAAGAGGGCGTTTCCAAGGAAGAGGCTGAGGCTATGAAGGCTTCCTTAGAGGCAGAGGGCGCAAAGGTTACCCTGAAGTAATCAATCCCTTAAATAAAATCGTATAAAAGCGCAGAGGCGCCATGGTTTTTGCAGGATTTCCTGTAGAAAGCCATGGCGCCTTTTTGTTACTGTTCAGAGCCAAGTAAAATTTTATAAAACAGACGCAAAATGCTTGCATTTCCCCCACATCTGCGCTACAATAAACATATCGAAATTTATGAACTATATATGAAATGCTTCAAAAATAGTGAAGTAAGTAAAAATATGGAAATACGAAATCTGATTACATTTACAAAGGTAGCGGAGGGAGGCAGCCTGTCGGGGGCAGCCAAGAACCTGGGGTATGCCCAGTCCACCGTTACCATGCAGATGCAGCAGCTGGAGCAGGAGCTGGGAGTTCCTCTCTATGAGCGGGTGGGAAAGAAGATCCGCATTACTCAGGCAGGTCAGAATCTGCTGACCTACGCCGTACCCATTATCCGGATGTCCCAGGAGGCTCTTTTGGTAGGCAGGGAAGCCGGGCGGGAGGTGGATGGCTCTCTGCGGTTGGGGGTGCTGGCGGTTCTGGCAGATGATGAGCTGGCCCAGCAGACCAATCGCTACCTGCGGGAAAACCCTCAGGTGGAGTTAAATATCTTGACAGAGCCGGACAGCCGCATCCTGGTGGACAAGCTTCGCCACAATGAAATCGATATGATGCTGACTCTGGATTATCCTATGTCAGATGCAGACCTGGTTCATGCCGGGGAGGATGTGCCGGAAGAAATCCGGTTTTACGGCGCAGCGGACCATCCGCTGGCAGGAGACCGGGATCTGGGCCTGAAACAGATTCTGGAATATCCTCTGATTCGGGGAGATGAATGTCTGCCCTATGAGCAGGAACTGGAAAAGCTGGAAGATCAAAAACGCGTCCGGCAGATTCGAGTGCAGAATCAGGAACTGGCATTGAAAATGGCAGTGCGCCAGAAGGGCAGAGGACAGGCTGCAGGCTTGACCATTGCGCCGGAAAGCGCAGCGTCGGAATACACAAAGGACGGCCGTCTTACTCCTCTGGATTACCGTATTCCAGGCTGCAGGATGTGGCGGCAGACCATATACCACAGAAATAAATGGCTGACGAGGGCTATGAACGCCTGGATTGCCATGGACATCCATACAAAAGCGGAGGACGCAGGATGAGCGTAATAGGAAGTGCAGCTCAGAAACAGTTGAAAAACAAAGCAAAGCCCTATGTAATGAAGCAGGACAAGCATACCGGTGCCCTTTATCTGGAACGGAAGCGGCCCCCTTTTGTAGGAGAGCTGCCCTATGTGACCGTATTGCTTGTTGCCAGCCTGTTCGCTGTTATATCCTGCTTTCAGTACATTCAGTTATGTACTGATGTGGAGACGCGGATTCGCCGCACAGAGGCACTGGAACGGGAGTTTTTAAGCTTGAAAAATGAGAACACCCTGACTGAGCGAGATGTATACCGGACTCCGGATCTGACTTTGGTTTACGAGATTGCCGTCAATGAGCTGGGTATGATTCCGGCCACAGAAGACCATATCCGTATCTTTGAACGCTCCAACAGCGGATATGTGTATCAAGCAGACAATATTCCCCATATCGGGTTTTAACATGTAACTGCCGGGCAGTCTGGCAGTTGCCTGCGTATTGCATTTGTGTGCAGCCGGAGTATGTACAGCCGGCTGCACACCCATCACACAGCATCTGGGGGGATGGTGCTGGATTGTGCTAAATCTTGCCGCAGACTACGCATTCATGCGAAAATTCGGCGATTTTGCTTGACAGATTTTCCCGCTGGTGCTACACTCAATTTGTATTTTGATATGAGCTTTTGATTCACATATTTTTGTAAGTCATGAAGAGCATTTCACGAATTACAAAAATATGTGATTTTTTTGTTTCAGAGAAAATACAAAATTATGTTATTGTTCAGAACCAGGCAAAGCTTTATAAACTAGGCACAAAATGCTTGCATTTTGGAGATTGGCTCTGAACCGTAACAAGAAAAATTTTATGGAGGTACCTATCATGAATAACGGTACAGTTAAATGGTTCAACGCAACTAAAGGCTATGGCTTCATCACTAACGATGAGACTGGTGAGGAAGTATTCGTACACTTCTCCGGCATCGTAGCTGACGGCTACAAGACTCTGGAGGACGGCCAGAAAGTTACCTTCGATACCACCGAGGGCAACCGCGGCATCCAGGCTGTAAATGTACAGGTTGTTGCGTAATCCAAATTGATTAAGCATAAAGCATCCCTGGGGAACTTTAGAGTTCTCTGGGGATGTTTTGATTCATAGGAACGCTCATTCTATGAATCAGAACATTCCGTGAAGATGCGCACTTCGCGCTTAAGGAAAATGTCTGCTGACGCAGACGCGCTCCGGCGCAAGAGTCCGGTGAACCGGACTCTTTGTGCTTTCATAGGAAAGTTCGCCCTATGAAACAAAAACGCTCCGCGGGATGCGCACTTCGCGCTTAAGGAAAATGTCTGCTGACGCAGACGCGCTTCGGCGCAAGAGTCCGGTGAACCGGACTTCTTTTTATAAGAAACTGGTTTCCGGTATGTAAGCCCTTACAAAAATATCGGAAAACCTATTGCATTACTGCCGTAAATGTTGTATAGTAAGTCTACAAGAACATTGTAAAGTGGATTTTGACAAAAAATGTAAGCACTTACACAAACTGGCGATCAGGGCGGCTGGGAAGCGGATTTTCCGGCATAAGAAGAAAACTGCCTCGAATCGTTACAACAAAAATTATATGGAGGTTTCAGGCTATGAGCAAGAAAGAGACAGTGATTCAGTTTGGAGAGGGCGGTTTCCTGCGGGGCTTTGTAGATTACTTCTTCCAGAAATTAAAAGAGAAGGAGTTGTTTGACGGTTCCGTTGTCATTGTGCAGCCTATCGAGAAAGGCATGTGCCAGATGTTGGAGGAACAGAACTGTGAGTATAACTTGTTCCTGAGGGGCATCGACAACGGCCAGGTAGTAGATGAGCACACCCATATTGATGTAGTTTCCAGATGCGTCAATCCCTACACAGACCATGCAGCTTACATGGCGCTGGCAGAGAACCCGGATTTCCGTTTCATCGTTTCCAACACCACCGAGGCAGGCATCTGCTTTGAGGCAGACAACAAATTCGAGGACGCTCCGGCTCACTCCTTCCCCGGCAAGCTGACCCAGCTTCTGTACAAGCGTTTCCAGGCAGGCCTGAAGGGCTTTATCATCCTTTCCTGCGAGCTGATCGACCACAACGGCGAGGAGCTGTTAAAGTGCTGCGAGCAGTACACAGACCTGTGGAACTTAGGCGCAGATTTCAAGGCATGGCTGAAGACTGAAAACGACTTTTGCTCCACCCTGGTAGACCGTATCGTAACCGGTTTCCCCAGAGACGAGCACCAGGCGCTTTGCCAGCGCATTGGGGAGCAGGACAATATGATGGATACCGCAGAGATCTTCCACCTGTGGGTAATCCAGGGCCAGCATGAGGATGAACTGCCTCTGCAGAAAGCCGGATTTAATGTAGTCTGGACCGACAATGTAGACCCCTACAAAAAGAGAAAAGTCCGCATCTTAAACGGCGCCCACACTTCCATGGTACTGGCTGCCCGCCTGTACGGCTTAGAGACTGTAGGCGAGTGCTTAAAGGACGAGAAGGTGTCTGCTCTGCTTAAAAAGTGCATTTTCGAAGAGATCATCCCTACTATCGGCGACACTGAGGACAACCGGGCATTCGGGGCAGCAGTGCTGGAACGGTTCGCAAATCCGTTTATTAAACATCTGCTGCTGTCCATCGCTCTGAACTCTGTTTCCAAGTTCAAAGCAAGAGTGCTGCCTACCATTTTGGAGTACAAAGAGGCTAACGGCTCCTATCCGCAGGGTCTGACCTTCTCCCTGGCAGCTCTGATTAAGTTCTATCGCACCAACGAGGCCAACGACAGCCAGGACATCATGGACTTTATGAAGGATGCTTCTGTGGCAGACATTCTTTCAAAGACCGAATACTGGGGACAGGATCTGTCCGATATGCTGCCGGAGGTTTCCAGATGGTACGACATGATGGAGGATATGGGCAAGGCATACGATGCAGTGCTGGCATAAATCAGAATTGAAAGAGCCTTATGTAACGACATATACAAAAATACAGAGTTATAGAAGAATGACGCTTGAAATAGAGCGTCTTTTTCTTTACTGTGAAACATTAACTTCCGGGTGGCCAAAAAAGCGCAGACTACCCCTATACAAACTTTAATGGTCTTTTTGAACTTAACTGGAAAACTTATGCGACAACTACAGGGGTTTCCCAGCCAAGTG
>CATOIK010000031.1 GCA_951800645.1 uncultured Eubacteriales bacterium | reverse complement strand
GCTTACCTTTGCTTGCATGAATCTGAAAAAATTGGCCAGAATATTGGCTCAAAGGAGCCAGGAATCATCTGTATTTTATTTAGTTTGGGTGAAAATGGGAGAAATCTTACCTTTAACACAAAAGCGGCGCTGGAGATCAACTCCAACACCTGCTTTGTCTACAGTCTGAAGAAACGCAGGCTGCACCTGCGTTTCTTTTCTTATCTTCTATATTTATGATCCCATCTATTACAGTCTAGCCAGCAGTTTTTCTCTCTCTGCCTCATAGCCCGGTTTTCCAAGCAGTGCAAACATGTTCTTCTTATAGCTCTCTACCCCCGGCTGGTTAAATGGGTTCACACCCAGAATATAACCGCTTACGCCGCAGGCGAACTCGAAGAAGTAGAACAGCTCACCTAAGTAAAACTCGTTCTGCTCCGGAATGTTGACTACCAGGTTTGGCACATTACCATCGGTGTGGGCCAGAATGGTGCCGTTCATAGCACTCTTGTTTACAAAGTCTACGCTCTTGCCTGCCAGGTAATTCATGCCGTCGGTGTCAACTTCTTCTTTATTCAGCAGAATTTCTGCGGGAGATTCCTCAATATTCATAACGGTCTCAAACATGATCCTTGCGCCGTCCTGGATAAACTGACCCATAGAATGAAGGTCTGTAGTCAGATCCACTGCTGCCGGGAATATGCCTCTCTGATCCTTGCCCTCGCTCTCGCCGTAAAGCTGCTTCCACCACTCGGATACATAGTGCATACTCGGCTCATAGTTTGCAACGATTTCAACATTCTTGCCCTTTCTCAGCAGAATATTGCGGATGGCTGCATATAACAGGGAATCGTTCTCCTCGTAGGGAGTGTCGATGGCTTTCTTCCTTCCGGAAGCCGCGCCTTCCATCAGCTTGTCAATATCCAGACCTGCTGCTGCAATGGGCAGTAATCCTACAGCAGTCAGAACGGAGAAACGGCCGCCTACATCATCCGGCACAACAAAGGACTCATAGCCCTCCTGGTTAGCCAGTTCCTTCAGCGCGCCTCTTGCCTTGTCAGTTGTGGCATAAATGCGCTTGCTGGCCTCTTCCCGGCCATATTTCTCAATCAGCATTTCCTTGAATACCCGGAATGCGATAGCCGGCTCTGTAGTAGTGCCGGATTTGGAAATGATGTTGATGGAGAAGTCCTTGCCCTCCAGCACATCCTTTAAGTCCTTGATATATTTACTGCTGATGCTGTTGCCTACAAAATAAATCTCCGGAACGCCTCGTTTTGCTTTATCCAGTACATTAGCAAAGCTATGGCTTAAAAACTCAATGGCTGCCCGGGCGCCCAGATAGGAACCGCCGATGCCGACCACCAGAAGTACATCAGAATCGCTCTGGATTTTCTTTGCCGCCTTTTTGATTCTCTCAAATTCTTCCTTATCATAATTTACCGGCAAATCAATCCAGCCAACAAAATCATTCCCCGCTCCGGATTTATTAAGCAGCGTTTCCTTTGCGCTTAAAACAGTGCTCTTAAAATTAGCCAATTCTTCTGCTGATACAAAACCGGCTGCTTTGGAATAATCAAGTCTTACAGTCTTGCTCATGGTCTTCTTCTCCTTTTCCTGTGTGTTCTGCCCAGGCTTCATACCGCCATGGAGCAGATATACTGATCGTTTTTATTATAGCATATCTACCTTAAAATTGCGAGAAAAAATCTACGCCAGATACTGCTTTAAAATGTCGCCAATCAATTCTACTTCCTGCGGCTTTAAATCCCGCAGCCAGTTCTCATCCAATGCCCGGCTTTTTTCCCGGCTGGCTGCAATCTGTTCCAGGCTTTTCTTTAAATAATCTACATCCCGGATTTGCTGGGAGCCGGGCTGCTTCTGAACGGACTGGGAGGCTTCGTCCTCCTCTGATACGGCGCCGGTCTGCAGCCGGGCCTCCTCCATATTCTTTCCTACGCCCCCGCTGCGGTTCTCTCTTGTGCGCCGCAGCACACCAGGCCCCCGCTTTACTGCGCCCCGAACCGCCGGACGCTCCCCATTTGTAATGTCGCCCCTGCTTGCTTCCCCTGTACGAGCCAGACGGGGATACATCACATTTTCCAACTGATCCTGAAGTACAGCCAGAAGCTGCTCCCGCCATGCGCCCATCATGCCATTGTCAAAAAGCATGGTAGTCATAGCCATCAAAACAGCGCCTCCGCCGTACATTACTATGTAATATGAGTCCAGACGATACCAATAGGAGAAAAAGGCTCCTATTCCGCCAGCCAGCAGACACAGCCAGGTCCACTGCTGGCAAAGGCCGCTCCAGCCTGGAAGGCTGATGCCAAAGGCTTTCATTTCAAATAGCTGATGCTCCAGCCAGGAGCCGCTGTCAACCATACCCTGGTTGGTGCGGTATGTACTTTCTGCTTTCTGGCGCAGCTTCTGCAGGCTGCGATTTTTAGTCAGTGCCAGATTTGCGCTTTCTTTTACTAATCTTTTGTAGAGATGCCGGGTCATCGTCCTGGTAAGAATTCCTAAAATACAGATGCCGGCAAGCACATACAGTGCTTTTCCTGTTTCCAGTAATTGTAACATAAAAACAGCTCCCCTTTCTTTCCTTAGATACCTTTATCCAAAACGGCTGTCATCTTGACAAAACCCGGCCAAGAGGCGCCGGATGTCCCTCCGATGTGAAACCGTCCCGAACTGTTCTCCAGTATATCGGAGAATTATCATTTTGGGAAGTTCAGGGAGCCTAGAATCGTTCGTCAAATATCGCTAAAATTCGATTCTTAAGCTAATGCAGACCTTTTACCAGGTCTGGATCAAGGCCTTGGTAAGCCTTGTGCTGTGAAGGATTGCCTGACGCTCAAACTCCGGGTAATCCATCTGGGCGCTGTCGTCCGCTTTGTCAGAGATAGCCCGGACAATCAGAAACGGCACCTTGTTTAAGTAGGCCGCATGAGCGATGGCTGCCCCTTCCATCTCAGTACAGTAACCGCCAAAGGTCTCTGCCAGCCACTCCTTTTTCTCTCTGCTGGATACAAACTGGTCTCCGGAAAGCACCCGGCCCTCAAATACCCCCAGCTCCGGGTTTACCTGCTGACAGCACTGTTTTGCCAGCTTCCGCAGCTTCTCATCTGCTGTGAAGGAAAACACCTCCATGTTAGGAACCTGGCCCACCGGGTCTCCGAAGATGGTGGCATCTACATCGTGCTGTACTGCATCAGTGGATAAAACCAGGTCTCCAATGTTAATGTCAGCCTTTAAGGACCCGGCAATTCCAGTGTTCACAATTCCGTCTACGCCGTAGTGGTCAATCAGGGCCTGGGCACAGACAGCGGCATTTACCTTGCCGATGCCGGACTGCACAACCACTACTTCTTTCCCCTGGATGGTTCCTTTATAAAACTCCATTCCGGCTACAACGCTGATTTCCGGGCCGGACATAGCCTCCTTTAACTGCTCTACCTCGTCTGCCATTGCTCCGATAATTCCTAACATAACCGTTCCTCTGCTTTCTGAACTCTTTTTCTGGCGCCTGCCTGACAGGCTTATTTTCTCTAGTATAGCCGGATTTTGTCCTGACGGCAACCAAAAATTCAGCATTTTAATATCTGCAATTTGAAAAAGTCAGAGCCGGAAGCGTCATCACCTCCGGCCCTGATTTCACTTAATCTTCCACAGGTACAAACACATCTTTTCCCAAACCGCAGATGGGACATAACCATTCATCAGGAATATCCTCAAATGCTGTTCCCGGTGCAATGCCGCCGTCCGGGTCTCCCAGCTCCGGGTCATAGATATAGCCGCAGGGCTCACACAAATACTTCTGCATGACACTTCCTCCTTTCCCTGTTGGAATTCTGCACAGCAGTTTCAAGCGTTCTTTAGTCTCTCCACTCCTGCCGAATCTATGCGCAGAACAGTTCTTCTTTTGCTAATCCTGAATGTCCTCCGTCTCTGCAACAGGCTGCAGCTCCCGCTCCTGGATTTTTTTCAAAATCTCAGCGTAATTACGGGCTTCCTCCTGCTCCATCCGGGCAGCTCCTTCTGGATCCAGCTCCTGCAGTTTTTTAAGGTCTGCTTCCGCCTGGGCGATGGCCTGCTCCAGGCATTCCTTTTCTCCGTTAAAAAACTGTCTCTTGTTCTGCTCTGCACAGTTTCTCTTAAGTTGATCTTCTTTCTGTCTCACTGGCCTTCCCCTCTTTGTGGTTTGCCAACTCCTGCCCATTCCCTCATGGAAATGATTCGGGGTTGACATTTTGAACTTTGTGGTTACTATAATATTAACAAGTTAATTGACGGGAGACAACCATTTATGAAAAAAATTATTTTAACTGGCGGCGGAACAGCCGGACATGTGACTCCAAACCTGGCTCTGCTGCCCTCTTTGCAGGAGCGGGGCTATGAAATTCATTATATCGGCTCCTACAACGGCATCGAAAAAAAGCTGATTGAAGGCGCCGGCATCCCGTACGATGGCATTTCCTCCGGAAAGTTTCGCCGTTATTTTGACCTTAAGAACTTTTCTGACCCCTTCCGCGTTATGAAAGGCTATTTTGAAGCCCGGAAGCTGATGAAAAAATACAAACCGGATGTAGTCTTTTCCAAGGGCGGCTTTGTGTCTGTGCCGGTAGTGCTGGCTGCAAAGCATTATAAGATTCCCACCATCATCCACGAATCCGACATGACTCCGGGCCTGGCTAACAAGCTCTGTATTCCTTCTGCCGCCAGGGTCTGCTGCAACTTCCCGGAAACCTTAAAATACCTTCCGAAAGACAAGGCCGTTCTGTCCGGCTCTCCCATCCGTCAGGAGCTGCTGTCCGGAGACCGGCTTACTGGCCTTCAGTACACCGGCCTCTCTGCTGCCAAACCGATCATTCTGGTTATTGGCGGCAGCTTAGGCGCCGTAGCTGTCAACAATGCAGTCCGCAGCCTGCTTCCCAGGCTTTTGGAGAAATACCAGGTAATCCACATCTGCGGCAAGGGTCATTTAGACGACGCTCTCATTGGCCGGGCCGGCTACTCCCAGTTTGAGTATGTAGACGCCCCCCTGCGCCACTTATTCGCCGCCGCCGACCTGATCGTTTCCCGCGCAGGCGCCAACTCCATCTGTGAAATCCTGGCTTTGCGCAAGCCCAATGTCCTGATACCCCTGTCTGCCGCCGCCAGCCGGGGAGACCAGATTCTGAACGCCCGCTCCTTTGAAAAGCAAGGCTTCTCCACCGTGCTGGAAGAAGAACAGGTAACCAACGAAACACTGTTCCAGGCCATTGAAAACACCTATGAAAACCGGAAGAAGTTTTCTGAAACCATGGAACAAAGCAGTTTGGGGGACGCTGTGGGGATTGTGATAGGGTTGATTGAGGAATTGGCGGAAAGAGAATAAAGGATTATAGAAAAAATGGGAGATGGGGACATTTTCCTGGACGGATCAAACCGCCAATCCAGGAAAATGTCCCATCCCCATTACCGTTTTTGAAATACCGCCTATCTCCTCATTTAATCTCGGCTCCACCTCTCCGATCATTCTTTCAACGGCCTGAAGCAGGTCCAATAAAATTCTTCCAAATTAAATTTATCCACGCCACAGGAACTTACTCCATACGGATCCTCTGGCTCCTCGGTATCATCCTGAATAAAAGCAAATTAAGACCTTCCTTCGCACTCCAAAAAGAGCATGACGAATCCCTTCACAAATGCTATAATATTTCCGCAATACCACATTGCAACAATACAAAGGAGTATAAACATCTATGAAAAACCAACCAAACGGTAATGTTTCCAACATCTACAAACTGGAAGGCCGGGTGCCTGTCGGGAAAGCGGTTCCCTTCGGGCTGCAGCATATTCTGGCTATGTTTGTATCAAACCTGACCCCCATTACTATCATTGCAGCAGCCGGAGGACTGGAGCAGGCGGAGATTGCAGTGCTTTTGCAGAACGCCATGTTTGTGGCAGGCATTGCTACTTTGATTCAGCTTTATCCGGTATGGAAAGTAGGTTCCGGGCTGCCTGTTGTTATGGGAGTCAGCTTTACATTTGTAACTGTGCTCAGTACAGTGGCGACCAATTACGGCTACCCGGCGGTAATCGGCGCCGTTTTAATCGGCGGTGTATTTGAAGGAACTTTGGGTCTGCTGGCGAAATACTGGAAGAAAATCATCTCTCCTATTGTGGCAGCCTCTGTAGTAACGGCCATCGGCTATTCCCTCTTTACCGTAGGCGCCCGCTCCTTCGGCGGCGGCTATACGGAGGACTTTGGGTCTGCTCAGAACCTGCTGTTAGGAACCATTACCCTGCTGGTCTGCCTGGTTTGGAATATTAAGGCCAAGGGCTACTTAAAGCAGCTTTCCGTTCTGGCCGGACTGATTGTAGGCTACATTGTGGCTATTTTCATGGGAAAGGTAGACCTTTCCGTCATCTTCTCCGGCGGAATCATATCCCTGCCCCACTTTTTGCCGTTCCTGCCGGAGTTTCATCCCGGCGCCATCTTCTCCGTAGCTATCATTTTCCTGGTATCTGCTGCTGAGACCATCGGCGATACTACAGCTCTGGTTTCCAGTGGACTAAAGCGGGAAATTGAAGAAAAGGAGATTACCGGCTCTCTGGCCTGTGACGGATATGCGTCTTCCATTTCTGCGCTGTTAGGCTGCCCGCCGGTTACCTCCTTCTCCCAGAATGTGGGACTGGTAGCCATGACAAAAGTTGTGAACCGCTTTACCATTATGACCGGCGCTGCCTGCATGATTCTGGCCGGACTGCTGCCGCCTATCGGTAACTTCTTCGCTTCCCTGCCGGAATCCGTGTTGGGAGGCTGCACCATTATGATGTTCGGAACCATTTTGACCTCCGGCATCCAGATGCTTTCCAACGCAGGCTTTACCCAACGGAACATCACCATTGCGGCCCTGTCCCTCTCCATCGGAATCGGCTTTACTGCAGCCAGCGAGATGGACATTTGGCACATCTTCCCGGAGATTTTACAGTCTGTATTTTCCGCCAATGTGGTGGCTGTCGTCTTTGTGGTTTCCATTATTTTAAGTCTGCTTCTTCCAAAAGATATGGAAATTCAGACCTTAGAGTAAGCTTTAATACCCCAGATTCCCCTTGCAAAAGCCGGGAAACTGGGGTATTTTTATACCATATGAGAAAGAATACAGGAGACCGTTATCATGAAAATCCTTTTAGAAAACCTTACCAAAAAATTCCCGGAGCGGGGCCGCAAGGCCAGGGGGGAAGTGACTGCAGTCAACAATTTCTCCTTTGAAATCCCGGATGGAAAGCTGATTGGACTTTTAGGACCGTCCGGCTGCGGAAAAAGCACTGCCCTGAATCTGATCTGCGGACTGGAAACGCCCACCTCCGGCAAAATTTTCTTTGGAGATAAAGATGTAACCCACCTTCCGCCGGAGCTGCGGGGCATAGGCATGGTGTTCCAGAACTATGCCCTGTACCCTCATCTGACGGTACAGCAGAATATCCTCTTTCCGCTGGAAAATTTAAAAGGAAAAGACCGGCTCTCCAAAGAAGAAATGATGAATCGGGCCTTAAACGCCGCCAAATTAGTACAGATCGACCAACTGATGGACCGGCGGCCGGGAGAGCTTTCCGGTGGCCAGCAGCAGCGGGTAGCCATCGCGCGGGCTCTGGTGAAAACGCCGGGCGTGCTTTTACTGGACGAACCTCTCTCCAACTTAGACGCCCGGCTACGGCTGCAAACTCGTGAGGAAATACGGAAAATTCAGCGGGCGACTCAGGTTACCACTATTTTCGTCACCCACGACCAGGACGAAGCCATGAGTATTTCTGACCTGATTGTGGTTATGAAAGAGGGTTCGGTTCAACAGATTGGAACCCCTCAGGAGGTTTACGATAATCCGTCTAACCTGTTTGTGGCAAAATTCCTGGGTACTCCGCCTGTCAATGTATTTGAAGGTGAAGTTCGGGATGAAACGCTCCATATCGGCGAGGATGCTGTCCTTAAAGCCCCCGGCGTTTCTAACCAGAAGGTATGGGCTGCCATCCGTCCGGAAGGCTTTCTGCCTGATGAAAACGGCCCTTTTCGCTGCCGGTTAAACCGGGTGGAAGTGATGGGCCGGGATGTCAGCATTTTATCCGCCCATACCGGCTGTGAAAGCTCTGCCATCCGCTCCATCATCAGCGCAGAACAGATAATTGACCCGGACGCAGAGACTGTGTGCTTTTCCTTAAAACCGGGCAAAGTGCTTTTGTTCCGCAAAGATAATGAGGAGCGAATCCGCCTGGGAGGAAATCCGTCATGAAGAAAAACAACTTAAAAGCCTGGCTGTACCTGCTTCCCGCCCTGCTTTTCTTAATTGCCTTTATGGTATATCCCCTGATGGATGTGCTGGTTTATTCTATGGAAGAAGGCTACAACTTTGCCTCTCAGACCTACTACGGCGTAGGAACCTACAACTACTCCTATGTACTCCACGATCCTTATTTCCTTCAGGCGGTAAAAAACACCTTCCTGCTGGTTGTCATCACCGTACCGGTTTCTACCGGCCTGGCACTTTTGATTTCCGCAGGACTAAACTCCATCAAACCGTTAAAAGAACTGTTCCAGACCATTTATTTCCTGCCTTATGTTACCAACACCCTGGCAGTGGGTCTGGTATTTATGATCCTGTTCCAGAAAACAGAGTACACCAACGGACTGGTAAATCTAATTCTGGGACTGTTCGGCATGGCCCCTATCGACTTTATTGACGGGCCTTACTGGGCCAAAATGCTGGTGCTTTGCACCTACACCATCTGGGTGGTGCTGCCCTTTAAAATTCTGGTGCTTACCAGCGCCCTGGCCTCCGTCAATCCGGATTTCTACAAGGCCGCCCAGGTAGACGGCACCTCCAAATTCCGCGTCTTTACCCGCATCACCCTGCCTATGATTTCGCCTATGCTTTTCTACCTGGTAATCACCGGATTTATCGGCGCATTTAAGGCTTACAGCGATGCCGTTGCCTTATTCGGCACCAACTTAAACGCAGCGGAAATGAACACCATCGTAGGCTACATCTACGACATGCTTTACGGCAACAGCGGCGGTTTCCCGTCCTACGCCTCCGCAGCCGCCATCATCCTGTTTGTCATTGTGCTGACTATCACCTGCATCAATATGCTGGTCAGCAAAAATCATGTTTACTATCAATAAGAAAGGAGGAAGACCGCCATGGAAACCCAACTGGATTTTGACCGGATAACACGGTCAGCCGTCCGCCGCAGCCGAATCGGAAAAATCACCGTCTACAGTCTTTTGACCCTGTGGGCCGTAATCGTTTTATTTCCCTTCTACTGGATGGTGCTGACCTCCGTAAAAAGCTACGGCTCTTACAACGCAGAGCGGATACCCGCCCTTTTCACTCTGGCACCTACTCTGGAAAACTACAAAAACGCTTTTACTGCCGTACCTCTGGCCGGTTATCTGGCTAACACCCTGATTTTTACCCTGCTTACCACAGCCATCATGGTGGCGGTAAGCACTCTGGCAGCTTACGCCTTTGCCCGCCTGGAATTCAAGGGCAAGAATCTTTTATTTACCCTGTTTCTTTCCATGATGATGATTCCCGCAGAGCTGGTTATCATCACCAACTTTGCCACCATCACCAATCTTCAGATGCGGAACACCTTTGCCGGACTGGTGCTGCCCTCCGTCACCTCTGTGTTCTATTTATACCTTTTAAAAGAAAATTTTGAGCAGGTTCCCGACGAGCTTTACCGGGCGGCCAAGGTAGACGGCACCTCGGATTTCCGCTATCTGACCAGGGTGATGCTTCCCATCTGCAGGCCTACTCTGATTACCGTCATCATTTTAAAGGTAATCGAATGCTGGAACTCCTATGTGTGGCCGCGGCTGATTACCGATGACCCGGCTTACTACCTGGTGTCCAACGGCATCCAGGAGATTCGGGAAAACGGCTTTGGCCGGGAAAACATTCCTGCCATGATGGCTGCGGTAGTGGTTATTTCCCTGCCGCTAATTATTCTGTTTCTTGTGTTCCGCAAAAAAATCATGGCCGGTGTGTCCAGAGGAGGAATTAAAGGATGACGATGAAAACAAAACCGCATGGACGGCTGGCCTTTGGACTTCTGCTGGCCTGCACTCTTTTAACCGGCTGTCACGGTTCCAGAGAGCAGCTTAGCTTTACAGTTCCGGAAACCTTCGACACCAGCCGGAATTTTGAAATTACCTTCTGGGCCAAAAACGATACCAACAAGCGGCAGACTGACATCTACAAGCAGGCCATTGCCAATTTTGAGGAGCTGTACCCCAATATCACCGTAAACCTGCGGCTCTATACAGATTACGGAAAAATTTACAACGATGTTATCACCAACATTTCCACCCATACCACCCCTAATGTCTGCATCAGCTATCCGGACCACATCGCTACTTATTTAACCGGCGAAAATGTGGTGGTTCCACTGGATGAG
Source organism: uncultured Eubacteriales bacterium (assembly GCA_951800645.1). Taxonomy (GTDB): domain Bacteria; phylum Bacillota; class Clostridia; order Lachnospirales; family Lachnospiraceae; genus Brotaphodocola. The sequence continues at coordinate 2,791 of CATOIK010000031.1, read as the reverse complement.
CTGCTGACCGATGACCGCTTTGGACTGGCAGGAACGGAAGTGGCCTTTGCCGGGCCGTCCAGAGAAGAAATCATCCCCCAGTTTCTGAAGGAATGCTCCATTGCCGGGCATTACTACGCCGTTCCCTTTATGCGCTCCACAGAAGCCTGCTACATCAACAAAACCTTTGTAGAGGCTCTTGGCTACACGATTCCGGAAATCCTTACCTGGGACTTTATCTGGGAAGTATCGGAGACGGCAACTGCAAAAAATCCGGACGGCACCTACAAGCTGAACGGTCAGAAGGTGATGATTCCCTTTATTTACAAGTCTACTGACAACATGATGATTCAGATGCTGCGGCAGAAAAACGCCGGATATTCCACATCTGCCGGGGAGATTCAGCTATTCAACGACACCACCAGAGAGCTTTTGTCCGCCATTGCCGGCCATGTAAAAACCGGGGCATTTTCCACATTTAAGATTTCCAGCTATCCGGCCAACTTTATGAATGCCGGACAGTGTATATTCGCCATCGATTCCACTGCCGGGGCCACCTGGATGGGCACAAATGCTCCCCTCATCGACATCAGTGAGGAGGCGCTGGTAGAATTTGAGACAGAAGTAAGGATGATTCCCCAGTTTGACCCGGCCAATCCTCAGATGATTTCTCAGGGGCCTTCCATCTGCATCTTTAATAAGGAAGATCCTCAGGAGGTTTTGGCGTCCTGGCTGTTTACCCAATATTTGCTGACTAACGATGTGCAGATTGCCTACGCTCAGACAGAAGGCTATGTTCCGGTCACCTCCATGGCCCAGGAATCCTCCCGCTACCAGGACTATCTGAACCGGGCCGGTCAGGACAATGACACCTATTACGATGTCAAAATCAAGGCTTCCCAGCTTCTGTTAGACCACACCGACCACACCTTTGTGACCCCCGTATTCAACGGCTCCGCCTCTCTTCGGGATGCTGCCGGGCAGCTGATTGAAAATGTAACCAAGTCGGTGCGGAGGAAACAGACCGTAGACGGCACCTATTTTGACAAGCTTTACCAGGATGTGGCTGCCCTGTACCACCTAAACAACCAGGCTGCCTCCACTGCGGGAAAGACGGATTTAGGGCCTTTGCCCCAGACTGCCGTAATTCTTTTAGGCTCTCTGGCTGCTGCCTGGATGCTGATTCTTCTATGGGTCATTGTCCGGCAGTTAAAAAAAAGAGAGGGAAACCATTGAAATTCTGACAAACTGATGTATAATGGATAGCAAAAGTTCAGGACGGCGGGAAAACGGTAAAAAACAGGCATTAAGCTTGCTTATAAGCATGTTTTATTACCGTTTTTCACATCGGATGAATATCCGATGTATCTTGAGCAGCTTTTTCGCTCAAGATGAAACGCCGTCCGGAACAACTTAAAATTCACACTTATATAAGGAGAGGACAATTATGAAAAAGATGTATGCTGTTATTCTGGCTGCTTCCATCGCATTAACAGCTACCGGCTGCGCAGGCGGGAAAGCCGCCGAGACCACTGCTGCGGAAACTACGGCTGTGGAAACCACCGTTGCGGAAACTACAGCAGAAGCTGCTGAAACCGAAGCCGCTGAGACTGAGACTGCCGAGGCTCCCGCTGTTATGACCTATGACGAATACATGGCTGCAGAGCTGGATTCTGCCGTTACCATTGAGGCTTTCGTTCAGGCAAAGCAGTCCTGGTGGGAGAACCAGGCTACCGTTTACGCCCAGGACGAGGACGGCGCTTACTTCCTCTACAACATGGCCTGCTCAGAAGATGACTATGAAAAGCTGGTTCCTGGCACCAAAATCCGCGCAACCGGCTATAAGACTGAATGGTCTGGAGAAGTAGAAATCATGGACGGCACCTTTGAATTTGCAGAAGGCGATACCTACATTGCTGAGCCTATGGATGTAACCGAACTGTTAGGCACCGATGAGCTGATCAAACACCAGAACAAGCTGGTTTCCTTTAAAGGCATGACCGTAGAAGCTGCAGGCCAGGATGAAAGCGGCAATGACATCGCTTTCCTGTACAACTGGGACGGTTCCGGCTCTGAAGGCGATGACCTGTACTTCACCGTTTCCAAAAATGGCGGAACCTACAACTTCGTTGTAGAAAGCTACTTATGCGACAGCTCCTCCGAGGTTTATCAGGCAGTTAAGAACCTGTCCATCGGCGATACCATCGACATGGAAGGCTTTCTGTACTGGTACGAGGGCGTAAATCCCCACATCACCTCTGTAACTGCTGCGCAGTAAAAAACGGGTATCTTAACCGTCAGGTACAAAGCAAAAATTCCCGCCAAAAACAAAATGTATTAAAATGATAAAAAGATAAGGCTGCTGCAAAAGGATAACCATTCCATCCATTTTGCAGCAGCCTAAATTGTCTGTCTGTTCTTTTATTTCTTTAAAATCCAGTGGCCAGAGTCTGCCCTGCCGCCTGCTCCATGGTCTCCCGGCACCGGACTGCCACCCGGTTTTCCCCGCCATAGGTACAGGTAAAAAGGATCAGATCCCACTCTCCGGCTGTCATAGTTTCTGCCTCATAGGGGGAAATAACCATTACCTCATCTACGGCGTAGGAGTGAAGCTGGCCGTCCATATCGGTGAAGAACACTTCATCCTCTGTTTCCATGTCTTTGATGTTTCCAAAGTGGCGTTCATAGTTGTGGGCAAAGACCACCAGGTCGCCTGCCTTAGCTGCTCCGTAGTAGCGGCAGGGAGTTTTTCTGAGAGCCGGATAGCTCCACTCATCCTGTACCGGCAGCTCCAGCCCTAAGGAGGGGATGG
>CATOIK010000030.1 GCA_951800645.1 uncultured Eubacteriales bacterium | reverse complement strand
GTTCATAGGAAAGTTCGCCCTATGAAACAAAAACGCTCCGCGGGATGCGCACTTCGCGCTTAAGGAAAATGTCTGCTGACGCAGACGCGCTCCGGCGCGAGAGTCCGGTGAACCGGACTCTTTTTTATAGGACGGTTACACAATCTGAGGGATTTTTTCAGCCAGTGCCTCAGCAAGCTGGGCATGGCCTTTTTCGGTCAGATGCATGTAATCAATGTTATTAGGCGGAGCAGTCAGTACCTGGTTTGCATCCAGATAATGGCAGCCGGTCAGATGGGCGATCTTCTCATATTCAGCAGCCAGCAGACTGGATTTTTCAGCGCAGCCGGCCCCCATGGTAGCGCCTATCTCTGTCTGGTAATATCTGGGGTCGATGTTTTGAGGAACAATCACCAGAATGTTGGGAATGCCGTCTTTCCAGCAGTCTGCCACAGCCTTTGCCTTAAGAATCAGGCGTTTCAGCCCCAGGGCGATACAGGCAGCCGAGGAGCCGAACCGCTCCTTGGTGTCGTTGGTTCCCAACATGATTACCAGAAGATCTACCGGTTCATGGCTCATAAGGCAGGGGTAAATGTAATCTAAAGCGTTTAACCCTTCGTGGATAGGATCGGGAAAGCAAGTGGTGCGTCCGCTTAATCCTTCCTCCAGAATCAGATAGCCGGATCCCAGCTTTTGCTGCAGAAGGCAGGTCCAGCGATGATTTTCGTCAAAACGGCCGCCGGTTTCAGCCCGGTAACCGTGGGTGTTGGAATCTCCCAGACATATAATGTGTTTTTTCATATAAAAGTTACAGCTCCTTTGTGTCTGCAATAGCCTGTTTGATGTCTCTGTAAAGAGCAACCAGATCCGGGTCATCTAAGGCAACCGGCAGGAAGGGCAGTCTGGGATCGCCCATGGGGCAGCCGTCTAAGGAGATGATGCCTTTTACTGCGCCGTGCATGGATGGGAAGGAGCAGAGACGATAGATCAGAGGAGTTACCAGGTTCTGCACCTGGGCAGCCTTTTCCCATTCGTTTCTGGCAATCAGCTCGTCAATCTTTAAGTACAGCTCCGGCATAGCCCCGTAGGTTCCGCCAATGCCGGCGTCAGCGCCTAAGATGCGGCCTGCCACATACTGCTCATCCGGGCCGTTGAATACGATAAAGTCCTTGCCGCCTGCCTGCTTGAACCGCAGAATATCCTGAGCCGGGTCAGAGGAGCATTTTACACCTGCTACCCGCTCGTTTTCCAGCATCCGGTTAAACAGGTTCATGGACAGGTTAAAGCCGGTCAGCTGCGGAATGTTGTAGATGAAGAAGGGAAGGTCTGCTGCCTTGGTGATTTCGGTCCAGTGGCGGTAAACGCTTTCTTCACCCAGACGGTAGTATACGCAGGGAACAGCGGAGGTGGCGTGAGCGCCGATTTTCTCAGCGTGGGCGGCCAGCTGGCAGGAGTGGCGGGTATCTGCACAGCCTACATGAACGATGATGTTCATGTCGTTGCCGACTTCGTTTACTACAGTTTCAGCTACCAGCTTGCGCTCCTCAGTATCCAGGAGGAAGCCCTCTCCGGTACTGCCGCAGACATACATCTGCTTTACGCCTTTGTCCCGGAAATAGCGGGATACGGCTTTTACAGTTTCAGTATCTACGCTGCCGTCTTTTGCAAAGGGCGTGTTCAGTGCTACAGTTACATGCTTGAATTTGTTAATATCGTATTTTGACATAACAGTTTCCCCACCTTTTTGAGATTTAGTTTTTCAGTAACAATCTATGCTCATCATAGCATTACAGAGAAAAGAAATCAAGGCAAATAAAAAAGAATTTTTATCCTTTTTTAATAGTTGAAAATATTTTTTCTGCATGCTATAGTTAAATTATATTATCGGGAAAGTACGAAAAGGAGGATAACTTATGAATCAGGAAAATCAGAGGATTCTGGACCAACTGAAGGGTAAATTGATTGTTTCCTGTCAGGCACTGCCCAGCGAGCCGCTGCACAGCTCTTATATTATGTCCAGAATGGCTTATGCAGCCATGTTAGGAGGAGCAGCCGGAATCCGGGCCAACACGGTTGAGGATATTACGGAGATTAAAAAGACCGTAGATCTGCCCATTATCGGAATCATTAAACAGGATTACGAAGGGTATAATGTATATATAACCCCTACCATGAAGGAGATTGACGCCCTGGTGGCCTGCGGCGTTTCCATCATTGCCACGGATGCTACCGACTCTGCAAAGCGGCCCCGGCCGGATGGAAGAAGCCTGGACGAGTTCTTCAAAGAGGTGCGGGAGAAGTACCCGGACCAGCTTTTCATGGCGGACTGCTCCAGCTATGAGGAAGGCATGCATGCAGCAGAGATCGGCTTTGATCTGATTGGCACCACCATGAGCGGCTACACCGATTATACCCAGGGGGCAGACCTTCCCAACATTGATTTAATGGGCAGACTGGCTTGTGAATGCGGCAAGCCGGTAATCGGCGAGGGCGGCATCTGGCTGCCGGAGCAGTTAAAGGAAGCTTTGGACGCAGGTATCTGGGCAGCAGTAATCGGCGGCGCTATCACAAGACCGCTTGAGATTACCAGACGGTTTGTGGCAGCCATCCAGTAAGGAGCAGAATATGAAAAAAATCATAGCGGCGCTGGATATTGGGGGAACCTCCATTAAGTCCGGCTTGTGGGACGGTGAGCAGATACTTCAGGAGATGGAGCAGGACACGAACGCAAAGCGGGGCGGCAGCTATGTGATGGAGCGGGCCAAGGAGATTCTCCATCAGTATCAGGGCTTTGACGCTATCGGCATCAGCACTGCAGGCCAGGTAGATCCGGAGAAGGGCTGTATTACCTATGCTAATGAAAATATTCCCGGCTACACCGGTATGGAGATCCGCCGGATTCTGGAAGCGGAGTTTCATGTGCCGGTGGCTGTGGCCAACGATGTCAATGCGGCAGCCGTCGGTGAGGCTCAGTTCGGTGCAGGCCGCGGGAAAAAGGATTTTCTCTGTATTACATATGGCACCGGAGTGGGAGGCGCCATTGTAGTAGACGGAGCAGTATATACAGGAAGCAGTTTTTCAGCCGGTGAGTTCGGCGGCATTTTGGTACATCCGGCGGACAGGGAGAAAGGCTCTTATTTCAGCGGCTGTTATGAGAAATATGCCTCTGCTACAGCATTGGTGGCCAAAGCGAAGGAATTGGATCAAAGTCTGGATTCCGGGAGGAAAATTTTTTCCAGAATAGATGAAGCTCCGGTACGGGAGGTTATTGACCGGTGGATCGATGAGATCGTGTATGGGCTGATTACAATGATCCATGTGTTTAATCCGTCCTGTATTGTGATGGGCGGCGGCGTCATGGCCCAGCCTTATATTCTGGAGCAGGTACGGAAAAAAGCAATGACGGAGGTTATGGACAGTTTTCGGAATGTGTACATCTGTCAGGCGGAACTTGGCAATCATGCCGGCCTTTTGGGAGCTGCCTATCTGGCATCGCAGCTGGTTTTAAAGTAAGTGAGGAGGAGAGAATGCTGTGGAAGGAGATTTCATAATTAAAGTCAAAGCTGCTTACAATCAGTTTACAAAAGCAGAAAAGAAAGTAGCGGACTATGTGATGCAGCATCCCAAAGAGGTTCTGTTTATGTCTATTACAGACCTGGCAGATGCTTGCCGGGTGGGAGACACCAGCGTGTTCCGCTTCTGTAAAACCATGGAGCTTAAGGGGTATCAGGAGTTTAAGATGATGCTCTCTTTGAGTTTAAGGGAAAATGAAAGCCGGGATCAGGATTTTAACGGAGACATCAATTTAGACGATTCCTTTTTCGAACTGGCCAAAAAGGTGTTAAACACCAATATGAACGCCCTGACAGAAACCTATTCCCTGTTGGATGAAGAAAATTTTGTTCGAGCCATTGATGTGCTGCATCGAGCCAGAAATATTTATTTTTTCGGAGTGGGTGCCAGTCTTCTTACTGCCTTAAAGGCCATGAATAAGTTCCTGCGGATTGAGCCGAAGGTTCATTGCGTCCAGGACAGCCATATGCAGGCTATGGTGGCTTCCACTTTGACGCCGGAGGATGCGGCAGTCATTTTTTCCTATTCCGGAGCCACCAAGGATACCATCCATGTAGCAGAGACTGCCAGAAATGCAGGAGCTGTTATTATCTGTCTGACCAGGTTTGTGAAATCACCGCTGACTTCCTTTTCTGATATTACCCTGCTTTCCGGCGCTAACGAGGGGCCGCTGCAGGGAGGGTCCACTTCCGCAGAGATCAGTCAGCTATTTTTGGTAGACCTTCTGTATACAGAATATTACCGGCGGTATTTTGACGAATGCAGCAAAAATAACAAAAAGACGTCCGGCTCTGTCATCGAAAAGCTTTGTTAAACAAAAAATAGTTCAAAAACAATTTTGGAAATAATTTTTTTTTATTTAAGATTGACAAAAGAAATTTTCTAATATATAATTACTTTATCACAAAGAAAGGCGCTTGAACATCGGGAAACAGATAGTCGAAGCGCTTTTCATATAAGGGAGAATCTATTATTAAGGAGGATATGAAATGAAAAAAGTTTTATCGACGGTATTGGCTACAGCACTTGTGGCAACCACTCTGGCTGGCTGCGGCGGCAGTAAACCTGCAGAGACTACAGCAGCTCCCGCAGCAAGTGAAGCTCCGGCAGCTACCGAGGCTCCCGCAGGAGATGCATCCAGTGATGTTACTGAGATCGTATGGTGGGCATTCCCCACTTTTGGCGTAGACACCGGTTATGAGCAGGAACTGGTAGACGCTTTTAACGCAGCCCATTCAGAGTACAAGGTAAAAGTAGAGTACATCGACTTCACCTCCGGACCGGATAAGCTGACTGCAGCTCTGACCTCCGGAACCGCACCGGACATTCTCTTTGACGCACCCGGTCGTATCATTGAGTTTGGTAACGCCGGTTATCTGGTATCTCTGGATGACATGCTGAATGAGCTGAAACCGGATCTGACCAGTGAGTCTCTGGTAGAGACCTGTGTGGGCGCAGACGGTACAGCATATATGTATCCGATTTCTTCCTCTCCGTTCTACATGGGACTGAACAAGGAAGCATTAGAGAAAGCAGACGCTCTGCAGTATGTAAACTTAGAGGGTGACCGTACCTGGACCACGGAAAACTTTGTAAAGATGTGTGAGGCTCTGCGTGACGCAGCTCCCACCCAGGTTCCGGCTATTGTTTACTGCGGCGGCCAGGGCGGCGATCAGGGTACCCGCGCACTGGTAAACAACTTATACAGCTCCTCCATCACAGATGCAGACGGCAAGTGGAACATTGACGCAAACGGCGTAAAGGCTCTGGAACTGTTAAAGAGTATGTATGACAGCAAGGCTCTGGACGCTGGCTTTGATATGGCAGCAGCAGATGAGCTTCAGAAATTCCAGCAGGAGACCTGCGCTATGACTTTCTGCTTTGGTACCTCCAGTGAAGTTACCTATGCTTCTGAGGATTATACCCAGATTGCAGTTCCGTTCCCGTCAGATGACGGCGTTCCGTCCTTAGAGTACCTGGTAAACGGCTTCTGTGTATTTGATAACAAGGATGAGGCCCGTGCAGAAGGCGCAAAGGAATTTATCAAGTTCATCTGCGACGATGCTGAGTGGGGGCCCAAGAGCGTAATAAAGACCAACGCATTCCCGGTTCGCAAATCCTTTGGAAATCCGTATGAGGGTGACGAGCATATGGCTATGCTGGCATCCTGGAGCCAGTACTATGGACCGTACTACAACACCAAAGACGGTTTCGCAGCTATGCGTCCGCTGTGGTTCAACGCACTGCAGCAGGTATTCAACGGCACTCCTGCTCAGGATGTTGCTGACGAGTTTAACACCGCTGCCAATGCAGGCTGATTGGAAACAGGAATTCAAATTTAACTGAAATAAATTGCACTTGAGAATCCCTTCCTCTGCTGAGTGCGGGGGAGGGGATTCTTCGTTAAGAAAAGGAGTAAAGCGATGGGGAATAAAAAGCAGAAAGCTCCGGCCCGCAGTCTGGTGCTGCAGCGCAGAGAGACAATGGTTTCCTACCTGTTTTTACTTCCGGCACTGTTTTTCTTTGTCGGATTTGTAATTACGCCTATGGCTATGGGCGTTATTACCAGCTTTACGGATGCCAGCTTCACCAATCCGGAAGGCACCTTTGTGGGATTAAAGAACTATACCCGTTTGTTCCAGGATAAAATCTTCCTGAAGTCGGCTGTCAACACGGTGATCATCGTGGTGGTTTCTGTGCCGGCAGTAACGGCCTTCTCTCTATGGGTGGGGTCCGCCATCTACAAGATGCGGTCTGGGATCCGCTCTTTCTACCGCTGCGTATTCTATCTGCCGGTAGTTACTGGTTCTGTAGCCGTAACGGTAGTATGGAAATGGATGTTTGACAAATATGACGGTCTGTTAAACTATATTGTGAAGGCTTTAGGCGGCCAGCCCCTTCCCTGGACTTCCAGTGAGCAGATGGCTCTGTGGTGTATCATCCTGATTCTGTTTACCACATCCATCGGCCAGCCTATCGTCCTTTATGTGGCTGCTTTGGGAAATGTAGACGCATCCTTAGAGGAAGCGGCAAAGGTTGACGGCGCCAACGACTTCCAGGTATTCTGGAAAATCAAATGGCCGTCCATCATGCCTACCACCCTGTATGTTGCAGTTATCACCACCATCAACAGCTTCCAGTGCTTCGCCCTGATTCAGCTTTTGACCTCCGGCGGTCCCAACTACAGCACCAGCACCGTTATGTACCTGTTGTATGACATTGCGTTTAAGACCACCAAGGAGTTTGGCTATGCGGACGCCATGGGTGTGGTTCTGGCCATTGTCATAGCCCTGTTCAGCGCCCTGCAGTTTAAGGTGATGAACGGCGGAACCACAGAATAGGAAAGGGGGATTTAAGATGTTGAAGAAGAAATCGATGACGCCGTACACCATCCTTTCTGCAGTGATTCTGGCGGCTCTGGCAGTATTTTTCCTGTTCCCTCTCTACTGGATCGTAACCGGTTCCGTGAAGGAAAAAAGTGATATTATCATCAAATCCGGCGAGATGGTAAAGTGGATTCCTACCCGGATCACCTGGGACAACTATCAGAGATTGTTTAAGACTGGTACGGAGCTGTTCGGTATCCAGATGCCGATGGCAATCCGCTGGCTGTTCAACAGTGTGTTTATCTCTGTAGTAGCTATGGGCCTGACCTGCGCCACATCTTCTCTGGCCGGCTATGTTCTGGCTAAAAAGCGGTTCTGGGGCAAAGGCTTGATCTTCGGCCTGTTTGTCTGTGCAATGGCGCTGCCAAAGCAGGTTATCCTGATTCCGCTGATGTCTGAGATGTCCAGCTTAGGGCTGTTAAAGAGTGTTTGGGGTTCTATGTTTGCAGTAATCTTCCCGGTGGTTGGATGGCCCTTCGGTGTATTTTTGATGAAGCAGTTTTCCGAGAACATTCCCAGCTCCCTTTTGGAGGCGGCCCGGATTGACGGAGCAGGAGAGTTAAGAACCTTCCTGGAAGTGGCCTTCCCGATTATCAAACCGGGATTCGGCGCACTGGCAATTTTTACCTTTATTAACTCCTGGAACGAGTATCCGCTGCAGTTGGTTATGCTGACCCAGAACGAGGCAAAGACCATTTCTCTGGGTATTGCAAGTAAGCTGAGCGAGATGTCCAACGACTTTGGCCTGATCATGGCCGGCGCAGCTCTGGCAGCAGTTCCGATTATCATCGTGTTCCTGTGCTTCCAGAAATACTTTACTCAGGGTATTACCATGGGCGCTGTAAAAGGTTAATATTCAGACAGAGCAGCGGTGCAGCCAAAAGGCTGCGCTGCTGCTTTCGGTGTTTGCAAGATTGGCTGACAATTATAAAAAAAGAGGAAAATCAAGTGAAACAATTAAAAGAGTATGAAAATCTGTATCGGCTTTACCGGGAGAGCATCAGACCGATCAAGACTTTAATTTGTATCTGCCTCGCGGTCTTTATTTTGGGTTTGGCCACCATGTTTTTTTACTTTGTTCCGTTTGGCCTGACCATGTTTATGCTGCTTTTTATCATTCCTGCTGTTATATTAGGCTGCGTTCTGCCCATTGCCAGTATCAGGACAAAACAGCTTTTTAAAACCTGTTCGCCTTCCTGGCTGGCACAGGTTGACGCACATGTGAAGCAGGCAGAGAAATGCGGCGGCCTCTATGTGACTAGAGAGGCGCTGGTTGACACCCGCTTAGGCGTTTGCGTTGTTCCTATGGAAGATTTACTATGGGTATATCTGGATGTAACGGAACATTATTATTGGCACTTTATCAAGATAGGTACAACCTGTCAGTTAGTGCTGGCTGACAAACATGGAAAGAAGCGTTATGTGGGACTGAAAAAAGGGAAAAAGACTTATCCGCTTATTGAGGCTGAAATGCGAAAGTATCATCAGAATATCATATTTGGCTATGAAGCAGGGCTGGACAAAATCTATGAGACGAACAGAGGCCGCATGATTGCCTTTGCAGAAGGAACTGAAGAATATGCCCAGCGGTAAGATACTACTGTACAAATGGAAAAAGGAGAATTCTATAAAAAATGAATACAGCATACTTAGACACTATGAAAGAGGTTAAAAATAAGTATAAGGTTTCCCTGGAGGAAGGAGAAAAGGTGGTATTTACCGGCAAGATGGCCGGGCTGAGCACAGATGAGGATGGGTTTTTGGGAGCAGATTCTTTTTTGACCATTACCAATAAAAGAATCCTTGCAGATACCGGAGCCGGAGTGTGGATTGTAGATATTGCCGAGGATGCAGTTGATATGTATTACAGCACAATCGGTAAGTTTTTATCGAAACAGGAATTCATTCAGGTAGACTTAAACAAGGAAATGACCTATGGTATCGGCATTCAGAAACTTCACGCATACCGTTATCATTTGAACAAAAGAGACCGGCAGACTGTTGCAGAGATTGCACGCCATATGAAGGAATAGTCCGAAAAATATAATATCATGGGGCGGAGCAGGCGTATACCTGCTCCGCCCCATGCCTGTATCTATGGGATTTTTATTGCTTTTTGTTCTTCCACTGGGCTAACAGCCGTTCAAATTCTTCTTCTTCGCCGGATTGTTTAAGTCTCTGGCGTCTCCGTTCCCGTCTGCGGGCCTGTTCCTCTGCTTCTTTCTTTTGTTTCCAGGAAATCCAGGCGATGGATGCGGCTAACAGGCCGATTACCAGGATTACTGTAATTACGGTTACAATGGTACCTACAGATGTGCCGGCCCTATTCTCCGCCTTTTCGGCAGGAGCCCCTTTGGAATGCGGATCTTCCGTTTCCGATTCTCCCGGAACCGTTTGGCTGGCGTCTGAGGTGGATTCCGGTACATCCGGAAGGGGAACACCCTCTTTTGCTAACAAAAATGCAGTTCCTATCACCCGGTCATCGTAGGTGTAGGTCATCTGTGCCACTGCCCGTTCCGGATGGTTTTCCGGCAGGGCGCCTACTATCAGATCTGCATCTTCTAAGGACGCGCCGTGGGGCAGGGTAATCTGGGCGGTTGGGTCAATCATTAAATCTGAACATTTAAATGGGCCCCGGTCCAGGTTCAGCACCTCGTCTCCGGTTACATAGCGGCTTTCCATGTCCGAGAGAATTCCGTTTTGGAAACTGCGGAAGCCGAAAGCCAGAAGCTCTTTGGCGTCTGTCCAGTATTGGCGGGGCTGCCCTTTTAAGACGACGGAAACCAGGCGGCGGCCGTCTTTTTCTGCGTAGGTTACCAGAGTGTTTCCTGCTGCTGCCAGATAGCCCGGTTTTCCGGCCCTGGCCGGTGCGTAGTAGAATTCGTCTCCGGATTTTAACATCCGGTGTTCATTCGTAACCGTGTATCCGCCGGGATAATTGGTGGTTCCGGCCAGCTTGCGGGAAACAGTGGAGCTGATTTCCAGCAGCGTTTCGTTATTGTAGGCAGCCTCAGCGATTAAGGCCATGTCATAGGCGGACACAAACTGGTTATCTCCGTTTAAGCCGGAGGGATTTTCAAAATTACTTTCCTCACAGCCCAGCTCTTTTATTTTCTCATTCATGAGGACTACGAAATCCTCCATGGAGCCAGCGGTGTGCTCTGCCAGGGCATTGGCGGTCTGATTGGAGGATTCTAACAGAAGGCCGTAGAGGCAGTCCTCCACAGTCAGTTTGTCTCCGGCCACATTGCCCAGTTTGTTGCCGCTGTCTGCTTCTACGCGGTTGACTGCAGTTTCTGAGTAGGTGACAACTTCATCCAGCTCACAGTTTTCCAGAACTACAAGGGCTGTCAGGATCTTGGTGATGCTGGCTGGCGCGTAGGGCAGATGGATGTTCTGGCCGTACAGGATGGCTCCGGAATCCATGTCCATGACGACGCCGGACTCCGCTTGGATTCCTGTGTCATTCGGCCAGTTCGGCTTGGCGTAGGCAGTGGTTGAAAACAGATGAAATGCCAGTAAAAAACAAGCTGTTTTCCGTATCAATTTCTTCAATAGTATTCCTCCTGGGTTTTTTCAGATGCTATGTCAAATTCAGTAAATTTCTGTCTGATTTATCATAACTTATCTGGACAGAATATTCAACAAAATATTCCAAAATAACCTCTTCCCAAGAAATAGGTTTTGTAGTATGATAGTACAGGACACCACATATAGGTGAATGTGGGAGTTGTTAAAACTATATCTAGTAACAAAATCATAGATTGGCAAGGAGCTAAAAATGGAAGTAAAAACCAATGTAATCAAGCGGAACGGCAAGGAAGTGTCCTTTGACATCTCTAAAATTGAAAACGCCATCAGCAAGGCAAATGATAATGTGGACCGTCTGCATCAGCTGAATGCGTATCAGATCAAGGCTGTGGCAGAGTCCATTGCAAAACAGGTTCAGAAATCCATTCATGCAGTGAATGTGGAGGACATCCAGGATATGGTAGAGACCGGCATTATGGAGATGCGGGGCTATGAGGTAGCACAGAAGTATGTGCGTTACCGCTACAAGAGAGAGCTGACCAGAAAGTCCAATACTACGGACAACGGCATCCTCTCTCTGATTGAGCATATCAATGAGGAAGTAAAGCAGGAAAACTCCAACAAAAACCCGGTGATCAACTCTACTCAGCGGGATTACATGGCAGGCGAGGTCAGCAAGGACTTAAGCCGCCGGGTGCTGCTGCCGGAGGAAATTGTTCAGGCCCATGAGGACGCCATTATCCATTTCCACGACACAGACTACTATGCTCAGAAAGAGCACAACTGTGACTTGATTAACTTAGAGGATATGCTGCAGAACGGCACGGTCATCAGCGAGACTATGATTGAGCGGCCCCACAGCTTCTTTACCGCCTGCAATGTTACCACTCAGATTGTGGCGCAGGTAGCCAGCAACCAGTATGGCGGCCAGTCCTTTACCCTGTCTCACCTGGCTCCTTTTGTGGATGTAAGCCGTCAGAAGATTAAAAAAGCAGTAATTGAGGAACGGAAGGAGTGCGGCGAGTCTCTGGATGAAAACATCATCGACAAGGTGGTGGAGCGCCGTCTGAAAGAAGAAATTAAGAGTGGTATCCAGACCATTCAGTATCAGTTGATTACCCTGATGACCTGTAATGGTCAGGCGCCGTTTGTAACTGTGTTTATGTATCTGGATGAGGTTCCTGCCGGTCAAACCAGAGAAGACCTGGCTATCATCATCGAGGAAGTGCTGCGCCAGCGGATGCAGGGTGTAAAGAACGAGAAGGGGGTATGGATTACCCCGGCGTTCCCCAAGCTGATTTATGTACTGGATGAGGACAACATCCACGAGGATTCCAAGTACTGGTATCTGACAGAGCTGGCAGCCCAGTGCACTGCAAAGCGTATGGTGCCGGACTACATTTCCGCCAAGAAGATGCGGGAGCTTAAGAAGGGCAATGTTTACACCTGTATGGGATGCCGTTCCTTCTTAACTGTAGAAGAAAATCAGAAAAATCCGGACGGAAGCTATAAGTTTTACGGCCGGTTCAATCAGGGAGTGGTAACCATCAACCTGGTAGATGTGGCCTGCTCCTCTGAGGGAAATATGGACAGGTTCTGGGAGATTTTAGAGGAACGGCTGGAGCTTTGCCATCGGGCTTTGCGGTGCCGTCATGAGCGTCTTTTGGGAACGGTGTCTGATGTGGCTCCCATCCTGTGGCAGAACGGCGCACTGGCCCGTCTGAAAAAGGGCGAGACCATTGACAAGCTGCTGTACGGCGGTTATTCCACTATCTCTCTGGGCTATGCTGGTCTTTACGAGATGTGCGTGCGGATGACCGGCAAGTCTCACACATCCCAGGAGGGCAAGCCCTTTGCCTTGTCTGTTATGAAGAAGCTGAATGATAAGTGCGCCCAGTGGAAGGCTGCGGAGAACATCAGCTATTCTGTATACGGCACGCCCATGGAGTCTACTACCTACAAGTTTGCCAAGGCTCTGCAGAAACGGTTTGGCATTATTCCGGGGGTTACGGATAAAAACTATATCACCAACAGCTATCATGTGCATGTGGCAGAGGAGATTGACGCATTTGAGAAACTGAAATTTGAATCTGAATTCCAGGAGCTGTCTCCCGGCGGCGCTATCAGTTATGTGGAAGTACCCAATATGCAGAACAACATCCCGGCAGTTCTGTCTGTGATGAAGTTTATCTACGATAACATCATGTATGCAGAGCTGAATACCAAGAGCGACTTCTGCGAGTGCTGCGGCTTTGACGGAGAGATTAAGATTGTAGAGGATGAGTACGGCAAGCTGGTTTGGGAATGCCCCAACTGCGGCAACCAGGATCAGGACAAGATGTCCGTAGCCAGAAGAACCTGCGGTTACATCGGAACCCAGTTCTGGAACCAGGGACGGACCCAGGAGATCAAGGACAGAGTGCTGCACCTGTAAACAGAATAGAATTAAGAAGCGAGGCGGCTCCGGAAATTCCGGGGCCGCTCCTTGCGCTGCAGGCAAAATAATGGTATACTGTCGTGGAATGAAATGTCCTTGTTTTCGAATATGGGAACGACAAAGGAAGGAAACTGCCATGTCTTCAAACAGTGAATACGCCATCCAGGTACAGGATGTGAGTAAAATATATCGCTTATATGAAAAACCCATTGACCGGCTGAAGGAGTCTTTAAGCCTGACTCACAAAAGTTATCACCGGGATTTCTTTGCGTTGGACAATATCTCTTTTCATGTGAAGAAAGGGGAGACAGTGGGCATTATCGGAACCAACGGCTCCGGTAAGTCTACCATTCTTAAAATTATTACCGGGGTGCTGACTCCCACTACCGGCTCTGTGCGGGTAAGCGGTGTAATTTCTGCCCTTTTAGAGCTGGGCGCCGGGTTTAATATGGACTACACCGGCATCGAAAATGTGTATATGAACGGTACTATGATGGGCTTTTCCAGAGCCCAGATGGACGAAAAGCTGCCGGATATTCTGGAGTTTGCAGACATTGGAGATTTTGTGTACCAGCCGGTAAAAACCTATTCCAGCGGTATGTTTGTGCGGCTGGCCTTTGCCCTGGCTATCAATGTGGAACCGGAAATTCTGATTGTGGACGAGGCATTGTCTGTGGGAGATGTGTTCTTCCAGTCCAAGTGCTACCGCAGAATGGAGGAAATCCGGAAGAACGGCACCACCATTTTAATGGTAACCCACGATATGGGCAGCGTGATTAAATACTGCGACCGGGTAGTGCTTCTGAATAAAGGCCAGTATGTGGCTGAAGGACAGGCCGGAAAGATGGTGGATCTTTATAAGAAGATTCTGGCCAATCAGATGGATGCTCTGGAGGAAGAACTGCAGGAAATGAACGATTTTTCCGGTGGAATGACAGATACAGATAAGACGGATGCAGCGGGTCTTATGAAAGACAAGCTGACCATCAACCCAAACCGCACCGAGTACGGAAACGGAAAGGCGGAAATCTACGATTTGGGCCTGTTTGATGAGCGGGGGAATCTGACAAACTTGCTGTTAAAGGGCGAATATTTTGAGATTAAGGAACGGATTCGGTTCTTTGACCAGGTAGAGGCGCCTATTTTCACTTACACTATTAAAGATAAAAAGGGCGCAGACTTAACCGGCACCAATACCATGTTTGAAGGCGCTGAGGTAAAACCGGTGCAAAACGGAGACGAGTACGAAGTAACTTTCCGTCAGAAGATGACTCTGCAGGGCGGCGAATATCTGCTTTCCATGAGCTGCACCGGATTTGAGCAGGGCGAGCATACGGTGTATCATCGTCTTTACGACATTGCCAATATTACCGTTATATCCAATAAAAATACGGTGGGCGTCTATGACATGGAATCGGAAGTGGAAACGGTTTTGAGAAAAGGACAGGTTGACAGATAGCTATGAGAAAGATTGATGATGAAATTCAGATGCTTTTAAGGGAGCATAACGGAAGCGTCCGGGACATTCTGGCAGAGAATGAGCGCCTGGATGTGTTGTATGCCCTTTCAGAGCAGAGGGAGCTTTTACTGGAGTGGTATGACTTTGCTCCTCAGGCGTCTCTGCTTCAGGTAGGGGCAGATTACGGCGCCATGACCGGCCTGTTCCGTACCAGAGTGGCAGAGGTGGTTGTGCTGGATGAGGACAAAGCAGCTCTTAATACGGCGGAGCAGCGGTGTCCCGGAGCCGCCAATGTTCGTTATCATTGCGGAAAACTGACCGAGTATGCCAGCCAGATGGCAGGAGAAAAAAGCTTTGATTATGTGGTATTTGCCGGGACCCTGACTGCCCCTTATGAGGAGCAGATTCAGGCGGCCAAGGCTCTTTTAAAGCAGTCGGGGGTGCTTATTGCGGCGGCAGCCAATCCTCTGGGCATGAAGTATCTGGCCGGTTCCAGAGACGAGGAAAACGGCCTGACAAAGCCCCAGTTAGAAGCCCTTTTGCAGGGGGGCCGGTTTTACTATCCCATGCCGGATTACCGCACTCCGGTTTCCATTTATTCTGACCGGTATCTGCCGAAAAAGGGAGATTTAACCCGGATCACTCCGGCTTACGATTATCCGCCCTATCATATGGTGGATATGGGCGCTAAGTTTGATACGGTCTGTGAGGCAGGCCTGTTCCCCCAGTACGCCAACTCCTATCTGGTGTTCTGGAGCGAGGATCCGGCCCGAATCCAGGGCGCTGTAGAGCGGATTTTCATCAAATACAATAAAACCAGAAAAGATGTATTCCAGATTAAGACCTGTATCTGTGAGCAGACAGGGGATGACGGAAGCAGGGAGCGGTTTGTGGAAAAGGCAGCCTTAAGTCCGGCTGGTTCTGCCCACATCGATTCCTTTCAAGAAAAGTATGCAGGACTGACCAGACAGCACAAAACCCTGAAGGTGGCAGAGCCTTTGTTCCGGGATGGAGTCAATGCAGCTTACTTCCCCTACCTGATCGGGCAGACCTGGGCAGAGAAGCTGGGAGCCCAGATCCAGGGCGGGCAGCTAACTGTATCGGCTCTCAGAGAGGCTATGGGGCAGATTTACGACATGGACGACCAGTTCCGAAGCGCCTTTGTGCGAACGGCTGAGTTTGACAAGGCGTTCGGAGAAGGGTTATCGGAGGAGGAGTTTGGGCTGCTGGCTCAGGATACGGCATGCCAGGCGTCCAACATCGACGCATTGTTTGAAAATATGCTGCTGACGAAGGACGGCATTTACTGTCTGGACTATGAATGGGTATTCCTGTTCCCGGTGCCGGAACGGTTTGTGAAATATCGGATTCTGTACTATTTTTATGAACAGTACAGCAGCGTGATGAAGCAGACTCCTTTTGACCAGATTCTGGCGGAATTTGACATCACAGTGGAGCTGGCGGAGATTTACCGGAAGATGGAGGTGAATTTCCAGAATTTCGTTCACGGTGAGAATCAGCAGCTTTACCTGGGAAATTACATGGTTTATTCCAGGGGGATCATGGAGATCCGGCAGACAGAGAGCGACCTGGCCCGTGCCAGAGAGCGGATTGAGCAGATGAAGATTCACAGCCGGGAAAAGGACGTGACTATCCGGAAAATTACGGAGGTGCAGCGGCTGACGAACAACCATGTAGTGAATCTGGAAAATATCATTAAGGATTTGCGCCATGAGATTGAGGAGATGGGCAAGACTCTGGCTTATTTAGACAAGCACGAGTCTCTGGCGTTCCGGCTCAGAAGAAAGGCGGGGGACGCCTTTAACCGAAAATATCCCCGCGGTTCTGTGGAACGGAAGAAGCTGTCTTATAAAAAGCAGTATCTGCTTCATCCGGTGCGTTCCTTTAAGCTTTACTCTACCCCGGAGGGAAAGAATCTGCGGGACGGAGATTTTCATATCGGCGATATTTACAAGCAGCATGGAAAGCTTAAGTTTAAGCAGGAGGAGAATCCTACGGTGTCCATCGTGATTCCGGTTTATAACCAGATTCATTACACCTACGCCTGTCTGCTGTCTATTTTGGAGCATACCAGGGATGTTTCCTACGAGGTTATCATTGCAGACGATGTTTCCACTGACGCTACAGAGCATCTGTCTGAGTATGCGGAAGGGCTGGTGATCTGCAGGAATACCACCAACCAGGGCTTTCTTCGCAACTGCAACAATGCGGCCCGCCATGCCAGGGGAAAATATGTGATGTTTTTAAACAATGACACGCAGGTAACGCCGGGCTGGTTAAGCTCCCTGGTGGGCCTGATTGAGTCGGATCCCACCATCGGCATGGTTGGTTCCAAGCTGGTGTACCCGGACGGACGGCTGCAGGAGGCCGGCGGCATTATCTGGAGCGACGGCTCCGGCTGGAATTACGGCAGATTGGACGATCCGGACAAGCCGGAGTACAACTATGTAAAAGATGTGGATTATATTTCCGGTGCGGCGATTCTCCTTTCCAACGATTTGTGGAAGCAGATTGGCGGCTTTGATACCCGGTTTGCTCCCGCATACTGCGAGGACTCGGATTTGGCCTTTGAGGTTCGCAAAGCTGGTTACCGGGTTGTGTATCAGCCTCTTTCTAAGGTGATCCACTTTGAGGGCATTTCTAACGGCACAGATGTGCAGGGCTCCGGACTGAAGCGTTATCAGGTGGTGAACGCTAAGAAGCTTAAGGAAAAGTGGGCGGACGAGTTTGCCAGACAGTGTGAGAACGATGGAAACCCGGATCCATTCCGGGCCAGAGAGCGGAGCATGGGCAAGCCGATTGTGCTGGTAGTAGATCACTATGTGCCTACCTGGGACAAGGATGCCGGTTCCAAAACGACATTCCAGTATTTAAAGATGTTCCTGAAAAAGGGCTTTGTGGTGAAGTTTTTAGGGGACAATTATCTCCATGAGGAGCCGTATACTACCCAGTTGGAGCAGATGGGAATTGAGGTGCTTTATGGAACCGATTATCAGGTGAAAATCTGGGATTGGCTGAGGGAGCACGGAGACGATATTGCTGTGGCATATTTGAACCGGCCTCACATCGCCTCCAAATATATTGACTATATTCTGGACAATACAGATATTAAGGTGATTTACTACGGCCACGACCTTCATTTCCTGCGGGAGATGCGGGAGTATCAGCTTACCGGAGATCCGAAGATCCGGGAGGATGCGGAGTATTGGAAGTCTATTGAGCTGTCCCTGATGAGCAAGGCAGCAGTTTCTTATTATCCCTCTTATATTGAGCGGGACGCCATCCGGGAGATTGACCCTACTATCTGTGTGAAGGACATTACGGCCTATGTGTTTGATGAGTTTAAGTCTGATATTCAGGAGGACTTTGCAAAGCGGAACGATCTGCTGTTTGTAGGGGGATTTGCCCATCCGCCGAACGCAGACGCAGTGCTGTGGTTTGCAAAGGATGTTTATCCGCTGATTCGCAGCCGGATGGAGGCGGCAGGACAGACCCCGCCGCAGTTTATTGTAGTAGGCTCCAAGGTAACGGAGGAGATTAAGGCCTTAGAGCAGCCAGGGAACGGAATTGTCATTAAAGGCTTTGTCTCCGAGGAGGAGCTGACAGCGCTTTACGCTGCCTGCAAAATAGTGGTAGTTCCTCTGCGTTACGGCGCCGGAGTAAAAGGCAAGGTGGTAGAAGCCATCTATAACGGTGCTCCCATTGTCACCACCTCCATCGGTGCAGAAGGTATCCCCCAGGTGGAGGATGTGCTGTTGGTAGAGGACGAGCCGGAAGCCTTCGCCCAGGCTGTGACAGACCTATACCAGGACGATGACGCCTGCCGTAGTCTGTGCCAGAAAACCCAGCGGTATATCCGGCAGTATTTCAGCCTAGAAGCCGCCTGGAAGCGGATAGAAGGAGACTTTACGCGATAGCAAATGAGCAGTGGGAATCTGCCAACCAGAAACAGCCCGGAGGAAAGTTTACTTTCCTCCGGGCTGTTTCTGGTTGGCAGATTCATAGGGCGAATGCCCGCGACCGACATGGAGCGAAGCGGAATGGAGGTACGCCCACTGCGGGCTGTTTCCGGTTGGCAGATTTATAGGGCGAATGCCCGCGACCGACATGGAGCGAAGCGGAATGGAGGTACGCCCACTGCGGGCTGTTTCTGGTTGGCAGATTTATAGGGCGAATGCCCGCGACCGACATGGAGCGAAGCGGAATGGAGGTACGCCCACTGCGGGCTGTTTCTGGTTGGCAGATTCATAGGGCGAATGCCCGCGACCGACATGGAGCGAAGCGGAATGGAGGTACGCCTACTGCGGACTGTATGCCTCTGCAGATTCAATGTGGGGAAAGTTTACTTTCCCCACGACCTGTTTCTGGTTGGCAGATTCATAGGGCGAATGCCCGCGACCGACATGGAGCGAAGCGGAATGGAGGTACGCCCACTGCGGACTGTTTCTGGTTGGCAGATTCATAGGGCGAATGCCCGCGACCGACATGGAGCGAAGCGGAATGGAGGTACGCCCACTGCGGGCTGTACGCCCCCCCCTGCGGATTTTATATGGAGGGCAGGTTGCTT
>CATOIK010000029.1 GCA_951800645.1 uncultured Eubacteriales bacterium | reverse complement strand
TTGGCTCAAAGGAGCCAGGAATCATCTGTATTTTATTTAGTTTGGGTGAAAATGGGAGAAATCTTACCTTTAACACAAAAGCGGCGCTGGAGATCAACTCCAACACCTGCTTTGTCTACAGTCTGAACATAGCAAAGGGATTCCTTTTGCTATGTTTTCTTTTTATCTGCTGCATTGAACGGCTCCATACACATCCGGAATCCCGCCGGACGCTACTTTCCCTTCCAAAGAAGGCAGCTTTCTGGCAGTCTCTAACAGAATCCTTTTTACATCTCCCAACCCAATGTCCGTGCGATAAGAATAAAGAAACGCCGCCGCCCCGGTAACCATCGGCGCCGACATGGATGTGCCGTTCATAAATCCATAAGAATTTCCTGTGGTAGTGCTGACAATGAAGGTTCCCGGCGCTGCCAGATCCACATGCTTAGCGCCGTAGTTGGAGCTAATGTCCAGATTCCCGTCAAACATCAGGTTTGCCACGGTAATAATATTATCCAAATCATAAGCTGCAGGATATTCCGGTTTTTCATCAATGTTGATGCCGAGCCCTTTGGCGTCTCCGTTTCCAGCTGCCACTACAAACAGCATCTTGGAATCCCGCATTACCTGCTCTAACTCCGGATAATACTGACTGGAGCCAAAGCTTAAATTACAAATGGAAGCGCCGTTAGCCTCTGCATAACGGATAGCTTCAATGACTGCCGGTTCCTCTCCCAGACCGTACTCGGTTCCCAATACTTTCAGCGGCATAATCTTTACATGACTGCTGTCTGCAATTCCAGCAATGCCGTTTTCTCCCCGGCTGGCCGCAATAGTTCCGGCTGCATGAGTACCGTGATCTTCCTCCTTGCCGTTCATAATCTGATTATTTCCGTCAAAAAAGTTCCAGCCGTTCACATCGTCAATATAGCCGTTTCCATCGTTGTCCACACCATCCCCAGGAATCTCATCTGCGTTGACCCAGATACTGTCTTTTAAATCCGGATGATCTATGTCCACACCAGTGTCAATCACTGCCACCACCACATCCCGCCGCTCTGTCTGGCTGGCGTCGTACTCCCGCCAGGCGGGAAGGACATTGATGTCAATATCTTTCCTGGCTTGAATCGTCTTTTTCCGATATGCGTCCGGCCCCTCCACCGGCCCTGGGATTCCCAGATGGTTGGATAAATCAATGCGGGCGGCCAAATCCGGATTGCTGTCTGCAAACCGGTTTACAATCTCAATATACTGGACCTCCGCATCATTCTTAAGCCCCCACTGGTACTGGGCGTAGATGTCTCCTGCAGACAGATTCTCCACTCCCGGCCCATAGACGCAGGCTGCAAAATCCCATTCATCCGGATTTAACTTCTGAGCGTCAAACGCCGGCACTTCCGCTGCCGGTTCAGTTCCTGCCGCCGATGAAATCCCGGTAAACGCAATCAGGATTCCGGAAAGCAATACCCCGCTGCCTCTCATTAAAATTCTCTTTATTTTCATGGATATGCTCCTTCAAATGTTCGCAATATGATGGTCATAAGCGTACTGTATCATTCTGCAAAATGTCAGTGAATCAGTACACTAGTATAACACACATTTTTTTAAATAGCAAAAGGGCTTTCTCTCTTTTTGCAGCAGAAAAACCCCGGAAATCTTTCGATTCCGGGGCTATCTTATGCTTGGACACAATATTATCTTACGATAATGGATTTATATGATTTTATTCGCAGCTTACTCAACGATGGTAGCAACACGACCAGAACCAACAGTACGTCCACCCTCACGGATAGCGAAGGTCAGACCCTGCTCCATAGCAACCGGATGGATCAGCTCTACGGTCATCTCAACGTTATCGCCAGGCATGCACATCTCGGTGCCAGCCGGAAGCTCGCAAACGCCGGTAACATCAGTAGTTCTGAAGTAGAACTGCGGACGATAGTTGTTGAAGAACGGAGTATGACGGCCGCCCTCATCCTTGGTCAGAACATAAACCTGAGCGGTGAACTTGGTGTGGCACTTAACGGAACCCGGTTTAGCCAGAACCTGACCACGCTCGATCTCGGTTCTCTGAACACCACGCAGCAGAGCGCCGATGTTATCACCAGCCTGAGCCTCGTCAAGCAGTTTACGGAACATCTCGATACCGGTTACAACGGTCTTACGAGTCTCTTCCTTAATACCAACAATCTCAACTTCCTCGTTTACATGCAGAACACCACGCTCTACACGGCCGGTAGCTACGGTACCACGACCGGTAATGGTGAATACATCCTCTACAGGCATCAGGAACGGCTTATCGGTAGCACGCTCCGGATTCGGAATGTACTCGTCAACGGTGCTCATCAGCTCCATGATCTTGTCGCCCCACGGACCGTTCGGATCCTCAAGAGCCTTCAGAGCGGAACCCTTGATGATCGGGCAGTCGGTGAAGTCATACTCCTCAAGCTGCTCGGTGATCTCCATCTCAACCAGCTCCAGAAGCTCCTCATCATCTACCATGTCGCACTTGTTCATGAATACTACGATGTAGGGTACGCCTACCTGACGGGACAGCAGGATGTGCTCTTTGGTCTGAGCCATAACGCCGTCGGTAGCAGCTACAACCAGAATAGCGCCATCCATCTGAGCAGCACCGGTAATCATGTTCTTAACATAGTCAGCATGTCCGGGGCAGTCAACATGGGCGTAGTGTCTCTTGTCGGTCTCATACTCAACATGAGAAGTAGAAATGGTGATACCACGCTCTCTCTCCTCCGGAGCCTTATCAATGTTCTCGAAATCAGTAGCGGTGTTACCAGCAACTCTCTCAGACAGAACTTTGGTGATTGCTGCAGTCAGAGTGGTTTTACCATGGTCAACATGGCCGATGGTACCAATGTTACAATGCGCTTTGTTTCTTTCAAACTTTGCTTTTGCCATTTTATGACATCCTCCTTAATTGGGCCCACTTTGGGCTTAATTTATAGTTAGGCTGTTTTTTATTATATGCTATTTCTGCAATTTTTTCAAGCCTATTTTCTATATTCCAGGAAGCCGGAAACCGGCCTCCCGGAACTTAGATTCTGTTCAGGATCAACCTTTGTGCTCGCTGATAACCTTCTCCTGTACGGACTTGGGAACCGGCTCGTACTTCTCGAAGAACATGGAGTAGTTACCACGGCCCTGGGTTCTGGAACGAAGGTCGGTAGAGTAACCGAACATCTCGGAAAGCGGAACCATTGCGCGAACAATCTTACCGCCGCCTAAGTCATCCATACCCTCGATGCGGCCACGGCGGGAGTTAATGTCGCCGATAACATCGCCCATGTAATCCTCAGGCATGGTAACCTCAACCTTCATGATCGGCTCAAGCAGGATAGCGCCTGCCTTCTGCATAGCCTCCTTGAATGCCATAGAACCGGCAATCTTGAACGCCATCTCGTTGGAGTCTACCTCGTGGTAGGAACCATCGTATACAGTAGCCTTTACGCCCAGTACCGGGAATCCAGCCAGAATACCGGTCTTGGAAGCCTCCTCGATACCAGCGCCGACAGCCGGGATATACTCCTTCGGAATTGCACCGCCCACAACGGCAGACTCGAACTTGAACAGTTCCTCGCCGTTAGCGTCCATCGGCTCAAAGTGTACTTTACAGTGACCGTACTGACCGCGTCCGCCGGACTGTTTTGCATATTTGCTGTCTACATCCACGGCCTTGGTGAAGGTCTCTTTATATGCTACCTGCGGAGCGCCAACATTTGCTTCTACATTGAACTCACGCAGCAGACGGTCTACGATGATCTCCAGATGCAGCTCGCCCATACCAGAGATGATGGTCTGTCCAGTCTCCTGGTTGGTGGAAGCACGGAAAGTCGGATCCTCCTCTGCCAGCTTTGCAAGAGCCTCTGCCATCTTGCCCTGGCCAGCTTTGGTCTTCGGCTCGATTGCAATGTCGATAACCGGCTCCGGGAACTCCATGGACTCCAGGATTACCGGATGCTGCTCATCACACAGGGTATCGCCGGTACCGGTGGTCTTAAAGCCAACAGCAGCAGCGATGTCGCCGGAGTAAACCTTATCCAGCTCTGCTCTCTTGTTTGCGTGCATCTGCAGGATACGGCCAACGCGCTCTTTCTTACCCTTGGTAGAGTTCAGAACATAGGAACCGGAATTCATGGTACCGGAGTACACACGGAAGAATGCCAGTTTACCTACGAACGGGTCGGTCATGATCTTGAATGCCAGAGCGGAGAACGGCTCCTCGTCAGAGGAATGTCTCTCAGTCTCGTTTCCGTCCATGTCAACACCCTTGATAGCCGGAATGTCAAGCGGAGACGGCATAAACTCTACGACAGCATCCAGAAGCTTCTGAACACCTTTGTTTCTGTATGCAGTACCGCAGCATACCGGAACAGCGGTGCACTCGCAGGTTGCTTTCCGCAGAACTTTCTTAAGCTCCTCAACGGACGGCTCCTCGCCCTCCAGGTACATC
The DNA here is from genome assembly GCA_951800645.1 of uncultured Eubacteriales bacterium. Lineage (GTDB taxonomy): Bacteria > Bacillota > Clostridia > Lachnospirales > Lachnospiraceae > Brotaphodocola. Next base: position 18,505 of record CATOIK010000029.1, on the reverse strand, counting down.
ATCATCAGATCGTCATCCAGCTCGCAGATCTTCTCTACCAGCTCAGAGCGGTACAGCTCTGCGTCATCCTGCATATCCTCAGGAATGTCAATGATGGAGATGTCGTCGCCCTTATCATCGTTGTAGATGTAGGCTTTCATCTCAAACAGGTCAATGATGCCTTTGAACTCGTCTTCTTTACCAATCGGAAGCTGAATGCAGATTGCATTCTTGCCCAGTCTGGTCTTGATCTGCTCAACAGCGCCGTAGAAGTTTGCACCCAGGATGTCCATCTTGTTGATGAACGCCATACGGGGTACATTGTAGGTGTCAGCCTGACGCCATACATTCTCGGACTGAGGCTCAACGCCGCCCTTTGCGCAGAATACGCCGACAGCGCCGTCCAGTACACGCAGGGAACGCTCAACCTCAACGGTGAAGTCTACATGTCCGGGAGTATCGATGATGTTGATACGATGCTCCAGAGCGCCTTTTTTCGGCTTGCAATTCTCCTGCAGAGTCCAGTGGCAGGTGGTAGCCGCAGATGTGATGGTAATACCTCTCTCCTGCTCCTGAGCCATCCAGTCCATGGTAGCAGTACCCTCATGAGTATCACCAATCTTGTAGTTTACACCAGTATAGTACAGGATACGCTCGGTGGTGGTAGTCTTACCAGCATCGATGTGGGCCATAATACCAATGTTTCTGGTTCTCTCTAACGGATATTCTCTTCCAGCCAAAGCTTTGTCCTCCTATTAGATTCTGAAATGGGAGAAGGCCTTGTTAGCCTCTGCCATCTTATGCATGTCTTCTTTACGTTTTACAGATGCGCCGGTGTTGTTGGCTGCGTCCATAATCTCGTTTGCCAGTCTCTCAACCTGGGTCTTCTCGCCTCTCTTGCGGGAGAACATGGTGATCCAGCGCAGAGCCAGGGTCTGTCTTCTCTCAGGCTTAACCTCGATCGGCACCTGATAGGTAGCGCCGCCGATACGCTTTGCCTTGACTTCCAGAACCGGCATGATGTTGTTCATAGCCTCTTCAAAGACTTCCACTGCCGGCTTACCGGTTTTTTCTTCCACACGAGCAAATGCGCCGTATACGATCTTCTGTGCAACACCCTTCTTACCATCAAGCATGATGTTGTTAATCAGCTTGGTTACAACCTTGTTGTTGTATAAAGGATCTGACAATACATCTCTCTTCTGAATATGTCCTTTACGTGGCACGTTACTTCCCTCCTTAATCATAGATAATTGATTAGCTCATCGGTACTCACATGTTTCCATAAAATGTGTCCGTGCGGTATTGTTTTATTTCCTGCAACCTACAGTCAATATCAACTTACGCACTTAACTAAAACATTTTACTGCTGTTAGTGGTACAACTACTACTTACTTTTTAGCTGCTTTCGGCTTCTTAGCGCCGTACTTGGAACGAGCCTGCTTCCGGTTTGCAACGCCAGCGGTATCTAATGTACCTCTGATGATGTGGTATCTGGTACCCGGAAGGTCTTTTACTCTACCGCCGCGGATCAGAACCACGCTATGCTCCTGAAGGTTGTGACCCTCACCCGGAATGTAGCTGGTTACCTCGATACCGTTGGAAAGACGCACTCTGGCAATCTTACGAAGTGCAGAGTTCGGCTTTTTCGGGGTAGCAGTCTTAACTGCGGTGCAGACGCCGCGCTTCTGCGGAGAAGAAGTATTGGTAGCACGCTTCTGTAAGGAGTTGTAACCTCTCTGCAGAGCCGGTGCAGTGGACTTCTTTGCTGCGGTCTGTCTTCCCTTTCTCACTAACTGGTTAAATGTAGGCATTCCTTTCACCTCCTGTGATATTATCTGTGGTTGCTGTAATTCAGCTTTTTTACGCACAAAAACAGCATTGCGATTTTGCACGCCATACCATTATAGCCAGAATGGAAACACATGTCAAGGTATTTTATAACTTTTTACTGCTCAGACCCAAGCAAAATTTTGTTTGGCAGATATGCCATTCCAAAAAATACGCAGCATTTTGAAAGTGTGCTCTGAACAATTTCCGTCAGGTATTTACTTCTCCCGGAGCATGTATAAAACAGGGCCGGCGGGAATAGGATAAAACAAACCTTCAATGCTTCAGAGGATTTGACATGATGACTACTTCAAGGCCTAAGGCGCTTCTGCGCTCCCTTCTGGTATCTTACCTGCTGTCTGCCGTCTTGCTTCTGGCTCTTTCCTTTGCCTTCTACAAATTAAAATGCGGAGAACCCCAGATCAACCTGGCAGTCTGCGCCATCTATGCAGCCGCCTGTCTTACCGGCGGGTTTTTAAGCGGAAAGGCAGTAGGCAGCCGGCGGTTCTTCTGGGGGCTTTTAACCGGACTTTTATACTTTGCCGTTTTGGCCGCCGCCTCCTTCGCTACCGGAAACGGAATGCCTGCAGACACTTCCCGCATGACTACGGTTCTGGCGTTGTGCGCCGCAGGGGGAACCATCGGCGGAATGCTGAGCTGATGCGCCAGGAAGTTGAAACATGGCTGCAGGGGTTTTGCAGAACGCCGAAACCGGCGGGGCATTACGCCTCGCCGGTCTGTTCTTCTGTCTGTTCTTCGTTTTCTTTTATTTTCTGAGCCTTTATTTCCTCTAATGCTTCCTCACTGAAAATATGCAGACGGATCTTCTCAATCCGGTTTTTATCCAGATGCTCTACCGACAGGCGGAGATTTTCATAGATAACCTCCTCGCCCTCCTCCGGCAGATGGTCCAACAGCCCGATTACCAGGCCGCCGATAGAATCATAATCCTCAGACTCCAGTTCCAGCTCCAGCCGGTCGTTTAAATCGTCCAGGCGGGTGGAACCGTTTACCAGGTACTCGTTGGCGGAGATTTCGATTACATCGTCTTCCTCATCTCCATCGTACTCGTCCCGGATGTCTCCTACAATTTCCTCCAGCATATCCTCCAGGGTAATCAGCCCGGCTGTAGCGCCGTACTCATCCAGCACAATTACGATATTGTTGGAGGTTTTCCGCATCTCGATCATCAGCTCTGCAGTCTTCTTATATTCATAGGTATAAACCGGCTGGCGCAGCATCGCCCTCAGAGAAAAATCCTCCGGCCGGCTGTCTGAAAGAAGAAAATCCTTCACATTGATGATACCGATCACATTGTCCGTGGAATCCTCGTATACCGGGATTCGGGTGAACATTTCCTGCCGGAAAATCTCCCGCACCTCCTCGAAGGCGGCGTTTACATCCATCATCACCATGTCGATTCGGGGAACCATAATGTCCTTGGCTACAGAATCCCCAAAGTCGAACACATTGTTGATCATCTTCTTTTCTTCACTCTCAATGACGCCCTCCTCGTGGCTGACCTCCACAATGGTGCGCAGCTCATCCTCTGTGATGGAATCCTTTTTCTTATTGGGATCCACCCGCATCAGAAACAGTACCCCCATGGACAGATGGTTCACAAAGAAAATAACCGGCGTCAGGATTTTCATCAGACCATAAATAATGCCTGCATACCCTAAAGCCAGCTTCTCTGCCGTCAGGGTCGCAATGGTCTTCGGCGTAATCTCACCGAACACCAGAATCAACAGCGTCAGGATTCCGGTTGCCGCACCTACCGCCTTGCTGCCGAACAGATCCAAGGTCAGCGTAGTCATAAGGGAGGATGCGGAAAGATTTACGATGTTGTTGCCTACCAGAATGGTGCTGAGCATTTTTCCCGGATCTTCAATAACCCTGGTCAGTGTGATGGCCCGCTTATCTCCGGCCTCCGCCAGAGTCCGCACCCGCATCCTGTTGACCGTAGTAAGGGCTGTTTCCGCAGATGAGAAAAACGCCGACATGGCAAGCAGCAAAATAACAATGAGTAACCGTATGCCCGTACTGTCTCCTGAATCTAACATAAATAAAATCCAATCTCCTTTTTTATAGATATATCTTGTTCAGAACGGCTTATCTTGCTATCTGTTATCCGCCGTATTGAACTGTTGCGTTAAAATACAATGATTCTACAATGTTTCATCTGTTCTGTCAACTGTTCCAACCAGGATGTCAAGGGATTTTAACGGATTTTTTCTGAATTTTTATAAACTTTCTTATTTCAGCCCACTGAGCATGAAGGTCCCGGACCAGGCTTAAAAGCGCCAGCAGCAGGGTTCCGGCAAACACGAAAAGGTCTCCCAGGTTCAGCACCACACGCTTTAACACACCGGCCCGGACGCTTATATAGTCCACCACATACCGGCGCGCATAACGGTCGTATAAATTGCTTAAGGCGCCGCCCAGAATCAGGGAGATGCCTATTTTTTCCGTTTTTCTCCCTTTTTGAGGAATCAGATAGCAGAGAATTCCGCCCAGGCCGGAAATAATAACGAGAGGAATGGTCCGCACCGCCTGGCCGTACTCTTTTAAAAATCCAAAGGGAAAACCGCTGTTGTGATTCCGATACAGCCAGATTCGGCCTTTCGTATGCTTTAAGGGTCTGGGGAATTTCTCCGGCGCCTGTTTTTCAATCAAATATTTCATGGCAAGGTCCAGCCCCGCCAGACCGATGATAAGCGCTGCATAGAACATTCTTTTATCTCCTTTCAAAGTTGACTGTACTTCTTATCATGTAGTTTACTATCTCCCGGTATATTCGTCAATCAATCCTGCCGGTCTTTCTTCATATGTATTACTGAACAGTGATACATATATATAAATAAAGTGTTCAGATAGGAATTATATTATGCTTCCATGTTCTTTTCATCCGGCCGCAGAAGATGTGGCTGATTTCATTTCCCGCTATTCCAGCCGTTCTCCGGAGGCTTTGTATGAGATTGCCAAAGGACGGTGCGTCAATTTTGTCAGCCGGGAATATGCAGTAATCCATGAACCGCTGGAGGACAGTCTGCCCTTAAGTCTGGAGCGCTGCTCTTACAGTTGTATTCCAAAGCTTTACGGCCTGTTAGACACTACTGCCTTAGAGGCCAGCGGCATCCGGCCGGCTGTCGGACCGCCGGCTATCCGGGCCACCGGACAGGGCGTCATTATCGGTTTCATCGACACCGGCATTGACTACACCAATCCCCTGTTCCAAAACCGGGACGGCAGCTCCCGAATTTTAGCTATCTGGGATCAGACCATTCAGGGAGAAGAACCGCCGAAATCAGTGGCCGGATTCCAGCCCTTTTCCGGAACTGTCTATGAAAAAGACGATTTAGACCTGGCCCTGGCTTCGGAACATCCATTCCAGCTGGTACCCAGCCGGGATGAAAACGGCCACGGCACCTTTTTAGCCGGAGTGGCCGCAGGAGGAGCCGTTTCCCAGCCTGTAGAATTCTCAGGCGCTGCACCGGAGGCAGCTCTGGCAGTAGTAAAACTGAAGCCTGCGAAGCAGTACCTGCGGGACTTTTTTCTGGTTCCGAAGGACGCCCCTGCCTACCAGGAAAACGACATCATGGCCGCTGTCAGTTGGCTTTTGGGCATTGCAAACCGCTACGCCATGCCCTTAGTCATCTGTCTTGGACTGGGCACCAACCAGGGCAGCCACGACGGCACCTCTCCCCTATCCTCCATGCTTCGCAGCTTAACCGGTACCCCCGGCCTGTCTGTGACAGTAGGCGCAGGAAATGAGGCCGGGCTGCATCATCATTATGTGGGAGCAGTTCAGGCAGACCAGAACTTTACAGATGTGGAGCTGCGAATCGGAGAAAACGAGGCCGGATTCTGTCTGGAATTATGGGCCAGAGAGCCGGATCTATACACAGTAGGTTTTGTCTCTCCCTCCGGTGAAGTCATTGAACGGGTGCCGCTGGTACTGGGACGGGAAACCTCGATTCCTTTCGGCTTCGATAACACGGTGATTTCCCTGACCTACGACCCATACGAAGCCGGGTCCGGAAGCCAGCTGATCTTTATGCGCTTTTTAAGCCCGGCAGCCGGAATCTGGCACATCCGGGTCTATCCAAACCTGCCCACTACCCGCCAGTTTCATATGTGGCTGCCTATGAGCGGCTTCGTGTCAGAATCCACCATCTTTTTAAGGCCGGATCCGGACACTACCATTACAGATCCGGGAAACAGCATCATGCCCATTACCGTCAGCACCTACAACCATGTTACCAACAGCCTTTACATCCACAGCAGCAGGGGATTTACCCGAACAGAGCAGATTAAGCCGGACCTGGCCGCCCCCGGCGTGGAGGTGCAGGGGCCGGGGCTGACGCCGGGACAACTGCCTTCTGACGCAGGCGCTGCAGGATCTGAATTACCGGTTTTCACCCGCCGCACCGGCTCCTCTGTGGCCGCTGCAATTACTGCCGGAGCAGTTGCCGGAATCTTTTCCTGGAATCTGGCCGGAAGCACAGCGTCCGCCCTTACCAGCACCGCTGTCAAATCTCTCTTGATCCGGGGAGCAGACCGACGCCCCGAATTCCCTTATCCCAACCGGCAGTGGGGGTACGGAAGTTTGAATTTGTATCAGGCGCTGCTGCTGACGAGAGAATAGGCTTTTCAAGTTGACATTTTCATTTTATATAGTATAATTATTCTTTGTTGATAGTTCTATTTTAAACCATTTCGTTTTGAACTAATTTTTATTGCACAAAGGAGGACGATTCATGGCAAACACCACAGAATTTCTCCAGAATATGCGCCGCGTCACCAAGCTGCATGAAACCTGCCTCCATCCGGTCTGCGAGCAGTATCATCTGACTATGATCGAGGCCACCGTCATCGGATTTCTGAAAAACAATCCTGGAGCAGACACAGCCGCAGATATTGTAGAGCTGCGCATGCTTTCCAAAAGCCATGTTTCTCAGGCAGTAGAGGCCCTGATTCAAAAAGGACTGATTGCCCGGAAAGCAGACCCGCAAGACCGGCGGCGGATTCATCTCTCCCTGCTTCCGGCAGCTGCTCCCATCATAGAGTCCATTCTGGCTATCCAGAATGAATTTTTCCAGGAGCTGCACCAGGGATTCAGTGAAACCGACCTGCAGCAGTACAATATGTTGAACCGGCGTATTCAGGAAAATGCAATAAAGGCACTAGAAAGAAGGAAATCATCATGAAAGACAACAAAGACTTTTTAGGAACAGAACCGGTAAGAAAACTGCTGATGCGGCTGGCCCTTCCCACCATCGCCGCCCAGCTCATCAATATGCTTTATAATCTGGTAGACCGAATCTACATTGGACACATTCCGGAGGTGGGGGCTCTGGCTCTGACCGGCGTTGGGGTCTGCATGCCGCTGATTATGATCGTGTCTGCCTTTGCAGCCATGGTGGGGACCGGAGGCGCTCCCCGGACTTCCATCTGCATGGGAAAGCAGGATTATGACCAGGCAGAGAAAATCCTGGGCAACTGTTTTGTACTGCAGCTAGTTATTTCTGCCGTACTGACTGCCGTGCTCCTGCTGTTTAACCGCAACCTTCTGATGGCATTCGGCGCCAGCGAAAACACCATTGAGTACGCTGTCAGCTACATGAATATTTACGCCATTGGAACCATTTTCGTTCAGCTTACCCTGGGAATGAACTCCTTTATTACTGCCCAGGGCTTTGCCCGCACCGGTATGCTTTCCGTACTGATTGGCGCTGTATCCAACATCATTCTGGACCCAATTTTCATCTTCGGTCTGGGCATGGGCGTCCGGGGCGGCGCACTGGCTACCGTAATTTCCCAGGCGCTGTCCTGCATCTGGGTCATGGCTTTCCTGTTTGGTAAAAAGACTCCCCTGCGGCTGCGCCCCAACCGGATGAAGCTGCAGCGGGCTGTCATTCTTCCCTGTATCGCCCTGGGTGCATCCACTTTTATTATGCAGGCCAGCGAGAGTATCCTTTCCGTTTGCTTTAATTCTTCTCTTTTAAAATACGGCGGTGATATTGCCGTAGGCGCCATGACTATTTTAAACAGTGTTATGATGTTCGCCATGCTGCCGCTGCAGGGGTTAGGCCAGGGCGCTCAGCCGATCATCAGCTACAATTACGGCGCAGGAAATGCCTCCCGCGTTAAGGCTGCGTTCAGGCTGCTTTTAGCTGCCAGCTTAAGCTACGCCACTCTTTTGTGGATTATTGTTATGGTATTCCCGCAGGCCTTTGCCATGCTGTTTACCTCTGACCAGGCCCTTGTAGAATTTACCGGAGCAGCTCTGCGAATTTACTTAGCCCTTCTGTTCCTGTTCGGCATTCAGATGGCCTGTCAGATGACCTTCAATGCCATCGGCTACGCCAAAGAGTCCATTACCGTGGCAATCCTGCGCAAATTTATTCTTCTGATTCCGCTGATCTACATCCTGCCGATGCTTTGGAAATCCAACCAGACCTTCGCCGTATATCTGGCAGAACCGGTGGCAGATACCATAGCGATCGCCTTTACTGCCCTCCTGTTTAAGATTCGTTTTAAGGCAGCCATGGCGGAGCTGGAAGACAAACCAGCCATTTCCTAAAGCTGCTTTTTCCGCTTCAGTCCCCGCAGATATTCCTTCTGCTCCGGGGTAATCCGGTAACTCTCTATGGCCTTCTGAATAGTCTTATTGTGAGTCCATACATCCAGACGCTGCTCTTTTAAATAGGGCAGCGTTTTTTCGTACTGTTTCGCCAAAGCTGTGGCAAAATACCAGGCTGTCATCATGTTGACATAGTATTCCTCAGAGCGGATCTGGGCTGCCCAATCCAAGTATTCCGGAGCGAATGCATCGTCCAGATAATAGCTTAACAGCATCCCGATTCCAAAGCGGACCGTATAGGTCTTGTCCGACTGAAGCCAATTTTTCACTTCCCCAATCAGTTCCGGCAAATGCCGCTTAAACACAGTCGGGCGCAGCAAATCACAGGTGGCCCAGTTATCCACATAAGGTAGAAATTCTTTTACTTTTTCCACACATTCTTCATAGTTTTTCACCGACATAATCAGCATTCCATGAAGGTTGTTTTCCTCGTAATACTGATGGGGCAACTGGTGTAAAAACAGCTCTGCCTCCTGCATTTTCCCCAGTTCTTTTGCAAAAGCCCGCAGTTGAGGTGTACGGACTCCAATGATCTGCTCTTTGTCCATCGTAGGCACCAGCTTCGATTGAAACTCCTTATAGCCTATATCCTGCATTTCAAAAAGTCGTTTTTGAATATTCATTTTCTCTCTTTCTCCTTTGTTTTCCGGGGAATTCTTGCTTTTCCCTTTATTTTGATATATGATAGCGTTCAGTATAATTTATTCAACCCGGCGGCTGCAGCCGCCAGGTTCAGCCAGGAGGTATTCCCATGATTTACAGTTTTAATAACGACTACAGCGAAGGCACCCATCCTCAAATTTTAAAAGCGATGATGGAAACCAATTTTGAACAGAACGACGGCTACAGTCTGGATATTCACACGATCCGGGCCAAGGAGCTGATCCGTCAGGAAATCAAACGCCAAGACACAGACATCCACATTCTGGTAGGGGGAACCCAGACCAATCTTCTGGGAATCTCCTGCGCCCTGCGCCCCCATCAGGCCGTTATCTGCGCAGAAACCGGCCACATCAATGTCCACGAAACCGGCGCCATCGAGGCCACCGGCCACAAAGTTTTAAGCCAGGAGACAGAGGACGGAAAGCTGACCACCGCTCACATCCAGAAAGCCCTGACGCTCCATACGGACGAGCACATGGTACAGCCGAAAATGGTCTATATCTCCAACTCTACAGAAGTCGGTACTCAATATTCCTTAAAAGAGCTGGAAGACATCTCCCGCTTCTGCAGACAGCAGGGCCTTTACCTGTTTTTAGACGGAGCCCGCTTAGGCTCTGCCCTGACCAGCTCCTGCAACGATTTAACCCTGGCGGATATTGCACGGCTGACAGATTTGTTCTACATCGGAGGCACCAAAAACGGCGCATTGTTTGGAGAAGCGTTAATCATCAGCCACCCGGATCTAAAGCCGGATTTCCGCTATTTGATCAAGCAGCGGGGCGCCATGCTGGCAAAGGGCTGGCTGCTGGGAATCCAGTTTGAAGAACTGTTCCAGAATCATTTATTCTATGATATGGCCGCTCACGCCAACGAAATGGCAGACCGGCTGAGAAAGGGCATTGCTGCCTGCGGCTACTCTTTCCACTGGGATTCTAAAACCAATCAGTTGTTCCCGGTTCTGCCCAACACGGTAATGGATGAGCTAAAAAAAGATTTCCTGTTCTCTGCCCAACTGGCAACAGATGAGGGCCACACCTGCATCCGACTGGTAACCTCCTGGGCTACAAAGCCAGAGGCAGTGGATGCCTTCCTGAAAGCCCTTCAGAAGCTTTCTTAAAAGAAACCTGTTTACTGTCAGTATGACCCAAAAAGATTAAAAAAGCAAGCGGGAAAGGTCTCTTACTTGATATATCCTAAAATTCCAGGCAGCCACAAAGACAGGGCCGGTACATAGGTTACCAGCATCAGCACTGCAAAAATGGCTGCAAAATACCAGAGCAGAGGCCTTACCACCCGCTCAATGCTGGTCTTTCCTACTTTCACTCCTACAAACAGGGTTGTGCCTACCGGCGGAGTGATGGTTCCGATACACAGGTTAAAAATCATCATAATGCCGAAATGAACCGTATGCATCCCCAACTGACGGCAAATAGGCAGGAAAATAGGAGTAAAAATCAGAGTGGCCGGAGTCATATCCATAAAGGTTCCCACTACCAGAAGGATCAGATTGATAATGAGAAAAATCACAATCCGGCTGCTGCTGATTCCCAAAAGGGCGTCTGCCACCACTCCCGGAATACCGGTAAACGCCATAACCCAGGACATAATACTGGACACGCCAATCAAGAAAATAATGATGCCTGTCATCTCTGCGCTGTCCAAAAAAATCTGGGGAAGCTCCCGCCATTTGATGGTCCGATAAAAAAACAATGACAGAATCAAAGTGTAAACCACCGCCACCACAGATCCTTCCGTGGCAGTAAATACACCGCCGATAATGCCTCCGATCACCACTACAATCAGCAGCAAACTGGGCACTGCATCCCACATGATCTTCCAGCCTTCTTTCCTGGAAAACGAGGTTCCACTGCGGTAACCTTTCCGTTTTGCAAATACATAAATCACTGCCATACAGGCAAGTCCCCACAAAATCCCCGGCACATATCCAGCCATAAAAAGAGCTGCCACAGATGTTCCGCCACTGACTAACGAGTAGGTAATCATCACATTGCTGGGCGGAATTAAAAGGCCAGTGGGAGCTGTAGCAATGTTGGCTGCTGCGGAAAATTCCCGGTCATATCCCTCCTGTTCCTCAATCGGTCCAATGATGGCGCCCATAGCGGACGCAGCCGCTGTTCCGGAACCGGAAATAGAGCCAAACAGCATATTGGCTACTGCATTGGTGTGGGCCAAAGCTCCCGGTATTCCACCGGTAACCAGCTTAGCCAGATTGATCAGCCGCGCGGCAATTCCGCCACGGTTCATAATATTCCCCGCCAGAATAAAAAAAGGAATTGCCAGCAGACTGAACACGGAAATACCGGAAAAGATTCGCTGGGCGCCGGTTACTACTGCCGCTTCCTGCTCCAGAATGGGAAGAATCGCCAGGATTGAGGAAACTCCCAATGATACCGCAATGGGAACGCCGGCCAACAGCATCACCAGCAAAGCCAGAAAAATGATTAACCCGGAAAATGCTGCAATACTCACGGCTGTTCCTCCCTTCCATCAAAGTTTTTCTGCAGAGTATCCAATGCATTCACCAAACTGAAAAACATGACGAATACGCCGGAAACCGGCAGAATTACATACACATAGCCCATGGGAATCTGCAGAGACGCCGTCACCTGAGTCATAGTCAGTCTGGTGATTTCGACGCCTCCGTAAGTCATTACCACTGCTGCAAATCCAAAGGTCAAAATGTCCCCGGTCAGCTCTAAAATCTTCCTGGTTATTCCTCTTGTTTTATCTGCCAGAAATGCCATCCGCATGTGATCCCGCCTGGCAAATACATAGCAGGAAGCCAAAAGCGCCATCCAGGCAAAGGAGTAAGTTAAAAGCTCCTCTGATACAGTGCTGGGCTTTCCAAAGGCGTACCGGGAAAGAATCTGCCAGGTTCCTACCATCGTCATAATCCCAAGCAAAATGACAGCCGCAACCCCAATTACTGCCATCAAGCCGTTCCGAATCCAGTGAAGTATTTTCATCGAATTACCCCCTTTTTCGTCTGTCCCACCTGCCAGGTTCCGTCTGTTACCGGTTCTTCTTCTGACCACTTTCTTGCCATCATAACCCGCTCATAAATGTCTCGGATTTTCGGATTTTTCTCAATCATTTCCTGTTGCAGACCTATCACCTTCTGCTGAAATTCTCCTGTATTCACCTGGATAAATGTCACGCCCATCTGTTCTTTGGCTGTCTTCTTTGCTGCCTCTACAGCCTGTTCCCATTCTTTTAATTCCACTTCTGTAGAACGGATAGCTGCCTCTTTAAATACCTGGAATTCTTCCGGACTTAATCCCTCTAAAAACTTCCAGTTTCCAATCAGCATATCCGGCACCATCTGGTGCATGTCATAGCTGAAATACTTGGCAACCTCTCCGTGTTTATTGTTGGTCAGAGCCAGTTCATTGTTCTCTGCGCCGTCAATTACCCCCTGCTGGATAGCAGTATAAACCTCACCGAATCCCATCGGCGATGCCGCCGCTCCAAAGGCTTTTACCATAGCCACGCTGGCCGGGCTCTGCTGCACCCGAATCTTCATTCCCTTTAAATCCTTCGGCGTCCTAATCGGTTTTTTTCCATAGAAATTCCGGGTGCCTGCATTGTACCAGGTCATCACCCGCAGACCGGAATCCTTAGTCGCCTCATACACCGTTTCCATGTACTCCCGGTCATTCATAAATGCCTGATATTGCTCCTCGGAAGGGAACAGATAAGGCATGCTGAAAATCTCGTAGGTTTTGTCAAAAGTCTCTAAATTGGCGGTTCCGGCCACCACAAAATCTATGGCTCCGGTCTGGGTCAACTCAATGGCTTTCTGTGCTGCCCCCAGGATTTCGTTGGGGTAAATCTGCACCTCGTATTTGTCTCCCAACCGCTCCTCCACATAGTCTTTAAAGGCCAAAAGGCCCAGATGTTCCGGATGCTCCTCCGACTGTCCGTGAGACACCCGGACAATCCGTTTTCCACTGCTCATAGAGCCAGCCCTGCTGCAGCCAACCAGACAGAATCCTGTCAGAATGACTGCCAGCAAAAGGACTGGCTCTATCTTCAAACACTTCTTTGCTTTTTCCATGACAGCCTCCTTTGCTCATTCCAGGATATTATGTCACAGAAATACTAATTTTATGAAAGGGGTTCGATTCAGATAATACATAACTCCTTTAATTTTTCTTCAAATTCTGAAACTGTCGGGCCCTTCTTTCCTGCTGCCTGCCGGCTCCGGTTTCCGCTGCGGCAGCTTTCTTCTGCTGTGTTGTTTATCTTTCCCACCTCATAACAAATTCCTTTTCCCCGGTACTCTCATCCAGGCTTTCCTCTTGCACCGCAAACTGCTCTCTCTCATAAAAAGCCACTGCCCGACTATTTTTCTGATAAACGCTCAGGCTTAACTCTGGCTTAAGCCCTTTCCCATAGTCCAAAAGCTGTTTCCCAATCCCTCTGGACCGAGCGCTTTCTTTCACAAAGATTCCGGCGATGTAGCTGTCCGTCAATCCGATAAATCCAAGAATTTCCCGGCTACCGGCGTCCTCATACACATACACTTCCGCCTGGGGCAGAAGCTCCTTTACTTCCTGGTAATGAGACTGCCAATATTCCTCCGGCACAAAATCATGAGCCTTCGCATTTGCATCAAACCAAATCCTCATGACCGCCGCCAAATCCAAAGCTCTCAACGATCTTATCATTTCTCACACATCCATTATCATTTTCCAATAACCACATTGCATATTATGGCTAATTTTATCTTACTTTTCGTTATAACTCAAGTACCCAAATACAAAACTTTTTGCAGAAAAAGGGACTTTCAGCTGCTGCTCTTTTGCCATGTGCAGAAAACCGGCTGGGCGGTGTTTCCGGCCACATTCCATGCCCGATACACCGCCCAGTACCATTTCCATGCAGATTCTTACCAGAACCAAATGGAACGGTATGTGTAGTCTGATACAACAAAAGATTATCGCAAAAACTTTACCGGCCAATCCAACTGCCGTCAGTTCCCAGGATGTATGTTACCCCCTCAACTGTTGCAGTTCCGGTTTTCATCTTTCCGGTTGTTAAATCCAGATAATACCATTTTCCATTTATCTTTTGCCAGCCAGTCATCATCGCTCCTGTAGAAGGATCCAGATAATACCAATCTCCATTCACATACTTCCAGCCAACTGTCATTGCCCCGGTAGATGGTTCCAGGTAATACCAGAAATTGTTTACCATAGCCCATCCGGTTACCATATCGGCATTTTGGTCGAACAGATACCAGTTTCCATTTACCATTCCCCATTCATTTCTGGCTTTGTCACCATTTTCTTTTACCAACTGCCATTTTCCGGACGCCAGCCGATTCCAGCTTCCGCAAATCTCGCCAGCCGGAGCTGTCACAATCAGTACAGGAGCGGCAGAAGTTGTCCCTGCACCAGAGGATTCCCAACTGGAATCATTTCCAGAAGGCATATACTTCTTCTCCCACTTTGCGTAGATCGTGATATTTCCATTCACAACATCTGCTGCAAAATCCCAGACTGCTGTAAATTCAGCATCCTTATACCAGCCAGCAAACATATAACCTGTCCGGGTTGGGTCTTCCGGCTTCTGAACCTTCTCGCCTTCCTTTACCTCCTGTTCTGCAACAACCGTTCCTCCTGCCATGTCAAACTTCACTGTAAAAAGCTTTTCTTCCGGAAGCTCCGGTTCTTCCGGCTCCTCTGGTCCTTCCGGCTCCTCTGGTTCTTCCGGTTCCTCTGGTTCTTCCGGTTCCTCTGGTCCTTCCGGCTCATAATCAGCTTTGCATACTGCAAGATAGCTTACCATTACATCTGTATCATTCCCCTGGTTTATTGATCTTAACTTCACTTGAATGCTGCCTGCTTCTGCCAGATCTACATTGGGGATTGCTACCATATCTTTTGCATCAGTAATCGTATGCTCTATCGGTTCCCCAACTTGTTCACCATCCGTTGCAACCGTAATTTCCGCTTTTCTGTTGCCTTTGGACCACTGATACCACGGATCATAAAATCCTGCCAGGATCTCATATGTTCCAGCTTCCAGATTATCAAATCGATAACAAATATCGTGTTCCTGCGTATTCTTCTGCACATAGCGAAGCATCTCATAAACATCTGCGCCGGAACTGCGGGCAACTGTATTATCTCCTTCGTAGCCCCAACTGCCTTCGCTGTATGCCTGGTCTGTTGTGTCTTTGTTTTTCATAACAGCATTAGAGGTCTCGGCTATCTTGTTAAAATAATTTCTTCCCTCTGTGCTCTGGGCACCACTGTCAACAAAATACACGGCATTATTCAGTACCACATCTACAGAAGCAGAAATCTCTCTGTCTAATTCTTGCAGCGTACCTTTCACAGCCTGCTCTCCCAGGGCTGTCTGGAATTCCCAGGTTACAAAAGTATCAAAAGTCTTTCCTCCCTTAGTAATATTGATAACCGTTGGGAGCTCAGCTCCATTTCCATAAACCAGTGTATCCGGAAGCCTTGTGTTGATCTTGATCGGAGCTTTTTCATCCAGCAATTCCAGATTCCAGTCAGCTGTATTTTTCAGTTGGATTTTGTGATCATCCGTAAATTCTATCGGAACCCACATATAGCTGGAATACCAGAGTGCAGAGGAGTCTCCTTCTGTGCGCCAGCGATCTCCCATGTAAATGTATTTCCCATTTTCCGGATCTATCGGAATCACCGATGTACTCTGAGAGCGGAATGTAGTTCCGGAACCGCCCTCGCAGGGATCTCCAAGCCCCTCCCACGGACCAAAAATATTCTGCGCCCGGTAATATGTAGCCTTATTGGGATTCCAGCCGCTGGTGCCGGATGTGATCATGTAATACCATCCATCATATTTGAAAAGTGCCGGCGCCTCCCGGTTATCATCCGAAAGCACCCGAGTTGCAAAAGTCTTGATTGTACTGCCGTCCGGCAATTCCATCGCATCTTCTGCACCTTCCGTAGCCGGCCCTGTATATTCCTTATTTAACAGAGAAATATAAAGTTTTCTATTTTCTTCGCTGGAATAAATTGCGTAAGCATCCGGCACGCCATTCTGATCGATGTCCGTATCATCCAAAAATACATTCATGTCTCTGGCCATACCAGGTTTTTCAGAAAACTGCTCCGGGTATCCGTTCATCCGCTGCACATTGATCAGCTTGAAAGGACCAAACGGAGAATCTGATACTGCAAATCCCATGCTTGCCCGGCTATAGCGGGAACCTGTATTGGTGGATTCCGGATTTGTCTGCAGTTCTTCCAGCCAGTTCTTGATTTTGGCTCCATCCGGCGCATCCTGATGGTAAACTACCACATACTGTCCTGTTGCCTGGTTATACAGCATTTTGGGACGCTCTGCAATACAGTATCCGGTATACAGATTCCAGAATGCCAGTTTCATATTCTCCTCATCATATCCAGTGTCAGAAAATGGATCTGCATAGGCCTCTGTAAAGTCTTTTGCCATGTCAATATCTTCCTGGCTGACTTCGTCTGTAGGCGCCTCCATTTCTGCCCACGCTTTCATTCTCTCATAGGTATCTTCGTCCAGGGATACACCGCCTTCTGCAAACTCTCCGTCTCCAATCTTTGCCGGAATCATGTCATGAGTCCGCAGTACCGTACCCTTATCAGTCCAGTTATAAAGATCTGTTGACACATAGCACCGCACCCCATCAATCGGCTTTCCATTTCGGGTCTTATCTTCCCCATACCACAACCAGACATTCTTATCTTCGATCTCTCCGTTTTCATCCAGATCAAATCCAACCTCTGCTTCATTTAATCCCTGGACCTGACCGCCATGAGCCTGGATATGTTTTCCTTCTGTATCCAGCCACATGCTGTATTCCTTACTTCCGTTACCATCAGCAGTTCCGCTGAAGCTGTCATAAACAGGTATTTCTCCAGGTCTTTCCGGCATTATTTCTGCACTTAACTCCGGTGTCGCTGCTGCAGCCCCGCCGCAGAATGCCTTAAAAGCAAATGTAATCATTCCAGGTGTTCCCTCAAATGATTCCCGATAAGGCTCTCCCGGAGCTTCATATCTGGTTACCAGAGGACGGATAACAACTCCTTCTGCAAGCAGATCCCTACATTCCTCTAATACCCAGCCTTCCACTGCATTCTCTGCATCTTTCTGAGAGCTGATATAATTCAGTTTTTTACTGAAATCAAAATTCTCTGCTCTTTCCTCTGCTGTCTTTACAGCATTGGAAGCCGTAGCCAGGTTATCATCCGAATACGCTGCGTCAGCCCAGTCATACACTGTGATGGAATCATACATACCTGCACCCATATAGCTGGTGTCAGCAAAGGTTCCTCCTACATACGCTTTGATATTGTCAAGCTCGCTGAGTTTAAACCCGATGCCAGTCGATGCAATCAGTTCTTCTCCATCTACATAAACTGCAACCTGCCCCTCCTTTTCATCTTCCTCATAGGAAATGCTTAAGCTGACCCAGTTTTCCTTAAAATCTTTTCCTGAACTTTCTGTCTTCTCTTTTGCTCCATTCGCTACATATCTTAACGCTCCAGGAGCCAGATTCACACTAAAATAATTCTTTTTTTCTCCAATCGTAAATGCTGCGTCTTTTCCAGAATGATCTTTATGGCTTTCAAAATAAATATAAGCCTGCAAAGTAAACTGATCCCGCTTAAATAATTCATCAGCATTTTTAAACTCTGCAACGCCTTTCAGCTTGTCCTGATTCCAGCCGCTGGTAATCTGCAGAACTTTACCAGTCAAATTATCTTCTGAAATTTTAGATACCGTTCCCAGAGTAAAATTTCCCTCATCTTCTTCCAGCGCCTGATATACTTTTCCTTCTCGTTCCAATCTCAGCATATTGCTGGCAGTTGCCCTATATTCTTCTGCATTGCTATGACTTGCTTTGCTATATACAGCATCACTGCCGCTGGCAGGCTCCTCATCCTCTAAATCTTCTTCATAAGGCTCTTCATCAAAAATATATTCCTCATACCCATCTGCATAAAAAGTGCCGTTTGCCCCAATCCTTCCAGCTTCTGCCGCCCCAGCCGGAACTGTTCCTAACTGCAGCAACATGGTAACGCACAGAATCTTCGCCGTCAGCTGCTTGTAATTCCTTTTCATTTCCATTCTCCTTTCCGCCTAATATTATCCATTTTAACGATTTTGAGCATGATTTTGAATGTATTATTTCATATATTTCCTATACTTTTTTCTTATCATTAAAAATAAGGTGTAACCAGGCCGCTGCATTTCTCGTTGCCAATCGAGTAGGAGAAATTTCCTCAACCGAGGAAATTTCGACCTCTCACACCACCGTGCGTACCGTTCGGTACACGGCGGTTCAATCAACTTAACATGTAACACACCTTTCGGTGTAGTAATCTAACA
>CATOIK010000028.1 GCA_951800645.1 uncultured Eubacteriales bacterium | reverse complement strand
TGCTAAGAACCGAAGCATGGAAGTTCATAGGAAAGTTCGCCCTATGAAACAAAAACGCTCCGCGGGATGCGCACTTCGCGCTTAAGGAAAATGTCTGCTGACGCAGACGCGCTCCGGCGCGGGAGTCTGGTGAACCGGACTCTTTTATATGCAAAGAATTTGATAAACCGACAGAGCAATCTGCCTGCGGTGGCGGTCAAAGACATATTTCCCCACTGCATACATATCTTAATGGTAACAGTAATTTTGTGAGGAAAAGGATTGTGGAGGATAGGAAAGGGCGTTTTAATGTATTCCGGCTGCAGGCTTGCTGTCTTTTTTTGATAATTCTGCTGGATGGCGCAGTTCTTGGGACTGCCTTTGGAGTGATGCATGGAGCCGCCGGGACAGGCGTGTCTGCAGACTCGGCCAATATGGTTGCTGTCAAAGACCGGGAAATTCCCGCCGGCTCTCCGGAAGCCGCCTCCGGAAGCGTGGTAGCCCTTACCTTTGACGACGGCCCCCACCGGGAGTACACTGCCCGGCTGCTGGACGGCTTAAAAGCCCGGAATGTGAAGGTCACTTTTTTCCTTATGGGAGAGAATATTTCCGGCAATGAAGATCTGGTGAAACGGATGCAGCAGGAAGGCCATCTGATTGGAAACCACAGCTACTGCCATATTGAACTGACAAAAATAGGAGAGCAGGCTGTCTGCCAGGCAGTGGAAGAAACAGGACAGATGATAAACGATATTACCGGCAGCCGTCCCCAGTACCTGCGTCCCCCTTACGGAGCCTGGAACGACACTCTGGATGCCTGCACAGACTTAAACCCGGTATTCTGGTCTGTAGACTCTCTGGATTGGAATCTGCAAAACACAGGCCAGATTGTCCGCCGGGTACTGGATAAGGTAAAAAACGGTGATGTTATTCTAATGCACGACATTTTCCCCACCTCCGTAGAAGCGGCTCTGCAGATTGTGGACGCTCTGCAGGCAGAAGGCTATCAGTTTGTCACTGTGGATGAGCTGCTGATTGACTAAGAGGCCAAGGCGGGCTATACTGAAAGAAGTTTACCAGAAAGAAAAGAGGCAGTTTCATGGATTTATTTGACTATATGCGCTCCAGCACCCAGGAGAAGGAGTCTCCCCTGGCATCCCGGATGCGCCCCTCCACCTTAGACGAGGTAGCAGGGCAGAAACATATTATTGGAAAGGACAAGCTGCTGTACCGGGCCATTCAGGCTGACCAGCTTGGTTCCATCATTTTTTACGGCCCGCCAGGCACCGGAAAAACCACCCTGGCTAAGGTTATCGCCAACACCACCAGCGCCAGCTTCCGCCAGATTAACGCCACTGTGGCGGGAAAGAAGGACATGGAAGAAGTGGTTAAGGAAGCGAAGGACGCCCTGGGGATGTACGGAAAAAAGACGATTCTGTTTGTGGATGAGATTCATCGCTTTAACAAAAGCCAGCAGGACTATCTGCTGCCCTATGTGGAGGACGGCACCTTGATTTTGATTGGGGCCACTACAGAAAATCCTTATTTTGAGGTAAACGGAGCGCTGATTTCCCGCTCCCGCATTTTTGAACTGAAGCCTTTGGAACCTCAGGATGTAAAGGAACTTCTGAACCGGGCGGTATCAGACCCGGTAAAAGGCATGGGCAGCTACCGGGCAGTACTTCACGAGGACGCGGCAGATTTTCTGGCAGATATTTCCGGAGGCGATGCCAGAGCCGCCTTAAATGCGCTGGAGCTTGGCGTGCTTACTACTGGCCGGGCCGATGACGGCCAGATCCACATTACCCTGGAGGTAGCCCAGGAGTGTATCCAGAAGCGGGCTGTTCGCTACGACAAGGACGGAGACAACCATTACGATACCATCTCTGCGTTTATCAAGAGCATGCGCGGGTCTGACCCGGACGCGGCGGTTTACTATCTGGCTCGGATGCTGTATGCGGGAGAGGACATCAAGTTCATTGCCAGAAGAATTATGATCTGCGCAGCCGAGGATGTGGGAAATGCGGACCCTCAGGCTCTCTGCGTGGCGGTCAGCGCAGCTCAGGCAGTGGAGCGGATTGGAATGCCGGAAGCCCAGATTATTCTGTCCCAGGCAGTTACCTATGTGGCTGCTGCACCAAAGAGCAATGCCGCCTGCAATGCCGTGTTTGCAGCCATGGGAGCAGTGAAGGATGAGCGGAGTATGCCGGTGCCGGTTCATTTACAGGATGCCCATTACAAAGGCTCCGCCAATCTGGGTCACGGCACAGGCTACAAATATGCCCACGATTATCCCAACCACTATGTAAAGCAGCAGTATCTTCCGGACGGCCTTACAGGAAGACGGTTCTACGAGCCTACAGACATGGGCTATGAGCGTCAGATTCGGGAGCATTTGGAGTTTTTGGAGAGAACGGTGGGGAAATTTGGCAAATAGGACTTCCATTTTTCAGAAATTCGTTTTATAATACAGGAGTATGGGGCTGAAAAAGCTCCTGCTCCGGTTTTTCATATAGATGTCTTAATTATCTTAAACTTACTACCCAGGACAGAAAAACAAAAAATATAGGATTTAAAAGAAATGGAGAGCGTTTATGCGAGAAAAATTACAGACCCTTCCGTTGGCTGAATTAAAGGAAATGGCGAAGAACCAGGGAATTAAAGGCGCCGCTGCCCTGCGGAAAGCAGAACTTATTGAAAAGCTTTGCAAGGTAGCAGAGCAGGAAGAAATTGTGCGGACTGCCGTTGCGCCGCCAACTCCCAAGACTGCAGAGGAGCGGGAGACAGAGCGGACAGCTCCTCGTCAGGCAAGGCCGGCTCCCCGCCAGCCGGAGACATTGTCTGCTCAGGAGGTGGCAGATTTAGACAGCGGCGTGGAGGCCAATGGAATTTTAGAGGTAATGTCGGATGGATTCGGTTTTATCCGCTGTGAAAACTTCCTGCCGGGCGATAACGATGTTTATGTGGCTCCGTCCCAGATTCGCCGTTTCAATTTAAAAACCGGCGATATTATCGTAGGCAACCGCCGCGTCAAAACAGCGGCAGAGAAATTTGCAGCTCTTTTATACATTCGGAATGTAAACGGTTATCCCATCAGCGTTATTGAGCGCCGTCCCAATTTTGAGGATCTTACCCCCATTTTCCCCAATCAGCGTCTTCACATGGAAGTGAAGCAGGGAAGCACCACTGCCATGCGGGTGCTGGATCTTCTGGCGCCTATCGGAAAAGGCCAGCGCGGTATGATCGTGTCTCCGCCAAAGGCCGGTAAAACTACGCTGATGAAGCAGGTGGCGCAGGCAGTAACCACCAATCATCCGGATATGCACCTGATTATTCTGCTGATTGACGAGCGCCCTGAGGAGGTTACAGATATTAAGGAATCGGTTATGGGAGACAATGTGGAAGTGATTTACTCCACCTTTGACGAGCTGCCGGAACGCCACAAACGAGTTTCCGAGATGGTAGTAGAGCGTGCCAAGCGCCTGGTAGAGCATGGCCGGGATGTTATCATCCTGCTGGACAGCATTACGCGTCTGGCGCGGGCTTACAACCTGGTGGTGCCATCCAGCGGCCGTACCCTTTCCGGCGGTCTGGATCCGGCGGCGCTGCATATGCCTAAGCGGTTCTTCGGTGCAGCCCGGAATATCCGGGAAGGCGGCAGTCTGACTATTCTGGCTACTGCTCTGGTAGAGACCGGAAGCCGTATGGACGATGTAATTTACGAGGAATTTAAGGGTACTGGCAACATGGAGCTGGTTCTGGACAGAAAGTTGTCGGAGAAACGGATTTTCCCGGCTATCGATATTTTAAAATCCGGCACCCGCCGGGACGATTTGCTTCTTACCACAGAGGAGGCAGGTGCGGTAGATATTATCCGCAAGGCTACCAATACCTTAAAGCCGGAGGAATCGGTGGAGCGGATTCTGGATACCTTTGCTAAGACCAGAACCAACCGGGAGTTTGTGGAAGAAATTAAATCCCGGAGAATCTGGTGATTTTCTTTAAAATAGTATTGCAAGCATAGATTTTCTATGCTATACTAAGTAGGCTGTTTATAGGCGTGAGGTGATTTTAACGGTACAACAGAGACCGTTAGATGATCACAGAACTATATAATTGAACAAGTTAAGAGGTGAAAATCATGAGAGAAGGTATCCATCCGAATTATTATCAGGCAAAAGTTACCTGCAACTGCGGTAACGAGTTTGTAACCGGTTCTACCAAAGAGGACATCCATGTGGAGGTTTGCTCCAAGTGCCATTCCTTCTATACCGGTCAGCAGAAGACTGCTGCAGCACGCGGCCGTATCGATAAGTTCAACAGAAAATATGGTATGAACGCATAAGAATCAGAACATGAGCGAGGTAAGGTTGAGGCATAAGTGGAGACACTTTGTCTCAACCTTTCGTGCTTCCAGGAGGTAAAATCCAGAACGCGGCTGTATGAGCGTGTGCTTGCATATAAGGACATGCAGACATGGTCGGGGTAAGCGGACAGGAACCAGGAGGCCGACAGGCCGGATTGTGAATGGCCGCAGCAGCTGCGGGAGCACCGAAGGGGCCAAACAACTGGGTGTTACCGTGGTTACTTATGAATGAGGAGACATAACATATATGAAATATTCCGGTATTGGCGGCCAGGCTGTCATTGAAGGAATCATGATGAAGAACGGCGATAGGTACGCCACGGCGGTGCGCAAGCCGGACGGAGAGATTGCGGTAAAGGAAGATACCTATGTCAGCATGACCCAGAAGGTAAAGTTTTGCGGCCTGCCCTTTATCCGGGGCGTATTCAGCTTTGCAGATTCCATGATTCTGGGAATGCGGACCCTGACCTATTCTGCCAGCTTTTTTGAGGATGATGAAGATTCCGAGCCCGGCCGTTTTGAACTTTGGCTGGACAAAACCTTTGGTGAAAAGGTGGAAAAAGTCCTGATGGGCTTTGTCATGGCCTTTTCTGTAGTCATGGCAATCGCCATCTTTATGGTGCTTCCCCTTCTGATTGCCAACCTTTGCCGCCGGTTTATCCATTCCGAAACGGTTATGGCATTTTTAGAGGGCGTTATCCGTATCGCCATTTTTGTAGCTTATATCAAACTGATTTCCCGGATGGAAGACATCCGCCGCACCTTCATGTACCATGGTGCGGAACATAAATGCATCAACTGTCTGGAGCACGGCCTGACTTTAACTGTGGATCATGTGCGGGAAAGCTCCAAGGAGCATAAACGCTGCGGCACCAGCTTCCTGATCATTGTCATGCTCATCAGCATCCTGTTTTTCATGGTAATCCGGGTAGACAATGTGTGGCTGCGGATTCTTAGCCGCATTGTGCTGATTCCGGTGATTGCCGGCGTATCCTATGAATTTCTGCGGCTGGCCGGCCGTTCCGACAACGCCCTGGTAAATCTGCTCAGCAAGCCGGGCATGTGGATGCAGGGGCTGACTACTACGGAGCCGGACGATTCTATGATTGAGGTAGCCATTGCGGCAGTGGAAAAGGTCTTTGACTGGAAAGCCTATTTGCGGGAAAATTTTCCAGACGCGGTGATTTTGGAGGAGGAAAGCCATGACGCTGTTTGACCTGGCAGCAGAAGGGGCCAGATCCCTGCAGGCAGCAGGTGTTCCTGATCCGGAAAACGATGCAAGGCTGCTGCTTTACGAGGCCTTTCATCTGGATATGGTCCATTTCCTTATGAACCGGCTGCAGCCCCTGGATTTGAGTGAAGAAGAAACCCAGAAAAACATAGGGGCCTACCGGGAAATGATTCTTTGCCGCAGCAGGCGGATTCCTCTGCAGCAGATTCTGGGCAGCCAGGAGTTTATGGGTCTGACCTTTTTGGTAACCCCTCATGTGCTGATTCCCCGCCAGGATACGGAAACCCTGGTGGAGCAGGTGCTTTGCGATCACCAGTCGCCTGACCGGCGGCTGCTGGATGTCTGCACCGGCTCCGGCTGTATTGCAGTCAGCCTGGCTGTAAAAGGCGGTTATCAGTCCGTAACAGCCACAGATGTGTCAGAACAGGCATTGGCGGCAGCCCGGCAGAACTGGGAAAATCTAAAGCCGGAAAATCCAGAGCAGAACTTTGCATTTTTTCAGGGAGATTTATTTGACGCATTGCCATCAGAGGCAGAAGCCTTTGATATTATAACATCGAACCCGCCCTACATCCCTTCAGAAGTGATTAAAGGCCTGGAGCCGGAGGTGCGGGATCACGAGCCCATTCTGGCTTTGGACGGAATGGAGGACGGTCTGTTTTTCTATCGCAGACTTGCTGCGGAGGCAGGAGCCTGGCTGAAGGAAGGCGGCAGCATTTACCTGGAAATCGGCCACGACCAGGGAGCGGTAGTAAAGGAGCTTCTAAAAAAGGCCGGATTTAAGAATGTAAAAGTGATAAAAGACCTGCCCGGAAACGACCGGGTAGTGACTGGAGTGAAATAGATTCAGAAACGATAAGGAGAAAGCGATGTTCGACAGATTAGATGATATTCTCATCCACTATGAAGAGGTGATGCAGGAGTTAAACGAGCCGAATGTGACGGAAAATCAGACCAGATTCCGCAAGCTGATGAAGGAACAGGCGGATTTGGCGCCTTTGATAGAGGCTTACAAAGCCTACAAGCAGGCAAAGCAGGACATTGAGGACAGCCTGGCTCTTTTGGAAGAGGAGAGCGATGAAGAAATGCGGGAGCTGGCCAAGGAAGAACTGTCTGACGCCAAAAAACGGGTGGAGGAGTTAGAACAGGAGTTAAAGATCCTTCTTCTTCCCAAAGACCCCAACGATGACAAGAACATTATTCTGGAGATTCGCGCAGGTGCAGGAGGCGATGAGGCGGCCCTGTTTGCTGCAGAGCTGTACCGCATGTATGTCAACTATGCAGAGAGCCAGCGCTGGAAGGTGGAGATTATCAGCTTAAGCGAGAACGGCATCGGCGGCTTTAAAGAGGTTCAGGCTATGGTAACTGGAAAAGGCGCCTACTCTAAGCTGAAATACGAGAGCGGCGTTCACCGGGTACAGCGGGTTCCGGAGACTGAGTCTGGCGGCCGTATCCACACCTCTACTGCTACCGTAGCGGTTATGCCTGAGGCAGAGGAAGTAGATGTTCAGATTGATATGAACGACTGCCGTATCGATGTAATGCGCGCTTCCGGAAACGGCGGTCAGTGCGTAAACACCACCGACTCTGCAGTTCGTCTGACCCACATGCCTACCGGTATTGTGATTTACAGCCAGACGGAGAAATCCCAGCTGCAGAACAAGGAAAAGGCATTCCGTCTTCTGCGTTCCAAGCTGTATGATTTAGAGATGGAGAAGAAGCAGAGCGCTGAGGCAGCAGAGCGCCGCAGCCAGATTGGTACTGGCGACCGCTCTGAGAAGATTCGCACCTACAATTTCCCCCAGGGCCGTGTAACCGACCACCGGATTAACCTGACCTTGTATAAACTGGATAAAATCTTAAACGGAGATATTCAGGAGATCTTAGACGCCTGCATCGCCGCCGACCAGGCTGCAAAGCTGGCAAAAATGAACGAAGTGGCATAAAATTGAGAAACAGGGCCGTCCAGCGCAGGGCGGCCCTGTTTCATGGGAAAAACCGCCGGATATAAGAAAATCATCATAAACCCTTAAGAATCCCACATTGAAAATACATGGTCTTTGTGATATAGTACAAACTAGATAAAAATGTAGAAAATAAAATGTATGAAATAATAAGGAGAACGAATATGAAAGGCATTATTCTTGCAGGAGGCTCCGGCACTCGCCTGTACCCTTTGACAAAGGTAACATCCAAGCAGCTTTTGCCGATCTATGACAAACCTATGATTTACTATCCCCTGTCGGTGTTAATGAACGCTGGCATCCGGGAAATTCTGATTATCTCCACTCCGGAGGATACGCCCCGGTTTGAGTCCCTTTTAGGCAACGGCCATCAGTTTGGCGTGGAGCTGACCTATGCGGTACAGCCAAGCCCGGACGGTTTGGCGCAGGCCTTTATCATCGGTGCAGACTTTATCGGAAAGGATTCAGTAGCCATGGTGCTGGGAGACAACATTTTCCACGGCCAGGGCTTGAAGAAACGGCTGCGGGCTGCAGCGTCCAAGGAAACCGGCGCTACAGTATTCGGCTATTATGTAGACGATCCGGAGCGGTTCGGTATTGTAGAATTTGATACAGAGGGAAAGGCTGTTTCTATCGAAGAAAAACCGGCTGATCCCAAGTCAAACTACTGCGTAACCGGCCTTTATTTCTACGATAACCGGGTGGTAGAGTACGCTAAGAATTTAAAGCCCTCTGCCCGCGGAGAGCTGGAAATCACAGATTTAAACCGTATCTATCTGGAAAAGGGAGAGCTGGATGTAACCCTGCTGGGCCAGGGCTTTACCTGGCTGGACACCGGAACCCATGAGTCCCTGGTAGAGGCCACCAACTTTGTAAAGACTGTGGAGACCCATCAGCATCGGAAGATTGCCTGCCTGGAGGAAATTGCCTACTTAAACGGCTGGATTACCAAAGAGCAGGTGCTGGAGACCTACGAGGTACTGAAAAAGAACCAGTACGGCCAGTATCTGAAGGATGTACTGGACGGAAAGTATATAGATAAACTGCATGGAAATGACATGAAATAACAGGCGATAGGGCAGGAAAGATGACAACCTATTATAGCCCACAAACAAATAAAACGAAACGAGGAAAATTTTTATGAACATGATCGTAACCGGCGGAGCCGGATTTATCGGAGCCAATTTTGTATACCATATGCTGGACAAGTACCCGGACTACCGCATCGTCTGCGTAGACAGCTTAACCTATGCCGGGAACCTGTCTACCCTGGAGGAGGCCTTAAAGAATCCTAATTTCCGTTTCTGTAAGATTGACATCTGCGACCGGGAAGCCATCTGCAGCCTGTTTGAGGAAGAACACCCGGATGTAATTGTAAACTTTGCAGCAGAGAGCCATGTAGACCGCTCCATCGAAAATCCGGAGATCTTCCTGGATACTAACATCAAAGGTACTGCAGTGTTAATGGACGCCTGCCGCAAATACGGCATTAAACGGTTCCACCAGGTTTCCACCGATGAGGTTTACGGCGACCTGCCCTTAGACCGGCCAGATTTGTTCTTCACCGAGAGCACTCCGATTCACACCAGCAGCCCCTACAGCTCCTCCAAGGCAGCCGCAGATCTGCTGGTTCAGGCATATCACCGCACCTACGGCCTGCCCATCACCATCAGCCGCTGCTCCAATAACTACGGCCCTTACCAGTTCCCGGAGAAGCTGATTCCCCTGATGATTGCCAATGCCCTGGCTGACAAGCCCCTTCCTGTATACGGTGAGGGCTTAAATGTCCGTGACTGGCTGTATGTGGAGGATCACTGCAAGGCTATCGACTTAATTATCCATCAGGGCAAGGACGGCGAGGTTTACAACATCGGCGGCCACAATGAGATGAAGAACATCGACATCGTAAAGATTGTCTGCAAAGAGCTGAACAAGCCGGAAAGCCTGATTACCTATGTAACAGACCGGAAGGGTCACGACATGCGCTACGCCATTGACCCGGCAAAAATCCACGGCGAGCTGGGCTGGCTGCCGGAGACCATGTTTGCAGACGGCATCAAGAAGACCATCCAGTGGTATCTGGACAACAAGGAGTGGTGGGAGACCATCATCTCCGGCGAGTATCAGAACTACTATGAAAAAATGTATGGAGACAGACTGTAAATGAGCATGAAAGTATTGGTAACCGGAGCGAAGGGACAGCTTGGCTCCGACCTTATGGCAGAACTGAAAAAGCGGGGCATGGAAGGCATCGGCGTAGATGTGGAGGAAATGGACATTACCGATGCAGATGCCTGTATGCAGGTAATTACCGGCTCCGGCGCTGACGCAGTCATCCACTGCGCTGCATATACTGCAGTAGACCCGGCTGAGGATAATGTGGAGCTGTGCCGGAAGATCAACGGCGAAGGCACCCGTAATGTAGCCCTGGCCTGTAAGGCTGCCGGCATCAAAATGATGTATGTCAGCACAGACTATGTGTTCGATGGACAGGGTACTCGTCCCTGGGAGCCGGACGATGAGCGCCACCCTTTAAATGTATACGGCCAGACCAAGTACGAGGGCGAGCTGGCAGTAGAAGAACTGCTGGATCACTACTTTACCGTCCGTATTGCCTGGGTGTTCGGCGTGGCAGGAAAGAACTTTATCAAGACCATGCTTCGTCTGGGCAAAGAGCGGGGCGCAGTCAGCGTAGTTGACGACCAGGTAGGGTCTCCCACCTACACCTACGACCTGGCAAGACTTCTGGTAGATATGATTCAGACAGACCGGTATGGCCGCTATCACGCTACCAATGAGGGCCTGTGCAGTTGGTATGAGTTTGCAGTAGAGATCTTCCGCCAGGCAGGCATGGATGAGGTGAAGGTTACTCCGGTAACCAGCGGCCAGTTCCCGGCCAAAGCCACCCGTCCGGCCAACAGCCGTATGAGCAAGGAAAAACTGACGGAGAATGGTTTTGAGAGGCTTCCGTCCTGGCAGGATGCTTTGGGAAGATACCTCAAAGAGATCCAGGAAGATATTTAGGAAAAGATTTAGGAAGACAGCAATGACATTGACATTATAAGGAGAGCAGAATCATGGGAAAGTATTTTGGAACAGACGGTTTCCGCGGAGAAGCTAATGTAAATCTGACAGTAGAGCACGCTTATAAGGTTGGCCGTTTCCTGGGCTGGTATTACGGACAGAGAAGCACAGTTTCCCCTGAAAATCCAGAGGGCCGCTGCCGCATCGTCATCGGAAAAGACACCCGGCGCAGCAGCTATATGTTTGAGTACTCCCTGGTGGCCGGCCTGACCGCCTCCGGTGCGGACGCCTATCTGCTCCATGTAACTACAACCCCCAGTGTTTCCTATGTAGTGCGCACGGAGGATTTTGACTGCGGCATTATGATTTCCGCCAGCCACAACCCCTACTACGACAATGGCATCAAGGTAATCAACGGCAAGGGCGAGAAGCTGGAAGAAAGTGTTATTGAGGAAATTGAGAAATATTTAGACGGCCAGATGGGAGAGATCCCCTTTGCGGTGAAGGACAAAATCGGCCGCACCGTAGACTACGCCGCCGGAAGAAACCGCTATATCGGTTACCTCATCTCCATTGCAACCCGCTCCTTCAAAGGCAAGAAGGTGGCTTTGGACTGCTCCAACGGCAGCGCCTCTGCCATTGCCAAGAATGTGTTTGACGCGCTGGGCGCAGACACCTGGGTTATCAATAACAGCCCCAACGGCCTGAACATCAATACAGACTGCGGCTCTACCCATATTCATGTACTGCAGCAGTTTGTAAAGGACAACGGCTGTGATGTAGGCTTTGCTTACGATGGAGACGCAGACCGCTGTATCGCCGTAGATGAGCACGGAAACGAGATTAACGGAGACCTGATTCTTTATATCTGCGGCAAGTACATGAAGGAAAACGGCAAGCTTCGCAACAACACGGTAGTAACTACTGTAATGTCCAACTTTGGCCTTTATAAGGCATTTGACCGGGAAGGCATCGCCTATGAAAAGACGGCAGTCGGAGATAAATATGTATACGAGAATATGTCCCAGTACGGCAACTGTCTGGGCGGAGAGCAGTCCGGCCATGTTATTTTCAGCAAACACGCTACCACCGGAGACGGCATTCTTACCTCTCTGAAGGTGATGGAAGTGATGCTGGAGAAGAAGGAAACTCTGGGCAAGCTGGCTTCTGAAGTGGAAATTTTCCCCCAGGTGCTGAAAAATGTACGGGTGCACGACAAGCAGACTGCTCAGGATGACCCGGCGGTTCAGGCGGAGGCAGCCAAAGTGGCCAAAGCCCTGGGAAATGACGGCCGCATCCTTCTGCGCCAGTCCGGCACCGAACCGGTAGTCCGGGTTATGGTGGAAGCTGCCACCAAAGAGCTGTGCCAGCAGTATGTGGATCAGGTAATTGAAGTAATGAAAAAGCAGGGACATCTGGTATAAGCAGAAATACAGGAATAGAAATAAGGAAGAAGGGCAGGCGGAACGGAAACGGCGTTCCGCCTGTTTTGAATTTACAGGAGCCTTCGTTCTATGAATCAAAACGCTCTGAGGTGCAGAACTGGCGCAAAAATCTGTGGAGATGGGTTGTAACCCCAAGAAAAATATGTTAAAATAAACAATATTTTGTTACTTTAATTCGGAAAAGGAAGCAGAAAATGGGGAGTGAGGAGGAACGATTATGTTAAATTATCAGCGATATAAAAGAAATCCGGTGGTAGATTATCCGGAACGGCAGTGGCCAGGCAAGGAGGTTCAGAAGGCTCCCATCTGGTGCAGCGTGGATCTGCGGGACGGCAACCAGGCCTTAATTGAGCCTATGGTGGTTGAGGAGAAGATAGAGTTTTTTAACCTGTTGGTAAAAATGGGCTTTAAGGAAATTGAGGTAGGCTTTCCGGCAGCTTCTCAGATTGAGTACGATTTCCTTCGTCAGTTAGTAGAGCGTAAAATGATTCCGGACGATGTGCGGATTCAGGTTCTGGTACAGTGCCGGGAACATCTGTTGAAACGGACCTTTGAGGCTATCAAAGGCATCAAAAAGGTGGTAGTCCACATTTACAACTCTACCTCTACCCTACAGCGGGATGTGGTGTTCCATAAAAATAAAGAAGAAATCAAGCAGATTGCTATCGAGGGAACGGAACTGGTAAAGAAATACGCCAAGGATTACGATGGAGACCTGATGCTGGAGTATTCCCCGGAAAGCTTTACGGGAACAGAGCTGGATTACGCTTTGGAAGTTTGTACTGCAGTGCAGGAGACCTGGGGTATGGCTACTCCGGAGAAACCCATCATCTTCAATCTGCCTTCTACCGTGGAGATGAATACGCCTAATGTGTACGCAGACCAGATTGAATGGATGAACCGGCATTTCAAGAACCGGGACAGCATCATCTTAAGCGTTCATCCCCACAATGACCGGGGAACCGGTGTGGCTGCTACAGAGCTGGCCCTTTTAGCCGGTGCAGACCGGGTAGAGGGAACGCTGTTCGGAAACGGTGAACGCACCGGTAATGTAGACATTCTGACTTTGGCTTATAACATGTTCTCTCAGGGCATTAACCCGGAGCTGAACATTGAAAATATCCGGGAACTGATCGAGGTATATGAGCGTTGCACCAAGATGGACATCCATCCTCGTCACCCCTATGCTGGAAAGCTGGTGTTTACTGCATTTTCCGGTTCTCATCAGGACGCCATCAACAAGGGTATGCAGGCGCTGCATGAGCGGGGCGGAGAATACTGGGAAGTTCCCTATCTTCCTATTGACCCGGCAGACATTGGCCGTCAGTACGAGCCCATTGTCCGTATCAACAGCCAGTCCGGAAAAGGCGGCGTAGCCTTTGTTATGGATACCTTCTATGGCTTCAAGCTTCCAAAGGGAATGCACAAGGAGTTTGCAGATGTTATCCAGAAGATTTCGGAGAAGCAGGGCGAGGTGGCTCCGGAGCAGATTTACGACGAGTTCAAGAGCTGCTATCTGGACAGAAAAGAGCCCCTTCACTTCCGTCAGTGCCGGATTACAGATACCGAGGTGGAGGAAGGCGTATATGCTACTCTGGCCAAGGTTGCTTATCTGGATCATGGTGTGGAAAAGACCTTCGACGGTGTGGGTAACGGACCTATTGACGCAGTACAGCGTGGCTTAGAGGAAACCTTAGACATACGCATCAAGGTGCTGGATTACAGCGAGCACGCCCTGGGGGCCGGCTCTAATGCAAAGGCAGCTTCCTACATCCATCTGATGGATCAGGATACCGGAAAAGCCACCTACGGCGTAGGCGTCAGCTCCAACATTACCAGAGCGTCTATCCGCGGTATTTTCAGTGCAGTGAACCGGTTGTTCTATTAAAAAGAGGCATCTGCTTTATTATAAAAGCATAAGAAAATGATATATGCCGTAAGGGCAAAGAAGGAGTCGTTGTAAAATAGATGAGAATCATCTATGAAGCAGAGACTCCTTCTCTGCTTTATAGGAAATTGCGTCCTATAAAGCAAAAAACGCTCCGCGGGATGCGCACTTCACACATAAGGAAAATGTCTGCTGACGCAGACCCGCTCCGGCGCGAGAGTCCGGTGAACCGGACTCTTTGTTTTTGTAAAAAGAAAAACGGACTCCGAGGAGTCCGCAATCTGTTATATGATTGATCATACTTAAAGATAATGAAACTTCTTATGGTCTCGGCCCGCCAGTCTGGCCTGGCTGTAATTCATAGTTATTGTTTCCTCCGGGATTAACCGGACTTCCTCCCGGTGTGTTGTTGGAGCTGGGAGAGGAAGAACCGGAAACAGTGGAGTTGTTTCCGCCGCCTGCTGCGCCGGGGCCTGCATTTACATAGCCGCCATTATTGCTGCTGGAGTTTCCGCCGCCTGCTGTCGGGCTGCCGGAATTGTTGTTATTGTTGGTGTTTCCACTGGGAGCGCTGCTGTTGTTGGAGCTGTTGGAATTATATACATTGTTGGTAGCCCCGCCCTGGGTTAAGCAGGCGCCGTTGGCTGCAAACTGATAGGTTATGCCGTCAATCACCTTGGTGGTGCCTGCAATCATCCGTCCGTCTGCAGCCGGATCCATGTAGTAGTAAACGCCGTCTACAATTACCCAGCCAGTCTGACGATGACCGGAGTTATTAAAGTAGTAATAATATCCGTCAATCGTCTTTACGCCGGTAGACATCTGGCCGTTAGCCGGATCCATGTAGTATTTGTTGGTGCCGTCACTGAGCCATCCGGTCAGCATCTTTCCGTCTGTGTGGAAATAGAAGTAGTGGTTGTCCACCTTTTGCCATCCGGTCAGCATCTTTCCGTCTGTGCCGAATAAATACCAACTGCCGTCTACCTCATAGGGGGTGTTCAGGATGCACTTGCCATCGGCGGGGTTAAAGTAGTACCAGGTATTGTCCATCTGATGCCAGCCGGTAGCCATGGAACCGTCTTCCCGCATAAAGTAGTAGTCAGAGCCGATGTTTACCCAGCCTGTATGCATGGTGCCGTCAGTCAGCACATAGTAGTATTTTCCGCCGTCCTGCACCCATCCGGTAGCCATCAGGCCGTTGGGCTGGAAATAATACCATTTGTTGTTGATCTGCTTCCATCCGGTTACCATCTGGCCGGTGGACAAATCTGTATAGTAGTAGCCGTCTGCTGTATTGATCCAGCCTTTATGGATAGCGCCGTTAGCATCGTAATACATATAGGTGTTGCCGCTCTGTACCCATCCGGCTGCTGCATATGCGGTAATGCCGGACGCCATAGTCATTGCGCCCATCATGCCGGCAAAAGCGATGGCATACAGTTTTCGTCTGTTTCTCATAGGTGAATCCTCCTTAAATATATATGATAAAAATCTGTGATATTCTGTTAGCTTCCATTATAGCACATCATCTAGTGGAATAGATAACATTTTTATTACAATATATGTAAAAATTAGTGCCATTCATTTCCACCTTTACACAGGCGATGAAAACAGGGGCGACAGTTTTTTATAATATTGCTTGGCGTATCGGTACATGATCAGAGTGTATTCGCCGAATTCCTCGCCTATGGAAGCCTTGTACACAGCCCAGAGGGCCCAGAGAAATCCTCCCAGCGCCATATAGGCAAAGACAACCATCCGCTCCTCCTGGGATGCAGTCCGGCCAAAGTAAAGCTCCATCAGCTTTTCTGCCTGCTCATCCTGATAATACACATAAATGGCGCTCATGGCAATGTCAATCAGCGGGTCGCACATGCCTGCGTATTCCCAGTCAATCAGCCGCACCTGGCCGTCCGGCAGAAACAGGAAA
Source organism: uncultured Eubacteriales bacterium (assembly GCA_951800645.1). Lineage (GTDB taxonomy): Bacteria > Bacillota > Clostridia > Lachnospirales > Lachnospiraceae > Brotaphodocola. The sequence goes on along the minus strand of CATOIK010000028.1, from coordinate 10,765 downwards.
TTGTCCACATTGCTGTCGATGTGGGCCAATGTCTTAGGTCGGTTCATCTCATCTAACCGGTCCATAATCTCATCCATCTGGCTCCGCACTGTTTCATAATCCTCAAACAGAGGACCGCCGTGGGCCAGGCAGAGCTTTTCGTAAAAATCGATCCGCTCCCGGATGTCAAAATCGTGGTCTACCGTAAGCCCGGACTGGTGCAGCCTGCGTATGGTTTTCATGCAGATTTCCATATCCTCCCAGTTGTCTGCCTGGCCGTTGCGGGCGTCTTCATAATACTCGGCAATTTTGTATCCGGTAGAGCCGTCCATATAAACGATGTGCTCCGACATATTCAGAGGCTGAACCGTCCGGTAAACCTGCGCCTCCTGAGGCCGGTTAATCAGAAGCTCCGTGCCGGGGCCGGGAATCCGGCAGATGTAATGCTTTCCTTTTAATTGGAAGAGAAAGGATTTGTTGGTCATGCCGGATTTCAGACACTGGATGTTCAGGATTTCCGACTCCGGCACCTGAAATACCTGGGAGACCAGCTCCAATGCCTTATTATCAGAATGATTCTGATACCGGGGATCGAACTTGCGCAGCTCCTCTAAATTCTCAAACTCATAAACCTGGTCGCCCGGCTGACGATTGATGTCCATCTCCAGTTGTCCTAGATTCTGCATGAGTACATGCTCCCAGTAAAACTGCTCTGTGCCGGGAGTCCGGTAGGCATCTTCTAAAAGAGGAAGAAACTGCTCTGAAAACTGCTTTGAGAAATATACCGGCCCATACATTACCCAGGCATCCCGGCCCCCTACCGTCACATCTGTAATGCGTCCCTTCTTATTATAAGAAAGAACCCATTCCGAAGTCTCGCCGCTCATGTAGGCGGAAGCGTACCAGGCGCCGCACTCATAGGTGTGGAACATATTCTCCCGCATCCAGTTATCTGAGGAAAGCACATACATATTCCGGCCCCTCAAAGCTTCCCTGGCCCGGTAGATGGTGGCCAGGGTGTTTTTGGACGAATACTCCGGATTGTAAAGCAGCTTTACATTATATTTGTCAATGAGATATTCAAACTTTTCCTTTAAATACCCTACGGCGATGGTGATGTCTGTGATACCTGCTTCGTGAAGCTGACGAATCTGCCGTTCAATCATCCGTTCTCCAAACACCTCCAGCAGCCCTTTCGGCGTCTCAAAGGTCAATGGAACAAACCGGGAACCAAAGCCGGCTGCAATGATTAGAGCGCCGTCTACCTTAAACTGATTCAAAAATTCGTTTCCTGCTCCGGTCAGGGCGTAAGTACCGGCCACGCTTTTTCCTGGGGCAATCAGCTGGTTTTTCATGCACTCTTTAATTAAGGTATTGACTGTTCCCAGAGAAAGCTCTGTTTTCTGAGCTAGTTCCCGCTGGGTACAGTAAGGGTTTTCTTTCAGATACCGGCAAATAAGACCGATACGGTTCATAATGATTCCTCCTTGTACTGCCTGTAAAATGAATTCTGCACAGCAATTTGTTCAAAAATATTAAAATATAGGAACTAATGAACAGTATAGCATAAAACCTGGAAAAAACCCAGTGAATTCAAAGATTGTACTAATATTAGTACAAATTATGGGAAAAATTTGCTTTTCGTAAGGTTTTCGTAAGAAAACGCTTAGGGTTTCGTTATAGCATTTCCCGAAAAAGTATATTATACTGTCAATGTGATGGAGAGGTGGTAACTTCTAACGAGGGATCAAGGTTTTAACATTTATTCCTATCACAAGAAAAAATGTAAAAAACTATTGATAATTTGCCTTATAGGAAGTATAATTACCTCGTAATGCAATTTTAGGAATTTCAAAAGAATTTCAAAAAAGAAAAAGGAGAGTGCATTCATTATGAGAAAGCAGACAAAAGTAGTTGCAGTAGCATCTGCAGCAGCTCTGTTAGCTATCGGCGCTTCCATGACTTCTTTCGCAGCTACTGGCTGGACTGAGGAAGATGGAACCTGGTACTACTATGACAAAGACGGTAACAGAGTAGAAGATGAGTGGAGAAAATCCGGTGATAACTGGTACTGGCTGGACAGCGAGGAGAACGGTGCTATGGCAACCGACAAGCTGATCGACGATGACGGCGACATCTACTATGTAGATGCTAACGGCGTTATGGTTACCAATACCTGGGTTAAGGTAGTAAACGAGGATCAGGATGACGAGAGCGATCCCGCTGAGTATCGTTACTACTACATGCAGGCTACCGGTAAGGCTATGAAGGGCTCCAACGACAGCACCAAGAAGAAAACCATTGATGGCAAGAAATATGCTTTCGATGAGGATGGTAAGATGCTGTACGGTTGGGTAGGCACCGATTCCACCATGATGAACGAGGAGGAGAGCTGGAAACAGGCTACTTACTACTTCGGTGGTTGGGAAGATGGTTCCATGAAGACCGGCTGGCAGAAGATCAATGTTTTCAACTCCAATAGTGACGCTGATGATGACGCTGATAAGTGGTTCTACTTCAAGTCCAATGGTGAGAAAGTATTCAACGACGATGCTAGCGAGGAGCTGGAGACCAAGAAAGTAAACGGCAAGACCTACGGCTTCGATGAAGACGGTGTTATGGTTTACGAGTGGAATCAGGCAGCTAGTGGTTCTAGTACATCTGCATCTAACTGGGGTTACTTCAACAGCCCGGAGGATGGTGCTCGCGTAACCAAGGGCTGGTTCAAGGTTGTTCCTCACGAGGACTTCGACCCGACCAACAACAACGACGAGGAAGAGAAGTGGTACTACTCCAACGGTGATGGTACTCTGGTAACTTCTGAGATCAAGAAGATCAACGGCAAGTACTATGCATTCAACGAGAAGGGTGCTATGCTGAGCGGTCTGGTAGCTCTGGATACTACTCTGGGCGTTATCAATGACATTCACGCAGTAGATACTATCGATTCCGATGAGCTGGATGACATCATTAACGAGAATGAGGATATCACCGGTTACGATCTGTACTACTTCGGCGACGGCGATGACGGCGCTATGAAGACCGGCAGCACTACTGTAAACCTGGATGGCGATACCTACGCATTCAACTTCGCTTCCACTGGCGGTGCTGACACCAGAGGTCAGGGTACCACCGGCCTGGTTAAGAAGGTTTACTACAAGTACGGTAAGAAGATGGCTGCAAGCACTGACGACAAGTACAGAGCAGCATCTATTGATGCAAACGATGCAGCTACTTTCGTTGCTTCCAAGACTCTGAGAGTAGGCGCTGGTGATGCAGTTCGCACTGATAGCAACGGTAATGTAGAGAAGCTGTGTAAGTACAACAATGTTGAAGCTATGAATCTGTACCTGATTGGTACCAACGGTCAGCTGAAGACCAAGGCTAACGGCGTGAAAGACGGCGATGACTGGTACTTCTACTCTGATGCAGATGGAAAGATCATCTTCTACGCAAACGACAAAGACTTCTCCAAGTCTGATGAGTACAAAGCTTGGAAGGCTGAGAACTAATATCTGTTCCAGAATACATCTTTAAACAAATGGGAACTGCCCTTGCGGCAGTTCCTTTTTTAGTTCATAGGAAAGTTCGCCCTATGAAACAAAATGCGTACTCTTTTTAATCTGTTCATTTTCTCCATGTATAATAGATGCCATTCTATTATACAAAGGAGGAACCATCTATGAATCAGGAATTTCAAACCTATCTGCAGAACAAAAATCTGTCTCACAACACCATCACTTCGTACTTATATGCGTTGAAACAGTATAACAGCAAATATGATACCGTTTCCAGGGAAAACATGCAGGATTACAAGTTTTTTCTGATAGAAACATATAAGCCTCAGACCATAAATTTAAGAATTCGGGCGTTGAATTGTTATTTAGAATATATCGGGCGAGAAAAATGGAAGATTCCTGCTGTGAAAGTACAGCAAAAGCCATTTCTGGAAAATGTAATCAGCGAGGCAGATTATCTTTATTTCAAAAACTGTCTGAAGCGGGATCAGGAGATGTACTGGTATTTTGTAGTTCGTTTTCTGGCAGCCACAGGAGCGAGAGTCAGTGAATTAGTACAGATTAAGACAGAACATATCAAAATTGGGTATCTGGATTTATATTCAAAAGGCGGAAAACTACGAAGAATTTATATTCCGGCTCAGCTTCAGAAAGAAGCTCTGGTCTGGCTGATGGAAAATGGAATGAACAGCGGATTTATTTTTTTAAATAAGCATGGAGAGCCAATTACTCCCCGGGGAATATCAAGCCAGCTTAAACGGCTGGCTGCCCGGTATGGTTTAGATCCGGCGGTGGTTTACCCCCATTCCTTCCGGCACCGTTTCGCCAAAAGCTTTCTGGAACGATACAATGATCTGTCTATGCTGGCTGATCTGATGGGACATGAAAGTATTGAAACCACCAGAATTTATCTGAGAAAGACTAGTACAGAACAGCAGAATGTTGTGAATCAGGTGGTGGATTGGTGAGACGAGGAAGAAATTCCTAAAATGAATTACGAGGTAATTATACTTCCTAATAAGGTAAATGTTTGTCACACTTGCATCACCCCAAAAAGTGTGCTACAATCTACGAAAACGCGGAGTTTGCGCATCTTTTGGCAGTCTGTGGGGCGCGGACAAAGAGGAGAGGGAGGATGCATATGAAGTTATCCTATCAGAGCACGAGAGGCGGGGAGAGCGGGCTGACTGCTTCCCAGGCAATTTTAAAAGGCTTGGCCGATGACGGCGGCCTGTTTATGCCCACGGAGATTCCGAAACTGGATGTTTCCATGGAGAAGCTGGCAGGAATGACCTACCAGGAGACGGCGTACCAGGTGATGAAGCAGTTTTTGACGGACTTTACTGAGGAAGAACTGCGGTACTGTATCGACCACGCCTATGACAGCAAGTTTGATACAGAGGAGATTGCTCCCCTGGTGAAGGCGGACGGCGCTTATTATCTGGAGCTGTTCCACGGAAATACTATTGCGTTTAAAGATATGGCTCTGTCCATTCTGCCGTACTTGATGACTACATCAGCCAAAAAGAATCATATTAAAAATGAAATTGTCATTTTGACGGCTACTTCCGGAGACACAGGAAAAGCGGCTATGGCCGGTTTTGCAGATGTGCCTGGCACCCGGATTATTGTGTTCTATCCCAAGGGCGGTGTCAGCAAGGTACAGGAGCTGCAGATGGTGACCCAGAAAGGGGAAAACACGGCAGTAGTGGCCATTCATGGAAATTTTGACGATGCCCAGACTGGTGTGAAGAAGATTTTCGGCGATAAGGAATTTGCAAAGAAGCTGGATGAAAAAGGCTTCCAGCTGTCTTCCGCCAATTCCATCAACATCGGCCGTCTGGTGCCCCAGGTGGTTTACTATGTGTATGCCTATGCCAAGTTATTGGAAAACGGCGAGATTACAGACGGACAGGAGATTGATGTGGTCGTTCCTACCGGAAACTTCGGTAATATTCTGGCTGCCTATTTTGCAAAGCAGATGGGGGTTCCGATTAAGACTCTGATTTGTGCGTCCAATGAAAATAAAGTGCTGTACGATTTCTTCGAGACCGGCGTTTACGACAGAAAGCGGGAGTTTATCCTTACCAGCTCTCCGTCTATGGATATTCTGATTTCCAGCAACTTAGAGCGGCTGATTTACTTAAGCACTGGCTGTGATGCTGCAGCCAACAAGGCTCTGATGGAGGATTTGAGCGCTGAGGGCGCTTATCAGGCTACGGCGGAAATGCGGGCGTTCATGAAGGATTTTACCGGCGGCTACGCTGCGGAAGACCAGAACGCAGCAGAGATCCGCAAGGTTTATGAGGACACAGGCTATGTGATTGATACTCACACCGGCGTGGCTTCTGCCGTGTACCGGGCCTACAAAGAGCGAACCAAAGATGAGACTCCTACGGTAATTGCTTCTACCGCCAGCCCCTATAAGTTCTCTCACAGTGTACTGGAGGCCATCAAGGGGGATTTGGGTGATGCAGACGAGTTCGCCATTATTGATAGATTGGCTGAGATTTCCGGTGTGAAAATTCCGGCTGCTGTGGAGGAAATCCGCAGCGCCCAGGTTCGTCACAGCCGGGAGTGCGATGGGGCAGATATGGAAAAGACTGTTGCTGAGATCCTGGGACTTTAAGTGCCAGGAAAGATAAGTTTCCCTTTCCAAATAGAGGAAAATGTATTATAATAAATACAAGGTGTCCGCAGAGTAATGCGTATACAATGGGAGAAATCCCAACTAATAAGTGAAACGGAGGATTCCAACATGTTAGTATCTGCAACTGAAATGTTAAAGAAAGCAGTTGAGGGCCACTATGCAGTAGGTCAGTTCAACATCAACAACCTGGAGTGGACCAAGGCCATTCTGGCTACTGCACAGGAGCTGAACTCCCCGGTAATTCTGGGCGTGTCTGAGGGCGCAGGCAAATATATGACCGGCTTTAAGACCGTATCTGCCATGGTATCAGCTATGATTGAGGAGATGAACATTACCGTTCCGGTTGCGCTGCACCTGGATCACGGTTCTTATGACGGCTGCTATAAGTGTATTAAGGCAGGATTCTCTTCCATTATGTTTGACGGTTCCCACTATCCCATCGCTGAGAATGTGGAAAAGACCAAAGAGTTAGTAAAGGTTGCTCACGCTATGGGCCTGTCCATTGAGGCTGAGGTTGGCTCTATCGGCGGCGAGGAAGACGGCGTTGTAGGCGCAGGCGAATGCGCAGACCCCAACGAGTGCAAGATGATTGCAGACTTGGGCGTAGACTTCCTGGCAGCAGGCATCGGCAACATTCACGGAAAATATCCGGAGAACTGGCAGGGCTTAAGCTTTGAAACTCTGGCAGCTGTAAAAGAGCAGGTAGGAGATTTACCGTTAGTACTGCACGGCGGTACTGGTATTCCGGCTGACATGATTAAGAAAGCCATTGACCTGGGCGTAGCCAAGATCAATGTAAATACTGAGTGCCAGCTTTCCTTTGCAGAAGCTACCCGCGGTTACATTGAGGCAGGCAAGGATCAGCAGGGCAAGGGCTTTGACCCGCGTAAGCTGCTGGCTCCGGGCGCAGAGGCTATCAAGGCAACTGTAAAAGAGAAAATGGAGCTGTTCGGTTCCGTTGGCAAGGCTTGATTGAATGTAAAATAAAAGGCGGTGTGTTTCCCAAGGGAGACGCACCGCTTTTCCATATTGTGCAGATGAAAGGCCGGGCTGCTCTGTGAAAAAAACAGGGGGAAGTGTTGACAGAAAGGCGTTTTAGGAAGTATGATAGCAAATATGTCTGTGATGTAACATAAGGAGGAAAATCATATGGAATATAAAGTAAGAACCAGAGGCGTATGCTCCAGTGAGATCAAATTTGACTTAGATGGAGACAAGGTAACCAATGTGTCCTTTACCGGCGGCTGCAACGGAAACTTAAAGGCTATCAGCAAGCTGGTAGACGGCATGACCGTAGATCAGATTGAATCTTATCTGCTGGGCAATACCTGCGGATTCAGAAGTACATCCTGCGCAGACCAGTTGGCAAAGAGCGTCCGCGCCTGTTATAACGAAAGCAAAAACTAAGCCGGTCCAGCGGTGAGAGGAGAGAAAGCTATGAGCGAGATACTGAATGCATCGGATATTTTCGGCAAGAATGTGTTTAACGAGAAGGTCATGCGGCAGCGTCTGCCCAAGGATGTGTTTAAGAAGCTGAAGCAGACCATAGAGGATGGTGCGGAGTTGGATCCGTCTATTGCCGGAGTGGTAGCCCATGCCATGAAGGAGTGGGCCATTGATCACGGCGCTACCCATTTTACCCACTGGTTTCAGCCGTTGACTGGTGTAACTGCGGAAAAGCACGATGCCTTTATCTCTGCTCCCACGCCGGAGGGCAAGGTAATCCTGGAGTTTTCCGGAAAAGAACTGATTAAGGGAGAACCGGATGCATCTTCGTTCCCCTCCGGCGGCTTGCGGGCCACTTTTGAGGCCAGAGGCTACACCTCCTGGGACTGCACCTCTCCGGCATTTCTGCGGGAGGATTCCTGCGGTGTAACCCTCTGCATCCCCACTGCTTTCTATTCTTATAAAGGAGAGGCGCTGGATCAGAAGACACCTCTTCTCCGCTCTATGCAGGCCATTAACGACCAGTCCATGCGGATTGTGCGCCTGTTCGGAAATACTGCTTCCAAGCGGGTAATTCCCTGTGTAGGACCAGAGCAGGAGTATTTTCTGGTAGACCGGGATAAGTACCTGCAGAGAAAGGATCTGGTTTATGCAGGCCGCACCCTGTTCGGCGCTATGCCGCCTAAGGGCCAGGAATTGGAAGACCATTACTTCGGCGCTATCCGGGATCGGGTAGGCGCTTATATGAAGGACTTAAATATCGAGCTGTGGAAGCTGGGAGTAACTGCCAGAACCCAGCACAACGAGGCTGCCCCGGCTCAGCATGAGCTGGCCCCTATCTACGATGAGGCCAATCTGGCGGTAGACCACAACCAAATGACTATGGAGACCATGAAGAAGGTGGCTTACCGCCACAACATGACCTGCCTGCTTCACGAGAAGCCCTTTGCAGGAGTCAATGGTTCCGGTAAGCACAACAACTGGTCTCTGACTACAGACGATGGCATCAACCTGTTAAGCCCCGGCGATACGCCCCACGAAAATGTGCAGTTTTTGCTGGTACTGGCCTGTATCTTAAAGGCAGTGGATGTTCACGCAGACCTTCTCCGGGAATCTGCAGCAGATGTGGGAAACGACCATCGTCTGGGGGCCAACGAGGCGCCGCCGGCCATTATCTCTGTATTCCTGGGAGAACAGTTAGAGGATGTGATCGACCAGCTTTGCAGCAATGGCGAGGCTACCCATTCCAAGCAGGGCGGCACCTTAAAGACCGGCGTGGCAACTTTGCCGGATCTGGATCAGGATGCTACGGACCGGAACCGGACATCGCCCTTTGCCTTTAACGGAAATAAGTTTGAGTTCCGCATGGTTGGCGCATCGGATTCTGTGGCGCCCTCCAATGTGGTGTTAAATACCATTGTGGCTGAGGCATTTAAAGAAGCTGCAGATGTGCTGGAACAGGCGGAGGATTTTGAGGCAGCAGTCCATGACTTGATTAAGAACCTGCTGACAGAGCATCGGCGGATTATTTTCAACGGCAATGGTTATTCTGAGGCCTGGGTACAGGAAGCAGAAAAGCGGGGATTGCCTAACATGAAGACCATGGTGGACGCCATTCCGGCCCTTACCACGGAAAAGGCAGTGAAGCTCTACGAGGAGTTCGGCGTGTTTACCAGGGCGGAGTTAGAGTCTCGGGCAGAGATTGAGTATGAGAATTATTCTAAGATCATCAACATTGAAGCCCGGACCATGATCGATATGGCCAGCAAGCAGATCATTCCTGCGGTCATAAAGTATACTACGCAGTTGGCAAATTCCTTAAATGCAGTGAAGCAGGCCTGTCCGGAGGCAGATTCCAGCGTCCAGGCAGAGCTGTTGATTGAAACCTCTGCCCTGCTGTCTGATATGAAGGTGGCATTGGCTGCCCTGACAGACGCTGTGGCTGTCTGCGTGAAGATGGAGAGCAAGGCCCAGGCTCTGGCTTACCGCGAAAAGGTGGTTCCGGCCATGGAAGCCCTGCGTACCCCGGCAGATAAGCTGGAGATGATTGTGGATAAAGAATTATGGCCGTTTCCCAGTTATGGGGATTTGATGTTTGAGGTGTAAAAGAGAAGAAAAAGCGGATACATGCTGCGCCTATTCCAGTTATAGAATCCTTCACTGGTTTTTGCACCAAGATTTCCTGCTGCAATGGCAGTGTCTATATCTTCAGCAGATGCCAGACCGCTGGACATGATGTTAATGGATTAGGGGAATCCAATGCAGCTGAGATTGCAGATCTGAAGGATGTGGTCATTGCGATCCGCCATTGGGGTGATTTCTCTTACCAGCGCAGTAAAATCTCCTCTGGGAAAGACTTCGGATGTTACATTGACAACGGTTTCCGGAGAAACCGGGTTCTGGATGAATCCGGAGTGTAATTCATATCCTTTTCATCCTTTTCACAATCAGCGGGATTTCCAGCAGATTCATGGACATCCATCCCAGGCCGCAGGCCAGGGCCAGGCTGCTAAAGCTGCCGTCTGCTACAGCTACCATAAAGAACACGGAAACTACCCGGACGGAGATATTTAAAATGGAACTGATCAGAGTGACTTTTAAATTTCCGATTCCCCGGAAGAAGCCCTGGACAATGTTGCCGGAGCCGGATAAAAGGTACAGGGGAGCAATGACCCGCATGTAGGAAACGCCCATGTCGATGACTTCCACAGAACTTTTGTCAATGAACAGCTCCATAATAGGCCGGGCCATCAGAAAAACGAATGCGGAAACGGTTACGGTATAGGCTGCTTCAATGAAAATCCCGTTCAGGAAGCTGATTTGTAAGCATTGTCCTAAAATGCAGTGCAGGATAGTTTGTCCATAGCTGCATTTTAGGACAGATTTTTTTACAGAGTTTGTTTCCATTCCTCCAGCCAATTCCGGATAGTCTCCACCGGTACTTCCAGAATCTTCCCAATATCCTCCAGCGGCATGTTCATGGAAAACATATTTGCCGCCGCCTGGCGTTTGCTTTCTGAACGGCCCTCCTCCAGGCCCTTTTTCAGGCCTTCCTCCCGGCCTTCAGCCAAGCCCTCAGCTAGGCCCTCCTCTCGGCCTTCCAGCCGTGCATAGGCTTTTTCTTCCCATTCCTGCATATATTTTACCCCCATTTCCTCGCTGGATTTGATTC
>CATOIK010000027.1 GCA_951800645.1 uncultured Eubacteriales bacterium | reverse complement strand
CAAGTAAAAAACGATTTTTGCCGTCATAATTAATATACATGAAAATGACGGAAAAATAAATGTATGCATTAACTTGTTTCATTTATGGTGGTGCTAAGAACCGAAGCATGGAAGTTCATAGGAAAGTGCACATCATAAGGATAATGGAAGTTTTATGTTATTTTTCTGCAATATAATACAAGAAAACAAGAGATACAGGCATTATAATGTTATTATAATGATAGATAAGGAGAGGGCGGAAAAATGGAAAGAAAATGGTGGCACAATAAAACTGCATATCAGATTTATCCCAAAAGCTTCTATGATTCCAACGGAGACGGAATCGGCGATATTCCGGGAATTATTGAAAAGCTGGATTACTTAAAGGAACTGGGGGTTGAGATTTTGTGGCTTTCTCCGGTGTATCTGTCTCCCTGTGCAGATCAGGGCTATGATATTGCAGACTACTATCAGATAGACCCTAAGTTCGGCACTATGGAGGATATGGACCGCCTGATTAGGGAGGCCAGGGACCGGGGCATGGAAATTTTGATGGATCTGGTAGTAAATCACTGTTCTGATGAGCATGAGTGGTTTCAAAAGGCCTGTGCAGATCCGGATGGAGAATACGGAAAGCTCTTTTATATAGAAGATATGAAAGACGGAAAGGTGCCCTGCAACTGGCGGTCTTATTTCGGCGGTTCTGTGTGGGAACCGATCCCTGGTACAAACAAATGTTATCTTCATGCATTCCATAAGAAACAGCCGGATTTAAACTGGGAAAATCCTAAGCTGAGGGAATCTGTTTATAAAATGATCAACTGGTGGCTGGACAAGGGATTGGCCGGATTCCGGATTGATGCGATCATCAATATTAAAAAGCCCCTTCCCTTCTGCAGTTATCCGGCAGACCGGGAAGACGGCCTGTGCGATATGGGTCGGGTAATGGAAAAAGCTCATGGAATTGGAGCATTTTTAGGAGAAATGCAGGAACAGTGTTTCCGTCCTTATGACGCTTTTACTGTAGGCGAGGTTTTTAATGCCTCCGATGAGGCGCTTTCTGACTTTATTGGGGAGGACGGCTGGTTTTCTTCCATGTTTGATTTCCGTCAGACGGTAGAGGGGAAATCTGACAAAGGCTGGTATGATTGCCGGATTCCGGAGCCGGAAGATTATAAACGGTGCTGTTTTGAAAGTCAGCGTCAGGCCAGGGGCCGGGGATATTTATCCAATATTATTGAAAATCACGATGAACCCAGAGGCGTCAGCCATTACCTGCCGGAGTATGCCAGAAATGAGACCGGCAAGAAACTGCTGGCAGCCATGTATTTTATGCTGAAGGGACTTCCTTTTATTTATCAGGGCCAGGAACTGGGCATGGAAAACACGGTCTTTACCTCTATTGAGCAGGTGGATGATATAAGTTCTTTAGATGAGTATCGCCGTTGTCTGGAAGTGGGCTGCAGTGAAAAGCAGGCTCTGGAGATCGTGAATCATTATAGCCGGGATAACGGCAGAACGCCATTTCCCTGGAGTGATGGGGAAGCTGGCGGATTTACCACAGGAACGCCATGGATTTCCATGAATCCCAGCTATAAAACTGTTAATGCGGCAGACCAGATGAAACGGTCCGACAGTATGTTTTCTTATTATCAGGAGTTGATTCGCCTGCGGAAGGACCAGACTTATGGAGAAACCGTGGTATACGGTGAGACAGAGCCATGTCTGGTGGAAGAAAAAAATATTATGGCTTATTTCCGCAGGGGAGAAAAAAACAGCCTGCTGGTAATCGGTAATTTTGACAGATGTGAACGCACGGTACGGCTGAAGGAGCTGGAGGAGCTTTCATCTGCAAATCTGCTTTTAAATAACTGCGAAAGCTTCCGTCTCAAGCAGGGGAGCCTTACGCTGGAAAGCTGCCAGGCGCTTGTTCTGGCTTTGCAGAATTAGAAGCTGCCAGGTTCTGGTTTTGCTGAACTGGATACTGCCAATTTCTTCCGGTAAGCGGAAGGGGTAATTCCGTGCAGCCGTTTGAACAGCCGGATGAAATAGCTGAAATTTTCAAAACCGCACTGGAGGCTGACTTCCATAATGGGAAGATCTGTTTTTTCCAGCAGGACGCAGGCCTGTTCCAATCTCAGATTATTTAAGTAGCTGGTGAAGCCTGTTCCGAAATTCTGTTTAAAGTATTTACAGAAATAGTTTTGGCTCATATAGAAGTGGGCGGATACATCTTCTAAGGAGAGCCGTTCGGCAAGATGGGCTTCCATATAAGCTGCAATTTCTTTCATGGTATTTAATTTTTTTATATTCCACTGTCGGTTTTCATCGGCAGAAGCCTTAAGAAGGTCTTCCTGAATCAGTCGGCTTAAAAGCTGGTACAGGAAGGCCTTTATGGCTATCTGGTAGCCCGCTGTGCAGGTTTTCTGCAAGTTGGCAATCTGAATCAGAAGCTGTCTGATCTCATCAAAACAGGGGTCTCCCGCTTTTAACATCCGGGGAAAACCCAGTTCCTTCCGGATCAAAGGAAGCAGGTATTTTTGCTGGCAGTAGTCCAGGGAATCAAAAGATAAAAATTCCAGCGGAAACACAGCGGCGTCGTATAAGGTGCCGGCCTGGACTGAGTAAAGGTAGTGAAGTTCTTCCCGGTTAATGAACACAATGGTTTCTTCATCAATGAGATAAGATTCTCCGTCAATAAACAGCCGGACGGCGCCTTTTTGCAGGTGGATAATTTCCGTATCCGGATGCCAGTGGCAGGAAACATAAAAATTACCGGAGAGATCATGGGTGTGGTAGGATTCAAAGGGAAACAGAAAGGATCCCCGTTCCTTTAACTCCCGCAATTTTTCGTCCATGGCATGTTCCTCCTGTTCCTCTGATTCTATGTTTCATTCAGCTTATCACATTTGGGCTGGGGTTTCCATGGTGAAGTCCTGGGTTTGTAAAAAATAGACAAAGGAAGTTGTGGATTTAGACGAAAAAAATCTAAGAGATTGACTTTTATTATGTGAAATGATATAGTCAAATTACAGATTGGAAACGATACCGGTAACAATACCGATACCGTTTCCGAAAAAGAAGAGTAAGATTGCTGTGATTTTCACAAAAGTGAGAACGGCAGAAAGAAAAAGGAGGAACGGGAACATGAAAAAGAGAGTTTTAAGCACTGTACTGTGTGTGGCAGCGGCAGCAGCTATGCTGACCGGATGCGGCGGCAGCAAGCAGGATAGCAGCGTGGGTAAGGTTTACTACCTGAATTTCAAACCAGAGGTAACGGATGTCTGGGAGGAAATTGCCAAGGTATACACTGAGGAAACCGGTGTAGAGGTAAAGGTGGTTACTGCAGCAGGCGGAAATTATGAGTCCACCTTAAAGTCTGAAATTGCAAAAACTGACGCCCCCACCTTATTCCAGATTAATGGGCCCATCGGTTATCAGTCCTGGAAAGATTATTGCCTGGATTTAAAGGACAGCGAGTTTTACGGAGCTTTGACGGATAAATCCTTAGCCATTACTGGTGAGGACGGCGGTGTTTACGGCGTTCCTTATGCTATTGAGGGCTACGGTATCATCTGCAACAACGCAATTATGGATCAATACTTTGCTATGGATGGGGCGGTTGCTTCTTCTATGGATGAAATCACAAACTTTGAAACACTGAAGGCAGTGGTAGAGGATATGCAGTCCAAGAAAGACGCGCTGGGCATTAAGGGTGTGTTTGCTTCTACCTCCCTGCTTCCGGGCGAGGAGTGGAGATGGCAGACTCACACTGCAAACCTGCCGGTATATCAGGAGTATCAGGACAAAGCGGTTTCTGATCTAGACGAGCTGGAATTCACCTACTCTGACGAGTTTAAGAACATTTTTGATCTTTACATCAACAACTCCACTACAGATCCCAAGATGCTGGGAAGCAAGGGTGTAAACGACTCTATGGCAGAATTTGCACTGGGTCAGGCAGCTATGGTTCAGAACGGAAACTGGGCATGGGGCCAGATCGCAGGGGTGTCCGGCAATGTAGTAAAGGCAGAGGACATCAGCTTCCTTCCTATCTACATGGATCTTCCGGATGAGGAAAACCAGGGCATCTGCATGGGTACAGAAAACTACTTTTGCATTAACAAGCAGACTACAGAAGAAAACCAGAAAGCGTCTCTGGACTTTGTATACTGGCTGATCAATTCAGAAACAGGAAAAGAGTATATGACCGGCAAGCTGGGTAATATTGCTCCGTTCTCTACCTTCGATGAAGATGAGAGACCGGCAGATCCGCTGGCAGCAGAGCTGTTCCGCTATATGGAATCTGGAAAGAATACTATTCCGTGGGTATTTACCACATTCCCCAGCCAGACCTTTAAGGATAATTTTGGAAGCGCCCTGTTAGAATACGCACAGGGAACCATGACCTGGGATGATGTAAAAGGCGTGGTAGTGGAGCAGTGGAAGACGGAGAAAGCTGCAGCAAAGTAAGAATAAGAGGAGGGCGGATATGGGAAAGTCAATGAAACGCTATTTTGCAATTTTTGTGCTTCCTACTCTGATTGCATTTTTAATCGCTTTTGTTATTCCGTTTGTGATGGGAATTTACCTGTCCTTCTGTGACTTCACTACAGTGACGAATTCGGAGTTTGTAGGACTTTCCAACTACATAAAAGCGTTTACCAGTAAAGAATTTTTAAATGCCCTGTGGTTCACTGTGAAGTTTGCCGTAGTGGCGATTTTCACCATCAATGTGTGCGGCTTCCTTCTGGCGCTGATGCTGACCCAGAAAATCAAAGGAACCAACCTGTTTCGTACCGTGTTCTTTATGCCGAATTTGATTGGCGGGATTGTGCTGGGCTATATCTGGCAGTCCATGATTAACGGCGTGCTGGCTGAAATGGGCGTAACCATGCTGATGGATCCCAAATACGGCTACTGGGGACTCATTATTCTGATGAACTGGCAGCTAATTGGTTACATTATGATTATCTATATCGCAGGACTCCAGAATGTCTCTACAGATGTTCTGGAGGCTGCAAAAATTGACGGAGCCAGCAGGCTGCAGACTTTATGCAAGGTAACCATTCCTATGGTTATGCCGTCTATCACCATCTGCCTGTTCCTGACGATTGCCAACTCCTTTAAGATGTTTGACCAGAACCTGGCTCTTACAGGAGGCGGTCCGTCCAACAAAACCACTATGCTGGCTCTGGACATCTACAACACATTCTATGAGCGGGTTGGATTTGAGGGCGTTGGCCAGGCCAAGGCTGTGATCTTCTTTATCATTGTAGCAGGTATTGCCATGACTCAGCTTGTGCTTACCAGAAAGAAGGAGGTTGAAAACTGATGAAAACAAAAGGAAAAGGTTTTGGACATCCGGCAGTATTTGGGATTTTATGCGGATTGGTTGTAGTTTTTCTTACCCCCATATTCTTTATCCTGTTAAACTCCTTTAAGGGTAAGCTTTACATCAGCGACAATCCGTTTTCATGGCCGTCCGGGGAGATGTTTGTTGGACTGGAAAACTACACGGAAGGCATCCGCAAAACAGGGTTTTTCTCTGCCTTCGGATGGTCGGCGTTTATTACGGTAGCTTCTGTGCTGGTTATCATTCTGTTTACTTCCATGACTGCATGGTATATCACCAGAGTGAAGACAAAGCTGACCAGCGCATTGTATTACATGTTTGTGTTTTCCATGGTAGTTCCTTTCCAGATGATTATGTTTACCATGTCTAAGCTGGCAGACATGCTGCATCTGAATAATCCGGTAGGAATGGTGCTTTTGTATCTGGGATTCGGAGCGGGCCTTTCGGTGTTTATGTTCTGCGGCTTTGTAAAAAGCATTCCTTTAGAAATTGAGGAGGCAGCCATGATTGACGGCTGCAGCCCTCTGCAGACCTTTTTTCAGGTGGTTATGCCTATCTTAAAACCGACAGCCATTACCGTGGCGATTTTAAACGCCATGTGGATTTGGAACGACTATCTGCTGCCGTACCTGGTAATCGGCGTATCTACGCCTTACAAGACGATTCCGGTTGCAGTGCAGTATCTGATGGGCTCCTATGGTGCCAAGGATTATGGCTCTTTAATGGCCCTTCTGGTACTGGCAATTATACCGATTATAGTATTTTACCTGTTCTGTCAGAAATACATCATTGAGGGCGTTGTGGCCGGCGCTGTAAAGGGCTAGGCTGAAAACGCGAAAAGCATAAGGAGGTACAGGTTATGCGGGCAAGCGGAATTTTATTTCCCATTTTCAGTCTGCCGTCGAAATACGGCATCGGCGCATTTTCTAAAAGTGCTTATGAATTTGTGGATATGCTGAAGGAGGCAGGGCAGCGGTACTGGCAGATTCTCCCTCTGGGTCCTACCAGCTATGGAGATTCTCCGTACCAGTCCTTCTCCACCTTTGCAGGAAATCCGTACTTTATTGATCTGGAACAGTTGATTCAGGAAGGCCTTTTGACCCAGAAAGAGTGCGATGCAGTGAATTTTGGAAAGAATGCCGGAACTGTGGATTATGGGAAAATCTACAAGAACCGTTATAAGCTGCTTCGGCTGGCCTATGAGCGGGGCAAGGTGGGAGAAGACAGGGAGTTTGCGCAGTTTCTGGAGGAAAACCATTACTGGATCTGGGATTACGGAATCTTTATGGCGGTAAAGGACCGGTTTGGCGGCATCAGTTGGGAACAGTGGGCGGAGGACATCCGCCTGCGCTGGGACAACGCCATGAGCTATTACCGGAGAGAGCTGTACTTTGATATTGAATTTTATCAGTATCTGCAGTATCTGTTTATAAAGCAATGGAAAGCTTTAAAGAAATATGCCAATGGCCAGGGGATTCAGATTATTGGCGATATTCCGATCTATGTGGCCTTTGACAGCGCAGACGCCTGGGCAAACCCATCTCTGTTCCAGTTTGACGGAAACAATCTTCCTACGGCAGTGGCAGGATGTCCGCCGGATGGATTTTCAGCAGTGGGACAGCTTTGGGGAAATCCGCTGTATCGTTGGGAAGAACACAAAAGAACCGGGTACGAATGGTGGATTAAACGGATTGCTTATTGCCAGCAGCTTTATGATGTGGTGCGGATTGACCACTTCCGGGGCTTTGACCAGTATTATTCGATTCCTTATGGAAGTGAGGACGCAAAGGGCGGCCACTGGGAGGATGGACCGGGAATGGATCTGTTCCGTGCAGTGGAGGCAAGGCTGGGAAACTTAAATATTATTGCCGAGGATTTGGGATTTTTGACGGATGGTGTCCGCAGGCTGGTAAAGGACAGCGGATTTCCGGGAATGAAGGTGCTGCAGTTTGCCTTTGACTCCAGAGAATCCTCTAATTATCTTCCTCATACCTACGACCATAACTGTGTGGTTTATACCGGTACTCATGACAATGAAACGATTACCGGCTGGTTTAAGAACCTTCAGGGAGAGGATCTTAAGATGTGCATGGACTATATGGGGATGGATAAGGCGCCAGGAAAAAATGTAAACTGGGATTTCATCCGTCTGGCTATGTTCAGCGTGGCAGATCTGTGTATTATTCCTATCCAGGACTATATGGGGCTTGATAACAAGGCCAGGATCAATACACCGTCTACTCTGGGCTGTAACTGGAAATGGAGAATGAAAGAGGGAGACATTACCCCGGAACTTCTTAATAAAATATCAGAACTTACAAGAATTAGCGGCCGGCTGCAGTCTTAGGACGAACAGCCGGCTGCTGCTGGTTGCAGGGAACTGGAAGATTTGCTATAATTCAGTACTAGGAGTAATTTATATCAGGAGGTGTAACGCTGTGGAATCGGTAACGATAAAAGATATTGCGAGAATCTGCGGAGTCGGAGTCAGCACGGTGTCCCGTGCCCTTAACGACCATCCGGATATAAATCCGGAGACCAAAGAGATGATTAAACGAGTCATAGCAGAGCACCATTATATTCCAAACAATAGCGCAAGAAATTTGAAGCGGATGGAGTCGAATACCATTGCAGTGCTTATGAAGGGAATTACCAACCCATTTTTCCATGGTATGATCAAGGTGCTGGAACGGGAAGTGGAACGGAAGAAATACAGCTTTATTCTGCAGCATGTAGATGAGGAAGCAGACGAACTGACCGTTGCCCTGGAACTGGAAAAAGAAAAGAAACCCTGCGGGATTATTTTCCTGGGCGGCGCTATCGGCCATACGGAGGCAGCTTTAAAGCAGTTAAACACGCCCTTTGTGCTCTGTACCATCGGTCTGGGGCAGGGAATTGAAAAAAGCCTGTATTCATCCGTTTCCATTGACGATGTGAAAGAGGCTCAAGAAATGGTGTCTTACCTGATTGAGATGGGACACAGGAGGATTGCTTTTGTGGCGGCCAGAGAAGACGATACAGCCATTGGCCGGATGCGGCTGGATGGATACAGAAGCGCATTGGAAAGCCATGGAATTCCTTTTGATGAGGGATTGGTGCTGTATCCGGAAAAAGGGGATAATCCCTACACAATGGAAAACGGCTATCATGTGGTAAAGAAATTTTTGGAATCCGGGAAAGACGCCACTGCCTTTTTTGTAGTATCGGACAACACCGCATTTGGTGTGTGCAAGGCGGTTGCAGATATGGGAAAACGAGTTCCCCAGGACTATTCTGTGGCAGGTTTTGACGGAATCCAGATGGGAGATTATTACTGTCCGTCTCTGACTACTATGAAGCAGCCCTGTGATGAGATGGCAAAGGAAGCAGTGGAAATTTTGTTTGATCTGATCGAAGGCCGCTCTGGAAACAGGCATCGGATTTTCCCGGCTGAGTTAGTGAAGCGGGAGTCAGTGCGCAGGATCTGAGGAGAAAATGATGATAGAAAAGCTATGGAAGAAGGCGGTCAATCGGGAGACCATCTCTTATTTGATTTTTGGAGTTTTGACTACCCTGGTGGACTGGGGCAGCTACTGGTGTATGCGGCAGGCAGGAATGGATTACCGGCTGGCTACGGCTCTTTCCTGGGTGGCGGCGGTGCTGTTTGCCTTCGTAACCAACAAGCTGTTTGTGTTCTGCAGCTTCAGTCTGGCTCCTGCAAAGGTGTGGGCAGAGTTTGCCCCCTTTGTGCTGTGCCGGGCACTTACCGGAGTCTTTACAATGGTTGCCATGATTGCCATGGTAGACGGCCTGGGCATCAAACAGGACTTTATCTGCAAGGTGATGGTATCGGCCATTTCCCTGGTAATGAACTATGTGTTCAGCAAGCTGTTCATCTTTAATACCAAAAAGGGGATTGATTTATGATAGAAGAAACCAGAAAAAAAGAAGATGTGGCGGCACTGCTGGCGGAGATGGAAATGGCTGTGGCTCAGGTGGAGCATGGCATACCAATGGGGCTGCACCAGAAATTGACAGCGGAAGAAAAAGTGCCGGATGGAAACATACAGGAGGCACACCAGCCGACAGCAGAGCCGAACTCTACTAAGAGCCGGGAACCGGTTTTCAAAAAAACCTGCCGGGAGGGCGCATGGAAGGAAGCAGATTCCCATAGGGAAGGATTCGGCAGATATGGCCTGATTACAGCGTTTGCTGCTCCGATTATCATTATGATCATCATTTTTGCCCAGCGGGGTATTTTCCCTTTTGGGGAGGAGTCTTTTCTGCGGACGGATATGTACCACCAGTACGCTCCGTTTTTCGCTGAGTTTCAGGATAAGCTGAAAAGCGGCGGCAGCCTGTTTTATAGCTGGAATGTGGGCATGGGTGTTAATTTTTCGGCGCTGTACGCCTACTATCTGGCCAGTCCCTTAAACTGGCTGCTGATTCTATGCCCCCAAAGCCTGGTTATTGAATTTATGACCTATATGATCGTGCTGAAAACAGGTCTTTGCGGTCTGACTATGGCTTACTATTTGAGAAAACATTGCCGTACCCATGATTTCGGCATTGCCTTTTTCGGCATTTTTTACGCCCTGTCCGGGTACATGGCAGCTTACAGTTGGAATATTATGTGGCTGGACTGTATCCTTCTGTTCCCTCTGATTGCGCTGGGACTGGAACGGCTGGTGAAAGAGGGAAAGGGGCTGCTGTACGGTGTGTGCCTGGGGCTTTCCATTCTTTCCAATTACTACATTTCCATTATGACCTGCATCTTTATGGTGCTGTACTTCGGCGTATTGTTGATTCTGGATGGACGGATGAGTTGGGAACGGTTTGTAAACCGGGTGTTCCAGTTTACGGTCTACTCCCTGCTGGCCGGCGGTCTGGCGGCGGTGGTGCTTCTGCCGGAAATTTATGTGCTGCAGACTACTGCGTCGGGAAATGTGAACTTTCCCCAGACCTACAGCCAGTATTTTTCCATATTTGATATGATTGCCCGCCACATTGGCAATGTAGAGACGGAGATCGGACTGGATCACTGGCCCAATGTGTACTGCGGCGTGGCGGTACTGCTGCTGTTCCTTTTGTATTTGGGAAGCCGGAAGATCTGCGCAAAGGAAAAGGTGGTTATGTGTACGCTGCTGCTGTTTTTCTTTGCCAGCTTTTCCATCAATGTACTGAACTTTATCTGGCACGGCTTTCATTATCCCAACAGCCTGCCCTGCAGACAGTCCTATATTTACATTTTCCTGGTGCTGCTGGCCTGTTACCAGGCCTACACTCATTTGGAGCACACTCCCTGGAAACACATTACGGCGGCTTTTGCCGGTGCAGTGGGATTTGTGCTGCTGGCCCAGAAACTGGTGGAGGCAGATCACTTCCATTTTATTGTGTACTATGTGGCCATTTTGTTCCTTGCTTTGTATCTGGGTGTGATTTATCTGTACCAGAAAGGCCCACGCTACCGGGGAAAGGCTCTTTTGGCGGCGCTTGCAGTGGTGTGTGTAGAGGCGGCAGTCAATACTACAGTTACCAGTGTAACTACCACCAGCCGGACTGCTTATATTGAAGACAATGCTGCTGTGGAGCGGCTGGTAGATTCGGTGCAGCCCAATTCTACCTTTTTCCGCATGGAGAAGGTAAGCCGGAAGACGAAGAACGACGGAGCCTGGATGCATTTCCCATCTGTATCCCTGTTTTCCTCTACAGCAAATGCGGATTTGACGAAGCTGTTTAAGAAGCTGGGCTGCGAAAGCTCTACCAATGCTTACAGCATCACCGGCAGCACGCCCTTAATTGATTCTCTGTTTTCCGTAAAATACGGTCTTTATTCGGTGCAGCCGGACCCGTTGGAAATCCGGACGGTACTGAGAGAAGATGAGGGAATCTGGCTGGTGGAGAACGATTATACCATGCCTCTGGGTTTTGCGGTTTCTCCGGATTTTGAAAGCTTATGGGATTTGGAAACGGGAAATCCGGCAGATGTGCAGAACAGTCTGGCAAATGCCATAGGCGCAGCAAATGTGCTGAATCTGGTGATGGACGCCGTCAGCGATGGAAAAACTGTCCGTTTTTATCCTCAGGAGGGCGGCGAGTATTACGCTTATGTTGGAAATAAGGAGGTGGAGGAGGTAACGGTCACCACCTGGAAGGGAACCAAAACCTTCACCAATGTAAACCGGGGTTATCTGCTGGAGTTGGGCTACTGCGCAGCAGGCGAGGAGGTTATCCTTACGGCAGAGGATACCACACAAGAGCTGTGGGCGGATGTATATCATTTCTCAGAAAAAGGGCTGATGGCCGTCTATGAGAGAATGGCGGCGGAGCCATGGAAGCTGACTAGCTGGACGGATACCTCCCTGGAGGGAACCATCGTCTGCGAAGCAAACAGCATGATGATGACTACCATCCCTTATGACAAGGGCTGGACCATTCTGGTAGACGGAGTGGAGCAGCCGGCTCAGAAGATGCTGGATGCCTTTATCGGCGTGCGGCTGACGCCGGGAAGCCATACCATTTCCATGAGCTATCAGCCGGAAGGTCTGGGGCTGGGCGGAATCATTACCCTGCTCAGCATCTTGTGCTTAGGCCTGATCGCCCTTGGAGGCCGGTATATAAGAGGTTGCCGGGAGGAAAATCCGGAGGAGGATATGCTGGAACTGAATGAAGATTTGGCAGAGGTCTTTGAACAGGACGAGGTGTCCTATGAGAACGAACAGGATCTTTAATTTAAGAATAAATGATTGAGATAAGTGAGGAGAGAACGAGTATGAAACTATGGGGCGGCCGTTTTACAAAGGAAGAAAATCAGTTGGTGCACAATTTTAACGAATCCCTGTCTTTTGACCGGAAGTTTTACCGGCAGGACATTCAGGGCAGCATTGCTCATGTGACGATGCTGGCAAAGCAGCGGATTGTGTCCCAGGCAGACAAGGAAGCTATTATCCAAGGCTTAAAAGGAATTCAGGCAGATCTGGAAAGCGGAAAGCTGGAGTTTGCCAGGGAGCATGAGGATATTCACTCTTTTGTGGAGGCGAACCTGACTGCACGGATTGGGGATGCGGGAAAGCGGCTTCACACAGGCCGCAGCCGCAACGACCAGGTGGCCCTGGATATGAAGCTTTACTGCAGGGATGAAATTGACGAGATTGACCGGCTGGTAAAGGCCCTTCTGGAAGAACTGCTGAAGCTGATGGAGGAACACATTGACACCTATATGCCGGGCTTCACCCATCTGCAAAAGGCTCAGCCTGTAACACTGGCCCATCATCTGGGGGCTTATTTTGAAATGTTTTCCAGAGACAGAAGCCGTCTGGGCGACATTCGGAAGCGGATGAACTACTGTCCGCTGGGGTCCGGCGCACTGGCAGGAACTACCTATCCCTTAGACCGGGAGTATACGGCAGAGCTGCTGGGCTTTGACGGCCCTACCTTAAACAGCATGGATTCTGTATCTGACAGGGACTATGTGATCGAACTGTTGGCGGCTCTCTCTACCATAGCCATGCATTTAAGCCGCTTTTCTGAGGAAATCATTCTCTGGAACAGCAACGAGTACGGATTCGTGGAGCTGGACGATGCTTACAGCACCGGAAGCAGCATCATGCCCCAGAAAAAGAACCCGGACATTGCAGAACTGGTACGGGGAAAAACCGGGCGGGTGTACGGCGCCCTGATGTCCATTCTGACTGTGATGAAGGGCATTCCCCTGGCTTACGATAAGGATATGCAGGAGGATAAAGAGCTGACTTTCGACGCCATCGATACTGTAAAAGGCAGCCTGGCCCTTTTCACCGGAATGCTGTCCACCATAACCTTCTGCAAAAACGCCATGGAGAAAAGCGCCAGAAACGGCTTCACCAATGCCACAGACGCTGCAGATTACCTGGTAAATCACGGCGTTCCCTTCCGTGATGCTCACGGAATTGTAGGCCAGCTTGTACTATTCTGTATTGATAAGGGGATTGCCTT
Organism: uncultured Eubacteriales bacterium; assembly: GCA_951800645.1. Classification (GTDB taxonomy): domain Bacteria; phylum Bacillota; class Clostridia; order Lachnospirales; family Lachnospiraceae; genus Brotaphodocola. The sequence goes on along the minus strand of CATOIK010000027.1, from coordinate 16,334 downwards.
AGATGATATGACACTGGAAGAATTCAAAGCCATCAGCCCGGTGTTTGAGAAAGACATCTACGATGCTATCAGCATGGAGACCTGCGTCAAAAAACGCACGACTATCGGCGCCCCCGGCCAGGAAGCTATGAAGAAGGTGATTGAGATTTACAGGAAGCAGTTGGAAGTTTAATTGTTTGGAATTAAGAAGCAAATCTATATTTATAGAAGAAAAAATGCCATATGGTGCGTAAGCGCGTCATATGGCATCTTTTTTCTTCTCTGAGTATTACTGCACCAGATACACATCCTGCATCCGGGAACCGTGATGACGGGTCTGGGCATGGTTGTCAAAGAAAATGTCGATATGTTTTCCCTTTACGCCGCCGCCCCGGTCTTCAGCCGTGTAAACCGTGCCGTTAATCATAACCTTGGCACCGTAGGGAATCACCCTTGGGTCTACGGCAATGGTGTGGTTTGCACGGGCAGTAGCGCCGGTAGAGGTCTGCCGTCCCCAGCCCTCTGAACACTGATAGCAGGGGCAGTAGCCGGTGGTGCGGAAGGCGCCCAGATGAACCAGGCCATTTTCAGAAGCAGTCTGTGCCTCCTGTTTGGGCGTTTCCTCTTTGGCGGGAGCTGCAGCACCCTTGGCGTAGGTCTTGGTGTTGTGGAATTTTTCATCCTCTACCCAGCCTTCCACCAGATATTCTCCGTCCGGCAAAGAGCCCCAGTCTACAGTAACCCGGAAACCGTGCTTTCCGTTTCCGATGCCGTTCTCCTTTAAATCCTGACGATAGGTGGCGGCAGTGGGATGGAAGCGGCCTACGGTTTCTCCGGTCTCCTGATTGGTGACAGTTATAAGAACCGGCACAGCAGTGTTGGGGGAGGACTCGTCCCAGCCCCAGCCTACAATGTCGTTGCCTTCAAAGTCATCAAAGTATCCATTCTCCGGCATGGCCCATGCAGTTGCGGTACTTCCTATCAGAAGTCCCAGTGCTAAGGCTGTAGTTGCTAAAAATTTCTTAAACATGATAATCTCCTTTTTTGCTCCGAATTGTTACGGACAGTTTCTGCTTTCTCTGCATCATAATGACAACGCAAAAACTCAACACAAGTTTCATACATTCTAAATATATGTAACAATTCTGTAATAAATGAGAGCCAAAGGATATTTTACATATTTTTTTCAATTTGTCAAGGAATGCGTAAAAAAAGAGCGGGAATCGAACATATCGTACCCACTCTTTCTATATATTGTGGCATAAAATGCTATTCCTCCACCACTCGGAACACTTCCTGCGTCTTCATTCCGTGGGCTACAGCCGCTTCATGGGTGTCGTAATAGATGTCAATCCAGTTTCCTTTTACAGCAGAACCCATGTCCTCTACGGTGTAGATGACATCGTCAATCATCAGCCTGGTGCCGATAGGGTAGTGATTCAAGTCTGCGGAAATGGTGTGCTTTGCTTTCGGCACTGTGCCGGAGTAAGTCAGTCCGTGGCCGCTGGAGCATTTGGAACAGTTGCAGTAGCCGGTGGTGGTAAACATTCCCAGGGATTCGCCCCTGGCGCCGGTCTCTGCAGCGGTTTCTGTGGAGGCCGGTTCGGCAGCCGGTTCTTTTGCGGCAACCGTCTCTCCGGCTCCTGCCGTGATTACCTGGGATACGGCGGTTTCTGCCGCTTGCGCAGATACGCCGGCACCGGGGCCTCCTTCCTCTGCCCAGGCTGCACAGGTCATGGTCATAGTAAATCCAATGGCAACCCACAGCCGTGCCAGTGCTTTCTTTGTATTCATTTTCATCTGTTTCGTACCTCTCATAAAGAATTTCATAGTAACATGGGTAGATACTGCCGTTCTGAGCTAGTTACATTATATTACAAAATTGTTAAATGTCAAGAAAATCGCTTTGCCTCAGAAAAATCGGCCACAGAAAAAGGTAATATTTTTAGAAAATCCCTTGACAAATGAATATGATTAAAGTATATTTATCACAGATGTTAGCACTCTATATCGAGGAGTGCTAACAAGGGGAAAAGGAGGCGGGCTATGGAGTTGGATGATCGGAAAGTTACTATATTAAAAGCAATTATCAAGACATACCTGGAAACCGGGGAGCCGGTTGGTTCCAGAACCATTTCCAAATACACAGATTTAAAGCTTAGTTCCGCCACCATCCGAAATGAGATGTCGGATTTGGAGGAGATGGGTTACATCCAGCAGCCTCACACATCTGCAGGACGGATTCCTTCAGACCAGGGCTACCGTTTCTATGTAGACCAGATTATGCAGGAGAAGGAGCAGGAGGTTACCGAGGTCAAGGAGCTGATGATTCAGCGGGTAGACCGGGTAGAACTGGTGTTAAAGCGGCTGGCCCAGCTTCTTGCCAGCAACACAAACTACGCAGCCATGATCAGCGGCCCCCAGTATCATCAGAACAAGCTGAAATTCATTCAGTTGTCCCAGATGGACTCCGGACAGCTTCTGGTAGTTATCGTGGTGGAAGGAAACCTGATCAAGAATACGGTTATCAATATTCCGGAAACCATCACTCAGAAGGATCTCCTGGATTTGAACATTCTTTTAAACAGCGCCTTAAACGGCCTGACTATCCAGGAAATCAATCTGGATGTTATCAGCCGCCTGAAAGAACAGGCCGGAAGTCACAGCCAGGTGGTGGATCTGGTGCTGAACGAGGTGGCAGCGGCTATCCGGGCAGACGAGGAAGACCTGCAGATTTACACCAGCGGAGCTACCAACATTTTCAAATATCCGGAGTTAAGCGACGGGGCCAGAGCCAGTGAACTGCTTGGAACTCTGGAGAAAAAGGAAATGCTGCAGGAACTGATTGCAGATGTCAATGATACAGAGGCAGGAAACGGCATCCAGGTGTATATCGGAGACGAGACGCCGGTACAGACTATGAAGGATTGCAGCGTGGTGACAGCCAATTACGATTTGGGCGAGGGAATTCGGGGAACCATTGGAATCATCGGACCAAAGCGGATGGATTACGAGAAGGTGTTAAGCACTCTTAAGAATCTGATGAAGCAGTTGGACGCCACCTATAAAAACGAAGAAAGGTGATAGAACATGAGCCAGGAACATAAACATGAAGAAACCATGTCCCATCAGGAAGAACCAGAGCTGGAAAACAGCCAGGTAACGGAAATGGATGTGGAACCAGAGGAGACTGTATCATCTGAGGGAGAGCCGGAGGCATCCGCTGGAAAAAAGGATCCCAAAGATGTTCAGATAGAAGAACTGCAGGATAGGCTGAAACGCCAGATGGCGGAGTTTGACAACTTCCGCAAGCGCACAGAGAAGGAAAAGGCGTCCATGTATGAAATCGGAGCCAGAGACATCATCGAGCGGATTCTGCCGGTGGTGGATAACTTTGAACGGGCGCTGGCGGCTGCGCCGGAGGATTCCGTATGTGCGGCTTACGCAGAAGGCGTAGAGATGATTTACAAGCAGTTCATGAAGACTCTGGAGGATGCAGGCGTGGAGGTCATTGAGGCCCTGGGCCAGCAGTTCGACCCGAATCTGCACAACGCAGTGATGCACATTGACGATGAGCAGTACGGCGAAAACCAGATTTCCCAGGAGCTGCAGAAGGGTTACAAATACAAAGGAATTGTAGTGCGCCACAGTATGGTGCAGGTAGCCAACTGACATTGAGCGCTTAATGAGTTTGAGCCAGAGGCGAAGAACAAATTTAGTGGAACTTATCATTGCTAACAATGATTTTTAGTATATAGGAGGAAAAAACTATGAGCAAGATTATTGGTATTGACTTAGGAACCACCAACAGTTGTGTAGCTGTTATGGAAGGCGGAAAACCGGTTGTAATCCCGAACCAGGAAGGTTCCCGGACCACTCCGTCTGTAGTGGCATTCACAAAGACCGGTGAGAGACTGGTTGGCGAGCCGGCAAAGCGCCAGGCTGTTACCAACGCAGACCGCACCATTTCGTCCATCAAGCGTTACATGGGTACAGACCACAAGGTAACTATTGACGGCAAGAACTACACTCCCCAGGAGATTTCCGCTATGATCCTGCAGAAGCTGAAAGCAGACGCAGAGTCATATCTGGGAGAGAAAGTAACCGAGGCAGTAATCACTGTTCCCGCATACTTCAACGACGCACAGCGTCAGGCTACCAAGGACGCAGGTAAAATTGCAGGCCTGGAAGTAAAGCGAATCATCAACGAGCCGACGGCAGCAGCACTGGCATACGGCCTGGACAATGAAAACGAGCAGAAAATCATGGTATACGACTTAGGCGGCGGCACCTTCGATGTATCCTTGATCGAAATTGGCGACGGCGTTATTGAGGTTCTGTCTACCAACGGCGATACCCACTTAGGCGGCGATGACTTCGACAATCGGGTAACCCAGTGGATGGTTGACGAGTTCAAGAAGGCTGAAGGCGTAGATCTGTCCGCAGACAAGATGGCAATGCAGAGACTGAGAGAGGCGGCTGAGAAGGCGAAGAAAGAGGTTTCTACCGCTACCACCACCAACATCAACCTGCCGTTCATCACTGCAACTGCAGAGGGCCCGAAACATCTGGATATGAACCTGACCAGAGCAAAATTTGACGAGCTGACCCACGATTTAATCGAAAAGACTGCAATTCCGGTACAGAACGCATTAAAAGACGGCGGCGTAACCACCTCTGAGCTTGGCAAGGTTCTGTTAGTAGGCGGTTCCACCCGTATGCTGGCAGCACAGGATAAGGTAAAACAACTGACCGGCCATGAGCCCAACAAGTCCCTGAACCCGGATGAGTGCGTTGCAATAGGCGCAGCAATCCAGGGCGGTAAGCTGGCAGGCGATGCAGGCGCAGGCGACATCCTTCTGTTGGATGTAACTCCTCTGTCTCTGTCCATCGAGACCATGGGCGGCATTGCTACCAGACTGATCGAGAGAAACACCACCATCCCCACCAAGAAGAGCCAGATCTTCTCCACCGCAGCCGACAACCAGACTGCAGTAGATATTCATGTGGTACAGGGTGAGCGTGAGTTTGCCAGAGACAATAAGACCCTCGGCCAGTTCCGTCTGGATGGAATCCCGCCGGCAAGAAGAGGCGTTCCGCAGATTGAGGTTACCTTCGACATTGATGCCAACGGCATTGTAAATGTATCCGCTAAGGATTTGGGAACCGGCAAAGAGCAGCACATTACCATTACCTCCGGTTCCAACATGTCTGAGGCTGATATTGACAAGGCAGTGAAAGAGGCTGCTGAGTTTGAGGCTCAGGATAAGAAGAAGAAAGAGGGCATCGATGCCAGAAACGATGCAGACGCTATGGTATTCCAGGTAGAGAAGGCTCTGGAGGAGGTTGGCGACAAGATTGACGCCAACGAAAAATCCGCTGTTGAGACTGAGCTGAACGCACTGAAGGAAGCCATCAACCGGGCTCCCATCGACCAGATGACCGACGCTCAGGTAGAGGACATCAAGGCTGGCAAGGAGAAGCTGATGAACGCAGCCAACAGCCTGTTTGCCAAGGTTTACGAGGCAGCACAGGGTGCGGCAGGCGCTCAGGGCGCAGGCCCGGATATGAGCGGCGCAGCCGGTGCAGGAAGCGCTCCCGCAGACGACGATGTAATTGACGGAGACTTCAAAGAGGTATAAAACGAAATAATTTAGAACGGGGAAATAGGGATTCTGTTCTAAATAATTATAATAGCTGGGAAAGGCTGGCGCTTTTCCGGGACCGCTCCTGGCGCCCCGGATGGGCGACAGCCGTTTCGGCGTATACATGGAAGAAGCAGATAAAGGAAGGAAGGCATCATGGCAGAGAGTAAGAGAGATTATTATGAGGTCTTAGGCGTCCCGAAAAATGCGGACGACGCAGCCCTGAAAAAAGCATATCGGGCCCTTGCCAAGAAATATCATCCGGACGCAAATCCGGGAGACGCAGAGGCAGAAAAGAAATTTAAAGAGGCGTCCGAGGCATACAGCGTCTTAAGCGACCCGGATAAGAGACGGCAGTACGACCAGTTCGGCCATGCTGCGTTTGAGGGAGGCGCTGGCGGCGGAGCCGGCGGCTTTGGCGGCTTCGACTTTAACGGCGCTGATATGGGAGATATTTTCGGCGACATCTTCGGTGATATTTTCGGCGGCGGAAGAAGCCGCAGCGCCCAGTACAACGGCCCCATGCGGGGTGCCAATGTGCGCACAGCCATCCGTATTACCTTTGAGGAAGCGGTGTTCGGCTGCGAAAAGGAAATTGAAATCAATTATAAAGAGGAATGCCCCAAGTGCGGAGGCACTGGCGCAAAGCCCGGCACCGCTCCGGAAACCTGTCCCAAGTGTAAAGGAAAAGGCAAGATCACTTATGTTCAGCAGTCTATTTTCGGTCAGGTGCAGAATGTAACCACCTGTCCGGAGTGCGGCGGCAAAGGCAAGGTGATCCGTGAAAAATGTTCGGAGTGCTACGGCACCGGCTATGTAACCAAGAAGAAGAAATTCAAGGTAACCATTCCGGCCGGTATCGATAACGGCCAGAGCGTGCGCTGCGCTGGCGGCGGCGAGCCTGGTGTAAACGGCGGCGAGCGGGGAGACCTGCTGGTAGAGGCAGTAGTTTCCCAGCATCCGGTGTTCAAACGGCAGGATGTCAATATCTATTCCACGGTATCTATTTCCTTTGCTACGGCGGCTCTTGGCGGCCCCATCCGCATTAAGACCGTAGACGGCGAGGTGGAGTACGAGGTAAAAGCAGGTACTCAGACCGATACCCGCGTCCGCTTAAAGGGCAAGGGGGTTCCGTCTCTCAGAAACCGCAACCTGCGGGGCGATCACTATGTGACCCTTGTGGTTTCCGTTCCGGAGCGTTTGAACGATGCCCAGAAGGAAGCGCTGCGTAAGTTTGACGCAGCTATGCGGGGAGAGAATCCGGAGCCGGCAGAGGAGAAGCACAAGAAGAAAGGATTCTTCAAGTAAGATGGATAAAAAGAGAGACTTGTTTGCATCCCGGTGGGGATTTATCCTGGCCTGTATCGGCTCTGCCGTTGGTATGGGAAATATCTGGATGTTCCCCACCAGAGCGTCTCGTTTTGGCGGCGGAGCCTTTCTGATCTGGTATGTGGCGTTTGTGATATTGATTGGTTCCACCGGTATGATCGGGGAGATGAGCTTTGGACGGGCTGCCCGCTCCGGCCCGGTAGACGCTTTTGGCATGGCCTGTGAGAGCCGGAAGGGGGAAGCCGGAAGAAAGCTGGGAAAAGCTATTGGCCTGATTCCGGTTTTAGGTTCCATGGCTTTGGCTATCGGTTATACGGTAGTTATGGGCTGGATTTTCAAATATACAGTGGGAACGGTTACCGGAGCCACCCTGGCGCCAGAAAATGTGGATGGCTTCAGCGCAGCCTTCGGCGGCATGGCCAGCGCTTTTGGAAATAACGGATGGCAGATGATCGCACTGGCGGCAGCTTTTGCTGTTTTGGTGTTTGGCGTTGGCGGAGGAATTGAGAAGGTGAACAAGGTGATGATGCCGGTGTTTTTCTTCCTGTTTTTGGGACTGGGCGTTTACATTGCGTTTCAGCCGGGGGCCGCAGCAGGCTACCAATACATTTTCCGGATTGCTCCAGGAAGCCTTTTGGATCCCCAGGTTATCATCTATGCTATGGGACAGGCCTTTTTCTCTCTCTCTGTGGCAGGAAACGGCACATTGATTTACGGCTCTTATTTAGACGAACATGCAGACATTCCTGCGTCTGCCCGGAATGTGGCGTTCTTTGATACCATGGCTGCGCTTCTGGCTGCCCTTGTGATTATTCCGGCTATGGCCACTACCGGCGCAAAGCTGGATCAGGGAGGCCCGGGCCTGATGTTCATTTTCCTGCCAAACCTGTTTAAGGGGATGGTCGGCGGAAATGTGATCGCCATTGTGTTTTTCCTGGCTGTGGCGTTTGCGGGAGTTACCTCCCTGATAAATTTGTACGAGGCGCCTATTGCCACTGTTCAGGAAACATTCCATTTAAGCCGCCGGGCTTCCTGTCTGACGGTGGCTGCTGTTGGAGCTTTGGTATCCCTGTGCATCCAGGGAATTGTTTCCGACTGGATGGATGTGGTGTCCATCTATATCTGCCCCCTGGGCGCAGGCATTGCCAGCGTAATGTTTTTCTGGGTATTTGGAAAGAGGTTTGTAGAAAGAGAAGTGAACAAGGGACGGCAGAATCCCCTGGGCAGTTGGTTCTATCCCCTGGGCAAGTATGTTTTCACCAGTTTGTGCATTCTGGTGCTGATAGCAGGCGCGGCTATGGGAGGAATAGGGTGAGTTATTCTTCCAGAAGAAAATCAGTTTTATCCGGGATAAGAATGTCTTATGCTGTGAAATAAAAAAGAGTCCGGTTCAAGAGTCCGGTTCACCGGACTCTCGCGCCGGAGCGCGTCTGCGTCAGCAGACATTTTCCTTAAGCGCGAAGTGCGCATCCCGCGGAGCGTTTTTGTTTCATAGGGCGGACTTTTCTATGAAATAAAAATACCGCCCCACGGTAGCATCCGTGGAGCGGTATTTTGGTTGCAACCCTAATTTTTAAGGTTTTTTTGAAAATGGTCCTGTTCGGTTCCAAAGTCCTTAGCGGGTGTGATAGAGTGTAATGCATCAAGGAATTTCGCAAGGTTTCTTGATTTGTTTTTTTGTGCCTTGTCCTCTGTGGCCGAACCCGACTCTTTTCATCCGTTCAATCAGTTAATGCATCTGTTCTTCGTTTTATTGCAGAGAATCCACAAAAAAGTTGAAAACCTTCAGGTTCATTACAACAGGGAATTAACTTATCAATAATTATAAGAAAAAACTATAAATTTGTCAATATCGGGAAATTTGACAAAATATCAGCAAAAAATTCACAAGCCTATCTCCCATGGATTTTGATTAAAATCGAAGGATTTTGAAAAACACAGACATTTACCGCCTGGCGTCGTGTTTCCTGAGACGGATTGTGTTTTCTCAAAAACAAAGAAAATGTCAGCGCCAAAAATATCGTTTACTAATTAACAAAAATAAATGGAAAGAGCTGGAGAAACTGGTCAGTTTCTCCCTGTGTATCTATAAAAATACAGTATACAATGTTAAAAATTGAATTGAACGAGACATTCAAGTATGTTATACTGTTAAAGATAGCAAAACAGAGATTTTGCTCAATAAAGATGAAAATGAAAGAAAGTGGGGAAAGGTTCATGGGATTGGCTACATTTAAAGGCGGCGTTCATCCTTATGAAGGGAAAGAACTGTCTGAGCACAAGCCGGTACAAGTCCTGATGCCAAAGGGCGAGCTGGTTTATCCGATGTCTCAGCACATTGGCGCTCCGGCTACTCCGCTGGTGAAAAAGGGCGACAAAGTTTTAGCCGGTCAGAAGATCGGTGAAGCAAGCGGATTTATTTCTGCAAATGTGATCTGTTCTGTTTCCGGCACGGTAAAAGCAGTAGAGCCGAGACGGGTAGCAAACGGAACAATGGTAAACTCCATTATTGTGGAGAACGATGGTGAATACACGGCGGTGGAAGGTCTGGGAGCAGATCGGGATCCAAAGTCTCTGTCCAAGCAGGAAATCCGGGATATTGTAAAAGAGGCAGGCATTGTGGGACTGGGCGGCGCAGGCTTCCCCACCCATGTAAAGCTGATGCCGAAGGACGAGAGCAAGATTGACTACATTCTTGTAAACGGCGCAGAGTGCGAGCCTTATCTGACCTCTGACTACCGTCTGATGATGGAGCAGCCGGAGAAGCTGGTAGAAGGCCTTAAGGTGGTGCTGCAGTTGTTTGACAATGCAAAGGGCGTAATCGGTATTGAAAACAATAAGCCGGAGGCCATTGCAAAGCTGCAGGAGCTGGTAAAGGGCGAGCCCCGCATCGAAGTATGCCCCTTAAAGACCAAATACCCTCAGGGCGGCGAGCGTTCCCTGATCTACGCAATTACAGGAAGAAAGGTGAATTCTTCCATGCTGCCGGCAGACGCAGGCTGCATTGTGGACAATGTGGACACTGTAATTTCCATTTACAACGCAGTGTGCAAAACCACTCCGCTGATGCGCCGGGTGGTAACCGTAACCGGTGACGCCATTGCAAATCCGCAGAACTATGAGGTAAAGATCGGAACCAACATGCAGGAGCTGGTAGAGGCAGCAGGCGGCTTTAAGACTGAGCCGGAAAAACTGATTGCAGGCGGCCCCATGATGGGAATGGCTCTGTTTACTACAGACATCCCGGTTACCAAGACCAATTCTGCGCTGCTTTGCATGACGAAGGATGAGGTGGCAGCCAACGAGGAAACTCCCTGCATCCGCTGCGGTAAGTGCGTCAGCGCATGTCCCAGCAACATCGTTCCAGTTATGATGATGAAGGCAGCTTTAAAGGGCGACTGCGAGGCATTTGAGAAAGTCAACGGTATGGAGTGTATGGAGTGCGGAAGCTGCACCTTCATCTGTCCGGCAAAGAGACCGCTGACCCAGGCATTTAAAGAGATGAGAAAGACGGTTATGGCTAACCGCAGAAAGAAAGCACAGGAGGGGAAATAAGCGATGAACAAATTATTAAATGTGTCCTCATCCCCGCATGTAAGGAGTCATGAGAGTACCCAGAGCATTATGATGGATGTGGCTATCGCCATGCTTCCGGCAACTGCTTTCGGCGTATTCCAGTTTGGACTGAACGCTCTGCTGGTCCTGATCGTGACCATTGCAGCCTGCGTGCTGAGTGAGTATATTTTTGAGAAAGTAACCCATAGAAAATGCACGGTTTACGACTTAAGCGCAGTAGTAACCGGTATGATCCTGGCGCTCAATATGCCGGCTGATATTCCGCTGTGGATTCCGGCGTTGGGCGGTGTGTTTGCGATTGTTGTAGTAAAGCAGTTATACGGCGGCCTGGGTCAGAACTTCATGAACCCGGCTCTGGCAGCAAGATGCTTCCTGCTGATTTCCTTTACCGGCAAGATGTCCACCTTCACCCTGGACGGATGGACCGGCGCTACGCCTCTGGCTGTGTTAAAGGCAGGCGGCGAGGCAGATGTACTGGCAATGTTCCTTGGTAAGATTCCGGGAACCATCGGTGAGGTTTCCGTGCTGGCTCTGTTAGTTGGCGGCCTGTATCTGGTATGGAGAAAGGTGATTTCCCTGCGGATTCCGGTTACATACATTCTGACTACTGCTGTGTTCGTATTCATCTTCGGACAGCAGGATCTGAATTATGTACTGGCTCACATCTGCGGCGGCGGCCTGATCTTCGGCGCATTCTTTATGGCTACAGACTATGTGACCAGCCCCATCACTCCTCTGGGCCAGATTCTGTTCGGCATCCTGCTGGGTGTGCTGACCGGTCTGTTCCGTATCTTCGGCGGTTCTGCAGAGGGCGTGTCTTATGCAATCATCATCAGCAACCTGCTGGTTCCGTTGATTGAGCGGGTGACCCTTCCGAAGGCATTTGGAAAGGAGGGCAAGTAATTATGAGTAAAGGCGGATTTATGAAGGACGCTATGATCCTGTTTGGGATTACTCTGGTGTCCGGCGCTTGCTTAGGCGGCGTTTATGAATTGACGAAAGCTCCCATTGCAGCAGCAGAGATGGCTGCCAAGGCGGAGGCGTATAAGGTGGTTCTTCCTGAGGCAGCTTCCTTCGAGATGACTGGTGCAGATTTGTTTGAGGAAGCCAATGCAGCCATTGCAGGCCTGGGCTACGGCAATGTGACTGTAGACGAGGCAGTAGCCGGTCTGGATGCGTCTGGTGCAGAGGTTGGCTATGTGGTAACTTCTACTTCCAAAGATGGTTACGGCGGTGCGATTACCGTTTCCGTAGGCGTCCAGGCAGACGGCACCGTTTCCGGCATTGAGTTTCTGACTCTGGCCGAGACTGCTGGTCTTGGTATGAATGCAGACAAGCCGGAGTGGAAGGGCCAGTACGCAGGCAAGAATGTAGAGGCGTTTACCGTTACCAAGAACGGCGCGTCTGCTGAAAATGAGATTGACGCTATCGGCGGTGCGACGATTACTTCCAACGCAGTTACCGGTGCGGTAAATGGGGCAGTTTATTTTGTAAAGAACTGCCTGGCACAGTAGGAGGTGGGAAGACATGAATAAATGTGTAGAGCGTTTATATAACGGCATTATCAAGGAAAACCCGACCTTTGTCCTGATGCTGGGTATGTGTCCGACTTTGGCGGTTACCACTACCGCCATCAACGGCGTAGGTATGGGACTGTCTACCACGGCGGTTCTGGTTTTCTCTAATTTAATTATTTCCGCGCTTCGTAAGATTATACCGGATCGTGTTCGTATTCCGGCGTATATCGTTATCGTTGCGTCTTTGGTAACCATTGTTCAGTTGCTGCTGCAGGCATTTATTCCCAGCTTGTATCAGTCCCTGGGTATCTTTATCCCGCTGATCGTTGTAAACTGTATCATCCTTGGCCGCGCCGAGGCATATGCAGCAAAGAACGGCCCGCTGGAGTCTGCGTTTGACGGTATCGGTATGGGCCTGGGCTTTACCGTTGGCCTTACCTGTATTGCTGCATTCCGTGAGCTTCTGGGCGCCGGCGCCATCTTTGGCCTGGAGCTGATTCCGGAGGACTTCCGCATTGCGATCTTTGGTCTGGCGCCGGGGGCGTTCTTTGTGCTGGCCGGTCTGACCGCACTGCAGAACAAGTTTAAGGCTCCGTCTGCAACCAACGGTTCTGTACCTCAGTCCAAGCTGGCATGCGGCGGCGACTGCATGAGCTGCCATGGCTGCGCAAGCCAGGCAAATCACGGTACTCTGGAAGAGGTTCGTGCAAAGGCTGAGGCAGAGGCACAGGCAAAGAAAGAGGCGGCAATCAAGGCTGCACAGGCTAAGAAGGCTGCTGAGGCAGCGGAAGCCGGAAAAACGGAAGAATAGGAGGGGCCGAGTAGATGAAAGAACTTATTTTAGTAATTGTAGGCGCTGCTTTGGTGAATAACATTATCCTGAGCCAGTTCCAGGGTCTCTGCCCGTTCCTTGGCGTTTCCAAGAAGGTAGATACCTCCCTGGGTATGGGTGCAGCTGTTGTTTTCGTTATCGTGCTGGCATCCATCGTAACCAACCTGATTTATACCTTTGTGCTGGTTCCCACTGGCCTGACCTATCTGCAGACCATCGCTTTCATTCTGGTTATTGCAGCTTTGGTACAGTTGGTGGAGATGTTCCTGAAGAAAAATATGCCGTCCCTGTATCAGGCGCTGGGCGTGTTCCTGCCCCTGATCACCACCAACTGCGCAGTTTTGGGTTCCGCTTTGACGAATGTACAGAAGGAATACAACTTTATTTTCAGCGTGGCAAACGGTTTTGGTACGGCAGTAGGCTTCACCATTGCGATTGTACTTTTGGCAAGCATTCGCGAAAGCATTGAAGACAACGACATCCCCTTTAATTTCCAGGGTTCTCCGATCGTACTGATCACCTCTGGTCTGATGGCGATTGCATTCATGGGCTTTTCCGGTCTGATTTAACAGGAGGCAGCAGAAGATGGATATGATGGGTTTGCTTATGGCAGCAGGAATCATCGGCGCTATCGGTATTGTGATCGGTGTACTCCTGGGTATTGCCAGTGAAAAGTTAAAAGTAGAAGTAGATGAAAAAGAAATCCTGGTTCGGGCAGAGCTGCCGGGCAACAACTGCGGCGGCTGCGGATTTCCGGGATGTGACGGTCTGGCCGCTGCAATCGCAGCAGGCACGGCGGCAGTGAATGCCTGCCCGGTAGGCGGTCCGGATGTGGCAGCAAAGATCGGCGCTATTATGGGCGTTGAGGGTGGCGCTGCAGACAAGAAGGTAGCTTTTGTAAAATGTAAAGGCACCTGCGATAAGACCCGTGTGCAGTACAACTACTACGGAATCGACGACTGTTCTAAGGTAACCGTTGTTCCCGGTTCCGGTGAGAAGGCCTGTACCTACGGCTGTATGGGCTATGGCTCCTGCGTAAAGGCCTGCGCCTTTGACGCCATCCATGTAGTGGACGGCGTTGCAGTAGTAGACAAAGAGAAGTGCGTGGCCTGCGGCAAGTGCGTGGCTACCTGCCCGAATCACTTAATCGAGCTGGTTCCCTACTCTGCAGAGCATCTGGTTCAGTGCTCCTCCCACGATAAGGGCAAGGATGTAAAGGCCAAATGCGACAACGGCTGTATCGGCTGTACCCTGTGCACCAAGCAGTGCGAGTTCGACGCTATCCATATGGATAACAATGTAGCTGTTATCGATTATGAGAAGTGCACCAACTGCGGCAAGTGTGCACAGAAGTGTCCGGCCAAGGTGATTTTGTAAAAGAAATAGAGAAAAAGGGCGTCCTTTGAAGTAGATAGAAAGGGGCGTCCTTTTTTATTCATAGGAGACTTCGCCCAAAGGTGGAAACAGCAGTTTTACTTTGCAGTTGCAGCCTAGAAATTTTCATGTTATGATGCTTTTAACGAGGAACCTTTTTCTTGTGGTCCTCCGGCCCATTCTTCGGGCAGTCTGTGGTCTATGGTCCAACATTCACTTCTTTCGGATTCAATCCCACAACATTTGCATTTCCCAAATCAATATAGTAAAATAGGAGGAGACATGTATGAGTGATACGCAGGTAAACCCTAAGTTTAAGGACAGCCTTTTCCGGTTGATATTTCGGGAGAAAAAGGAGCTTTTAAGCCTTTATAATGCCATTAATGGCAGCGATTATCAGAATCCGGAAGAATTGGTGGTAAATACGCTGGAAGATGTGGTTTATATGGGTATGAAAAACGATGTATCGTTTCTGTTTGCAGACCATTTAAACCTCTATGAAGCCCAGAGTACAGTAAATCCCAATATGCCTTTGAGAGGAATATTCTATTTTGCCCGCCTTTATAAAGGAATTGTGGAGGAACTGGGACTGGACATTTATTCCAGAAAGCAGCTATATCTTCCAAAACCGGTTTTTGCCGTGTTTTACAATGGGATGAAGAATCTGGAAGAACGAAGGATTTTGAAGTTGTCGGAGTCTTTTTCTGATTATGGTGACAGCCGGGATCCTCGTATTCCAGAGCAGACACCCTTGCTGTCATATGGCTTCCCTCCGGCTTTAGAGTGTACAGCCATTATGCTGAACATCAACTATGGCCACAACCGGGAGCTGATGGAACGGTGTAAAAAGCTGGGAGAGTATGCGTTTTTTGTAGAGCAGGTGCGGAAGCTAATGTATCAGGGCATAAGCCTGGATGCAGCCGCCTACGAGGCAATCCGAATCAGCATACAACATGGGGTCTTAACAGACATTCTGCGGAAACATCGAGCGGAGGTGAAGGATTTGATTTTAACTGAGTATAACCAGGAACTTCATATCAAGAATGAAAAGAACATCAGCTATGAGGAGGGCGTCCAGGAAGGTCATCAACAGGGCGTTCAGGAAGGCCGTCAGGAAGGAATTATTGCTGTTATTTCCATTTGCCGTGAAATAAACATGGAGGAATCCCAAATTCTTGAAAAATTGATGGAGAAATTCTCTCTTTCAAAAGAGGAAGCGAAAAGCTGTTTGAAAGAGATGAAGTAGATGAAGGATTTAATTTTAGAAAAGTGGAGGAAAAACACCTCCACTTTTTTCTTAGTTTGCGCGCCATGGGCGCGCTCTAACGGGTGAAAGTCCCGAACACGCCTAGGCAACGAGGAAGTGTATAGCTGAACAGCAAGGGTGTTCATCGTGAGGTGGAATCTGAAGGAAGCTGTAGGAAAATCCTTGGTCCGACGGACAGGAATCACATATAAGGCTCGGAAATACGGATAAGTCTGCTAAAAGAGATGAAGTCCAAAAGTTGCTGGAAGTACGAGTAAATGTGGCGGATAGATGAGGGGAAAGAGCGTGCACCTTAAGCGTGGAGGTCTCACAGAGGTTCCATTAGCCTAGTAACAACGAACTGTGAGAAGTCAGCCGAGCCCATAGTAGTGAAGAAGTCTCTGTAATGGAGATGGAGCGAAGGGGCGAACAATCAATAAGTTTGAGTATGTCTCGTATTGCAGAGATGACAACACCTGCCGTAACCAATCGGGAAAAGGGTGGTCAAATCAAGCGAGACGGAAAGGAAAGAACGCATGGACACAAGTAGTCTAATGGAGCAGATACTTTCAAGGGAAAATCTGAATGAAGCATATCTGCAAGTCATCCGAAACAAAGGTGCAGAGGGAGTGGACGGAATGAAGTACACAGAACTCAAAGAGCACTTGGCTAAGAATGGCGAAGAAATCAAGGAACAGTTGAGGAACAGAAAGTATAAACCTCAACCAGTACGAAGAGTGGAGATACCAAAGCCAGACGGCGGCGTCAGAAACCTGGGAGTACCAACAGTAACAGACCGATTTATCCAACAAGCAATAGCACAGGTATTAACACCA
>CATOIK010000026.1 GCA_951800645.1 uncultured Eubacteriales bacterium | reverse complement strand
ATCTGCTCCGCCAATGGAGGGCTTCCCCCTATGGTCAAACGACAGCAATACTATGATTCCCTGAAAGAAGCAGCATAGGGTACAAAATCCTTGAGGAAAATGTGTCAACTAATCTTGACAAAATCACACAGAGTATTGGCAGGATTGCCCGTGTGGCTGACGGGAAGCAGGACGCGGTTTGTTTCGATTATGTGGACGATATAGCATTCTGTCAGAATCAGTACCGGCGCCGCCGGACGCATTACAGGAAAGCGGGGTGCATCTTATGACAAGGAAGCAAGAGCAGGCAGTACTTGCGAAAGGTGTGTGGTGTGATTCTTACAATTTTTACCTGAAGTACCATGGACGCCCTGCAGAGCCTGGAATGTGGGAGGAAGCCACAAAGGACTTTGGCGAAATCATGAAGAAATATAAAGGGGCTACGATTTGCGGGCGGATGATGCTGGCGGCGTTTAGTCTTTTGGAGGAGGAAACACGATGAAAAAAATTAAAGTGTTCCCAGCGCCGCATGTGGAGCTGAGGGTGTATGTGTCGGATGAGATGGTGAAGGATTACCGGGAGTGCAGGGCACTGTTAAGAATTGGAGATTGCCGTAAGAGCTGCCCTGATTGCAGTTGGTTCGAGGTTGATTTTGGAGATGTGGCATTATGCACTTTGAGAAAGATGGAGCAGTTACTGGAGGAATCATGAGTGAACAAATGTACCTTTTTGCGAAAGAGGAGGAAGTAGAACAGCAGTCCGTGGTAGACGATGAAGATCGTGAAGCATGGAGACAGAAAAAGAAAGAGGCTAAAGCCAGGATGGCAGCCATGCAGGCGCTGCCCTATGAGGTTAAAATAAAGCGGGCGGAACTGCGGGCCAGGGAATTTGTGGAGAAACTGGATGATATGGAGCTGAATGCCCATGTCAGTGTAGGTGGTCTGGATAGTATTGTGCTGCTGTTGTTCCTTCGGAAAATCGGAATTGATGTTCCTGCCATATCCGTATCATCCCTGGAAGATAGGAGCATTCAGAAGATTCACGAGGAGCTTGGAGTGATTCGGATTCCGATTGGTAAACCCAAGGTGGAGATTCTGCAGGAATATGGTTTCCCAGTAATCAGTAAAAAGATTGCTGGCCGGATTGATACCTTACAGAATCCAACGGAAAAGAACAAGACCGTACGCCATGCCATTATCACAGGCGAATGCGGCGCACAAGGGCATTATGCCAAGAATAGCCGTATGCAGCTTCCTAAGAAGTGGCTGGAATTGTTTGCGGGATATGAGAACGAAAACGAGGGTGTAAACTATCAGATTGCACCGTTTAAGGTGTCCAATAAGTGCTGTCAGTAT
The DNA here is from genome assembly GCA_951800645.1 of uncultured Eubacteriales bacterium. Taxonomy (GTDB): domain Bacteria; phylum Bacillota; class Clostridia; order Lachnospirales; family Lachnospiraceae; genus Brotaphodocola. Next base: position 28,318 of record CATOIK010000026.1, on the reverse strand, counting down.
ATGAAAGAGGAACCCTGTGATAAATGGGCTATGGAGCATAACAGTAAGCCGTTTCTAGGGCTGATGGCCTCAGAGGGAGGGCAGCGAGAAGAAGCATTGACGGAACACGGATGCAATTACTTTGGCAAAGGCGTGATCCGATCCGCACCGTTTGCCCCTTTTCTGCGACAGGATCTTTTACAACTGGCATTGGATCTAAATGCACCAGTTCCGGAAATCTATGGAGAGATAGCCAGAAAGCCGGATGGAACTTTATACACCACCAAGGCCCAGCGGACTGGCTGCAGCATGTGCGGCTTCGGAATCCACATGGAAGAACGGCCACATCGTTTTGATCGCCTTCGTGAGCGGAATCCGTTGGAATGGGAATTCTGGATGTATAGGTGCTGTAAGGATCCGGAGACTGGCGAGAAGTATGGCTGGGGCCGGGTGTTAGATTACATAGGAGTTCCATGGGAGGATTATCCATCGGTGCAGATGGATATGTTTAAGGATTTTTGATGAGGTAAATTGAGTTTTGATGGAAGGTAAAAACAGATGGGTAAAATTCAGAATTTTAACAAAATGAAAGAAAAAGAAGAAAAAAAGAGACGCTCAAAGTACGCAGACATTATGGTGAGAGCAACAGTGATGGGGCTTATGGAAGAATCAGAAGATGTGGAAAGAATGATGGATATTGAGAGTGCAGATAGAAAGTTTAATCTCAGATTGGATGATTGGCTGAAAGCTGATGATTTTAATTTTGCCCATGATTTTCTTGGGATAAGAGATTCAATTGACCGAAGCAAAGGATTCCCAGCAACAGACTTCGGATTTTTTGTTCCGAGATTTTCTGGATTAAACTGACATTTGGAGGCGCTTATGGATAAAGACTTTTCAGAAGGATTTCTGCATGACATTGCAGACTTACTGGAAGGTTGAAAAGAAAATAATACAGATAATGTCGATTTAAAATTCGTTTTAAAAGATTATGAGCTGAATGTGAACATTACATTTTCGATTAAATGAGACCGACATTTAATGTTTGATGGAGGAAAAAATGATGGGTGAAGTTGATGTGTCAAAATTTCCCATGTGTGAATGTCCATATTGTGGAGGAAAAACTTTAAAAATAAAACAAAGAATTTTCGGGGTTGGGGAATACTATGTTGACCTAGAATCCGGGGACATTGATGCAACAGAACTACATAGCGGTTTGCGGTATAAGAATACTGGTAAATATGCTATGTGTGCCGATTGTGGGAAAAAGCTGTTTAAGGTTGATGACAGCCTTAATGTTTTGCAAAACTGACATTTAGGAGAGGAGCGGACAATGAAAAATAAAGAGGGATACCCAGACCCAACCGCAGGCAAAGCGATTGGCAGAGCAGATCGGCCGCCGGAGGAAGTGGTAAATTTCCGGAGGGCCATGAAGCTGATGTGTACCATCTGCCGTGTGCGGGTGCTGGGCAAGATCACGGTCGTGGATGAGAAAGGTAGGCGGTGGTAATGACAAGAGCAGAGCGCCGCCGAATGGAAAAACAGGCCAGGAAGGAGCCGGTCTACACGCTGACGCAATCCCAGATTGATGCCATTAAGCGGGATGCGATACTAGCTAAGCGAGAGGAACTGAAAGCATCCATTGCCAAGGAGATGAATGCACACATTGAAAAGGAGTGGGCTGCCAGGGTAGAGGCGATGTCCGGCGAGACGGAGGAGGAACGGATGCTTAAAGTGTTATGCCTTTTGATGGCGGTTCCTGCAAAGATTTTGTGCGAGAAGTTCCACTGGAAGCCGATTACGGACGAAAATGACCGGAGATCCCGGCTGATGCAGTTTTCCGAGGCGGTGGTAAACGAGGTCAACCGGATCTGCGGGGATGATGAACTTGACATCCGGAAAATCAGCCAGGAGGCCTACGAAAAGTACGGAGTGCGATATGAAGTGAAATGATGGGAGGTGATGCCGTTGGATAAGCATATTTTGGAGCAGTACATAGATGCGTGTGAGGTTATAAAAGACACCAAAGAGGAGATTAAGCGGCTGCGGAAGCGGCGCAGTCAGATTCAAAAGGACAGTGTCAAAGGCTCCATGCAGGAATTTCCTTACATGCTGCAGACCTATCGCTTGGAGGGGCTTGGGTATGCGACTGTTAAAGATCCGGACGAGTTGGATCGTATGGAGGCGCTTCTGGCGACCAGGATTCAGAATGCTGAGCGTATTAAGAGGCAGGTCGAGGTGTGGCTTGACACTATCCCATTGAGGATGCAGCGGATTATTCGGTACAGAGTGTTTGATGAGCTGTCTTGGGCGCAGGTAGCGGTCAGAATGGGGAGAAAGGCTACAGCGGATGGAGTAAGAATGGAATTTGAAAGATTTATGTCCGCAGCGTAAAGTTTGTTCGTTTTGTTCACACTGTTCGTTTTTTAAATGTTATAGTGTATCATGAAGCCAAAGGCATACAGCCCGCAGGCTTTAGCCCACGGATAAAACTCCCCCTATCCTTCTCAGCCAGGTGTCACAGCCTGGCGGGGGAATCGGTTCTGACGGTACGCCGGCGGGAGACTGCAAGACCGTCATTGCCCTGGCCTATTCCCGGGGCATTAAAGCGAAGTAGAGCAGTCCGGCAGCTCGCCAGCCTCATAAGCTGGAGGTCGCAGGTTCAAATCCTGCCTTCGCAATTTGCCTGGTTTCGGACTCTCCATCCTGACATTCCAGGTGCATGAAGACATCCTTGAAAGAGGGTGTCTTTTTGTTATGGCTGAATAAACTATCCATAACTGCGTGGTATTTTACAAAATAGAACATATGTTCTAAGATAATACAACATAATACACAAAGGCAGCAGATCATATTTGGAAGTTATTTCCATTCCGGCGTGTGGTATAATGAAGAAAAATGTCGGATTGGAGAGTGCGATATGGCAAAGAAGGTTGCTATTGAATTTCAGTATTTTCAGGTTTGCTGTTTGGATGATTCAACAAAAACAGAATATAGGTATGACTTGCGGAAATGGATAAGTAAGATTAATAGTGATTTTGGGAAATTTGATGAGAGAGTAAGAGAAGTAAATAATATTAAAGGAAGGGTTGAGAATATTGATTTAACTGATGATGAGCAGTTTTACGCGTTAAATTTCATGCGCATGGAAGAAATAAGTAACACATACATTGTTCGAGAGAGTGAGCGGGCTCAGCACATAGACTTAGAAGATGATGAGTATATTGGTCGAAATACTGTAGTATTATACGATCCCAAAATCAATGTCGTAATGATTCAAAGAAACCGAGGCGGATATGGTGTTGCAGCTATTGAGAGTTACATAAACTCTTTTAATGAATCTAATGAATTGTGTTATTTTAGGCCTATAAGTAATGAATTTGAGTATGATGGTCAAAAAGGTTCGTTTTTGAAATTAGATGTACGATTTGCTAATATACGGAATTTCAGAGCATATAATTCAAAAGCATTTGAGAGAGTTCTTGATGCTTGCAATGAACTTGAATGCGTCACGGTTCATTTAGAAATAGGTTTAGGCTATGCGAGAGGAGAGGAATTAAATGCCAATACGATTCAAGAAGCTATTTCAGATATTCGAGATTTAAGAAATAGAGATAGCATAAGTACTGCAAAAGTCAAATTTTCAGATGACCAAAAGTCAGAAATATTCGATTTATTTGATAATTTAGTCCATGATGTTCTTTATTTTACGGTTCCAACAAGAGGTGAACTGGGATTTCATGAAATGGTAGAACGAATGGCTAAACAATATGGAGAGAGAAGCAGGGCCAAGGTTTTGAATCTTCTAAGGAGTGAATGATAAGGTGAAAAACCGAAAAAATAAAATCATTGATATATGGAGAGGGATATATTCACTTGTAATTCCAACTATAGCTTGCATAATATACTTGAGTATATATATGGCGGTTCAAGGAGACATATTAAATTATTCTTATATTACTGAGAGCGAGAATTTTACTTCGATGCTAGAGGCAATAATTTCTTTTGCATCTTTGATAATCGGTGTATTTGGTTTTTTATTGCCAATTTTGATTACCTCGAAAAAGGAATTTACATTGGCAAAATATTTTATCGACAATATTGATAAAAAGGCATTTTCTTTCAATTTACGAATGATAATTGTAAGTGGATTTATAGTAGTATTTATATCATGTATATTATTTCTGTATGATATTTTTTCTGAGTGCTTTAAGCAAGGTATAATACTATTATGGATTTGGTGGTTGTTTTATTTTGTGTCAAATTCTTATAGATTTGTAAGCTTAATTATCAGATTGTTTTTGGAAGAAAAGAATGAGGCTAAGAAAGAAGTCTGGAAACCAATGGATAGTGATGAAGAAGAAAAATTAAAAGAAAGTATCCGAAGAAATAGAATATAATTTTAAGTAAAGTATTACCATCAGAGCCACCTCGCGTGGCTCTTTTCCTTTACCAAAAAACAAACTCAATCGAAAAGAGAGGTGGTGGTGCTTGAGTGAAAACTTAGAGCTGAGGGATCAGGCCTATGCCGATTACCGGCAGGGCATGAAATACAAGGAAATTGCAGAAAAGTACGGCGTCAGCCTGTCGGCGGTGAAGTCTTGGGCGGCTCGGTACTGGAAAGCAAAAGAAGGTTGCGACCAGAACAAAAAATTGCAACCCAAAAAGAAAAAGGTTGCAACCAGTGGGGCACCTCCTGGCAACCGGAACGCCATCGGTAATAAAGGCGGTGCGGCTCCAAAAGGGAATAAGAACGCAGTTACTACTGGAGAGTTTGAGACTCTCCTTTTTGATTGCCTGGATTCAGAAGAGAAGCAGTTGGCAGCATCAGTGCCAAACGATAAGGAGCAGCTTCTTTTTCAGGAAATCCAGCTTCTTACTGTCAGGGAGCGCCGAATGTTAAAACGCATTGATAACCTGCGGCGGGCAGACTTCACAACAGTTCCAAAAAAGCTTGGAATTGAAAAGGGAAAAATAACGGATTTGAGCGAGGATCATGCAACGCTGGGTCAGATCCAAAATATTGAAGATGCTTTGACCAGGGTGCAGGCCCGGAAGCAGGCTGCCATTGATTCTCTGCATCGCTTTGGTGTAGATGATGCCCGATTGGAAATTGAGCTGATGAAGTTGGATGTGACAGCGTTAAAACTGGGTGGGCAGGAGAAAGAAGTGGAGGATGATGGTTTTCTGGAAGCACTGAATACGGAGGCCGGAGACTTATGGGGTAATTTTAATGACGATTAAGGAGCGGATCAGCCAGACAAAACAGAAGATTGAAAAGATGAAAAGTCAGCGCAATATCCTGACAAAGGTTCAGATCTTCAGGTTTCAACCCTTTTCACGCAAGCAGAAGCAGATCCTGACATGGTGGGTGCCGGACAGTCCTGTAAAGGATTATGACGGCATTATAGCAGACGGGGCTATCCGATCCGGTAAGACCGTCTGTATGTCCCTGTCCTTTGTGATGTGGGCCATGAGTAGCTTCTCCGGACAAAACTTTGCCATGTGCGGCAAGACCATTGGCTCCTTCCGGCGCAATGTTCTGTTCTGGCTGAAACTGATGTTAAAAAGCCGGGGTTACCAGGTGGTGGACCATCGTGCCGATAACATGGTGGAGATCAGCAGGGGACAGGTCACGAATTACTTCTACATCTTCGGCGGCAAGGACGAGAGATCTCAGGACCTGATTCAGGGCATTACTCTGGCGGGCCTGTTCTGTGACGAAGTGGCGCTGATGCCTGAGAGCTTCGTCAACCAGGCAGCCGGCCGCTGTTCTGTGACGGGATCAAAGTACTGGTTTAACTGCAACCCGGACGGACCGTATCATTGGTTTAAGGTCAACTGGATTGATAAGGCTATCGGCTATCTGGGAAAGAAAAAGGTCGCCAAGATCTGCGAGGAGGCAAAAGCCGAAGGGAAGGAACCGGATCTTAAAAAGTTGCTGTATGTCCATTTCACCATGGATGATAATTTGAGCCTGTCTGAGGAGATCAAAGCCAGGTACCGGAGCATGTATACCGGCGTATTCTTCAAGCGCTATATCATGGGACTCTGGGCGATGGCCGAGGGCGTTATCTATGATATGTTTGACCCGGATAAGCACACCGTTGATACAGAGGCTCTGGCTGCCGCGTATAAAGCACAGACAGGGCATGACTTCTGGACTGGCGATAAGTATGTCAGCTGTGACTATGGTACCCAGAATCCGACAGCCTTCCTATTCTGGCAGCAGGGGGCTGATAAGAAATGGTACTGCCGCCGTGAATACTATTATTCCGGAAGAGATAAAGGGAGGCAAAAGACAGATGCAGAGTTTTCAGCAGACTTAAAAAAATGGCTGGGGAATATAGAAATCAGAGCTGTAATTCTGGATCCGGCAGCTGCCAGTTTTAAGGCACAGTTGGAAAAAGACGGTTTTAAAGTTAAAAAAGCGAAAAACGATGTTTTAGATGGGATCCGGTTAGTAGCCACGCTGCTGCTTACGGGTTCTATTTTTATAGACAAATCTTGCGAAAATCTGATCAAAGAGTTTGCATCCTACATCTGGGATGCAAAAGCGGCGGACAAGGGCGAAGATAAGCCGGTAAAGGAACATGATCACGCACTGGATGCTCTCAGATATTTTTGTATGACTATCATTCGGATGCGGCCAGGAGTCCGGATTTTAAAGTGAGGTGGATTAGATGGATATTGTATTTGACCCGAATAAAAATAGGATGACCAACATGCAGTTATGCCGGTTATATATGGATGAGTTTGTTCGGTCTCCGGAGCGGCAGTGGATGCTGGACGGAGAGGCGTATTACCGTGTAGATAATCCAAAGATTATGAGCAGGAAAATGTATCGATACCGGGAGAATAAGGCTACGGGGCAGGTGGAGCGGGTGTTGGATAATGCTAAGCCAAATAATAAGCGTGCGCATGGGTTCATGCATCTTCTGGTCGAGGATAAGACCAATTATCTGCTCTCTAAGCCGTATACGCTGACCTGCGAGGAGTCGGAGGAGTATCTGGCTATGGTACAGGATGCTTTGGGAAAAGGCTTTCAGGCCAAACGCCTGATGCGTCTAGGGGTATCTGCCAGCAATGGCGGCATTGCATGGCTGCATCCATACATCGATGAGGCTGGGAGATTCCGAACCGTAATCGTTCCGCCGGAACAGGGTATTCCGTTATGGAGGGATAACGATCACGAGGAGCTGGACGGCTTTATCTGGTTTTATAATGTTCAGGTCATTGAGGGGCATGAGCAGAAGATGGTAACAAAAGTGGAGTATTGGCTTCCGGAGGCCGTTGCCTATTATATCTCGGATTCTGAGGGCGATGGATGGGATTTGCGGTTGGACGCAGAACGCTATCTGGGCGCCACGGCAGATGAGGATAGCGAATTCATGGAGCATTTCTGCATCGGCAAAGAGGCGGGAAGCTGGGGTATGGTTCCGTTTGTGCCATTCAAAAACAATGACTATGAGTTACCGGATCTTAAATTTGTAAAGACCTTGATTGACGGATATGACGAGTCCCGGTCTGATGTAGCTAATTTCCTGGATGAGGTACGCTCCATTGTGTACGCCTTAAAAGGCTATGGCGGACATGATCTAGGCGAGTTTATGCGGGATCTGAATTATTTTCGGGCCATTTCTCTGGACGAGGATGGTGGGGCGGAGGCGATCACAGCGCCGGTGGACATTGCGGCGGCCAAGGATGACTTTGACACACTGCGGAAGGATATATACGATTTCGGCCAGGGAGTGGATAAAAATAGTGACAAACTGGGCAATAGTCCTTCCGGCATCGCTCTTAAATTCGTTTACTCTGGCCTGGATCTGAAATGCAACCGGATGGAGAATGCGTTTAAGGCAGGCATGGAGAAGCTGTTTGGTTTTGTGGACAAATACTTGGAGCTAATTGGGGCTGGCAGCCATCTGGAGAGTGAGATTGATGTTACATTTAACCGAGATATTGCCATTAACGAGAGCCAGGCCATTACCGACTGCGCCGAATCCAAGGGCATTATCTCAGATGAGACGATCATCAAAAACCACCCATGGGTGGAAGATGCGGACGAGGAGCTGAAGCGCTTAAAATCACAGGAGGAAGCGGCGAAGCAGGAAATATCAGACATGTTTCCAAAACAGGCACAGAAGCCGCTTGAAGGCAGTCAGGATGGTGGTAAATGATGGGTTACTGGGAAGAGCGCCAAGAGGCAATGTATAAGGCCGGAGAGATGAAAGTGAATCAGTATTTTACTGGATTGGAAAAGGCCTTTAACCAGACCAGGAGAGAATTGCAGAAGACTATAGAAGGTTTTTACTTCCGGTATGCAGAGGAGAATGGTTTTTCTTATTCCGCAGCGCAGCGCCGTCTGGATGCTGAAGAATTGGGAGAACTGCGAGACTTTATCGATCTGGCCATGCAGAATATTGGGCGCTACAATCAGCAGGTCAACAATATGTCTTTGAGGGCCCGAATTACCCGATGCCAGGCGCTGGAGGCCCAGGTAGATGCGATCCTCCGGCAACTGTATGCCATCGACTATGAGGCGGAAGCGGAAAAGACCATGCAGGAAGTGTACGAAGATACCTACTACCGTACCTGGTACAATGCAGACCAGTATCATGGATTCCATGCAGAATTCGCCCAGATAAATCCGGGAGCGGTTCAGACGCTTCTGGAATATCCCTTCAACGGTGCGGCATTCTCCAGCCGTTTGTGGAAGCAGAAGGATCATTTGCAGGCCCAGCTGATGGAGGCTGTGACTACCATGCTGATCCAGGGAAAGCATCCTTCCACGCTGACCAAGGATTTTGCAAAGAAGATGAATTCTAAAAAGTTCGATGCTTACCGTCTTTTGCACACGGAGAGTTCTTTTCTGATGAGCGAAGCCGCCCATGCCGGATATGCAGAGGATGGTGTGCTGAAATACGAAATTCTCGCCACATTGGACAGCAAGACCTGTGGAGTATGCGGGGAACTTGACAATGAGGTGTATGAGGTTGGAAAAGAGGTCGTAGGCGTTAATATGCCGCCGTTCCACCCTTTGTGCCGCTGCACCACAGTCCCGCATTATGACGATACTCCGACAGAGGGTCTGACCAGGGTGGCCAGAGATGCAGATGGGAATTCCATTGAAGTTCCAGCGGATATGAGCTATTCGGAGTGGAAGAAGGTCGTAGACGAGGGCGGAGATTTTACATCGTGGAAGAAGCCGGGAAAACAGGGCGATTCTGAAAACCAGAAGCGCTATGCTGCCAGGAGGGAAGAGTGGAAACGGAGCCGGGCAGCAGAAATAGAACCGAAAACAATACAGGAAGCTAAGGCGCAGGCAGAAAACCTTGGAGTTAAATATGTGTTTTATGATAATGTCTCATTAGATATGGCAAACGAGATAAATCGAGCACTGGAAACAATACCAGAGGATATGCGCCCAGTATTTGTTGGAGATTCTGCATCATTGGAATCTTATCGGGGGGTCAAATTACCACGCACCAGTAATCATTTTTATGGTGCGCATATTGATGTTCCGCCGACCGGACTGATTATTGGACGAAATGAAACTACTGGGCAGGTAAAATATGATTTTGAAGTGCAAGGTCAAATGATTGGTATCAGCAAAAAATTTAATTCGGCTGATAAAATAACAAAAAGTAAGATAGCTGAGCAAAAGAAGTATGTTCAAAAACATGGAAATCGATGGTTCTTCAATGAAGATGGAAAAAGTACACCATATCACGAGATGGGGCATGTGTATGAAGCTGTAAAAGGTCTTCCGGATGGCTTTGAAAGAGATGCTGAGCGCTGGTGGCATGAGTGCAAATGCGATATGCTGAAAAATCCAAAAGAAGCCTGGTCAGAAGCATGGGGAGCTTATCATACAAGAAACGAGGAACTTCCCGATTATATTGCGAAATATATTGAGGAAGCAACGGCTAAACCTGTTGCAAAGGATGCTGGCTCTGATATAATAAAAGGCATCAAGATACCGTCCTCTGCTCTTTCAGCAAAGAATATTACAGAGGATATAGTTGATGAAATTCAGTCCGGGATTGATGAGATTCTTCGGGAGTATGATGCAAAAATTGATTTTATATCAGTGCGAGATATGAGTACCCAATTCCCGGATACACCGTATATGATTCAATTTAGTGATGATTCTGGAATAAAGAAGGTCGATTTTATCATAAATTCTGGATTTGATTTTGACGGATTCAGAGATGTGGTTTCTGCAGGATATGAAAGCGGCTATTTTGCAGGAAAGAGCATAAAAGATCACGCAATCCATGAGATGGCGCACGCAATGACTGGTCAGCAATACAAAACAGTATCAGCATTTCGGGATTTTGCAAAGAGATTAGAAAAGAAGTATGTTCCAGGTGTATCTGGGTATGCGGATGCTACAAAAGATGGATTTGAAGTGATAGCAGAGGCTTTTGTTCGAATGAGAAATAATGATCCTGTTCCGAAAGAAGCAAAAGAATTGGTTGTGAAGTATGTTGAAAGGTGGAGAAAACAATGATTGTGATTCCTATATGCCTGAAATGCGAACATTTAGAGTCGGGAATGAAGTGTGAATTTTTCCCGGATGGGATACCCACAGAAATAGCGCTTGCGCAGAAGCAGTCTAACGAGGCTTGCAAGGACTTTAAGAAAAAAGAACTGAAAAAGTAAAAATACCACCAGTCAGCAATGGCCGGTGGTATTTTTATACCCATTTCATTGCGGTATCGCAACAGAGGAGGTGGTTTTATTGATTGAGCGGATAATCCGGTATTTCCGTCAGCGGCGCTGCCCGCATCAGTACCGTAAGCATTGGGCCAGAGATTCTGGACCATATGGTGGCTATGTCCGGCGCTGTACGAAGTGTGGAAAGGAGATGGAAAGAGATGAGTGAGTGCAAGAGAGAAATGAGATTGGACGATACGGCTGAAATGATGAGCAGCCAGGATTATAAGGAACGCTTTAGAGCTGAATATTTTCAGGTTGCGATTCGATACCACAAGCTGAAAGCCATGCTGGATAAATGGGATCAGGGTATGCTGGACTTTGAGCCAACCTGCCCCAGAAGCACCTATAATATGCAGGTAAAAGCTATGACAGATTATATTGCGGTGCTGGAAGCACGGGCAGTAATGGAAGGCATAGAACTGTAGTCATAGCAAGTCATAGAATTAGTCATAAGCACGCAGGTTTTCCTGGGTGTTATTTTTTCGCCTTTCCGGTACCGCAGGCGAAAAAGAACGGGACATCACCGGGCACGACCGGGATAAAAAGTGAAGATGAAAGGAGCAACAGAGCATGAAGAAAGAGGAACTGACTGCAAAGGGTCTGACGGAGGAGCAGGCCAATACCGTTATTGGCATTTACACAGAGGAAATGAAGGGATTTATTCCAAAGAGCCGATTTGACGAGGTTAACACGGCTAAGTCTGACTTGGAAAAACAGGTGGCTGACCGGGATAATCAGCTTAAGACCTTAAAAGACGAGGCGAAGGACAGCGAGGCCCTTCAGGCCAAAATCACGGAGCTGGAGGATGCTAACAAGGCCACTAAAAGGGCATACGAGGATAAGATCCGTGATATGAAGCTGACCAGCGCTATCAAGGACCAGTTGACGGATTGCAAGTATCCGGATCTGGTAGCGGATAAGTTTGACCGTACGAAGCTGATCCTGGCAGAGGATGGTACAGTATCCGGCCTTACTGAGCAGCTTAAGACTGTAAAGGAGACCTATAAGGAGCTGTTTACACCACCAGTCTCTGGAAAGACCCCGCCTAATAATGGGAAGCCCACTCCACAGGTTACAGGAGATGGTACAAGAAAAGAGCAGTTAGAGAAGCTGATCAATGACCCAAAGACCCGCCTTGCGGACCGCATTGCAGCCAGAAACGAATTATTTAGCCTGGAACAGGCAGAAAGTGAGGAATAACGAATAATGGCAAACCAGAAAGGAACAGGTACGACCTGGAATTTACCAAACTATGCAGGAGATTTATTTACTGCTGATACCACTAACACCCCAATTTTTTCCGCAATCGGAGGCATGACCGGCGGCGTGCAGACCGAAAACTTTGAATTCCCTACCGACTCCCAGTACAGCCTTCCGGGGGCAGCACAGCCGGCAATCACAGAGACTGCATCCCTGACCGCACCCCAGGCAGAGGAAATCGTGAGAGCCCAGAACACCAATGTGACCCAGATTTTCCATGAGAAGGTATCTATTTCCTATGTTAAGGAATCTAATCGTGGAAGAATGAGCGGGCTGAATACTGCCGGACAGAAAAACAATGTGCAGTCCACCGAAAAGGATTGGCAGATTGCAAGAAAGCTGGAAAAGATTGCCCGTGACATCGAATACACCATCATCAATGGCGTGTATGCAAAAGCAACCAGCGCAGATGTGGCAAGCAAGACCAGAGGCCTTTTGGCTCTTTGTGGCGGTGATGGCGGAACAAAAGTGGATGGTAAAAGTGCAGTTTTAACTAAGGCACTGATGCAGCAGCTCTTTAAGGCTATGTACGATGCGGGAGCAATCTTCTCCAATATGGTTCTGTATGTCGGCAGCACTCAGAAGCAGATCATTACTGATATCTATTCCTACGCACCGACTGACAGAAATATCGGCGGAACTAACATCAAGCAGATTGAGACTGACTTTGGAAACATTGGTATTGCTCTTGACCGCTTTATGCCGCAGACCGCAGTGCTGGCGGCTGAGCTTTCGGTGCTGGCTCCTGTATTTCAGCCGGTGCCTGGGAAAGGTAACTTCTTCTATGAGGAGCTGGCCAAGACTGGTGCATCCGAGGAGGGACAGATCTTCGGTCAGTTCGGTCTGGATCATGGTCCGGCATTTATGCACGGTGCAATCACTGGCCTGAAAGGATAGGGTGAGTTTATGAAAAAGAACTTTGATATGTCCGGTATCCCGCCGAAAATGCGGGAAATTCTGGAAGATCTGGACGGTAGAATTCCGGCTGGAGGTGTGAAACAGGGTGCAGCTGTACCAGATGCGGCGGCGGCTCCGACTCAAGCAGAGTTCAACGCTCTGCTTAAGTCCCTTCGGGATGCCGGAGTTATTGCAAAATAGGGAGGATCCTTATGACAGCATCGGAGATGATTGAGAAAGTAAAGCAGAATCTTAGTATCCAGGATGACAAACGAGATCTTGACATCTCCGATATGGTCCTGGCTGTCTGTGATTACTGCAATCTGTCTCAGAATTATATTCCTGATATTTTAGAGCCGATGATCCGGAGGAAGATAAAAGGGATCCTTGATTATGAGGCGGCCAACGGAACCGACTATCATCCGGAGGTGGCCAGCATCAAGGAAGGCGACGGCAGCATTACCTGGGCCCAGACGGATGGAAATACAAAAGCAAGCATTTATGGGCTGTCTGCAAGTGACAAGGCAGCTTTGCGGCGTCACAGGAGGTTGAGAGGTTATGTATAATCCTTATGCGGTAATGTATGACGCCAGAATGACTGTAAAGCGCTGGCGGGAGATAAAAGATGGCAAATATGACGCCAGTGAGCTTTATACGGTATGTGAGGGGATGCCCTGCCGGTATAGCTCGTCTGGACAGGCGCAGACTGGCGCGCCGAATCCGTCTATCCAAAACAGCCATACACTCTTTTGCGGACTGGATGTAGATATCCAGGAGGGCGACTGGGTTACGGCGCATCTGCGAACCGGAAAGATCGTTGAACTCTCTGTGGGAGAATGCCATCCCTACACTTACCAGTGGCAGTGTGAGGTAAAGCGAGAGGATAACGCATGAGTAGCAGTAATTATCGCCGGAATAAGGCGGCAGTTGATCAGTTCCGGAAGGAACTGATGGCGATGGTGGAGGACATCGGGGAGATTGATGTTCGAGTGCTCAATCAAGCAGTCAATGAAGGCGTGCGCTACGCAAAAAACAAATCCCCTGTGATTACTGGCCATTTCCGGAAAAACTGGAGATCAGATCCGGCAGTCCGGTCAAAGGCCGGAGAGACAACGAAGGTATTGGTTAATAACGCAGATTATGCGATCTATGTTAACTACGGCCATCGGACAGTGGATAAGGCTGGGAATACAACTGGGTATGTAAAAAGCAAAACTGGAGACCATCTTCTGGAGCGCACGGAAAATTATGTTAATAAACGCATGATTGAGATATTTAAAAAGGAAGTGGAGGCGGTGCAGAATCGACACAATTAATGAGTTATATGACGCAGTGGCCGCAGGGCTGAAAACTGTGAAAGATTGCAAGGTGTATCGTGAAGATGTGCCGCAGAATTTCACTGCCCCAAGTTTTATGGTAACACTTTATGACCAAAATCCTTCCTGTGGTATCAATGGGCGCCTGAAAAACTCCGTCAGTCTGGATATCCTTTACTTTCCGGAAAATGAGGGGCAAAGTAAACCGCAGGAAGAATGTTGGAGTATTGGCCAGGAGTTGACAAGAGAATTTGCAGCTCCTGGCTTTAAAATTAAGAACCGTAACTTGAAAATTGAGGATAATGTGCTGCATTTTCAGATCGATGTGGATTACAGAGAGTTTAGAGAGGATTCCACGCTGCAGATGCAGACCATGACCCAGAATGAAGAGATAAAGGAGGACTAACCTATGGCAGGCACATGGGAATCCCAGAACAAGGTACTGCCCGGAGCCTATATCAATATCCGGACGAATGAGCCCCTGTCAATCACTCCGGGAGACCGGGGAACTGTGGTAATTTTGCAGGAGTTGTCTGTGGGAGAAGATGGGAAAATGTATACCATCACGGCTACGGAGTCGACATATCCGGATAATGCCACATCAGCGGACAAGAAACTGGCCACAGAGGCACTTAAAAAGGCAAAGACGGTATTGCTTTATAAGCTGCCGGAGAATCACAATACAGAATCCATTACCGAGGCACTGGCGGTGCTTAAAACAGTACAGTTTAACACCCTTTGTTATCCGTACGATTCAGAGCCGGAGACTGCATCTGCCAATAAGACTGCAATTACTGCCTGGATTAAGGCAATGCGTGAGGATGAGGGGATTAAGTGTCAGGCGGTGCTTGCGAACCATGTGGCGAATTCAGAGGGCATCATTAATGTGACTCAGGGCGTTGTTTTGTCGGATGGAACTACCTTAACAGCAGCGGAAACTACCGCATGGGTGGCCGGGGCTACAGCCGGAGCCAGCATCACTACTTCAAATACTGGCATGAAGTATGTAGGGGCTGTAGATGTGGTGCCGAGGAAGACGAAGAGCGAGATGGAAACAGCGGTTAAAGCGGGAGAATTTATCTTTAAAGTAGACAGCGCCCAGAATGTGACCGCGGTCTACGATATCAACTCCCTTACCACGGTAACTACGGAAAAAGGAAAGATGCTTACCAAGAACCGTGTTATCCGGACGATTGACAATATCGCCAATGATATTGCGACAATCTTTGAGAGTAACTATGTGGGAAAAGTTAACAATAACGCAGATGGCAGGGCATTGCTTAAAGCGGCTTTGGTAGATTACTTTAACACCCTGCAGAACATGTCTGCAATCCAGAACTTTGAGGCCGATGATATCACGGTGGCTACCGGAATAGATTCTGATGCGGTGGTGGTAAGCGCAGCAGTGCAGCCGGTGGATAGCGTGGAAAAGATTTACATCACGGTCAATTTATCTTAGGAGGTGAATAAACATGGCTGGAAAGAATTATACGAAAATCAGTGACTTGGTAACCGGCAGTGAGGGCAGTGCCTACATCACGGTGGACGGACAGAACCGGTACTTCTTTGAGCTGTCAAAGATTGAGGCAAGCATTGAGTTTACTGTAGTGGCAAAACGGCTTTTAGGCCACCGGATGAAGCAGCATAAAGTTGTTGCCGCTGAAGGAAAAGGCAGTATGTCCATTTACAATGTAAGCCCGGCAGCTCTTGAAACCTATCAGCGGTACATCAAGGAGGGGAAGACACCGGCTATCAGTATTCAGACTACCAACGAAGACCCGGCGGCTACCATCGGTCGGCGTGTGGTATCGATGCGCAGTGTCATCCTGGCAAAAGTACCGGTGGCATATCTGGACGATGAGAGTGAGGAACTCAACAAGACAGAAACGGACTTTACCTTTGATGATTTGGATGATCTGGAGAGCTATATGCTCCCGGAGAATATGAGATAAAGAAAGCGAGGAAATCATTATGGCATCATTAAGTGCATTTTTGCATCCTGTGAAGATAGAAAAACAGGAGGTATTTGTTTCAGAACGCTTCCAGGAAGATGGGAGGACGGTTCCTTTTGTGATTCGGCCTATCACCCAGCAGGAGAACGAGGCATTACTTAAGAAGCACCGCAGCGTGGATAAAAAGACCGGGGTGGAGCAGTTCAACCGAATCAATTACAATCGCGAGATGGTAGCTATGGCTGTAGTGGAGCCGGACTTAAACAATGCAGAGCTGCAGAAGGCTTACGGCGTTTTAGGAGCAGATAAGGTATTATCGGCCATGTTGTATGTAGGAGAGTATGGAACTCTCATGGAAGCAGTACAAGAGCTGTCTGGTCTTGACAAGGATATAAATGAAGACATTGAAGAAGCAAAAAACTAATCAAGCAGGGCGATCCCGAGTTAAACTATGCTCACTTCGCTCTGCAGAAGCTGCATATACGCCCGTCCCAGCTGGAGAGAATTTCTCAGCGGGAGCGGGCGTTTATCTATGCCAGCATTGACCTTCGGATTGAAGAAGAAAAGCGCCTGGCAAATCAGATGAGGTAGGAGGTGAATAGTGTGCCTACATTGAGCGCTATGTTTAAACTGATGGACGGTTACAGCAGCCAGATCAACAAGATGATAAACCGCACAGATACGGCCATGACAAAGATGCTGGGCGCCTCCAAGGCAGCGGATAAAACCAACGATTCGTTTAATAAGATGGGAAAGGGGGCATCCGGCGCAGTGCCAAAAGTAAAAGGATTAGGGGACGGCCTGGATGTAATGTCAAAAAAGGCCAGCCGCGCAAACAGTGGCCTTAAGAAGCTGATCGGTACCGTGGCCAGCCTGGCGGCAGTAAAAAAAGGTATGGATATTGTGGACAGCTATACGAATACCAATGCCAGGCTTGGCATGATTACTTCATCCCCTGCCGAGCAGGCCGCATTGCAGAGTGATGTTTTTGCATCGGCGAACCGTTCCAGAGGAAGTTACACAGAGACAGCGAATGCAGTGGCAAAGATGCGGATGCTGGCCGGAGACAGTTTTAAAACCAATCAGGAAGCGGTCGGTTTTACGGAGCTGCTGAATAAATCCTTAAAGGTTTCCGGTGCGGGTCAGGCAGAACAGGGAGCAGCCTTTTTACAGCTTACTCAGGCAATGGCAGCAGGGAGGCTGCAGGGGGATGAGTTTCGGTCTGTTATGGAAAATGCTCCGATGGTAGCGGATGCCATTGCTCGGTATATAGGAGAGAGTAAGGGCGAATTGAAAAAGCTGTCTTCCAAGGGATTAATTACCTCCGACATTATCAAAAATGCCATGTTTGAGGCGGCAGATGATATCAATGCGAAATTTGACAGTATGCCTATGACCTTCGCCGATGTCTGGAACAAGATTAAGAATACCGGGATACAAGCATTCAGCGGGATTTTCACGAGAATCAACGGTATGCTTAATTCTGACATGGGACAGGCAGTGATAAATAATCTGACTGGCACCATTTATATGGCGGCAGAGGCGGTAAATCTGCTTTTAGATGGCCTGGAGTTTGTCGGGCAGTACATGGATATTCTGGGGCCGCTTGTGTTTGGTGTTGCAGGCGCTTTTGCACTATACCATGGCGTATTGTTGTTGACAAAGGGGGCGCAGATTGCGGCGTCTGCAGTAATGGGAGCTTATACAGCAGTTACTACCTTTTTGTCAATAGGCTATGGCGTGTTGACAGGGAATACAGCAGCTGCATCGGCAGCGCAGTTTGTTTATAACAGCGCCCTCCTTGCCTGTCCGCTTACTTGGATCATTGGCGGGATAATTGTTTTGATTGGGCTGTTTTATGCAGGCGTGGCGGCGGTTAATCATTTCGCCGGTACCAGTATCAGCGCAACCGGGGTGATCGGAGCAGCATTTTTCGCATTATATGCATTTATGTATAACACATTTATTTATCCGACACAGGCTGGTTTTGCGATACTTGCAAACTTTATCGGGAATGTGTTTCATAACCCGACAGCGGCGGTAAAAATTCTGTTCCTGGATATGGCTAACACATGCGTAGGATATATCCTTAACATGGCAAGGTCGATTGAAAATATCATTAACAAAATTCCAGGAGTGCAGGTCAGTATTACTTCTGGCTTGGAAAGTTTTAAATCAGGACTGGAAAGTAAAATCAACACAATCAAAGACGAGAGCGGATGGAAAGAGTATGTGAAACAGCCCGAGCTGATGGATGTGTCGGCTATGGCTGCAAAGGGATACAATGCCGGAAGTAATCTGGCAGGAAAAGCCTCTGGTTTCCTTTCTGGCTTCTCTCCGGATTTGTCTGGAATTGGAACAGGCGGAGGCAGCTACATGCCAGAGCCGTTTGGCGGTCTAGGAAATCCGGCTACGGTCAAAGGAACCGGCGCAGGCGGGGCCGTAAAGGTGGAAAATAAAGAGGATATTGAGTGGATGCGGAAACTGGCAGAGCGAGATTATGTGGCCCGGATTTCCCAGAATACCCTGGCTCCCAATATCCGTGTGGAGTTTTCTGGCCCAATTACCAAGGAAGCAGATACAGACAGTGTTTTAGGCCATGTGGTAGAGCGCCTTAAGGATGCAATTACTGTCGGCCCGGAGGGGGTGCCTGAATAATGTCCTATTCGGTTTATTTTAAGCGCAATGGGAAAAAGTATAAGCTGCCGGTTAATCCGGAGGAAATAAAGCGCAGCAGGGAATTGAATGTAGAAACCTATCAGGTTCTTGGAACCGGCCAGGTTTCAGTTCCTTCCCATTGCGGCTTGGAAGAATTCAGCTTCGAGGCAGAGTTTCCAAGCCAGGATTATCATTATCTTAATTCCGGTGCAAAGGCAGATGCCGATTATTATGAAAAGATGTTTCGCAAGGCCCAGAAGAATATGGAACCAATCCGTTTTATTGCCTCCAACGACATTACGGATGATATCAGCGTTCTGGTATTGGTAAAAAGTGTGGATTCGGTAGAAAAGGCGGGAGAGGAAGGTGACAAGTATCTGACTATTAAGCTGCAGGAGTACAAAGCGCCCGGTAAGCGATATGTGGCAGTACAAACACCTGCGGCGACAGTAAAGCAGGAAGAACCTGCGGCTTCTCCGGAATCAAACCCGGCGGTAACGGAGAATAAGACCCATACGGTGCAAAAAGGAGATACTCTTTGGGCGATCGCCAAGAGGTACTATGGAAACGGCAGCCAGTACCCAAAGATCGCATCGGCCAATCCGTCCATTAAGAATCCTAACCTGATTTATCCGGGGCAGGTTCTTTCCATTCCAGCGTAGGAGGTGGCAGCGTGGAGATACTGGTGGAGAGCCAGGGATATATTTATGACATTTCTGAAATGTGTAAGGAAATTTCATGGACAGAAGCCTTGAATGAGGGGTCCAGCAGCCTGGATCTGTCTTATATTAGCGATGGCCTGGTACTTAAAAATGGAGATGTTGTCCGCTTGACAGAGAATAATCAGGCCGATGGCATCTTTTTTGGATCTGTCTATAAAGTGTCTGGAGACAGCAGAGACGGAGGGTCCGGCCAGATAGTAACCATTAAGGCTTATGATCAACTCCGGAGAGCCAAGAACAAAGATATTATTGTGTTGGAAAACGGCACGCTTAAAAGTCTGGTGGAAAGTATGTGCACCTTTCAATCCATGACGCCGGGAACCATTGAAGATCCTGGCTTTGTTATCCCAACCATCGCCGACTATGAAAAGTCCTGGCTGGATCATGTGGTGCAGGCTGTGTCTGACACACTGGTAGGAACCCAGGAGCATTATTGTCTGCGGGACGAATATGGAAAGGTTTGTCTGTGGAATATGCGAAACCTTCAACTCCCATTGGTACTGGGCGATGACAGCCTTTGTACGGGCTATAGCTGGGAAAAATCCATTGATGATGAGTATTACAATCAGGTTAAGGTTGTGTGGAAGAATGAGAGTAGTGGTCAGATCGATGTTGGAGCCGCCCATGATCAGGAGGCAGTGAATCGGTATGGCCTTTTACAGTATCTGGAATCATCGCCGTCCGGCGTAGACAATGCAGCCAAGGCCCAGGAGCGGGCGAACAATCTTCTGAAACTGTATAATCACGAAAAGGAAACTTTGAAGCTGGAATGTCTGGGCGATCTCCGGGTGCGGGCCGGGAACAGTGTATATGGCAGTATTGCCGACATTGCATTGAACCGGAGACTAATCGTGAAGAAGGTAACTCATGACTTTTTGCCTGTGCACACAATGACTGTGGAGGTGATGACTGGTGACTGACAAAGGAAGCGCCCAGGAACTATTTGATGCGATAAAAACTATTGTAGACAATTACATGAAAAGCCGGAAGCCAGCTGCAGTGCTTGTGGGTACCTATACAGGAACTGCGATCATGGTCGGGAGCCTTCCGGTACCAATGAGCATGGTTACCGGGAATATGGTTGGCCGGTTAAGCTCTGGGGATCGGGTTCGGCTTTTACGAAATGACCGAGGGAGAGAATATTTCATTTTGGAAATCATTGGAAAGCCATATCAGACGACAGGAGGGCTATGATGGCAGAACTTACAACAAATCTGCTGGTGCAGGATCAGACTTATCAGGCCAGAACCTACAAACTGTCAGAAACAAAAATAGAAGGGTTTGTGGATGAACTGGAAGCGTTGAAACAGGCGATACATAAACGGTTAGCTACAGAGAAATACGAGTATCCAATTTATAGCTTTCAGTACGGAATCGCCTGGAAGGAGTTGATCGGAGAGGAACGGGCCTATGTTCGGGCAGAAATGCGGCGGATGATCGAGGAAACTCTGCTGAAGGACGACCGGATCCGGGAAGTAGATGGATTTCAGTTTGACTTTTCAGGAGATTGCTGCCATTGCGCCTTTGATGTTTTTAGCATCTACGGGGATTTTGAAATGGAAACAGAGGTGAAAGTGTGAAAATGACTTATGAAAAACTGCTCCAGGCTATGCTGGATAAAGTACCGGATAATGTAGACAAGAGAGAGGGCAGTGTTATTTATGATGCGATTGCCCCGTGCGCTTTTTTTCTGGCGCAGCAGAATTTTCAGCTTGATAATTTTGTGAATTTAGTTTTTCCGGACACTGCAGTCGGAGAATATCTGGACCGTGTGGTGGCATCTTATGGTGTCACCCGGAAAGCAGCTGTGCAGGCAGTTCGGAAAATGATTGCGTCGGTGCCGGTAGAACTGGGAACTCGGTGGGGAATCCAGGATCTGGTGTATGTGGTAACGGAACAGTTGGAAGAAAATACCTACAAGGCAACCTGCGAAACACCTGGAAATATAGGAAATCAGTATTTCGGAGCGATGCAGCCAGTATCGAATGGAATTACTGGTATTACGGCAACTTTGTCAGATGTTCTTGCTCCGGGAGCAGATGAGGAGACTGACGAAGCACTGCGTGAGAAATTTTACACTAAGGTACAGCTACCAGCAACATCTGGAAACGCTTTCCACTATCAGTTGTGGGCGCTGGAAGTGCCAGGAGCCGGTGCAGCAAAAGTATTCCCTTTGGCAGACGGCCCTGGAACTGTGATGGTTTTAGTCGTGGATAGTGACAAAAGCATTTCTGAATCATTGCCAGATTTGGTAGCAGAACACATTGAGACTGTACGCCCGATTGGGGCCAGAGTGACCGTAAAAAGTCCGGATGCACTAACTGTGAATGTTACTGCCAATGTTTTATTGGATAAAAGCCGGAACCTGACTGATGTGCAAAAGGATTTTGAGGCTGTGGTGGATAACTTTTTGAAAGATACTGTATTTACTATT
This sequence comes from uncultured Eubacteriales bacterium, assembly GCA_951800645.1. Classification (GTDB taxonomy): domain Bacteria; phylum Bacillota; class Clostridia; order Lachnospirales; family Lachnospiraceae; genus Brotaphodocola. The sequence goes on along the minus strand of CATOIK010000026.1, from coordinate 6,375 downwards.
TACCGGGTAAGCCATGCGAAACTGGGCAGTCTGCTTTTGGATATTCCTGGGGTGGAAGATTTTAATGCACTGCTGCTCAACGGAACTGCTGGAAATATTACGGTGGGGGAACGGCAGGTTCCGGTAAAAGGGACTGTAAAATTATCGGAGGTGAGTGTGCTTGGACTTGATGATGCTACTTCCTGACTATTATGAGAAGAATGAGACGATGCGGATTCTGCAGGGCATTATTTCAGATGAGACAGAAAGTTTAGGTCAAGGATTGACCGATACAGTGAACCAGTGCTTTCCTATTACTGCAAATGGCCTTTTGGAACGGTGGGAGCGGATTTTAGGGCTTGAAGTAGATGCATCGAAAACACCAGAATTTCGCCGGGAGAGGGTTCTTGCAAAAATATCTGGTGTAGGAACTACGACTAAGGCAATGATTGTGGATACGGCCAGTCGGTATTCTAACGGCGCCGTGGAGGTTATTGAGGACAATCCCCATTATCGTTTTACGGTAAAATTTGTAGGCACTTTGGGTATCCCCGGAAATATGGCGGATTTGAAGATGACTATTGAAGAAATTAAGCCGGCTCATCTGGCGGTAGATTATGAATATGTTTATAATACTTGGTCAGATATTGACGCATTGACCTGGGCACAGGCGGTAGGGCATACCTGGAAAGAGATAAGGACGGTGAAAATATGAATACGACTGAAAAATATGGATTTCGGAAACCGGAAGCAAATGATTTTGTGTCTGTGGATGACCTCAACCATAATGCGGACACAATGGAAAAAGCGCTCTGCGAACTGGATGCAGAAGTGAATAGACTGAACCATGCCGTGGTTTTATCAGTTTCTAAAACTGGTTGGAGCGGGGGTTCGGCGCCATACACTCAGACGGTTACAGTAAAAGGAGTTACCGCGGAAGACCGTCCTGTGATTGGGTTATCTGTTTCATCAGGCTCTAATGCAGATACCATAAGGGCTCAAAGTAAAGCCTGGGGGTGTGTGGATAGGGCAGTAACAGGAACTGATAAGATAACATTTTACTGCTATCGAAAAAAGCCGGAAGTAGATTTTGAAGTACAGGCAAAGGGGGTATAGGAGATGGCGGAAGCTATATTGTTAAAAGGTTCCGGTGGTGTTACCTCGGATGAAGTAACTGTTACAAGAGAAGACATTCCTGAGGGGGAAATGGCCTTAACAAGAGATTCCAACGATGAGGTTGTAGAGGGTACTTTGAAAGACCATTTTATGTCAGTAGAATCTCCTTTGTCATATATGCAGAATAACGACTATTATATAGGCGTTCCAAAAGGGGTTTACAGGAGAAATATAGGCGATCCGTCAGGAGTATGTGGAGGGACAGTCAAAATTGGGCTTGATAAATTGCGCCAAGATATTGGTGCAGCAGATCCGTCAGCATGGAAAGAAGGTGTAAGAATTGCTGGACAGGAAGGCACGATGCCGGAGCGAGGAAACTGGAACGGAAGCGTAGGAATGAATGGCAGCATTATCATACCGGAAGGTCACCATGACGGGAGCGGAAAGGTAACCGGTCCGGCAGTAACCCAGCGGGGAGCATGGACAAGCCGCCTTGGGATCAATGGTAAAGTTGCAATTCCGGAGGGGTATCATGACGGAACCGGGTATGTAGACCAGGCCATAGCAACCCAGGGGGCAATGACCCTGAATCCAGGTACGACTGCAAAGACCGGTGCTGTAAACGGAAAGTATATGACTGGAAACATTACCGTACCGGCGGTAAGTATTCCGGCGAATCTCATCAAAAAAGGGGCGCAGATCACCTTTCCAGATGGGAGCAAATCACCAGTGGGAACATGGGAAGGGTATGTAGCTGGTGCAAGTGATCTGTTTTACAACGGAATTGCAAAGAATATGGAAATGAGACTTGGAAAATGGGAAGGGCAATATATTATTGCGAATCCGTTTGAAACGAAATCTAATTATTGGATTGTCAATTTCTTAAATGTTAATTGCTTAGGAAAGGCATATCTTGAAGTGCATTTTCAGATCATATCTGGAGGTGCCCCAGATTATTACATGAAATGGGGAATCAGCAAAGCTACTGGAACTGGTGTTGAGAGTGAAGTCCAGGTTAATGTCTACTATACAGATTGGGTAACGGCCAGAATTCCTCTAAATACTCTTGCTGGAAATTCTGATGTGGCGAAACTGGGAATATTTTGCTCGACAGTTTGGTCTCCGCTTGTTGATTACCGAATTGATCGTATCAGCTTAGTGTAAATGTTTTTAAGTGCAACCTGCCGCCATGTGCGGCTTATTTTTATATTATCGGAGCCATCCGTAAACTGGCAGAAAGGATAAAATTATGAGTATCAAACACAAATCTGAAACCCCTAACACCCCCTACGGCCCGGCAACCGGTGTGTCTGCTCCTGAACCGAAGAATCAGGTATTAAGCACTGGAGATGACCATGAGCGTCATGGTGATGTAACGCCTGGAACCAGTACCATCCAGTATCCGGGGCATCAGCCGGGCGGTCCTGGCCATGCAGACTGTGACCACGACTGACAGGAGGTAAAAAACCATGAAGGAAAAATCGTTAGAATATGTGATCAGCGCCGCAGTGGGAGCTTTTTTTAGCTTCTTCGGAATCCTGGCAGTTCCGCTGGCACTGCTGATTCCATGTAACATCATTGATTATTTTACAGGTTTGGCAGCGTCCAGGGTAAATGGCGAGAAGATTACCAGCGAGAAGTCATTTGCAGGAATCGTCAAAAAGATCATGATGTACATACTAATTTTTGTTGGATTTGGGATTGACTGTATGATTTCCTATGTAACTGCTACGCTGCATATCGAAATGAAATTCCCGCTTCTGTTTGCAGCCATGGTGGCATCTTGGCTGGTTATCAACGAATTGATTAGTATTACAGAGAATTGTGAGGCTACTGGCGTGACTATCCCTGTTTTAAGTCCTGTTTTACGATTTGTTAAAAAGAAGATTGAGACAGCAGTAGAAGTACCTGGAGAAGATGATGACCTGTAGGAGGTGATCCGGTTATCTCCCGCCGGCAGGGTTATGCCGGGCGCCGTTTTTGTGCCGGCGCAACTGAAATGATGTAGAATTGTGGCAAAATATGTGATATGATGTAGGAGCTGCCGAACCTCCAGCAGAAAGGAGGTGGTGTCCGTGGAATACATAGTTACATTCCTTATCTCTGTATTGGCAAGTGTAGCTGGCTACTACATTTGCAAATGGTTGGACAGAGATAAATAGGCGGCAACAGCCTGAACGGATTAGCTTACCGTAACAAGCAAGAAAGCCTCGGAGCTGGCACTCCGGGGCTTTCGTCATGTCCGTGGACATATAGCTACATTCCTTAGCTACCTATATCATATTCCATTTTGCCAGAAAAGTCAACGAAAACAAAGATAATAGATTGCGACATCGCAGCAGGCCCTGGAAAGACAGGGGCTTTTTTGATTGGAGGAACCTATGGAAAATACAGTAAAGAAGCTGATTGACCAGGCAGCTCATTGGGTAGGCTACCTGGAAAAGAAAAGCAACGCCCACTTGGACGACTTCACTGCCAACGCTGGCAGTAACAACTATACCTGTTTTGCCAGGGATTACAAGGCCCACACCTGCGGAAACTACCAGGCGCAGCCCTGGTGCGCCATATTTGTGTCGGAGGTATTTGTACAGGCATTTTGCCTCGATACAGCCCGGAAGATGCTAGGCGGCAGTCTGTATCATTACTGTCCAACCGGCGTCAATCAGTTCAAAAAAGCCGGCCGATGGAGCCAGACGCCGGAGCCTGGTGCAGTGGTGTTCTTCACCAACGGCCAGCGGGCTTATCACACTGGTATTGTTATGGAGGTAACGGCCACTAAGATTAAAACCATTGAGGGCAACACCTCCGGCGCATCCGGCGTCATTGAAAACGGCGGCGGGGTATGTCAAAAGACCTACAGCCGGTCTTATGGCAAGATTTTGGGCTACGGCCTGCCGGACTGGTCTCTGGCGGTAAAAGCCGGCTGGCAGCAGGAAAACGGCGGTTGGCGCTATTACCTGGATGATACCGGCGAGCCCATCCGTAATGCCTGGTACGAGGATAATGGACGCTGGTACTGGTTTGACGGTGCCGGTATGATGGTGACTGACACCTGGTATCGATATAAGGGAGACTGGTACTACCTAGGCAGTGATGGGGTCATGGTAAAGGGGCAGCAGACCATTGACGGCAAGTGGTACATCATGGATGATGAGGGCCGTATGCAGACGGAGCCGATTACCCTGACCCCAGATCAGAATGGTGCGCTGCGGTGGCCGGGGCTGGCAGAATAAGGACGAAAGCGGCAGTCCTCCAAGGGTTGCCGCCATTCTTTTCGTGTTGCATTTCGTGTTGCATCATGCAGAAAAATGTGTGCAAATATGGAAAAATTGCACCGATACAGGAAAAATGAAAACAACGAAGAATCCTTTATTTACTAGAAACAACGGAAAATCAAGGGTTTTCCGCTATTTGTACTACGGGTTCGACTCCCATCTTCTGCAGCGCAAGAGCTTGGTAAATGCCAGGCTCTTATTTTTTGTGTTTGTTCAGACCGTTCTTTTTTCTTTTGTTCTTTGCTATCTAAGATATTTTCAAAGTATTCATCGATTGTATCGTCCACTCGTTCCCATTCCTCAGCAAATGTCTGTGTGTATACTCGTTTCATAATCTTGTCGGATTTCCAACCGCCTCTTTCCTGGATATACTTGTCCGGGATTCGGAGCAGCGCCATTACAGAGGCGTTTACTGCATGGAAGAAATACTTCTCACATTTTTTAGCTATCTATATCATATTCTATTTTACCAGAAAGGCCAACGAAAAACAAAAGTATAAAAATCGCAACAGGTTCTGAGTATATAGGACTTTATTTTGGGAGGATTTTATGGAGATTGACAGACAGTACCTTACAATCAGCAACTATAATCGGCCGGGAACGCGGCGCGGCAGGACTAAGTCCATTGCCTGCCACTATATTGGCAATCCCGGTACTAGCGCCCAGGCCAACCGGAATTACTTCGAGAACTTAAAGGATACACATACTACCAAGGCCAGTGCTCACTATATCATTGGACTTGATGGCGAGATTATCCAGATGATTCCGGAGGAGGAGATCAGCTGGTGTACCAATCAGGCAAACGGCTACACGATCAGTATCGAGGCCTGTCATCCGGATGCCACCGGCCTCTTTACAGATGCCACATATCAGTCCTATGTGGCCTTGTGTGCGGATATTTGCAAACGCTGGGGTCTGGATCCGCAGCAGGGCGGCCTGATCCGGCACCATGATGTGACTGGGAAGATCTGCCCCAAATGGTTTGTAGACCATCCGGATGCTTGGGAACAGTTTAAGGCCGATGTGGCTGCAGCCATGCAGTCAAAAACCGGCTGGCAGCAGGAAGACGGCGGTTGGCGCTATTACCTGGATGATACCGGCGAGCCCATCCGTAATGCCTGGTATAAGGATAACGGCAAGTGGTACTGGTTTGATGGCGCCGGTATGATGGTTACTGACACCTGGTATCGATATAATGGAGACTGGTACTATCTGGGCCACGATGGTGCCATGGTTAAGGGACAGCAGACCATAGATGTCAAGTGGTACATCATGGATGATAAGGGCCGTATGCAGACGGAGCCGGTTACCCTGACGCCAGATCAGAATGGTGCGCTGCGGTGGCCGGGGCTGGTGGAATAGTTTGATATGGGCGGGCATGTTTTGTGCCTGCCCTTGATTTTTTCTTAAATAATAAAATACACTGTTGCTGGTGGAGAATGAAATCTTTTTTCGTCTGTCATAAGAAGAACCTCCTTTTTGAATATTATATCATATGTGTTTTGCAGATTCCCCCACCCCATATTTATATATCCCAAATTAGTTTCGTGCTGCATTTCGTGTTGTATCATACAGAAAAATGAGTATAATAATAGAAGATTTGCGTCTATACAAGAATAATGAAAACATTGAAAATCCTTGTATTTACAAGGAATAACGGAAAATCGCTGTTTTTCCATTTTCTGTATTACGGGTTCGACTCCCATCTTCTTCATAGCAAGGGTTCGGCAAATGCTGAGCCCTTATTTTTGTTTCATAGGAAAGTTCGCCCTATGAAACAAAAACGCTCCGCGGGATGCGCACTTTGCGCTTAAGGAAAATGTCTGCTAACGCAGACGCGCTCCGGCGCGGGAGTCCGGTGAACCGGACTCTTTTTTAATTTACTGTGAAACATTAACTTCCGGGTGGCCAAAAAAGCGCAGACTACCCCTATACAAACTTTAATGGTCTTTTTGAACTTAACTGGAAAACTTATGCGACAACTACAGGGGTTTCCCAGCCAAGT
>CATOIK010000025.1 GCA_951800645.1 uncultured Eubacteriales bacterium | reverse complement strand
GACAATGGTTTCATAGATTATCTCCTTTCATTATATCCCATGAATTGAATTTTTGGCAACACAAAACACAGGCAGAAAAGTAAAGAATGGGTAACAGGATGGCGAAACGCCACACGCCCTAAAGGGCTTTGATAGAACAGATAGAACTGTTCCTGGAAAAAGCAGAATGAATTTCTGCGATAAGTAAGTCTAACTATAACACACCCCTGTCTGGTTTGCAATTATTTTTTGCAGTTGCAATCCATATGGATCCGTTTCCACAATATTTGCATTTCCCAAATCTTTATAGTAAAATAAAGGGAGCTTTTTAGTTTTTAGTACAAACTGGAGGTTCCAATGAAAAAATATGACTATGTGCTGGTGGGCAGCGGTCTTTATGCAGGTGTGTGGGCTAATGAAGCCAGAAAGAAGGGAAAGACCTGCCTTGTAGTGGAAAAGCGGAATCACATTGGAGGAAACATTTACTGTGAGGATGTGGAGGGAATCCATGTGCATCGGTACGGCGCTCACATTTTCCACACCAGCAACCGGAGAGTCTGGGATTATGTAAATGAACTGGCGGAGTTTAACCGCTACACCAACAGCCCGGTGGCAAATTACAAAGGGGAAATGTATAATATGCCCTTTAACATGAATACCTTTAGTAAAATGTGGGGAATCAGCACACCGGCCCAGGCCAGGGAGATCATTGACCGGCAGAAGGGGGCGGTAACCGGGGAACCGAAAAATCTGGAGGAGCAGGCTATCAGCCTGGTAGGCACAGACATCTATGAAAAGCTGGTAAAGGGCTACACGGAGAAGCAATGGGGCAGGGACTGCAAGGATTTGCCGGCGTTTATCATCAAGCGGCTTCCGGTGCGTTTTACTTATGATAACAACTATTTTAACGATCTGTATCAGGGGATTCCCATTGGCGGCTACAATGTAATCATCCAAAAGCTGTTTGCAGGCTGCGATATTGAGACCGGGACGGACTATCTGGAACACAGGAAGCACTACGACAGCCTGGGAGAGACCATCGTTTACACCGGCGCCATTGACGCTTACTTCCAGTATCAGTATGGGAAGCTGGAGTATCGGAGTCTGCGGTTTGAGACAGAGGTGCTTCAGGAGGAGAATTACCAGGGGGTGGCAGTGGTCAACTACACAGACCGGGAAACGCCCTACACCCGCGTGATTGAGCACAAGCACTTTGAGTTCGGCGCCCAGCCTGCTACGGTAATTACCAGGGAGTATCCGGCAGACTGGCAGGAGGGTATGGAAGCCTACTATCCGGTCAATGATGAAAAGAACCAGGCTCTGTACCGGAAATATGAGGCGCTGGCGAAGGCAGAACCCCATGTGATTTTCGGCGGCAGACTGGGAGAATATAAGTATTACGACATGGATAAGGTAATTGCATCGGCTTTAAAGAAAGCAGAGGAGTGTATCTGAAGTGAGCAGAAAGGAAAGGCTGGAGGTGGTTTACGCCTCCAATGACGGCTACGCCAGACATTTGGCGGCATCCATGTGTTCCCTGTTTGACCGGAACCGGGATTTTCCGGAAATCCGGGTGTTTGTGCTGTCTATGGGCTTGTCGGAGGCCGGCAGGAATGGGCTTAAGGAAATTGCAGACCGCTATGGACGGATCCTGGAGCTGGTTGACATGGACGATTTGGAAAGCCGGTTTTCTCATCCGGTAGATTTAGGCGGCTATGATGTCAGCATTATGCTGCGGCTGTTTATGGGGGAGATGCTTCCGGCATCGGTGGAGCGGGTGCTGTACTTAGACTGCGATACGATCGTGCTTCAGTCCTTAAAAGGCTTGTGGAGCCGGGAACTGGGAGACTGTATTCTGGGGGCGGTGATGGAACCTACCATTTATCCGGCTGTGCGCAGATCCATTGATCTGGGGCCGGAGGACGCTTATTACAACTCCGGTGTGCTGCTGGTAAACCTGGCCCGGTGGCGGGCAGAGGGAGTGCAGGAAACCCTTCTGGATTTTTGGAAATCCAAGGGGGGAAAACTGTTTGCCAGCGACCAGGATGTGTTAAACGGCGGTCTGAAAGGCCGCGTCTGCAGCCTGCCGCCAAAATATAATTTCTTCACCAATTACCGGTACTTTTCTTACCGGGCCTTGACGAAATACGGCCCTGCCTACCGGGCGGTAACGGCGGAGGAGTTTGCCAGGGCCAAGCGTCACCCGGTCATCGTTCATTATATGGGAGATGAGCGGCCCTGGATTGCCGGAAATCTGAACCATTACCGGCGGGCCTATGAGATGTACCTGGCCCAGACCCCCTGGGCGGGGACAAAGAAGGAGCCGGGAAAGCGGCTTTACATGCTGGCTTACCATGGGCTTGATTATGTGACGGCAGTGTGTCCGGCCATCCGGTGGGAACTTAGCTGCCGGATGGGGATGAAATTTGTGGAAACCCGTAAGAAAGGATAAGTATGATAACCGTATTGATGGCTACTTACCAGGGAATAAGGTATTTGGAGCAGCAGTTGGATTCCATTCTGGCCCAGACCGTGCCGGTTCGAATCTGGATTTCAGATGACGGCTCCGATGACGGCACCCGGCAGTTGCTGGAAGACTACCAGAAATGGTATCCAGATCAGATTTTTCTGTTTCACAGAAATAAAGAAGAGGTTCCTATGCCCGGCGCAGCCGGAAATTTCTTCTGGCTGTTATCTCTGGCAGCTAAAGAGGGAAAGAGTGATTATGTGATGTTAAGCGACCAGGACGATGTCTGGTTCAACAATAAGGTGAAGCGGCAGTTGAAGCGGATGAAGCAGTTGGAAAAGGGACTGGGAAGCAAATGTCCCATTCTGGTTCACTCGGATATGGAAGTCACGGACGGAGCGTTAAATGAAATCAGCCCCAGCTTTTTTTACTATGCAGGATGTAATCCGGAACGCACCTCCTTTGCGGAGATTCTGGTGGAGAATCCAGTAACCGGCGCTGCCATGATGATGAACCGGGCTCTTTTAAAGTTAGTGGCGAAGCCGCCGAAAACCTGCTTTATGCATGACTGGTGGATTGCCCTGGCAGCGTCTTGCTTTGGGGTAATTGACTATGTAGCAGATTCTCTTTATCAGTACCGCCAGCACGGGGCCAATGTGCTGGGAGCCAGGGCCAGCCTGGAGGAATACCGGCAGCGGCCGGCCCGCCAGCAGGAGGTGGAGGAAAACTACCGCCTGATGATGGCTCAGGCCAATGCTTTTGGAAAACGGTTTTGGGAGCAGATGGATGGCCGCCAGCGGATGATATTGCGGGCATTCTTGGCGCTGCCTTATCAGTCTGTGGCCGGGCGGCTGCAGAATATTCTGCGAAATCGTTTCTGGAAAAGCTCCAGGCTGCAGACAGCGGCCATGTGCGTTACCATTCCTCACGCAGGGGAGAAGCTGGGCCGGAAGGGAAAAGGCCTATGAAGATAAGCTGTGTGATTTTAAATTACAACGATGCAGACACTGCCCTGAAGCTGGCTTTCCGGATTTGTGGATACAAGACCCTGTCCGATGTAATTCTTGTGGATAACGGTTCTACAGACGGTTCTTTTGAAAAGCTGGAAGCAGCGGTTAATGGACAGGAGCAGAAAAAGTTTCATGGGATTCAGGCTTTCAAAAACGGAGGCTATGGGGCCGGAAATAATTTAGGCGTCCGCTATGCGGTAGAGCATTGCGGGGCCACTCATGTGGTAATTGCTAATCCGGATGTGGATTTTTCAGAGGACTGTCTGAAAAAAATGATGAGGGTGTTTGAAAATCACCTGGATGTGGCGGCAGCAGCGGCCACCATGGAGGATGCCCGGTTTGGCCGCCAGAGAAACGGCTGGCCACTGCGGGGCTTTGCAGGAGAGCTGCTGGCTATGGGGCCGGTAAGCCACAGGCTGTTCCGGCGTTTTCTGGAATATCCGGAATCTCGATTTGAGGGAAAACAGGCGGCCTTTGTGGACGCCCTTCACGGCTCCATGCTGATGATAGATGCAGAGAAGTTTCAGGAGCAGGGCGGTTACGATGAAGGCTTGTTTCTCTATCAGGAGGAGGCAGTGTTAGGGCGGCGGCTGAAAACAGGCGGCTACCGCAGCGTATTGCTGTTAAACTGCAGCTATCGCCATGAGCATTCGGCGTCTATCGGAAAAACCTTTCAGGGACAGATGGACCGGCAGAGGCTTCGGGAAAAGAGCGTGCTGTACTATATGCGGAAGTATTTGTTTATCAATCCCTTTCAGGTGGCTTTGGCAAAGCTGTGGTTTTGGGGGATTCGGATGGAGATTCGGGCAGCTATGATGTTGGAAAACTGGATAAAGAAATAAACAGAGGCACCGCTCAGGAAAAGTCCTGGCGGTGCCGGTTTGTTATCAGGTTCTATTTTACTGGCGATTAAGCTTTGCAATGAGCCGTGCAGTTTCTGCGTCGATCATTTCCTGTGTAACATTGGGGTCTGTAGGGTCCCAGGTCTGTTCAAAGGGAATCTCGTACAGAATGGTGGGACGCTCGAACGGACCGGGATCCGGGCTGTTGTAGACCGTAACGGTGGTGCCGATGGCGCAGTTGTCGTAAATCCATTTGGACTCGCTGGTGGCCAGACGGATGCAGCCTGCAGACCGGGCGATACCTAAGTTATTGTAGGTGCTGGCCCATACAGTAAAGGGATCCGGTTTATCGTAAATGATAGAGTGGATCAGGATGGGCATACCCGGCCCCAGGCGGGTAGCGTACTGGGTGTAGAGATCGTGGATCATCAGACGCCAGCGGTATTTTTCCGGGGTTTTAAAGGTGCCGATGGGGGTATCATCGCCTACGGAGGTAAGGAACGCTTTTACCGGAATGATAAAACCGTTTTCTCCGTCCTTGGCGTATACAGTCAGACAGTTCATTTCCTTGTTGATTTTCAGCATGTAGGGACCGCCTGCAGGCAGCAAATGCTCCACATCTGTCACAAGACGGCCGTCCTCGCCAAAGTAATACTTGAAGCCGTCAATATACTGCCATCCGGTTACCGGATAGGAGTCCTGGAAATAATACTGATGGTTTTCCACCCAGCCCCAGCCGGTGAAATTGGAACCGTCGCCGCCGTGGATGTAGCGCAGTACGCCGTCTGCCGGCTGCGGGCCATCTGCGTGGGCGGCTTTTAAGGTGTTTGCAGTATTTAAGTTTACTGCCGTTCCCTTGCGGAAGAAAGCCAGCCGGTAGCCGGTCATGTAAAGATCCTGTCCCATGGTGCCTACAGTCTGGCCGTTTCTGCCCCAGCCGGTCTGGGTGCCGTCGCTTAAGGTGGCCATGTAGTAAATGTCGAATTTATCTGCAACCGGGCCTTTAAAGCGGTATTGAATTGCCTCTACCGGAACCATGGTTTCTCTGTTGGCGGTCTGTTGGCCGTTTAAAGCCCAGTCGGACCAGCCGTTGGCAGTAGAGTAGGTGCGGTAAAGCACATCTCCGTGGATGTTTTCTATAAAGGTGGAAATACCGCTGAAGCCGGCGTTGTCTGTAACAATATCCTGGTCGTTGATAAAAGGAACGGACCAGTTTTGCTGACTGATGGAAAGGGCAGTGGTCTGCAGGTGGGGCTGCCGTTCTGGGACTGCCAGAAGATTGTTGATTTTTGCAGCCTCCTGTTCTGCTGCCTCCTGCTCTGCCAGCAGTTGAGCAGCCTGCTCCTCTGTCAGCTCTCCGGTTTCCGGCGTCTGGGTTTCAGAGGGAGCGTCAGTGCTTTCTGGCGGGGCGTCAGCGCCTTCAGTGGGTGCTGCAGTTTCTCCGCCGGGTATCTGTCCTGCCTCCGCCGGGGTCTGGGAACCGGCTGTAATGGTGCCGCCCTGAGACGCTCCGCTGCTTCCGGCGCCGGGGCCGCTGTTTTGGTCTGTATCCTGCCTGTTTCCGGTTGCATCGATGACATTGGAACGGCCGGTATCTGAGCCGGGGCCGATTACATCAGCGAATGCACAGGTTACGGTATTGGTAAGAAGCACACCGGTCAGAAGCATGACCAGGCCGGCTTTTTTATGTCGATACATGATTGTAAACCTCCTGTGTGATGATAGGCAGCTATGAAACGGAAATCTGCCATTATGGTTCTTACTATGGATAATCTAACACAACTAAATGGAAAATGCCAGTTGAGATTTACATTTTGTGGGCAATATTGTAAAATAAAAGGTAATGGCAAGAAAAAAGTAAGAATATCGTTATAGATTTGGAAATGAATAGGAGATAAGATGGCTACAGAGAAACCTGAGGTAATGGTCAGCGTCTGCTGCATCACCTATAACCAGCAGTCCTATATCCGGGATGCGCTGGAAGGGTTTTTATCACAGAAAACAGATTTTTCCTGGGAGCTTTTGATTCACGACGACGCCTCTACAGATGGAACTGCCCGGATTATCCAGGAGTATGCAGACCGGTATCCGGATCGGATTTTTCCCATTTTACAGAAGGAAAACCAGTATTCCCAGGGACTTACCAATATCAGCGGAACCTTTAATTTCCCTCGTGCCAGAGGCAGGTACATTGCCATGTGCGAGGGGGACGACTACTGGACTGACCCCAATAAGCTGGCCAGACAGGTGGCTTTTATGGAGGCGCATCCAGACTGTTCGCTGTGCTTTCACAGCGCTCAGGTGGAGGTTCAGGGGCGGGCGCTTACAGAGCGGCAGATGCGGCCATACCGGGGGGACAGGCGGGTATCGCCGGAGGAAATCATAGATAAAACCTCCGGGTATCCTACGGCCTCTCTTTTGTTTCGCAGGGAGATGGTTAAGCAGCTGCCGGATTTTTATGTGCAGGCGCCGATTGCAGATATTCCCCTGCAGCTTTTAGCTGCGGCCAGAGGCTGGGCATACTATATGGACGAGCCTATGTGTGTATACCGGCTGGGAGGCGCAGCGTCCTGGACCGCCCTGATGAAGCAGGGAGACTATGAGAAGAAGCAGCGGGATTACGCAGAGGCCATGAAGCGTATGTATCTGGGATTTGATAAGGAAAGCGGCGGCCGGTTTAAGGCAGTAGTGGACCGGGCCATCAGGCGGCTGGTGTTTTTGACCCAGGTAAACACCAGGCAGTATCAGGAAGTTTTAGATAAAAAGAACCGGGAGTTTTACCGGGAATTGAACTTAAGGACCCGGTTTTTTATCCGTCTGGAGCGGGCCATGCCCGGCTTTTACCGATGGCTGCAGGACTGGTTTCACAGCCGCGGGACAGAAAGAAAATAGTGTTGTTGTTCAGGGCCATTTCCTAAATTTTACCTGGCCCTGAACAATAAGCAGATGGGAGACAGGGATTTTGGCAGAGAAAGAGATGAAGGGAAAGGTAGCAGACGGACTGTTCTGGAAGATTCTGGAAAACGGCGGCTCTCAGGGTATTCAGTTTGTTATCACAATCCTGCTGGCCCGGCTTCTGACTCCGGCAGAGTACGGCGTGGTGGGAATCATTATGATTTTTATTATCATCGCCAATGTGTTTGTCCAGAGCGGCTTTTCCACGGCGCTGATTCAGAAAATCCAGGCAGACGAGACGGATTTTTCCTCTGTCTGCTACTTTGAACTGGCTGCGGCAGTGGTTGTTTATGGGCTTTTGTATCTGGCTGCGCCGTCCATCGCCCGGTTTTATCAGATTCCGGTGCTGGAGCCCATTGTCCGGGTGTTGGGTATCGTGCTGTTCCCCGGCGTGGTAATTTCTGTTCAGTCGGCTTATGTGTCCAGGAATATGGAATTTAAAGGATTGTTTTTTTCCACCCTGGCGGCTTCCCTGGTTTCCGGGGCAGTCAGCATTGGCATGGCGTATGCCGGTTTTGGGGTGTGGGCTATGGTGGGCCAGCAGATCAGCTACTATTTCAGTTTAATGGCAGTGCTGTTTGTTACGGTGACCTGGCGGCCCAGAAGGTGCTTTCAGTTCAGCCGGGTGCAGGGGATGTTTTCCTTTGGCTGGAAGATTCTCTGCGCGTCTCTTCTGGACACGGTTTTTAACAATCTCTATGGACTTTTGATTGGAAAGATTTATAATGAAGAAATGCTGGGCAGCTACACCCGCGGAGAGCAGTTCCCCAAGCTGATTGCTGCCAATTTAGGCTCAGCCATTCAGGCGGTGCTGCTTCCGGCCTTTGCTGCAAACCAGGAAGATAAGGCGTTGGTGCGGGATATGGTGCGGCGGGCCATCCGTCTAAGCTCTTTTGCAGTGATTCCCATGCTGTTAGGGCTTTTTGCAGTGGCGGATACTCTGGTTCTGGCGCTGCTTGGAGAGCAGTGGATGGTGTGCGTGCCTTTTCTTCGGATCATGTGCATTTCCTACTGTTTCTGGCCCATTCACATTACCAATCTGCAGGCTGTCAATGCGGTAGGCCGCAGTGATATTTTCCTGAAGCTGGAGATTATCAAAAAAGGCTTAAGTGTAGTGGCTCTGATTGTGGGAATGCAGTTTAATGTGTTTGTTATGGTGTGTATCAAGGCCTTTCAGGATTTTTTGTGTACCTTTGTCAATGCGGCGCCCAACAAAAAGCTTTTGGATTACAGTATCGCCCACCAGTGGATGGATGTGATGCCGTCGGCGGGACTTTCGGCCGTCATGTGCATTGCCGTTATGGCGGCAGGCGCCTGGCTTACGGATATATCGGTGTGGCTGAAGCTTGCGGTGCAGATTGTATGCGGCGTTCTGGTGTATACAGGGCTTGCGGCAGCATTTAAAATGGAGAGCTTTTGCTTTCTGGTAAATCTGGTAAAGGAACGGAAGCGCCGGAACAGCAAGGATTGAGGATATAGGAGTAATCGAACGATGAAACAGAGAAAAACCGTATTTGTGACGGCCATCGGTTCTTTTGCCGCCGGGGCAGTGATTGAAGCCTGCAGGCGGGACGGATACCGGGTGGCAGGATGCGATATTTATCCGGCGGAATGGATAGTAAACTCCATGGATGTGGATGTATTTTACCGCGCCCCCTATGCCACGGACAGGGCGGCTTACAGGGCGTTTATCAAAGAGGCCTGCAGCCGGGAATCTGTAGATTATCTGATGCCGCTGACGGATGTGGAGATTGATGTACTGCAGGCCTGGCGGCTGGAAGACCCAGAGGATTTTGCAGACCTTGGGGCTGTCGTGTGCATGTCGGATGAGAAGGCCATCTCCCTGTGCCGGAATAAGGAAGCCTGCGCTGCAGTTTTGGAGGAAAAGGGGGTTTGCCGGATCATTCCCGGATATAAGCTGGCAGAGGCGCTGCCTGTGATTGAGGCTTATGAGCGGGCAGATGCGGTTTCTTTGGAAACATGGAAAGCGGCAGGCTGGGAGCCTTTAGAGCAGTGGCCCTATCCGCTGGTTTTAAAGCCGCTTGATGGCCGCAGCAGCCAGGGACTTCAGATAATAGAAACTCCGGAGCAGATGGTTTATGCTGCAAAGCAGTGCCGGAACCAGGCAGACCGTTATCTGCTTCAGCCGAAGATAGAGGGTGTTGTGGTAACAGCAGATGTGGTGCGGGATCCGGAAACCGGGGATTGTGTGTGTCTGCCCAGGCGGGAGCTTTTGAGAACCTTAAACGGAGCCGGAACTTCCGTTCAGGTATTTCGGGACAGCCTGCTGGAAAAGCAGTGCTGGAAGATTGCAGAAATCCTGAATGTGAAGGGCTGTGTAAACTTTGAGTTTATTGAGTGCAGGGAGAAAAAAAGGGCGGTTTCTTCCGGAATAGAAGAACTGCCGGTGTGGTATTTTCTGGAATGCAACCCCAGATTTGCAGGAGGCGTGGCCTTTTCCTGCAAAGCTGGGTATGATATGATACGAAATCATCTGAATTGTTTTATGGGCCGGCCCCTGGAGACGCCGGGCCGGATTCGGGAACAGTATATCGCCAGACGATATACAGAGTACCGGATGAAGGAGGAGACCAATGATAAAGACGCATGACGCTCCCATTATGGTGACCCGCTCGTTTCTGCCACCGCTGGAGGAATATGTGGAGATGCTGAGGCCCATCTGGAACAGTGCATGGCTGACTAATATGGGAGATTACCATGAGGAGCTGAAACAGCAGTTAAAAACCTATATGAAGGCAGAAAACCTGGAGCTGTTTGTCAACGGCCACATGGCGCTGGAGCTGCTTTTACAGGCCATGGAGCTGGAAGGAGAGGTGATTACCACTCCGTTTACCTTTGCGTCCACCACCCACGCCATTGTGCGAAACGGCTTAACTCCTGTGTTCTGCGACATCAATGATAAGGACTACACCATCGATGCAGAGCAGATTGAAAGCCTGATTACAGAGCGAACCTGCGCCATTTTGCCGGTTCATGTTTACGGAAATCTCTGCGATGTAGATCGAATTGATGATATTGCCAAAAAACACAATCTGAAAGTAATCTACGATGCAGCCCACGCCTTTGGGGAGACCCTGGATGGCGTAGGAGCCGGCAGTTTCGGAGACGCTTCCATGTTCAGCTTTCACGCTACCAAGGTGTTCCACAGCATTGAAGGCGGCGCTGTCACTTACCGGGATCCGGCGCTGACAGACCGGCTGTATCAGCTTAAAAACTTCGGCATTACCGGCTACGAAAGTGTGGAATATGTAGGAGCCAATGGAAAAATGAACGAATTTCAGGCGGCTATGGGGCTGTGCAACCTGCGCTATATGGAACAGGTGATTGAAAAACGGAAAAAGCTGACAGAGCGCTACCGGGAGAGGCTGTCCGGAGTTCCCGGTATTCGCCTTTGTGAAGAAAATCTCCGGGTGGGCTATAATTACGCTTATATGCCGGTGGTGTTTGACGGTTACGGCGCGGACCGGGACCAGATTTTTGACGCATTAAAAGAGCGAAACATCTTCGCACGGAAATATTTTTATCCCTGCGTCAACAGTTACCAGTGCTACCGGGATCAGTTTGACATAAACGCTACGCCTGTAGCGGAACGGATTGCTTCCCAGGTGCTGACTCTGCCTTTGTATGCGGATTTGGAGATGAGCGTGGTGGATGAGGTGTGTGATGTGATACTTGACAGGAGGAACGCATGAACAAGGTTCTGGTGATTATCCCGGCCTACAACGAGGAAGCAAATATTGAGATTGTGGTGGACGAGCTGATTCGGGATTATCCGGAGCTGGACTATATTGTGGTAAACGATGGTTCACGGGACCGGACGGCTCAGATCTGCCGGGAAAAGGGCTACAATCTGCTGGATCTGCCAGTGAATTTAGGGCTTGCCGGATGTTTCCAGGCAGGCATGAAGTACGCCTGTCAGAAAGGCTATCCCTGCGCCATTCAGTTTGACGGAGACGGGCAGCACAGGCCGGAGTACATTGAGCCTATGCGAAAAAAGATGGAAGAAGGCTATGATATTGTCATTGGCAGCCGGTTTCTGGAGAGAAAGAAAAGCTTTTCCATGCGGATGATCGGCAGCCGGCTTATTACGGCGGCTATCTGGCTGACTACAGGCGGGCAGGTGGCAGACCCTACCTCCGGAATGCGGATGTTTAACCGGAAGATGATTCGGGAATTTGCCTTGAATTTAAACTACGGGCCGGAGCCGGATACCGTGTCCTACCTGCTGAAGCAGGGGGCAAAGGTGGCGGAGGTGCCTGTAAAGATTGGAGAGCGGCTGGCCGGAGAAAGCTATTTAAAGCCGGTGGTGGCTGTTCAGTATATGTCCCGGATTTTGATTTCCATTTTGCTGATTCAGAATTTCAGAAAGAAATGACAGATGATTCGTCATTATAAAAAGAAAGGAGCGGCTTTCTATGAACCGCTGGGCCAATGCCCTGATTAAGACAGGGAAAAACCAGGAACAATCAAATATGGTCTGGAACATGCTGGGCAGCTTTTGTTATGCCTTTGCCAGCATGGTTCTTTCGTTCCTGGTGATGCGCCTGGCCGGGGAAGAACAGGGAGGCATTTTTGCCTTCGGTTTCAGCACAGTGGGGCAGCAGATGTTTCTGCTGGCCTATTTTGGCATCCGCCCTTTTCAGATTACAGATGGAGCGGGAGAGTACAGCTTTGGAGACTATCTGCATCACCGGTATGTGACCTGTATGGCAGCGGTGGCCTTAGGGGCATTCTATCTGGTGGTCAGCGGATATAATGCCGGAAAGGCAGCCATCCTCTTTCTGCTGATTGGCTATAAAGTAATCGATGGCTTTGCCGATGTCTACGAGTCGGAGTTTCAGAGAATCGGCAGGCTGTATCTGACCGGAAAGTCCTGTACCTTCCGGACGATTCTTTCCGTAGGGGTATTTTTAACGGTTCTGGCAGCCGGAAAAAACCTGGCGGCGGCCTGCATCGCTGCAGTCTGCAGCCAGGCAGCAGGCGTGTACCTGTTTGATATAGTGGTGCTTCGGCGTTTGGAGGGTGTGGATTACAAATGCCGGTCAGGCAGCATAAAGACCCTGACCGGGGCCACCATCCTTTTGTTTGTCAGCGTATTTCTGGACTTTTATGTGTTTTCCTCTGCAAAATACGCCATCGATTCTCACTTAAACGACGCGGCGTCCGGCTATTTCAACATTATTTTTATGCCCACTTCTATTATCAATCTGGCGGCAGGGTTTGTAATCCGGCCTTTTCTTACCAGCCTGACTTACTTCTGGAATGAAGGCCGGTTTGGGGATTTTGCAGGAAAGCTGGGGAAGATTACGGCGGTGATCGGCAGTTTAAGCGTCATTGCAGTAGGCGGCGCAGCTCTTTTGGGGCGGCCGATGCTGGGTATCCTGGAATGGATCTTAGGCCCGGCCTATGCAGGAACGCTGGTGCCTTACCACCTTCCCTTTGTGCTGATTGTACTGGGCGGAGCTTTTTATGCGGTTCTGAATCTTTACTATTATGCCTTAGTCATCATGCGCCGTCAGCAGGTCATTTTTGGAATCTACCTGGCGCTGGCAGCAGCGGCGGCAGTCATTGCCCCCAGGATGGTGCTGGCTTATGGAATTTGGGGAGCGGCGGAGGCTTATCTGCTTCTGATGATTGTGATGGCAATCGGTTTTACAGTGTGCGCATGGCTGGGATATTATCAGGGGAAACGCCAGTTTGGAGCGGAAGAGAAAAGAGGTGCTTAACATGACAGTGGATGTGCTGATTCCGGTTTACAGGCCGGACCGGAAGTTTGCCCGGCTTTTGCAGATGCTGAAAGTGCAGACTATAAAACCGAGAAAGATTATTGTGATGAATACGGAAAAGGCCTTCTGGAATCCGGATGGTTTTGAAGGGGTGGACGGTCTGGAGGTTCATCATCTGACAAAAGAAGAATTCGACCACGGCGGCACCAGAAATCAGGCGGCCGGATATTCTCAGGCAGATGTAATGGTTTTTATGACAGACGATGCAGTTCCGGCAGACGATACCCTCATTGAACGGCTGGTGTCCGCTCTTAAGCAGACCGGGCGGGGCGGGGAGACGGTGGCGGCGGCCTACGCAAGACAGCTTCCTGCGTCGGACTGCAGATTGATTGAGCGCCGCACCAGAGACTTTAACTATCCGGCCGAAAGCCGGGTAAAAACAAAAGCGGATTTTCCCAGACTGGGCATTAAAACCTGTTTTGCCTCCAATGTCTGCTGTGCTTACCGGCGGGATATTTTTGAAAAGCAGGGGGGATTTACCAAAAGCACTATTTTTAATGAAGACATGATTTATGCGGCAGGGGCCATTGAGGCCGGTTACGCGGTTGCCTATGCAGCGGATGCCCAGGTGATCCATTCTCACAATTTATCGCCAGTGCAGCAGTTTCACCGGAATTTTGACATGGCGGTATCCCAGGCTGAGCATCCGGAGGTGTTTGCCAATCTTCCATCAGAAGGAGAGGGCATACGGCTGGTAAAGGATACTGCCCTTTGGCTTTTGAAGCAGGGCCGTTTCTGGCTGCTGCCGTCTTTGGCGCTTACCAGCGGATGTAAATATCTGGGCTATAGGCTGGGAAGAAATTATGAAAAGCTGCCGAAAAAAGTAGTGCTTTGGTGCAGCATGAGTCCCCTTTACTGGGAAAAGAAATGGAGGAGACAATCATGATGACAATGACGCTTCGGGTGGCGCTGGTTCTGGTTTCTCTGGGAACCTGTACCCTGATTATACGGAAAATCCGCCAGGCCAAGATGCAGATTGAAAACGCCATTTTCTGGATTCTGCTGTCTCTGGTGCTGGTGGTTTACAGTCTGTTTCCCCAGGCGGCAGATTTTTGTTCCCGCGTACTGGGTATCTACGCCACTTCCAACTTTCTGTTTTTGTTTGCTATTTTTGTATTGATCGTGAAGGTGTTTTACATGTCCATTCACATCTCCCAGTTGGAAAGCAAGATTACGGAGCTGGTTCAAAAGATGGCTCTGGAGGAAAAGCAGCGGGAGGAAAGGGATTTTGAGAATCATGATGAAAAAACACGCTAAAATGCTGGCTGGAACCGGCACAGTGCTGGCCCTGGGCCTGTGGAACCTGAAGAACATTGATTCTGCAGTATACGCCACTGGTTCAGACTGGATGAGAGGCGTTTATACCAGTCTTCTGGTTCTGACAGTTGCCGGAGTGGGAGGCCTGGGCTGGCTTTTCTTTTCTGCCAGATGTTCTGCCGGGGAACGAAAGGCCGGGGCAAGTCTTAAATTAGAACAGATTTATCCGGCTGCCGGGCTGTTTCTGGGGCTTTTGTATCTGTTTATTCTGCCTCCTCTTTCAGCACCGGACGAAATCAGCCATTATATCAGCGCCTATCAGCTATCCAGTAAGATGATGGGGCTGCCGTCCAATGCTTCCAATGGGCGGGTACTTCTGCGGCCGCAGGATATATGGGTAGAGGATTTAGAAGGCGTCTACGAATATGAGCCGGACGAGGCCGGAAATCTGCAGGTGGTTTTAAAAAGCGCAGAAGGGAACACCGTATTCGGAGAGGTTCTGGATGAGTCGATGTATGAGACAATCCGGGAGCTGTGGCCCAATGAGCAGTATATGCCGGAGCGAACGGACGAATTGACGGCACAGGCAAAGCTGGAAGCGGAAGCTGCCCAAAATCCTGATGGCTCTTTTGCTGTTTCCATGTATCCGCCGGTAACCACTACGGCGTTGGCCTACGCTCCCCAGGCGGCAGGTGTTGCGCTGGGACGGCTGCTGAACCTGAATACCTTGTCTCTTTTGTATCTGGGGCGGGTGTGCAATCTGCTGTTTTTTGTGCTGATGACCTGGCTGGCTATGAAACGGCTGCCTTTTGGAAAAGAAGTGCTGTTTGGTGTGGCATTGCTTCCCATGACCCTGCATCTGTCGGCTTCCTTTTCCTATGATGTGATGATTATGGGAACCCTGTTTTGCTTTACTGCCGTCTGTCTGGATCTGGCTTATGAAAAGGAGTGGGTAAGCTGGCGGGATGTGGCGGTTCTGGCCGTGTTAATGGCAGTGGCAGGCCCCTGCAAGATGGTTTACACCGTATTATTAGGCCTTTGCCTTCTGATTCCAGTCCGCAAATTCGGCGGCTGGGGCAGGTGGGCGGCTGCTGCATTAGCAGTAGGCGGAGCCTGGGCTGTATCTATGTATCTGGTAAACAGCCAGGTGATTGTTTCCTATGCTACAACTGTGCAGGAAGAAAGCTATGTTCAGTGGGCGGGAGAAACCGGCTACAGCTTTGCGCTGATGATTCATCAGCCTCTGCGGACCCTGAAAATGTTTTACTGTACTCTGCTGTGGCAGGCTCAGCATTATCATATGACGATGATTGGAGCTTATCTGGGGAATCTGGACCAGGTGCTGGATGTGCCTTATCTTTTGGTGACTGCCTTTACTTTGGGGCTGTTTTGTCTGGCCTTTCAAAAGCCAGGGGAGAATCGGATGATCCGGAGCGGCAGGCGGATCTGGATTTTTGTCTTATGCGCCGGATGTGCAGCAGCTATCATGGCTTCTATGCTGATTGCCTGGACGCCATTAAACTCCAAGGTGATCTTAGGCGTTCAGGGCCGGTATTTCCTGCCGTTTCTGCCGCTGCTTCTGATGGCTTTAAAAAACGGCACAGTAGTTTTGACAAAGGACATAAACCGTAGTATATTGTATCTGATGTGCTGCATGAACGGCTTTGAGCTTCTTCACCTGTTCTGCGTTGTATGTATGCGGGTGTAAAATGAGGCCGTATGGCAGAAAAATGAGAACATAGAAAATAAGAATATAGAAAACCAGGAGAATTATCATGGGAAAGATTACTGTAACAGAATGTGGAATCAAAGGCTTGTATGTGATTGAACCAACCGTGTTCAAGGACGAGCGGGGTTATTTTGTAGAGACCTATAATCAGAATGATTTTAAAGAGGCGGGACTTAACATGGTGTTTGTTCAGGACAACCAGTCCATGTCAGTCCGCGGCGTGCTGCGGGGGCTGCATTTTCAGAAGCAGTTTCCTCAGGGCAAGCTGGTGCGGGCAGTCCGGGGCGCAGTGTTCGATGTAGCCGTAGACCTTCGTTCTGATTCTGAGACCTACGGAAAATGGTTCGGCGTAGAGCTGACTGCAGAGAACAAAAAGCAGTTCTATATTCCGGAAGGGTTTGCCCACGGCTTTTTGGTTCTGTCTGATGAGGCGGAGTTTGCCTACAAGTGCACAGACTTTTATCATCCCGGCGATGAAGGCGGCCTGGCCTGGAACGATCCGGAGATTGGCATTGACTGGCCTTTACAGGAGGGCGTGGAGCTGATCATCTCTGAGAAGGACAAGAAGTGGAGCGGCTTAAAGGATACCTTTAAGTTCTGATTGCCCTCCGGCAGTTCAAGAGAGGAAAAACATTATGAATTATGTGATTTCACTGATAAAGGAGATTGTGAAGCGGAGACGGCTGATTTGGGATTTGTCCAGGGCAGATTTTAAAAAGCGGTTTGTAGGCTCCTATTTCGGCGTAGTGTGGATGTTTGTCCAGCCTATTGTCACCGTGCTCATTTACTTCTTCGTGTTTCAGTTGGGTTTTAAGAGTGTGCCTCCGGTGCCGGGAGTTCCTTATGTGCTTTGGCTGGTGCCGGGTATTGTTCCCTGGTTTTTCTACAGCGAAACCTTAAACTGCGTCACCGGCTGTCTTCAGGAATACAATTATCTGGTAAAAAAGGTAGTGTTCCAGGTGGAAATCCTGCCTATTATCAAGCTTATTTCCTGCGTGATCGTGCACAGCTTTTTCGTAGTGATTATGCTGGGCATGGCTCTTTGCTACGGACGGATGCCTATGGTTACCTGGCTGCAGATTGTGTATTATTCCTTTGCAGCCTCTATGCTGGCCCTGGCTATCGGCTATCTGACCTCTGCAGTCAATGTGTTTTTCAAGGACATGGCTCAGATCGTCAGCATCAGTTTGCAGTTCGGCATGTGGCTGACCCCCATTATGTACCATGAAAGCATGTTTGCAGACAAAGCGCCCTGGGTGCTGCCTATTTTAAAGCTGAATCCCTTCTACTACATTGTGGCCGGTTACCGGGACAGTATGCTGACCGGAAACTGGTTCTGGGAGCGGCCCAGACTGACCTTGTATTTCTGGGCGGTGACATTGGTGATCGGGCTGGCGGGTTTAAAAGTATTTAAGCGGCTGCGTCCTCATTTTTCAGATGTGCTGTAAGATTCCCCTGCCCTGCTTCTGATTATTCCGGGGCGCTGACGGCGTTGGCGTTTGCACTGGGGTAAACGGCTTTTCCGTTTACATTCCCCCCATCCCATGCTAAAATAAAAACAGAATATATCGGCCATACAAAGGTATGCCCCTTAGAGAGGAGGACCGCACATGACGGAGCAGCAGTTTCGCAACAAAGTCATATGGTTCTCTTTTGTATTCAGCCTTTTGGTGGTGTGGGTCCATTCAGAGAACGCAGAGCTGTTTCTGGGCATTACGGAGGAGATGGCGGCGGTTTACCAGGTGGAGCGGTGGCTGATTGACTATGTGGCCCAGATTGCAGTGCCGGGATTTTTTATGATTTCCGGCTACCTTTTTTACCGGGATTTCACCTGGGAAAACTTAAGACGAAAGTGGAACCGGCGGATTAAAAGCATTCTGGTGCCGTTTATTCTGTGGAATGGCATTTATTATCTGGGCTATGTGATTGGAAGCCGCCTGCCTGGGGTGGCGCAGGTGCTTGGAAAAGGAATCGTGCCCTTTACAGTGGAGGCGGCAGTAGACGCAGTGATCAACTACCGGTATAACTATGTGTTCTGGTATCTTCATCAACTGACTATGTTGACGATTCTGGCGCCTTTGCTCTGGCAGTTTCTGCGGACCAGGTGGGGCAGCGCCATCCTTATTCTGGTGCCTTTATGGCTGGCGGTCCAGAATCTGCACCTGCCGTTTCTTAACCTGGACGCGCTGATTTATTACGGTTCCGGAGCGGCTCTGGCAGTGGAGACGGCCCGGTGGAAGGAAAAAGGCCAGATAAACGGAAATCCAGGGAAATCCTGGCACATTTCCCAGCTTCTTCCGGAGCGGCTCTGGAATGGACGCAGGGCTTTTTGGGGAATGATCTGCCTGGTGCTTGCCGCCATTTTCTACTACGCAGGCCTGGCAACGGCTGTCATGGCCGGTTTTATCCTTTGCCGCCTGTTTGCAGTAGTCGGTCTGTGGCTTCTGGTGCCGGGAGATAAGCTTCCGCCTGTAAAGGATTTTATGTGCCATAACTTCTTTCTCTACGCCACCCACTTTGCTTTCGTCCGTTTTATCAACAAAGGTCTGGCGGTGATGTTCCCGGCAACAGCCTGGGAACCTCTTATTCTGTTTGTTCTGATGCCAGGATTGGTACTGGCAGTCAGCACCCTTCTGGGGCGGATTCTTCGCCGGTATCTGCCGGGGCTGTGGCGTCTGTTAAACGGCTACCGGATGTAAGGGAAAGCTGGAAATAACAGAAGGTTTTCTTTTTGGAAAAAATGTGATACAATCCTAGGGCGGAAAGGGGCTTTGCAGGAGGAATTCCATGATAAAAAACATTGTATTTGATATGGGAAAAGTGCTGGTAGCCTATGATTCCATGCGGGTCTGCCGGTATTTTATAGAAGATGAGAAAGACCGGGAGATGGTAAACACAGCGGTGTTCGTATCGCCAGAGTGGGTGCTTCTGGATATGGGTCTGATTACTGATGATGCAGCCTTACAGCGAATCTGCAGCCGGCTGCCGGAGCGGCTCCACGAGAAAGCAGCGCTCTGCCTGGGGCACTGGCATGAACACTGTATGTGGACGCTGCCGGGAACAAAAGAGCTGGTGCAGGATTTAAAGGCAAGAGGTTTTTGCATTTACCTTTGCTCCAATGCAGCTATCCGCTTATTAGACTGCTATCAGAAGGTAATTCCGGCGCTGGATTGTTTTGACGGCCTGCTGTTTTCCGCAGAGGTAAAATGTATGAAGCCTCAGCGGGAAATGTACCAGCATCTGTTTGAACGGTTCGGCTTAAATCCGGAAGAATGCTTCTTTATAGATGATTTGCCGGACAATATTCAGGGAGCCAGAGCCTGCGGCATGGACGGCTATTGTTTTGCAGACGGAGACCAGGACAAGCTGAGAGCCGTTTTAGATGCATTGCCGGATCCGGTTTTCTGAAAGAGAAAATTTGTTAAAATTTTAAAACAGAGAGGATATAAAACATGAAACAGTTTGCATTTGAAGAAATCAATAGAGAACTTCTAACCTTTTTGGACGAAAGCCCCAGCAGCTTCCACGCTGTGGAGAATATGAAGACCATGCTGGAAAAGGCCGGATTTACCCGTCTTTACGAGGGCCAGCGCTGGAAGCTGGCATCCGGCGGCAGCTACTATGTAACCAGAAACGACTCTGCCTTGATTGCATTTAAGGTGCCGAAAGCAGATTTTGCAGGCTTTCAGGTAATGGCCAGCCACAGCGACTCTCCGGTACTGAAGATTAAAGCCAACGCTGAGATTGAGGTGGAGAAACAGTATGTGAAGCTGAATGTAGAGCAGTACGGCGGTATGCTGTGCGCTCCCTGGATGGACCGCCCTCTGTCTGTTGCAGGCCGTATCGTAGTGCGGACCGCAGACGGCGTGGCAACCAAGCTGGTTTACGCAGACCGTGACCTGCTGATTATCCCCAACCTGGCTATTCACATGAACCGTAAGGTAAACGAAGGGTATGCCTTCAATGTACAGAAGGATATGGAACCTTTATTCTGCGGCAGCGGCCAGGATGCAAAAGGCAGCTTCCTGAAATTTATCGCAGCAGAGGCCGGCGTAAGGGCAGAAGATATTTTAGATACAGATCTGTTCCTGTGCAGCCGCATGAAGGGCACGGTTCTGGGCTTAAACGGCGAGTTTATCGCCAGCAATCATTTAGACGATCTACAGTGCGCCTTCGCTTCCTTAAAGGGACTGCTGGCAGCAGAGCCCAGGGACAGCGTAGCGGTTCACTGTGTGCTGGATAATGAGGAAGTAGGCAGCGGCACCAAGCAGGGCGCAGCCTCCACCTTCTTAAAGGATGTGCTGCATCGGATCAACAGCGCCATGGGCCGCAGTGAGGAGGATTTCCTGACTGCAGTGGCTTCCAGCTTTATGGTGTCTGCAGACAATGCCCACGGTATCCATCCCAATCATGCGGATGTGGCAGATCCTACCAACCGTCCTTATTTAAACGGCGGTATCGTCATCAAATACAGTGCAAACCAGAAATACACCACAGACGCTATTTCCGGCGCTGTATTCAAGACCATGTGCGACAGGGCGGAGGTTCCTTACCAGATTTTCCATAACCGCTCCGACATTCTGGGCGGCTCCACACTGGGCAATATTTCCGGTACTCAGGTGGCCTTTAACACTGTAGACATCGGTCTGCCCCAACTGGCTATGCACTCCATTTATGAGACTGCAGGAAGCAAGGACACCGCATACTTGATCGAGGCGGCCAAGGTGCTCTTTTCCTCCAGCGTTCAGGGAGACGGAGACGGAAGCTACCGGTTGAACTAAAGAAGAAAAATCAAAAAGGAGATTTTCAGATATGACTAAAATCAGAACCCGTTATGCACCCAGCCCTACCGGACGGATGCATGTAGGCAACTTAAGAACTGCGCTGTACGCTTACCTGATCGCAAAGCATGAGGGCGGAGATTTCCTGCTTCGTATCGAGGACACAGACCAGGAGCGCTATGTGGAAGGCGCAACCGAGATTATCTACCGCACCCTGGAGAAAACCGGCCTGATTCACGATGAAGGACCGGATAAAGACGGCGGCTGCGGCCCCTATGTTCAGAGTGAGCGCCAGGCAGCAGGCATCTATCTGGAGTATGCCAAAAAACTGGTGGAGAAAGGGGAGGCATATTACTGCTTCTGTACCCAGGAACGGTTAAATTCCTTAAAGAAGATGGTAAACGGCGAGGAGATCATGACCTACGACAAACACTGCCTGCATCTTTCCAGAGAGGAAGTGGAAGCCAACCTGGCAGCAGGAATGCCCTATGTTATCCGCCAGAACAATCCTACGGAGGGAACCACCTCCTTTGAGGACGATATTTACGGAACCATTACCGTAGACAACTCCGAGCTGGACGACATGGTTCTGATCAAATCCGACGGCTACCCCACCTACAACTTTGCCAATGTGGTAGACGACCATCTGATGGGCATTACCCATGTAGTGCGGGGAAATGAGTACCTGTCTTCCTCTCCCAAATACAATCGTCTGTACGACGCTTTTGGCTGGCAGGTGCCGGTATATGTCCACTGCCCCCTGATTACAGATGAGTTCCACAAGAAGCTGTCTAAGAGAAGCGGACATTCTTCCTTTGAGGATTTGATTGAGCAGGGCTTTGTGGCAGAGGCAGTAGTAAACTATGTGGCTTTACTTGGCTGGTCCCCCACCGATAACCGGGAGATTTTCTCCTTAAAAGAGCTGGTGGAGGCGTTTGACTACCGCAACATCAGCAAGTCCCCGGCGGTGTTCGACATCGTAAAGCTGAAATGGATGAACGGCGAATACTTAAAGGCTATGGACGCAGACCGGTTCTACCAGATGGCAGAGCCTTATCTGCGGCAGGTAATTACCAAAGATTTGGATTTGAAGAAGATTGCAGCCATGGTAAAGACCAGAATTGAGACTTTCCTGGATATTGCAGACCATGTAGATTTCTTTGAGAATCTGCCGGAGTACGATGTGGCCATGTACACCCACAAGAAGATGAAGACCAATTCCGAGAATTCTCTGGAGGTGTTAAACGACATACTTCCCATTCTGGAGGCCCAGGAGGACTTTACCAACGACGCCCTCTACGAAACCCTGGCAAAGTATGTGTCTGACAAGGGCTGCAAAACCGGTTTTGTCATGTGGCCCATCCGTACCGCAGTGTCCGGCAAGCAGATGACCCCGGCGGGAGCCACCGAGATCATGGAGGTTTTAGGCAAGGAAGAATCCCTGGCCAGAATCCGCAAAGGAATTGAGTTATTAAGCAAACATGGCATTTCATGAAACGCAGCTTCAGGCCATCCAGCATTTTGAAGGCCCGATGATGGTGTTAGCCGGGCCTGGTTCCGGAAAGACTACGGTCATCACCCATCGGGTCAAGCACCTGGTAGAAGCGCAGGGCGTAGAGCCAGGCAGTATTTTGGTTATCACCTTTACCAAGGCAGCAGCCGGAGAAATGCGGCAGCGGTTCCAGAAACTGATGGATGGCCGCAGCCTTCCGGTCAGCTTCGGCACCTTCCACGCCGTGTTTTTCAGCATTTTGAAGCACGCCTACCGCTACGACGCCTCCAGCATTGTGCGGGAGGAGCAGCGGGTGCGGCTTATCCGGGAGCTGATGGACAAGTATCATATGGAGGCAGAAGACGAAAACGAGTTCATCGCCTCTATCCTGTCAGAAATCAGCATGGTCAAGGGCGAGATGATGAACCTGGATCATTACTACTCTAAAAACTGCTCTGAGGAACTGTTTAAAAAGCTGTATCAGGGCTACCAGGAAGGGCTGATCCACCGGGGCCTGCTGGATTTTGACGACATGCTGGTTATGTGCTACGAGCTGTTTGCCCAGCGGAAGGACATTCTGGCAGCCTGGCAGAACAAATACCGGTTTATTCTGATTGACGAGTTTCAGGATATTAACCGGATTCAGTACGAGATTGTAAAAATGTTGGCTGCCCCCAGAAATAACCTGTTTATTGTAGGCGATGACGATCAGTCCATCTATCGTTTCCGGGGTGCAAAGCCAGAGATCATGCTGGGATTTGAGAAAGATTATCCGGACGCAAAACGCACCCTTTTAGGCATCAATTACCGTTCCACATCCACGATTGCAGAGGCAGCCGGGCGGCTGATCTGCCACAATAGGATGCGGTATGACAAGGAGATCCGGGCTTCTAGGGGAGCTGGCCGGCCAGTGGCTACCCAGGTGTACGATACCGCTCAGTCAGAGACCAGAGGCATCGTTCAGGAGATTCAGGACTATGTGCAGATGGGATACAGGCTGTCGGACATTGCGGTTCTTTACCGCACCAGTATGGAACCACGCCTTCTGACAGAGCGGCTGATGGAATACAATGTGCCGTTTCGGATGCGGGATTCGCTTCCTAACCTTTATGAACACTGGATTGCCCAGGATCTGTTTGCCTATATTCAGATTGCCGCAGATAAGGAGCTGGCGCCCCGCAGGGCAAAACGGGCTTTGGCGCTGCGGATCATTAACCGTCCCAACCGGTTTGTGAACCGGGAAGCATTGGAAGGTCAGGTGATTTCCTGGGACAGTGTAAAATCCTGGTATCAGGATAAAAACTGGATGGTGGAGCGGATTGAGCAGTTGGAATATGATTTGCGGATGATTGGCCCTATGGAGCCGGTGGCTGCAGTCAACTACATTCGCAAGGCTGTCGGATATGATGATTACCTGCGGGAGTACGCCGAGTACCGGCGGATGAAGCCGGAGGAGCTTTTACAGGTGGCGGATCAGATTCAGGAAAGCGCAGCCGGATTTAAAACGTCGGCGGCCTGGTTTGCCCATATGGAAGAATATGCAGAGCAGTTAAAGCGCCAGACTATAGAGCGGGAACGGAAGAATCTGGACTGCGTGTCCCTGATGACCATGCACAGTTCCAAGGGGCTGGAATTTCCCATTGTTTATATTATAGATGCAAACGAGCGGGTAACGCCTCATCACAAGGCGGCGTTGGATGCAGATTTAGAGGAGGAGCGCCGCATGTTTTATGTGGCTATGACCCGCGCTAAAGACCGGCTTCATGTGTGTTATACGAAAGAGCGGTACGGAAAGCCCCAGGATCGGTCCCGGTTTATTGACGAATACAGAGTGTAGAAAGGAACCGAATATGAAAGGCTTGATACATATTTACTGCGGCGACGGCAAGGGGAAATCTACGGCTGCCGCAGGGCTGGCTGTGCGGGCTGCAGGCCGTGGATACCGGGTGCTGATGGTGCGCTTTTTAAAAACCGATGATTCCGGCGAGGTATCGGTTTTACAGAGCATTCCCGGCGTCACCCTGGCGCCCTGCGACCGGACTTTCGGTTTTACCTTCCGCATGACGCCGGAGGAAAAAAAGGAAGCGGCAGCCTATTATCAGCAGAGATTTCTGGACATTTGCAGACAGGTTCGGGAAGAAAGAGAAAACCAGGCGGATCTGTTGATTTTAGATGAAATCCTAGCCGCGGTTACCACCGGCATGGTAAACGAGGCAGATGTGATTCGGTTTCTGAAAGAGAAGCCGGATCATCTGGAAGTGGTGCTTACAGGCCGGAATCCATCGGAAAAATTGGTGGAGCTGGCGGACTATGTGTCGGAGATCCAGGCAGTAAAGCATCCGTTTACAGAAGGCGTCAGCGCCAGAGAAGGGATTGAGTTTTAAAGTTCTTGCTTTTGCACCTTAATTCTGGTAAAGTGGAATTGAAAAATACAGCCCGGCCATGGGCCGCATGAGAAAAGAGAGGTAATTGTATTATGCAGAATCCGAACGAAGAACTGGATCAGGAACAGGAGGAGATGACCGTCACTCTGACCCTGGATGATGGAAGTGAGTTAGAGTGTGTTGTTCTTACTATTTTCGAGGCTGGCGAGCGGGATTACATTGCCCTGCTTCCCTTAGAAGGCGCTGAGGCCGAGGAAGGGGAGGTATACCTGTACCGTTACTGCGAGGACGAGGAGGGCAACCCCAGCCTGGACAACATCGAGGATGACGACGAGTACGAGGTTGTTGCAGACGCTTTTGACCAGTTGTTAGACGACCAGGAGTTTGACGAGCTGGTAGGCGAGGAAGACTTAGACTGATTCTGAATTTATATGAGAAACCAAGGGGGATGAGGCCGCAGGCAGCATCCTCCTTTACTATACAGAAGGAATCGTAAGGAAATCTCTATTGACAAAGAAACGGCGAAAAAGTATCATTATATTAGAAAAACCATATATATCGGGTGTTTTTATAAGGAGATGGACTGTATTATGAAGAAAAATATATTAAAAATGACCGCATTGACTCTGGCTATTGCTGCCCTTTCCTCTATGTCTGCATTTGCAGCAGAGTGGGGAAAGCTGGGCTCTCAGTATTTTTATTATCTGGATGACGGCACTGTAGCCAAGAACGCCTGGATTCACACCACTGCAGATGACGGCACCATCATTGCCTCCTACTGGGTAAAAAATGACGGCGTTATGGCTGCCAATGAGTGGGTAAATGACGGTGAAGCCTGGTATTATGTGGACGCTCAGGGTCTTCCCATGAAAGACCAGCTGCTGGATTTAAACACAGATCTGTATTGGGTAGACGCAGACGGAAAGATGGTTGCAAACGACTGGCGTCAGGATAAAGACGGCCGGTGGTACTACTTTGAGGAAAACGGAAAAGCCTTCAAGAACGGTTGGAAAAACATTGACGGCGAGGAGTATTACTTCTTAAAGAGCGGCGCTATGGCGGCAGACGCGCTGGTGCCTGGCGGACGAGTAGACGCTTCCGGAAAAAAGGTAAATTGACCATTTAAGAGAGAGGAGCTGTAGGAGATGAAAAAGAACCTGTGTACAACTCTGGCTCTCGCTGCGTGTCTGGTTCTGTCATTTACAGTCCCTGCACTTGCCCAGACTGGCTGGGTACGCAACGGAGATGCCTGGAACTATTACAACAAAGACGGTGAGATGGCCAAAAGCCAATGGGTTAAAAATGGGGAATCCCTGTTCTGGATTGACGAAAACGGCTTTATGGCAGTAAACGCCTGGCATGAGACAGACGGCGTCATGTACTGGCTGGATGGCAGCGGGGCAGCAGCCACCGGCTGGAAGGAGATTGACAGCAAATGGTATTACTTCCAGGAGGAATCCCACGCAATGGCAACCGAGTGCTATGTAGGCAGCCACTATGTAGGGGAAGACGGAGCCTGGGTTGTAGGAAAGTAAACATAAGGAAACAGAAATTTAAGTGACATCCGGCGGCGCTGCAGGAGAACCCCCTGCAGCGCCGCCGGCGCAAGAGTTCGCTTCAGCGAACTCTTTTTTCTTTTCATAGGAACGTTCGCCCTATGAAACAAAAACGCTCCGCGGGATGCGCACTTTGCGCTTAAGGAAAATGTCTGCTGACGCAGACGCGCTCCGGCGCAAGAGTTCGCTTCAG
The DNA here is from genome assembly GCA_951800645.1 of uncultured Eubacteriales bacterium. Lineage (GTDB taxonomy): Bacteria > Bacillota > Clostridia > Lachnospirales > Lachnospiraceae > Brotaphodocola. Next base: position 5,127 of record CATOIK010000025.1, on the reverse strand, counting down.
CGGACTCTTTTTTCTTTTAGTCCGGTCATAACTTCTGGTTATTATATAAATTCCAAAACCGTATGGATTTTCTGAACAAAATCCCTGGGATTAGTTGAAAAATGGAGTTAAATGGGGTAATATGAAAAGAACTACACTTGGAAAACTGGAAAACAGGGGTGGGAGAGGAGACTGGCAATTATGAATTGTAATATCGTAACCATTCCGGGAGATGGAATCGGCCCGGAGATTGTGCGGGAGGCTTGTAAGGTTCTGGACAAGGTGGGAGAGGTCTACGGCCATACCTTTACCTACACCGAGGTGCTGATGGGCGGCTGCTCTATAGACGCATACGGTGTGCCGCTGACAGACGAGGCGCTTGAAACAGCCAGAAAAAGCGACGCAGTCCTTCTTGGAGCCGTAGGCGGAAATGTGGGAAACTCCAGATGGTATGATGTGGCTCCGCAGCTTAGACCGGAGGCGGGACTTTTAGCCATCCGCAAGGGACTGAACCTGTTTGCCAATATTCGTCCGGCATATCTTTATAAAGAGCTGGCAGACGCCTGTCCGCTGAAAAAAGAGATTATCGGAGACGGCTTCGATATGGTTATTATGCGGGAGCTGACCGGCGGCCTGTATTTTGGAGAACGGCACACAGAAGAAGTAGACGGCGTGCTGCAGGCTACGGATACCCTGACTTACAATGAAAACGAGATTCGCCGGATTGCCGTAAAAGCCTTTGACATTGCCATGAAGCGGAAAAAGCATGTGATCAGCGTAGATAAGGCCAATGTGCTGGATTCCTCCAGACTGTGGAGAAAGGTTGTAGAGGAAGTGGCAAAGGACTATCCGGAGGTAACCTTAGAGCATATGCTGGTGGACAACTGCGCTATGCAGTTGGTGATGAATCCGGGCCAGTTTGATGTGGTTTTGACGGAAAACATGTTTGGTGATATTTTATCTGACGAGGCCAGCATGATTACCGGCTCCATCGGAATGCTGTCTTCCGCCAGCTTAAACGAAACCAGGTTCGGCATGTACGAGCCAAGCCACGGTTCTGCGCCGGACATTGCCGGAAAGGATCTGGCAAACCCCATTGCTACCGTGCTTTCAGCAGCTATGATGCTTCGCTATTCCTTTGATCTGGACAAAGAGGCAGATGCCGTTGAGGCGGCAGTTCAGCAGGTACTGACAGAGGGCTACCGCACGGCAGATATTTGGGCGGAGGGCTGTGAGAAGGTTGGCACTGCACAGATGGGCCGGCTGATCGCAGACCGTATCCGATAATATCAGCCTGACATAGAACCACAGGCAAGAGGAGGATTTGACATGAGAAGTGATAATGCAAAATCCGGAATGCAGCAGGCTCCTGCCCGCTCCCTGTTCCGTGCATTGGGAATGACAGACGAGGAGATGGCGCGCCCCTTAGTAGGCATTGTAAGCTCCTATAATGAGATTGTTCCGGGCCATATGAACCTGGATAAAATTGTAGATGCAGTCAAACAGGGCGTAGCTATGGCTGGCGGAACCCCCATTGTGTTCCCGGCTATCGCTGTGTGCGACGGCATCGCCATGGGTCATGTAGGCATGAAATACTCTCTGGTGACCAGAGATTTGATTGCAGATTCTACGGAGTGTATGGCCCTGGCTCATCAGTTTGACGCCCTAGTTATGGTTCCTAACTGCGATAAAAATGTACCCGGCCTTCTAATGGCAGCGGCGCGTTTAAATATTCCTACAGTGTTCGTCAGCGGCGGGCCTATGTTAGCGGGACGGGTAAAGGGAGAGAAACGGAGTTTGTCCAGCATGTTTGAGGCAGTCGGCTCCTATGCGGCTGGAACCATGACAGAAGAAGATGTGAAAGAGTTTGAGTGTAAGGTGTGTCCTACCTGCGGTTCCTGCTCCGGCATGTATACAGCCAACAGCATGAATTGCCTGACTGAGGTGCTGGGCATGGGCTTAAAAGGAAACGGCACAATTCCGGCAGTTTATTCCGAACGGCTGGCGCTGGCAAAGCACGCCGGTATGGCAGTGATGGAGCTGCTTGAGAAAAACATCTGTCCCAGGGACATTATGACAGAGGCTGCTTTCCGCAATGCTCTGACTATGGATATGGCTCTGGGCTGCAGCACCAACAGTATGCTGCATCTGCCGGCTATCGCCCATGAGGCAGGTGTGGATCTGAATGTGGACATTGCCAATGAGATCAGCGCCAAGACCCCGAATCTGTGCCATCTGGCTCCGGCAGGCCCCACCTATATGGAGGATTTAAACGAGGCAGGCGGCATCTATGCTGTTATGAACGAAATAAGCAAGCTGGGACTGCTTGATTTAAACTGTATGACTGCTACGGGAAAGACTGTCGGCGAAAATATCAGGGGCTGTGTAAACCGAAACCCGGAGGTAATTCGTCCTGTGGAGAATCCTTACTCCCAGACTGGCGGCATCGCCGTGCTGCGGGGCAACTTAGCGCCGGATTCCTGCGTAGTAAAACGGTCTGCAGTAGTTCCGGAGATGCTGGTGCACGAAGGCCCGGCCAGAGTATTTGACTGCGAGGACGATGCTATCGCAGCGATCAAAGGCGGAAAGATTGTGGCAGGAGATGTGGTGGTTATCCGCTACGAAGGCCCCAAAGGCGGCCCTGGTATGCGGGAAATGTTAAATCCCACCTCTGCCATTGCCGGTATGGGACTTGGTTCCTCTGTGGCTCTGATTACAGACGGACGGTTCAGCGGCGCATCCAGAGGCGCGTCCATCGGGCATGTGTGTCCGGAGGCGGCGGCAGGCGGCCCCATCGCCCTGGTGCAGGAGGGAGACATCATCGTAATTGACATCAACGCCAATACCATCAATATGAAGGTATCGGATGAGGAACTGGCGAAACGCCGGGCAGCCTGGACTCCCAAGAAACAGGAAGTGACCGGCTACTTAAAGCGCTATGCACAACTGGTTACCAGCGCAGACAAGGGCGCTGTGCTGTTGGGAAATTAAGCGGGCGAAGGACAAAGCAGAGAGATAAGGAGTTGGACATATGGCCGAAACCAGAAAACTGAACGGCTCGGAGATTCTGATTGAGTGTCTGAAGGAACAGGGTGTAAAAACCGTGTTCGGCTATCCGGGCGGCGCAATTTTAAACATATATGACGCACTTTACAAGCATCAGGATGAGATTACCCACATTCTTACCTCCCACGAGCAGGGAGCGGCCCATGCGGCAGACGGCTATGCCAGAGCCACTGGAAAAGTGGGGGTGTGCCTGGCTACTTCCGGCCCCGGAGCCACAAACCTGGTAACCGGTATTGCCACGGCGTACATGGATTCCATTCCGGTAGTTGCCATCACCTGTAATGTAGGCGTGAGCCTGCTGGGAAAAGACAGCTTCCAGGAGATTGACATTGCCGGCGTGACCATGCCGATTACAAAATATAACTTTATCGTAAAAGATATTAGGAAGCTGGCCTATGTGGTGCGCCGGGCATTTGCCATTGCCCAGAGCGGACGGCCTGGCCCGGTTCTGATTGATATTACCAAAGATGTAACTGCCGGGGAATGGGAGTACACACCGGAAATTCCGGAGCCGGTGGCGCGGCAGCAGGATACTATCCGGGAAGAAGATTTAGAGACTGCCCTGGAGATGATCCGAAATGCTCAGAAGCCCTTTATCTTAGTAGGCGGCGGCGCAGTGCTTTCTGATGCCAGTGAGGAGCTTTACACGCTGGCTCATCGGATTCAGGCGCCGGTGGCAGATACCCTGATGGGCAAGGGCGCCTTTGACGGAGAGGATGAATACTACACCGGCATGGTGGGAATGCACGGAACAAAGACTTCCAATTTCGGCATTACAGAGTGCGACCTGCTGATTGTGGCAGGCGCCCGCTTCAGCGACCGGGTTACGGGAAATGCTTCCAAGTTTGCTAAGAACGCCAAGATTCTCCACCTGGATGTGGATCCGGCGGAGATTAACAAAAATATCCGCTCCCACGCCAGTGTGGTAGGAGATTTAAAGATTGTGCTGCGGCGGTTAAATGCCCGGCTGGATCCCATCAACCATGAGGAATGGGTGGCTCATGTGGAGCGAATGAAGGATATGTATCCCCTTCGCTATGACAAGAGCCAGCTTACCGGTCCCTACATTATTGAAACCATCAATGAGGTGGCCGGAGACCAGGATCCTGTTATTGTAACAGAGGTAGGACAGCACCAGATGTGGGCTGCTCAGTATTATAAGTACAAGAAGCCCAGAAGGTTTTTAACTTCCGGCGGCCTGGGAACCATGGGCTACGGCCTGGGAGCTTCTCTGGGAGCCAAGATGGGCTGCGGAGATATGGGATGTCCGCAGCGGCCGGTGTTCAATATTGCAGGAGACGGCTGCTTCCGCATGAACATGAACGAGATTGCTACGGCAGCCCGCTACAACATTCCGGTCATCCAGGTGGTGGTAAATAACCATGTGCTGGGTATGGTGCGGCAGTGGCAGACCCTGTTCTACGGAAAGCGTTATTCACATACGGTATTAAATGACTCCGTTGATTTTGTGAAGCTGGCCGAGGCCATGGGCGCCAAAGGCGTGCGGGTCACCAGGAAAGAGGAGTTAAAGCCGGCTTTGCTGGAGGCTATGGCAGCAGGTGGTCCGGTAGTGATTGACTGCCAGATTAACTGTGATGACAAAGTATATCCCATGGTATCTCCAGGCGCGCCTATTCAGGACGCATTTGATGATACAGATTTAAAAATAAATTAACCAGACAATTCAGGACGGCGGAAACCAGGTGCAGAAGCAGGCGTCAAGTTTGCTTGTAAGCATGCTTCTGAACCTGGTTTTCCATCGGATGAACATCCGGGCTTCTTGTTTCATAGGAAAGTTCGCCCTATGAAACAAAAACGCTCCGCGGGATGCGCACTTCGCGCTTAAGGAAAATGTCTGCTGACGCAGACGCGCTCCGGCGCGAGAGTCCGGTGAACCGGACTCTTTGTTCTTTCATAGAAAAGTTCGCCCTATGAAACAAAAACGCTCCGCGGGGTGCGCACTTCGCGCTTAAGGAAAATGTCTGCTGACGCAGACGCGCTCCGGCGCGAGAGTCCGGTGAACCGGACTCTTTGTTCACTGGCTTTTGGCCAGGAAGATAAGGCCGTCCAGAATGTTTATAA
>CATOIK010000024.1 GCA_951800645.1 uncultured Eubacteriales bacterium | reverse complement strand
ATTTTATTTAGTTTGGGTGAAAATGGGAGAAATCTTACCTTTAACACAAAAGCGGTGCTGGAGATCAACTCCAACACCAGCTTTGTCTACAGTCTGAGGGCAGCATAGCAAACTGCTATGCTGCCCTGCAACTTCATAATTACTGTCTTACAAGTACGCTGTTTTTCAGGCCTTGCTCTTTTTATCTCATTTCTTATGCTCTGGACAGATACTCACCGGTACGAGTGTCAATCTTAATCTTGTCTCCGTTGTCTACGAATAACGGAACATATACGGTAGCGCCAGTCTCTACGATAGCCGGCTTGGTTGCGCCCTGTGCGGTATCGCCCTTGAAGCCTGGCTCGGTATTGGTAATCTCCAGCTCTACAAACAGGGGAGCCTCAACAGAGAATACTTTGCCGTTGTAGGAGCAAACCTTTACATTCTCGTTCTCTTTCACGAACTTTAAAGCGTCTCCGATAACATCCTGGGTCAGGGCAACCTGCTCGTAGGTCTCCATGTTCATGAAGTTGAACAGGTCTCCGTCTGCGTACAGATACTGCATATCTACACGGTCAATTCTTGCAGCCGGGAACTTCTCGGTAGGACGGAAGGTTCTCTCTACTACGGAACCGGTCATAACATTTTTAATTTTGGTTCTTACGAATGCAGCGCCTTTACCCGGCTTTACATGCTGGAACTCTACGATCTGATATACTGCACCCTCGATTTCCAGGGTAATACCGTTTCTAAAATCACCTGCTGAAATCATGTGATATTCCTCCTTGCGTTTGCGTTCTGCGCTTAGTCTTTTATATTTTATAATAAATAACTGGTTTTTTCAACTATTTTTTTGGTTTTCGGCCAGAAAGTCCATAGCCAGGGCGTATCCCTTCAGCCCCAGACCTACAATCTGTCCGGTGCACACTGGCGCCGTCACTGACACATGACGAAATTCTTCCCGTTTGTGGACATTGGAAATGTGAACCTCCACAACTGGCGCCTGAATGGACGCCAGAGCGTCCCGCACTGCGTAGCTGTAATGGGTAAAGGCCCCCGGATTGATGATGATGCCCTCCACGCCGCTGTGATAAGCCTCCTGAATCTTGTCAATCAGGCCGCCCTCATAGTTGCTCTGGAACACCTCCAGCTCATGGCCGTCTGCCTCTGCTTTGTCCATAAGCATTTTTACCAGATAGCCGTAATCCTGGGTTCCGTAAATGCCCTTTTCCCGGATTCCCAGGAAATTTATGTTGGGTCCGTTTAATACCAGCAATTTCATAATCCTGCCTCCCTAATGATTTCTTCTGCAATCCGGGACACTTCTTTCCCATCCACATCCACCGCCAGGTGGGCCGCTTCCCGGTAAATGGGATTTCGATATGCCAAAAGCTCCTGCACCCGTTCTTCAACATGGTCTCCGGAAAGCAGAGGCCTGGTGGTATTTCCTTTCAGCCGGTCAAGCACTGTCTCCGGCTTTACCTGCAGAAACACTACCTGTCCCATCATTCCCAGCAGCCGCCTGTTTTCCTCTCTCAGCGGCAAACCGCCTCCAACAGAAACAACTGCCTCACTGGCCTCTTGCAAAAGCTGTTTCAGCACTGCTGTCTCTGTTTCCCGGAAGGCCGTTTCCCCCTGCTCTGCAAAAATCCGGGTGATGGTCATGCCTGCTGCTTCCTCAATCATCTGGTCTGTATCCAGCAGCGGCCAGCCCAGCTTCTCAGCGATGGCCTGTCCCACACTGGTCTTTCCTGCACCCATAAATCCAATTAAAATAAGGTTTTTCTTCATCAGGCCCGGCCCTCCAGATGACAGAGCATCAATTCTTTGGCTCCGGCAATAACATCGTCCGGCAGCTTCACTCCCGGATTCCACAGCTCATAAGCCGCCACGCCCTGATAAATCAGCATCCCCAGGCCATTGGCAGTCTTGGCTCCTGCCTCTGACGCCAGCTTTAAAAACCGGGTTTCCATGGGAGTATAGATGGCGTCAAACGCCATATCCAGCTTCTGATAAAATGCAGATTCCTCCACCGGCGCCTGCTCTGTCTCCGGATACATTCCCACACTGGTGGTCTGCACTGCCAGGCAGTGGTCTTCTTTGATCTGGCTCCAGTCTGACAAGGCCACGCCCAGACACATGGGCCGGCCAAACAGGCCGTTCATTTCTTCTGCCAGTACCTGGGCTTTCTTAAGGCTTCGATTCAGAATATAAACCTTAGACGCCCCTTCCCGGCACAGCACATAGGCCGCTGCCTTGGCTGCGCCTCCGGCTCCCAGCAGGATACAGGCCCGGTGGGAAATATCCATCCCAGCCTCCTTCATGGCTCTGGAAAGTCCTTCTGCGTCAGTATTGTAGCCTTTGTAGCCATCCTTCGTCCGCACCAGGGTGTTGACCGCCCCAATAGCCCTGGCCCCCTCGTCCAACTCACTAAGGTGCTCCATCACTGCCTGTTTATGAGGCACCGTTACATTGATGCCCTGGATATTTAAGGCAAACGCCCCCTGCACCGCATCTCCCACAGCCTCCCGCTGCACCAGAAACGGCACATAGATCATATCGTTTCCAATCTGCTCAGAATAGTAATTGTGCATCATAGGCGATATGGAATGCTCTACCGGACATCCCATCACTCCGCACACCTTTGAAGTTCCGTTTGTTATCATTGCGCATTAGTCTCTCTTTTGTTTCTTGTAAAAATATAATACGATTGCCTCCAGATACCGTTTCAGCACAATCTGGATTTCCTCTTTTGGATTGATGGGCTTTACCAGGATGCCGTAGATGCCGCAGCGATTGGCGCCGTACACATCTGTAAACAACTGGTCTCCCACAAACAGGGTGGTCTGCCGGTCTGTTCCCATTATTTCCATGGCCCGCAGATAATTTTTCCGGGAAGGCTTGGCCGCCTTAAAAATATAGGGGGAATCCACCTGCTCCGCAAAAGCTTTTACCCGCGGCTCCTTATTGTTGGAAAGAAGACAGGTCTGGATGCCCAGCCTGTGAAGCCGTTGAAACAGCTCCACTGCCTGTTTATTTGCCGGTTCATTGTGTTTTACCAGGGTATTGTCAATATCAAAAATAGCGCCCCGGATTCCCCGGCCATACCAGGTTTCCCAGGGGATGTCATAGGTACTGTCCCGCTGCTCTCTGGGAAAAAATGCTTCCAATATCACACCAATTCTCCTTACTTGTTTTTCAGCAGTCTGCCCAGTTCTTCCATAAAGGTGTTTACATCCTTAAATTCCCGGTACACCGATGCAAAACGGACATAGGCTACCTCGTCCAGTTGTTTTAACTTCCGCATTACCAGCTCGCCAATGGCGGAAGTCTCCACTTCCTTCTCCTCCATGTTGAAAATCTGGTTTTCAATCTCATCAATCATGGCGTTGATCTGCTGGCTGGACACCGGCCGTTTGTGGCAGGAATGAATGACGCCGGCCTCAATCTTGGAACGGTCATAGGCCTCTCTGGACCGGTCTTTTTTAATCACCATAAGAGGCATGGTTTCCAGCTTCTCATAGGTGGTAAAGCGCTTTCCACAGGTCTCGCACTGACGGCGGCGGCGGATAGAGCTGTTGTCATCTGCCGGACGGGAATCAATTACCTTGGTATCTTGTGCATTGCAAAAAGGACATTTCACGGAACATTCCTCCTGTTTTTTGCGGCAGTTTCCGCATTTTTATGTCAACGGTTCTGACTTCATTATAATAGTTTTATTCTACCTTATGGAAACCAGATAGGCAAGTAATTTTTACCATCAGCCGCAGGGACACGCCTTTTCCACATCCTTCAGTTTCGGCACCTCTACCAGAATAATATCATCCCCAATCTGTTTTACATTACACCAGGGAATCACAAACTCCTTTTCCCGGCCAAAGATACCGCAGAAGCAGCCTGGCCCCGGCACAATCAGAGCTGTGATGCAGCCGGTTCTGCAGTCAAACTCCACGTCTCCCACAAAGCCCAGCCGCCTGCAGTCGCAGATGTTGATGACTTCTTTTCGCTTACAATCAAAAATGCGCATAGACTGCCTCCCAGGTACTCCTTGGTGTAGTCTATGCGCAGATTGATTATAATGTGTCCGGCTGGCTGCCGTTCCCCGGCTGTCCCTGAGGATACCAGTCCCCCGGCCGCTCCTGCCAATACCAGGCGTCCTCCTGGAGCTGGGACGCCCTTTCCGTTCCGAAACGCTCCTCCTTTAACTGCTGGTAGAACAGGATGTTGGACGCCAGGCTGTACGGCATAATCCAGAGATACCCCAGGCCAAAGGACAGATAGCCCAGGACATACATGCCAAGAAAGCTAAGCTCCAATTTAACCATCCGCCAAAGGTTCCCCTTCAGAATGGCTTTGACAATCCCCATTGCTTCCTTCATGGTACGAGCCGGTTCCTCTGCCAGAGAAATGATCATCATCCAGTAACAGCCAAGCAGGGGCACCATCAGAAACATACAAAACAGGAAGAAAACCCAGAAGAAAATAAACATTCCCACTGGATGAGAAGCAAAAAGAACGCTTAACAATGCTGTCAGAACCACGAACACAACAAATATTGAAACCGATACCAAAAACATTGCCAGGGCCAATCCGATAAAGCGAAACATTCTGCGGTTCAAAGCATAGGTCAGGTCGTTTAAATTACTTTCCCCTTCTGTTATACTGCGGTAAATAAGGCGGGTATAGCCGGCCATTACAATCTGTGCTGCCACAAAATACAGCATCCAGATTCCCACAAACAAAACCAGCGCAACCACCAAAGCCGGCAGCATGGCGCCTGGCTTTCCCTGGTCATAGAGCAATATTTCCGCAAGCCCACTTCCAAACATCATTACTACCATGAAAACAAGGCTGATCAATTCAATAATCACCAGCGCCCCGGCCGCATTCCCATATTGTCCCAGCAGCCTGGCCCTGGCCTGACCCTTTAACTGTGCTCTGCTCATTCCTGCAAGCATCAACGGCCACCTCCCATCTTAAACTGGCGTAAGATAGTCAGCAGATTCTCCGGAAACAGGTCTTCCGGAGCAGGTCTCGGCATATCTGGTACAGCCGGAATCTGCTGTACCTCCGGAAATCCCTGGTAAGCTTCTACACTTCCCCATATACCAATTCCCACAATGGCAGCCAGCGTCAGAATTCCCAGAATGAGACCGATGATCGACAAGATCATACCAGCCTTTGCCTGTCCCTCCAAGGAGCCGTTTCCTCTGGACAGCAGGGCAAATAAAATCCCCAGTCCCCCGAAAATCATGCCGCCGTAGCAGCAGCAACAGGTAACCAGAGCCAGAATTCCCATTACAAGAGAAGCAGCCGCCATGGCATTAGGCGGCTGCTTCGTCTCCTGGGAAGACGCAGGCTGGTACTCTGTTACCGTGTAATTGGTTTCCTGTCCCTGATAATCCATATCGTCCTCCTGTATCCGTTTGGATTTTCCGGTTTAAAGGCCCGGCTGCCTTATGCTTCGTCTTTTAGAACAGCGGTACGACTGCACCCTCGTAGGTGGTCTCCATAAAGGCCTTAACTGTATCGCTGGAAAGAGCCTCCATCAGCGCCTTTACAGCCTCATCGTTTTCCTTGCCCTCCTGAACTGCTACCACATTTCCGTAGGTATCAGCTGCAACAGAATCGGAAGCCTCTACAGCCAGAGCGTCAGATACTTTGAGTCCTGCATCGATGGCGTAGTTTCCGTTGATAACTGCAATGTCCACATCCTGCAGGGAACGGGGAAGCTGGGCTGCCTCAATCTCCAGGATTTCCAGGTTCTTGGTGTTCTCTACAATGTCCGTTTTGGTTGCGTTTAAACCAACGCCCTCAGTCAGCTTGATCAGACCCTGTGCCTCTAACAGAAGCAGTGCACGGGCCTCGTTGGTAGCGTCGTTGGGAACAGCCACCTTTGCGCCGTCTGCCAGATCTGCCAGAGCTGCAGTCTTGCCTGCGTAGATGCCGAAGGGCTCATAGTGAATCTTGCCTGCGCTGGCCAACTTGGTTCCATTCTCTGCAATAAACTGCTCCAGATAAGGATAGTGCTGGAAGTAGTTAGCGTCTAAGTCACCTGCATCCAGAGCCAGATTCGGCTGTACATAGTCGGTGTACTCCACAATTTTTAAGGAATAGCCTTTCTCCTCCAGAACCGGTCTGGCTGCCTCTAAAATCTCTGCGTGGGGAGCGGGGCTGGCGCCTACTACGATTTCCTGAAGCTCTGCGGGAGCCTCAGTTGCCTCTGTTTCTGCTGCTACAGTGGTCTCCTTGGTCTCTGCACCTTTGCAGGCAGTCAGAGCTGCCGCTGCCAGAATGGCTGCTGCGATAATTCCAATGTTCTTTCTCATAACACATCCTCCTCATTCTTGTTTAGTCTGTATCTGTCCAGGACGGTATGTCCTGAACTGTACGCTTGATTTATAAAGCCTTTGGCCTACAGCCGTCTCCGGCTGCTAAATCCGTTTTTTCTGTTTACCGAATCCGCTTGTCGCTGCTTCTGGAAAGCCGCATGCCCACTTCCTGAACAATCTGGACAATGATTACCAGAATGGCTACAGTCAGGAACATCATGTCTGTCTCATACCGGTAGTAACCATAGTTGATGGCGATGCCGCCCAGGCCGCCGCCGCCTACGGCTCCGGCCATAGCCGAATATCCCAGAATGGTGGTAGTGGAAATAGCCGCACCCACTAACAGGGAGGGTCTGGATTCCGGAAGCAATACCTTCCACACAATCTGCCAGGTAGAGGCTCCCATGGATTTAGCCGCCTCGATAACGCCTGCATCAATCTCCTTAAAGGAAGATTCAACCATCCTGGCAATATAGGGAGCTGCCGCCGCAACCAACGGCGGAACCACCGCTTTCCAGCCCAGGCTGGTGCCTACGATTTTCCGGGTGACCGGCATCATCATAATCAGCAGTATCAGGAAGGGTATGGACCGCAGCAGGTTAATCAGGATTCCCAGTACCTGGGGCAGCACCGGCACCGGCCGGATCCCGTCCTTATCTGTCACCACCAGAATGATTCCTAAAGGGATTCCGATCAGGTAGGAAACTGCTGTGGAAATAAATACCATATATAAGGTCTCGCCGATTCCGTTCTGAATCAGCTCCATGATCTGTGGACTAAACATCGTCTCCTGTCACCTCCTCAAAGGGGATTTTCACACTCTTAAGATAGTTCAGAGCCCGCATTGCGTCTGCCTCATCCTCCGGAAACTGGACAATCATCTGGCCTACTGCCGTTCCGCCGATGTCCCTGGTGGAGGCGTATAAAATATTGACCGGCACCTTGCTGGCTAAAATCATGTTTGCCAGCACCGGTTCCATGGATTCCCGCCCGTCAAAGGTAATGCGGAACTTCCTTGCCAGGTCGAACTTTACATTATTTACTGCGTCTCCTAAAATCAGCTGGCGGCCGATTTTGGATTTTGGCTCGGAGAAAATGTCCGCTACCTTTCCCACCTCAGCAATCTGACTGTGGTCGATGATCGCCACCCGGTCGCAGATCGCCTCGATGACTGCCATCTCGTGGGTAATCACAATAACAGTAATGCCGAAGTCCTGGTTAATCTGCTTTAACAACTGAAGAATCTGCTTGGTGGTATTGGGATCCAGGGCGCTGGTGGCCTCATCGCAAAGCAGTACCTTGGGGTTGGTGGCAATGGCTCTGGCAATGGCTACCCGCTGCTTCTGTCCGCCTGACAACTGTGCCGGATAAGCCTTGGCCCGGTCTTCCAGACCAACTAACTGCAAAAGCTCCATGGCCCGCTCTTTGGCCTCTGCTTTGGTGTGGGTGCCTGCAATCTCCATAGGAAAGCAGACATTCCGCAGCACATTTCTCTGGGCCAGCAGGTTGAACTGCTGGAAAATCATACCCATGGACTGTCTGGCCTTCCGCTGTCCCGCCGGGGACATAGCCGCCAGATTCTGGCCTTCAAATATCACCTGGCCGGAGGTAGGCACCTCCAGCATGTTGATGCAGCGAACCAGGGTACTTTTTCCTGCTCCCGACAAACCGATAATTCCGAAGATTTCTCCCCGGTAAATGTCCAGATTGATGTTGTCAAGAGCTACCACCGGACCGTTTGCCGTTTTAAACTCTTTTCCCATTCCCTTTAACTGGATGATGGATTCTTCAAATGCCATAAGTGTTTTTCCTTTCCCATTTCTTTTGAAAAACAAAAAGCCGCCGGTCTGCATAGACCTGCGGCGATATATCCGGCTTTCCGGGCTCTATCTGTTGTTACTCAGCATCCATGCAGCTTGGTTATGAATTTACGCATACAAACATACGGCACATGCCCATCATCATGCCGCACATCATACCCATATTCATCTGCATGGTAGCTTTCTGAATCATGTTGTTTACCTCTTATACTCTCTTAGTTCTATAGTGGCGATTGTACGCCTGCAAAGGGGATTTGTCAAGCTTTTCTTGTTTTTATTCTCCGTTATCTGTCAAACTAATTGACATTTATTCCTGAAACATAGGCGTAGACAAGTATCGGTCTCCAGTATCCGGCATCAGCACCACGATGCGCTTCCCTGCCATTTCCGGCCGTTTCGCCACCTGAACGGCTGCCCACAAAGCTGCGCCGGAGGAAATCCCCACCAGCACGCCTTCTCTGCGGCCCATCAGCCTGCCGGCTTCATAGGCATCCTCATCCTTTACCCGGATAATTTCATCGTAAACCTTTGTATCCAGAATTTCCGGCACAAATCCGCCGCCGATTCCCTGGATTCCGTGTTTTCCCGCTTTTTCTCCGGAAAGCACTGGGGAGGCGTCCGGCTCCACAGCCACCACCTGAAGCCTGGGATTTTTCGATTTCAGATACCGTCCTGCTCCGGTGATGGTTCCGCCAGTGCCTACACCTGCCACAAACACATCCACCTGACCCTCTAAATCATCCCAGATTTCCGGACCGGTGGTCTCATAGTGAGCTTTCCAGTTGGCCGGATTCACAAACTGGCCGGGAATAAATCCATGAGGAATTTCCCTTGCCAGTTCCTCTGCCTTTTTAATAGCCCCGGTCATTCCCAAAGCGCCGTCTGTCAGCACCAGCTCTGCTCCGTAAGCCTTCATCAGAAACCGCCGCTCCATAGACATGGAATCCGGCATTACAATGAGAACCCGATAGCCTCTGGCTGCTGCCACAGACGCCAGGCCGATGCCGGTGTTGCCGGAGGTAGGCTCAATGATGACTGAATCCGCTGTTAAAACACCTCTGGCTTCTGCATCGTCCAGCATAAATTTAGCTGCCCGGTCCTTGGCAGAACCGGCAGGATTTAAATACTCCAGCTTGGCATACAACTGTGCTTTCAGGCTATACTGCTGTTCCACGCGAGTCAATTCCAGAAGCGGCGTCCGCCCAATCATCTGCTCTGCAGATGTATAAACCGTTCCCATTGCTCTCTCCTTTCCGGCTCTGTGATTTTTCTTTTAGCTGCACAAATCTACAATAACCTGAGCAAAGATTTTGGCGCTCATAACCAGATCCTCTATCTCTACAAATTCATTGGCGCCGTGCATGTTGTTCTCCCGGCCCGGCATGGATGCGCCAAAGGCCACGCCGTTTTTCAGATGATGCACATAAGTACCGCCGCCGGTAGACTGGCACTGGCCTTTAAGGCCTGTGTAGTCCTCATAAGCCTTTAACAGAGTTCTGACAAAGTCTGAATCTCCGCTTACATGGTGAGGCGGATTCATGGTATCCGTAAGGAAAGCAAAGCCCTCTGCTTCCATCCGGCTCTTTACCACCTTCAGCACATTCTCCTCATTGCCGCAAACCGGCACGCGGCTGTCAAACTGACCTTCCAGCCGGGAGCCGGTCACAGTCAGCATAGTAAATGCCAGAGTCAGGCGGCCAGAGATTTCGTCCTCCATATCAATGCCCAATGCCTTGCCGTTTACATCGCCGTGAGGCAGAAGGCCGTTTAATTTCTTCAGGTAAGCAGTCTGCTCACATTCTGCCAGAGGCAGACGAAGCAGCAGAGTCAGAAGACCGGTAATGGCGTTAACACCCTCCTCCGGAGTAGAGGCGTGAGCGCCTTTTCCCACTGCAGTAATGGAGGTGCGGCTGCCATCCTGCTCAAACAGGAAGGACACAGCCGTTTCCGTCTCCACTGCCTTTGCAGCGTCAGCTAACACGGCCTTATCCACGCCTTCCACCACAGCGTTTGCCTTGCCGGGAAGCACATTGATCTTAATACCTGCATCCAGGCTTACCAGTCTGGGCAAAGCCTCAGAAGCTGCAAACTCTGCCGTAAAATGGCCCTTCAGGCCGCCCTTTTCCACATTTACCACCGGATACTCAATGTCCGGGGAAAAGGTCATGGGAGCCTCCGGCTCCTGACTGTAATAGTGAGCAATGTCTCCGCTTCCGCACTCCTCGTCTGTACCCAGAATCAGGCGGACATTCTTCTTTAAAGGAATGCCCAGCTCCTTTACAGCACGCATGGCATAGAGAGCGGCAATGGCCGGCCCCTTGTCGTCTGCAGTACCTCGTCCGTAGATTTTTCCGGCCTTCACCAAAGGCTCAAAGGGCTCGGTTACAGTCCAGCCTTCCCCTGCCGGAACCACATCCAGGTGTGCCAGAATATCCAGATGACGAGGCTTTTCATTTAAGTCGATGGCGGCCACATAGCCGTCGTAATCAGTTACTTCAAATTCATAGCCCTCTGCCATGTCCATGGCTGCGTCCAGACACTCTGCTGCCCCCGGGCCGAAAGGCATATCCTCCTCTGCCGGCATCTTCTCACTGTTGATACGGCAAAGCTCGCACACATCGTCAATCAGCTCCTGACGATGGGCCTCCACAAACGCGTCAATCTTCTCTCTATACATACGCCTTTTCCTCCTGGTTTATTTCATCATTCCGGCCAGGGTTTCGTTTACCAGCTTGCCGTCTGCCTTGCCTTTTACCCTGGGCATCAGCACCTTCATAATACGGCCCTTGTCAACACCAGTGGGAGCCTCGATGCCCAGCTCTGCCAGCACCTCCTGAATCACAGCGGCAATCTGCTCTACACTCATATCCTCAGGAGCAAATTCTTTGTAAACAGCCATTCTGGCTGCCGCCTCTTCCTTAATATCTGTGCGGTCTGCCGGAGCCAGGTCAAAGGTTTCCTGGGTCTGCCTGATTTCCTTCTTTACTACTGCGTTTTCCTCGTCCTCTGTCAGAGGAGAGCGCTTGTCAATTTCAGCGTTCTTTAAGGAAGAAAGCAGCATGGACAAAGAATCTTTTCTGGATTTGTCCTTGGCCTTCATAGCCTCCACCATAGCGGCTCTTACAATGTCGATTTTGCTCATAATCTGTTCTCCTTTCCTATATGTCACTCATTATCTCCCGCCATGCCCAGCGTTGGAACTTAGCAGTTCCAACACTTTACGGCATAGCTCGTTAGCTGCGCCCAAACTCGCTCAGTTTCAGTCCCGGATTTCGTTCCTCTACCATTCCCACGCTCCAGCTGTTGACAAACAAAAGCAGCGGGTTCTCTTTCAAGTCTTTAATCCGCTTCATGTCGGAGGTGCCCTGAATCCTGGCTACATCCACTTCCTCTTTATTCTCGATCCAACGGATATATTCGTAGGGCAGCTTCTCCAGCTTTACTTCTACATTGTACTCGTTTTCCAGACGATAGGTCAGCACCTCAAACTGCAGCTCGCCTACCACGCCCACAATAATCTCCTCCATACCGGTATTAAACTCCTGGAAGATCTGGATAGCTCCTTCCTGGGCAATCTGGCTGACGCCTTTTAAGAACTGCTTCCGCTTCATGGTATCCATCTGGCGCACCCTGGCGAAATGCTCCGGCGCAAAGGTGGGGATGCCTTCAAACTCAAATTTATTATTGGACAGACACAGGGTATCTCCAATGGAGAAAATACCTGGGTCAAACACGCCGATAATATCTCCTGCATAAGCTTCTTCCACAATCTTCCGGTCCTGGGCCATCATCTGCTGAGGCTGGGAAAGGCGAAGCTTCTTGCCGCCCTGCACATGGTTTACCTCCATGCCTGCATCGAACTTACCGGACACGATACGCATGAACGCAATACGGTCCCGATGAGCCTTGTTCATATTTGCCTGAATTTTAAACACAAATGCAGAGAAATCCTCTTTAAAGGGATCTACATCTCCTGTCAGCGTCTTTCTGGGCAGGGGAGAAGAAGTCATGTTCAGGAAATGCTGCAGGAAGGTCTCCACACCAAAGTTAGTCAGCGCAGATCCGAAGAACACCGGAGATAAGTTGCCCCGGCTTACCCGCTCCAGATCAAACTCATCGGCTGCGCCGTCCAGCAGCTCGATCTCGTCTAACAACTGCTGGTGATAGGAATAGCCGATCACATCGTCTAAATTCTCTGCATCCAGGAAATAGTTCTGGGTTGCCACCTCCTTTGCGCCGCCCATAGCAGCCGTGAAAGTGGTGATTTCCCTGGTCTGGCGGTCGTAAACGCCCTTAAAATTCTTTCCGCAGCCAATGGGCCAGTTGATGGGACAGGTGCGGATACCCAGCACATTTTCAATCTCGTCCATCAGCTCAAAGGGGTCTCTGGCTTCCCGATCCATCTTGTTGATAAAGGTGAAGATCGGGATACCCCGCATGACGCAGACCTTAAACAGCTTGATGGTCTGGGCCTCAACACCCTTAGAGCCGTCAATCACCATGACTGCGCTGTCGGCTGCCATCAGGGTCCGGTAAGTATCCTCGGAGAAGTCCTGATGTCCCGGAGTGTCCAGAATGTTGATGCAGTAGCCATCATACTCAAACTGCATAACAGAGGAAGTTACGGAAATACCGCGCTCCTTCTCAATTTCCATCCAGTCTGACACGGCATGCTTGGCTGCCTTTCTTCCCTTTACCGTACCTGCCAGGTTGATGGCGCCGCCGTAAAGCAGGAATTTCTCCGTCAGGGTAGTTTTACCGGCGTCCGGATGAGAAATAATGGCAAAGGTTCTTCGTTTCTTAATTTCTTCTGCTATATTTGACAAGGGTTTGTCCTCCAAATCTGTAATAAAGTTACATCCACTTCGCTTCAATCCATGATTTTACCAGAGAAATCCAGCTTTGACAACAAGGTTCCAGCGCCTTATGGCCAATTCCGGCAGTTTCCTCGTTTCCCAGGGCAACTCCATGGATTCCGGATGGGTAAATGTGCATCTCAAAATTGATGCCGTTTTTCCTCAGGGCCGATGCCAGAAGCAGGCTGTTTTCCACAGGAACGCTCTGGTCTGTCACCGTATGCCAGAAAAATACAGGCGGCATATCTGCAGTCACCTGCTTTTCGATAGACACCTGTTCTATAAGCATCTCATCTGCATCCTCTCCCAGCAGCTTTTCAAAAGAGCCCTTGTGACGATATTCCCCGGAGGTGATCACCGGATAACCTAAAATCAGCCCGTTGGGCCGAATCTCCTCCGGCCTCTTTCCAATGGCCTCATAAGCCTCCGGCCGGTTCCAGAAGACGCCGATGCATCCGGCTAAATGTCCCCCGGCAGAAAAGCCGCAGGGGATGATGGCATCCGGATTCACATGCCACGCTCCTGCATGTTCCCGCACTGCAGCAATAGCCAGCGCCACCTCCTGCATGGCGACAGGAAACCGGTTAGGCTCTGCGCTGTACTCCACCACGCAGGCATGACAGCCCATGGCCAAAAACTGCATGACTATCGGTTCTCGCTCCCGATCTGACCGGAACCGGTAGCCACCGCCAGGCAGCACCAGAATCATGGGCCGCTTTTTATCCGGAGCGTGCTCCAGCATGTCCAGCAAATATAATTTCAGTTCTGCCGGGCCGGTCTTTTGCCCCGGCACCGTCAGTTCCATGGTTTCATATCGCATAATATTCTGTCCTTATTATTTATTCAAAATCCACCTGTTTTCCAGTTTCCCTATACTGGATCCAGAGCCAGGATCCGGTTTAAAATCTGATGAGCCGCCTCATCCTTGGTCATCAGCTCCAGCTCCTCTGCTCCGTCCCTGGTGATCACAGTTATCACATTGGTGTCTGTGCCGAATCCGGCTCCTGCTGTCTTTAAATTGTTGGCGATAATCATATCCACATGTTTTTTCTTTAGCTTTGCCTGAGAGTTTTCCAGCATATTCTGGGTCTCCATGGAAAAGCCGCAGAGCACCTGGCCTTCTCTGCGGTGGTCTCCCAGCCAGGAAAGAATATCGTCTGTCCTTTCCAGCGGGATAGCCATATCCCCCTCAGTCTTCTTGGTCTTTTCTGTGCCTACATGAACCGGACGGTAATCCGCCACTGCTGCAGACTTGATGATGATGTCCTGTTTGTGGGCCGCTTCTGTCACTGCTTCAAACATCTCCCTGGCGCTGACCACCGGCACCAAAGCTACGCCCAACGGCGCTTCCAGATTTACCGGGCCGGAAACCAGGGTAACCTGGGCTCCCCTTCTGGCTGCTGCCCTGGCAACAGCATAGCCCATTTTCCCTGTAGAATGGTTGGTGATATAACGCACCGGGTCAATGGCTTCCTGAGTGGGTCCGGCTGTCACCAGAACCTGCTTTCCTGCCAGATCCTTTTCAAAAGCCAATTCCTGGACAATGTGCTCAAACAGCACCGACGGCTCTGGCATTTTTCCGGCTCCGGTATCTCCGCAGGCCAGATAACCGTCTGCCGGGTCAATCACATTCATTCCGTATCGCCTGCAGATTTCCAGATTATCCTGGGTAATGGGATTTTCGTACATCTGGGTGTTCATGGCCGGAACCAGATATTTAGGCTTTTTAAAGGCCAGGAAAGTGGTAGTCAGCATATCGTCTGCCAGACCGTGAGCCACCTTGGCGATTACATTGGCAGTAGCCGGGGCAATCATGAAAATGTCCGCCCGCTTTGCCAGAGCCACATGCTCCACCTGAAACTGGAAATTCCGGTCAAAGGTATCTATGAGACACTTGTTGCCGGTCAGCGATTCAAAGGTGATAGGGGTGATAAAATTTGCAGCGTTTTCTGTCATGATCACATGCACATCGGCGTGCTGCTTTTTCAGCATACTGGCCAGACTGGCAATCTTATAAGCGGCGATTCCGCCGGTCACGCCCAGTACCACAGTCTTTCCCTGTAACATAGCGCCCTCCTGTTTGTCGTATTTCTGTTATCGGTGAACCGAACTTTTTTTATCGCCATTATAACATAATTTTTATTTCATTAAAAGGGATTCCGATTGTGTTTCCGGGGAAAATATGATAGGATTTTTTATACAAAATTCCGAAAGGAGACATTCCTATGATTTTAGCGCTTGACATGGGCAACACCAACATTGTGGTGGGCTGCATTGACGAAGAAAAGACCTACTTTGTGGAGCGCATCACCACAAATCACAATAAAACCGGCATGGAATATGCCATTAACATCAAAAACATTCTGGAGATCCACGGCATCCGCACCAGCCAGATTGAAGGGGCAATCCTTTCCTCTGTAGTGCCGCCCTTAAACGCCGCTATCTCCTCCGCCGTAAAAAAGATTCTGGGCTATCACCCCATGCTGGTAGGCTCCGGCATCAAAACCGGCTTAAACATTCTGATGGACAACCCCAAAACCACCGGCACGGACATGATTGTAGACGCAGTAGCAGCCATACGGGATTATCCCTGCCCCATCATCATCATCGATATGGGCACTGCCACTACCATGTCTGTGGTAGACTGTTCCGGCAACTACATCGGCGGCGTGATCCTGCCCGGCCTTAAGGTTTCCCTGGATTCCTTAAGCAGCAAAACAGCCCAGTTGCCCTCCATCAGTCTGGATATTCCCAAGAAGGTCATCGGCAAAAACACCATCGACTGCATGCGCAGCGGCATTATGTACGGCTGCGCCGGCATGATTGACGGCATCATTGACCGGATGGAAGAAGAACTGGGCCAAAAGGCCTCTCTGGTAGCCACTGGCGGCCTGTCCCGCTTTGTAACGCCCCTGTGCCGCCATCAGATTACCTATGACAATGACCTGATGTTGAAGGGACTGTTGATTTTATATAAGAAAAACAAAGAAAAATAAGCTCCAGCCAGGGCAGTTTGGATCCTATTGCAAAGTTTCCAGGCTGCCCTTTCATTAGGATAAAACCACTCCCAGCAGGGATTCCAACCGGCAGGCCTCCTTTTCCCGGAACAGCCTTTCCAACCGGTTTAAGTTCAAATCCGAGTGTTCCACTTCTTTTGCATACCGGTGGCCTGCATCGATAAACGCTTCCAGCTCCGGCAATTTCTGATTTTCATTCCACCCGGCCATCACCAGTTCTTCAATAAGAATCGTACTGACTACTGCCAGCTTCATCTTCTCATAGGCCCGCTCATCATACACAGCCCCGCAGAAATAAGTAAATACAAAATACACCATCAACTGTTCCAGAAAGACATCCCACTGCCTTGTCTTCTGTTCCAGAAAACGGCGCCGCATCCCGGCATAGGCTTCTTTTCCCTGTTCAAACAGTCTGCTCCGCCGCGCCGCCAAATACTCCGGCCAGTCAGCTTTTAACACCTCCAGCTCTCCGAAAAAACCAAACAGTTCCTGCATCTGCAAAAAGCGCCCCTCTCCGGTAATGCAGTATGCTCCCAATTTTTTCTCCAGCTTATCCAGGGCGCCCTCTTTTTGATACCGCTCCAGCAATTCGTCCACAGAAAACAATTCCTGACGGTTGATTCTGCGCTGTAAATCGTGAGCCAGAGCCAGGACAGCCCCCATTCGCACTTCTATGGAAAACTGCCGGTTCTGCAGAATTTTTATCATTAGATCACGGGCGTCCTCCAACTTGGTATAGAGAAAGAAATCGAAATCATCGTATTCCTCCTCTCCCTCCCGCTCTCTGGTAAGAAAGTGAACCGGCTCTTTGCACCCTAAAATCAGGCGGGCAGCCTCCACACAGGACAATGACAGGGAAATCTCCCTGCTGCCTTCAAATTCTTCGATATGGCGGGGATAATTGCGGCAGGTCCTGCAAAGCATGTCCTTTCCCGCTTCCCGGTAAATGTCGCAAAGATTGTCCTCGCTTAGAAAAGCGCATCGGCGCTCATACTGCTTAAAGGAGGAGTCCTTCCAGTGGATGGAGTTATGCAGCCGGTTGCCGAACGGCCCCTTGTAATTTTCATATTTCCGGCGGGTCGCATCGTCAATCACAATCTGCCACCCGGCACAGCAGGTATCCGGGCAGTCCCCGGCAATACAGCGAAACTGATTATAGTAATGAGGAGTGGTAATAAGCATGGGATTCCTCCTGATTTTTTCTGATTGTCGCTGTTATTATAGCAGGATTTCAAAAAAATGTCAGTATAAACCCTCCTGAATCCGTAAATCCTGTTTTATATGAATTGCCGTTCAGGTCCAGGCAAAATTTTATTTGGCTCTGAACAGTAACTCATAGATGACGAGATTGATTTGCGGAGGTAAGAACATGGCTGGATACAAGGTTGAAATCTGCGGAGTGAACACGGCAAAGCTGCCACTGCTTACCAATGATGAAAAGGACGCCCTTTTCAAGCGGATTCTGGAAGGGGATATGGAAGCCAGAGAACAGTACATCAAGGGGAATCTCCGTCTGGTTTTAAGCGTAATACAGCGGTTCTCCAACAGCAGCGAAAATGTGGACGATTTATTCCAGATTGGCTGCATCGGCCTGATCAAGGCCATAGACAACTTTGACATCACCCAGAATGTCCGCTTTTCTACCTATGCGGTGCCTATGATCTTAGGAGAGGTGCGGCGTTATCTGCGGGACAACAATTCCATCCGGGTCAGCCGCTCTTTGCGGGACACCGCCTACAAGGCCATCTATGCCAAGGAAAATCTGATGCGGAAGAATTCCCAGGAGCCTACGCTGATGGAGATTGCCCAGGAAATCGGCGTCAGCCGGGAAGACATCACCTACGCCCTGGACGCCATCCAAACTCCGGTCAGCCTTTACGAGCCTGTATACACAGACGGCGGCGACCCCCTCTATGTGATGGATCAGATCAGCGACAAGAAAAACCTGGAGGAAAACTGGGTGGAGGAAATTTCCCTGCGGGAAGCCATGAACCGTCTGCCCCAGAGAGAACGGCACATCATTGATATGCGTTTTTTTGAAGGAAAAACCCAGACCGAGGTGGCCGAAGAAATCCACATCAGCCAGGCCCAGGTATCCCGACTGGAAAAGAATGCGCTGAAGACGATGCGGAATTATCTGAACTAAGGAGACTGCGCATATCAGAAGGGGCAGGCGAGACTTTTGAAAGTCTCCCTGCCCCTTAACTGAGTTCCCTTACCTTTCCTTCAGCATCAAAATCTTCTCCGGCTCTACCCACAGCCTCTCTGGCACCACTCCTGCCAGGCTGTGGACATGGATGTCTTTTTCTGTTTTCCACCAGATACCGTTTTCCAAAGTTACATACCACTCAAAGGGCATCTCGGAAATCTGACAGCGGCCGGTTGGAATCTGGTTTATGACTTCTTCCGTCTCTGAGATGGGCTTAAAATCATGAGCCCGGATTCCGATATGGGTAGTCTCCGGCATTACCTCTGCCTCAGTCACCAGCTCCAGATTTCCCCAATCCAAAGCCCGCACCTTATGAGCCTCCAACGGCTGGATCCGAGAAATGTTTTTGCAGCCGGTCATCCGGGCTGCCTGGACAGTCATTGGGTTTGCAAACACCTGCCTGGTATCTCCGGATGCCAGCACCCGGCCATTCTCCATCAGCACGATCCGATTGCACAACTGATAGGCCTCGTCCCGGTCATGGGTCACTAAAACTGCAGTGCCGCCGTAGTCCGCCAGGGTTCTGCCCAGTTCCAGCCGAAGTCCCTCCCGCAGGTGGGCGTCCATGGCAGAAAACGGCTCATCCAGCAAAAGCACATCCGGCTCATAGGCCAGAATCCGGGCCAATGCCACCCGCTGCTGCTGACCGCCGGAAAGCTGCCTGGGATAATGCTTTTCCAGACCTTCCAGATGAAATTTTTTCACCATCTGAGCCACCCGCTCCGCCGTCTGAGGCCGGGCTTTCTGAAATCTGCCGGAAAGGCCGCCCAGTCCAACCGCAATATTCTGTTCCACCGTCATATTGGGAAACAGGGCATAGCTCTGGAACAAATAGCCTGCCCGCCGCTTTCTGGGCCGCATATCAATGCGGGCTGCCCCATCGTACAAAACCCTGTCTCCCACAGTAATCCGGCCCTTATCCGGCCTTACGATTCCAGCGATGGATTTTAACGACATGCTTTTTCCGCAGCCGGACGGACCCAGAATCCCCAGACACCCGCAGCCCGCCTCAAAGGCTGCATCCAGAGAAAATCCGCCCAGTTTCTTATGTATCTCTGCTTTCAATACCATTTTCCCTGTTGTTTTTCCTCCGTCATTTCCACTTCTTCCGGCTTCGGTATTCCAGTCCGTCCAGAACCAGAATCGCCGCAAATGCCACAACAACAATCACTGCCACATACTGCCAGGCCGAATCCATATTTCCCGCCGCCACCTCTGAGTACACAGCCATAGGAAGGGTTCTGGTTTTCCCAGCGATATTTCCCGCAAGCATGGCCGTTGCGCCAAACTCGCCCAGCCCTCTGGCAAAGGCCAGCACGCCTCCTCCTGCCACTCCTGACACGGCATTCGTCAAAAGCACCTTCCAGAAGATCTGCCACTCGCTCATTCCCAGGGTTCTGGCTGCGTCCACCAGATTGGGATCCACCTGTTCAAAAGCGCCTCTCGCTGATCTGTACATTAAAGGAAAGGACATCACAACTGCCGCAATCACCGTGGCACACCAGGAAAAGGCAATCTTCACACTGAAGTATTCCAGAAAGAACTGGCCCAGAGGACGCTTTACCCCAAACATCATCAACAGGAAAAAACCAGCCACTGTAGGAGGAAGCACCAGCGGAATCGTCAAAATTCCATCCACCACAGCCTTCCATGTCTCGTTTTCCATCCGCACCACCAGCCAGGCCGCCAGAATGCCAAGAAAAAAGGTTACTGCCACTGACAAACTGGCTGTTTTCATAGAAATGAAAAGCGGCGTCCAATCCATGTCTTTCCTCCTTCCTGCTTTCCAGGCCTAGTTGCCCGGAGCAAAGCCATAAGCTGCAAAGGCAGCCATGGCTTCCTCTGTCTGCAAAAATCCCACAAAAGCCTCTGCTTCCGCCGGATGAGCAGAATTTGCAGTAACTGCCACCGGATAGATTACTTTCTTTTTCAGACTCCCTTCTGGCGCCTCAGCAATCACGGTTACATCCTCCGGCATACTGGCTGCATCTGTGGCGTACACAATTCCGGCACCTGCGCTGGCTGCCGCCACCTGGGCAAGCACTTCCGTCACATTGGTTCCAAAGCTTACTCTGTCCTGAATTTCATCCCAGATGCCTAAGCTTTTCAAAGCTTCCTCCGAATACTGGCCTGCCGGAACGAAGGCAGGATCTCCCAGGGCGATGCTTTCCGCCTTTGCAATGTCCTCAAAACCTGTAAGCGCAGTTTCACTTCCGGACGGCACGATCAAAACAATCTTGTTCTCCAGAAGGTCTACCATCGTATCCGATGCAATCAGCCCTTTTTCATTTAAAGCGTCCATCTGCTTGTTGGCCGCCGACATAAACACATCTGCCTCAAGCCCTTCTTCAATCTGGGTCTGCAGCTTCCCGGAGCTGTCGTAGACGCCCTTCACAATGACCCCCGGATTCTGTTCCTGAAACAGAGGAATCAATTCCTCCTCGTAGACATTTTTCAGGCTGGCGGCTGCCGCCACCAGAAGCTCTGCTGCCTCCTGGCTTTCGCCTTCCGCCTGCGCCGCTTCTTCACCGCCAACTGCTTTCTGTTTTGCCCCGGCATCCTCCTCCGCTGCCGCCGTGTCTGCTGCCGCTACTGTAGCAACCGCCGTCTCCGCTGCCTTTTCTGCCCCGCATCCGGCCAGCACTCCTGCCGCCATAACCGCCGCTGCAAATCCCATCCATCTTCTCATGCCTTCTCCTTCTTGTTTTTCACTTTTTATTTCCGGGAATTTATAAACTCCCCGCTTTTTCCGCCTGTCTTCCGTTCCAAATAAATCCCGCCAATCTCCATTTCCTTGTCTACTGCCTTGCACATGTCGTAGATGGTCAGAAGCGCCACATTAACTCCTGTCAGCGCCTCCATCTCCACACCGGTCTGGCCGGTAGTCTTTGCCGTGCAGACTGCCTGGATCTCACAGGTTTCCTCCTTCAGTTCAAACTCCACCGCCAGCTTCGTCAGATGAATCAGATGGCATAGTGGAATCAGCTCCGATGTTTTCTTGGCTCCCATAATCCCGGCCACCTGAGCCACAGCCAGCACATCCCCCTTCTTCATACTCCCCTGCCGCACCATCTCAAAACAGGGACGGCTTAAAAAAATACTTCCTTTTGCCACTGCCTCCCGCTCTGTTTCCTTCTTGCCGCTGACATCTACCATCCAGGCATTTCCCTGGCTGTCAAAATGAGTAAACTCCATGGCTTATTTCCCCTTTCCGAATCCGCAGTTTGGGAAGGTACACTCCAGGCAGCTAAGGCACAGCCCTCCTTCTCCCAAAGCCGCCAGTTCCTCTGCAGTTACCACATCGTCTGCCATCACCCGGGGCAGAACCAGATCAAAAATGGTCCGTTTCGCATACATTACACAGCCGGGAAGCCCCAAAACAGCCGCCGTCCGCAGCACTGTTCCAAACTCGTCCTTCACATCGTAGTAGGCCAGCAAGAACATGGCTCCCGGCAGCACCGGCGCTCCGTAGCTTACAATCCGGGCACCTGTGTTTTTAATAGCCAGGGGCGTCTTATCATCCGGGTCCACACTCATGCCGCCGGTGCAGATTACCACATCCGCCCCCTTCTCAATCATATCCAGTATGCTGGCCGTTACCTTTTTATCATCATCATTCCAGGTCACATGATCGATAATTTCCGTGTCAAATTCTCCCAGTTTTTCCCGGATTACCGGCGTGAATGTATCCTGGATCCGTCCGTAAAACACTTCGTTTCCGGTAGTCACAATACCTGCCTTTTTATGTAAAAACGGTTTCAGTTCCAAGATCGGGCGACTGCCGGCGGCAGCCGCAACCGCCTGCTTTGCCGCCTCCATCTTTTCCTTCTCAATTACCAAAGGGATGATGCGGGTTCCTGCCAGTTTATCCCCTGCCTTTACCGGGAAATTCCCATGGCGGCTGGCGATCATCATCTGACCGAAGCTGTTGACCGCCTTGATCCCCTGGCTGTTTACCTTTAAAAGGCCGTCCTGCTCTGCCATAAGCTCGATTTTTCCTTCCTTGGCCTGAGAACGGCTCATATGCTCATTCAGGCACAGACTGCAAAGTATCTCTGCCGCATCGTTTTCATGCAGCATTCCTTCCTCCTGCTCCCACACATAAAGCTGATCCTTTCCCACGCTTAACAGCACCGGAATGTCTTCCGCCCTTACCACATGGCCTTTGCGAAACACTGCGTCCTTGGTAACTCCTTTGATGATCTGGGTGATGTCATGGCACAGCACAGCCCCTTCTGCATCCACCGTTTTGATCAATTTCATGCTTCATCTCCTCCGTCTTTCCAAAAATCGTCTCCCATATATGTTTCATAGGCCTTCTCTGCAAATGCCCGGATTTCCGATGTCATCTGCTCATAGCGTTCCACCAGCCGCTTCCCCTGCTCTGTCAGCACCGAGCCTCCTCCGCCGCTTCCTCCGGCCTGCCGCCTGGTCATGGCACAGCCCATCTGCTCCTCTAACCGCTTTATCATCTTCCGGCCTTTGCTGTAAGAAAGCTCCATCTTAAGACATGCCTCCTGCAAAGAACCGGTTTCATCAATCCCCTTTAAAAGCTCCTGCACACCTGGCCCATAAAACGCTTCCCCTGCCCGCAGCCGAACCCGCACATCTGGCCGGACCATGCTGTTGCTCTCCCGGATTTTCTTTCTCGTCCGCCCCATCAACACACCGCTCCTTCTCCTATATATTCAAACCGTTCGTTTTTCTAAACTCTAACGCCTGTAAAAAAATAAGGGAGTCTGTCTTTTTTTATTGTATTCCAAATCCTGTAAAAAAGCAAGCCAAAGCGAGGGATTTTGGCAACATCCCCCGCCTCGACTTATTTTTACCTGTTTTTTAACAATATCCTCTATTTCTCTAAGGGGAAATGACAGAACACCTGCCGCTGGCCCACCTGCTTACATCCCGGCGCTTCCCGGCTGCAAATCTCCCTGGCATAAGGACACCTGGTATGGAACCGGCAGCCGGACGGCGGATTTACCGGCGATGGAATCTCGCCGGAAAGCAGCTCCTTCTCCTCTGTGCGAAGCCTTGGGTCTGCCTTGGGAATGGCATTCAGCAAGAAGCGGGTGTAAGGATGCAGCGGCTGCTCATACAGCGCTTCTGTGCTTCCAATCTCGCAGATGCTTCCCAGAAACATGACGCACACCCGATCTGCAATAAACTTCACCACGCTTAAATCGTGAGAAATAAACAAATAGGTCAGACTGTACTCCTGCTGCAAATCCTTCAAAAGATTCAGCACCTGAGACTGAATGGACACATCCAGAGCTGACACTGGTTCATCGCAGATAATCAGCCTGGGATTTAAGGCAATGGCACGGGCAATGCCGATTCTCTGCCGCTGTCCTCCGGAAAACTGATGGGGATACCGGTTATAAAACTCCTCCGGAATACCTACCTTTTTCATCAGATCCTTGATCCGGTTTTCCAATTCTCCCTTGTCCTTCATGCCATAAGTAGTAAGCGGCTCTGCAATAATCTCCTTTACGCTCATCCGCGGATTTAAGGAGGCGTAAGGATCCTGGAAAATAATCTGCATCTGCCTCCGCCTCTGGGCAAACTCTCTGGCAGTCATGGAGGTGATTTCCTCTCCCTCAAAAAAGACTTCGCCGGAAGTCGGCTCCAAAAGCCGGATCAGAGTTCTTCCCAGGGTACTTTTCCCACAGCCGGACTCCCCTACCAAGGCCAGGGTTTCCCCTTCATAAATCTCTAAATTCACATCGGAAACTGCGTGCACTGTCAGCGGATTTTTCTTTGTGCCGCCGATGGGAAATTCCTTTACCAGATGTTTCGCCTCCAGCAGAACCTTCTTATTTTCCATCTAACTGCACCTCGCTTTCATACTTAAAGCACCGTACTCCGTGACCGTCTCCTGCCTGATAGAGCGCCGGCTTTTCCTTCCGGCACCGCGCATCTGCTTCCGTACAGCGGGTGCAGAAATTACAGCCCTCCGGCAGATGCAAAAGGTTCGGCACCACACCCTCGATGGTGTAAAGCCGCTCCGCTTTCTCATTCAGCTTCGGGATGGACTTTAAAAGCCCCTGCGTATAAGGATGGCTGGTATTCTCAAACAGTGCAAAGGTCTCCGCCTGCTCCATCACCTTTCCGGCGTACATCACATATACATAATCGCAGGTTTCCGCAACCACCCCCATGTTGTGGGTAATCAGAATAATGGAAGTTCCCTGCTCTCTGCACAGCTTTTTCATCAGCCGCAGAATCTGGGCTTCAATAGTCACATCCAGCGCCGTAGTAGGCTCGTCTGCAATCATCACCTTTGGCTTACAGACCATGGCCATGCCAATCATCACCCTTTGGCGCAGGCCGCCGGAAAGCTGATGGGGATAGCTGTTGTACCGCTTCTCCGGCTCCGGAATTCCTACTTCCCGGAAGATTTCAATAACTCGTTTTTTCGCCTCATCCCTGGACACCTTCTGATGCAGCAGAATGGCCTCCCGCACCTGGCGTCCCACAGTAATTACCGGGTTTAAGGATGTCATAGGCTCCTGGAAAATCATGGACAATTCATTGCCACGCACTGTTGAAAGCTCCTTGGGAGATAAATGGGTAATGTCCCGCCCATCAAGGGTGATGGTTCCGTCCACCACCTTACCTGGATAACGCAAAAGCCCCATAACCGACATGGCAGTCATGCTCTTTCCGCAGCCGGACTCCCCTACAATGCCGATGATCTTTCCTGCCGGAACCTGGATACTGACTCCGTCTACTGCCGGAACCTCCCCCTTAGCTGTAAAGAAGTGGGATTTCAGATTCCGAATATCCAATACGATCGATTCACTCATCCTGCTTCCTCCTTACTGCTCTTTTAAATAGGGATCCAGCACATCTCTAAGACCGTCTCCCAGGAAGTTAAACGCCAGCACTACAATCATAATAGCCACACTGGGCGCAATACACAGCCACGGCTCAGAAAACAGATATTTCTTTCCCCGGACTACCATCAGTCCCCAGCTTGCACTGGGAGGCTGGGCACCTACGCCCAAAAAGCTTAAAGAAGCCTCAGACAGAATGGCGGAAGGAATATTCAGGGTAAACAAAACAATCAGAGAAGGAAGACAGTTAGGCAGAATGTGGCGGAACATGATCGTCCACTTTTTCACGCCAATGGACCGGGCCGCCTCCACATACTCCTTTTCTTTTAGGGAAAGGGTCTGCGCCCGCACCACGCGGGCTGTGCTGGCCCAGTTAATCAGGCTTAATGCAATGAAAATGTTAATCAGGCCTCCGCCCATGGTATACATCACTACCATAGCAAGCAGCAGAGAAGGAAAGGCCAGCATCACATCTGCCAGACGCATGATAATAAAGTCCGCCTTGCCGCCGTAAAATCCGGCTGCCATACCCAGCACCGTGCCGATTGCCATGGAAATCAGGGTCGGCACCAGACCAATCGTCAAAGAAATCCGGGCGCCGTAAATAATGCGGCTTAAAACATCCCGCCCCAGCTCGTCTGTACCCAGCCAGTGAGCCATGCTGGGGGTCTGAAGCCGGTCTGCCAGGCTCTGCTCCAAATGATCATAGGGAGCCGCCAGCGGCGCAAACACGGCAGCCAGAATAATCAATACAATTACCACGGCTGAGAAGGCCGCCAGCTTGTTCTGGCGCACTAAGGTCTTCGCCTTGTCCATCCAGGTATCGGCCTCTCCAAGCTCTCCCTCATGTCCGGGAAAGCCTTCCGGTTCCGGCCCATTTCCTCCCAACTCTGCTTCCAGAACTTGGCTGTGCATATTCAAATCTGTTTTCATTCCTGTCATAATCACTCGCCCTCCCGGATTCTGGGGTCCAGCACATTATAAAGCAAATCTGCCACCAGATTGCCGATAATAATCAGAACCGTAGTAAAAATTACGGTGCCCTGTAAAAGAGGCATATCGCGGGTTTCAATAGCGTTGACCGCCAGGCGGCCAATGCCCGGCACGCCAAATACGCTCTCCGTCAGCACCGCACCGGACAGCATACTGGAAATCTGCAGCGCCATCATCGTCACCACCGGCAGCATAGCGTTTTTCAGCGCATGGCCGATAATCACCCCTGACTCTCTAAGGCCCTTGGCACGGGCTGTCCGGATAAAGTCATTCTGCATGATTTCCACCAGATTAGAACGGGTCATCCGGGCGATGCTTCCCGCCGAGTTCCACCCCAGCACAATAGCCGGAAGCACCATGGCGTTTAAGGAATCGAAGCCGGAGACCGGAAACCACTTTAACTTAAATGCAAACACATACTGCAGCACCAGCGCCGTCATAAATACCGGCATGGAAACACCCATGAGAGCGCAGCCCATAAACAGACGGTCCAGCAGCTTATTCTGCCGGATTGCCGCAATAACTCCGGCTGTCAGCCCGATAATCCAGGCCACTACTGCCGCTAAAACAGACAATTTTACCGTGTGAGGAAATGCCTCAACAATAATCTGGGTCACATTCCGGTTCAGCCGGTAGGAAGTTCCAAAGTCCCCCCGAAGGGCATTGGCCACATATTTAATAAACTGGAAATAGTATGGCTGGTCCAGTCCCATTTCCTTGCTGACCTTTTCGATTACCGCCGGATTCACATGCTCACCCATCATGGTGGTAACCGGATTTCCCGGCACAATGCGCAGCATAATAAAGATCGCCAGCACCACGCCGATCAGCACCGGAATTGATATTAAAATCCGTTTCAGCACTTTCTTTAACACGGAAAATCCCCTTTCTTTTTCTTTATCCTTGGTTGTCTGTAAATACTCCGGCAAAATGCTGCCCTTACAGAACACATGCCGCAAAATGACTGATTCATTCTGCGGCATGTCAACTTTCTTATGTCTGATGCTAATGCAGCTTATTCGCTGATAGAAACACTGTAGTACATCTTATCGCCTACGCCGCTCCACATGGGAACAAAGTTCTTCACCCTCGGACTTACTGCCCACAGATGCATTCTGGAATACATGGAAGCCCATGCAGCATCCTCGTGAATCAGCTTTTCCTCTAAAGCCTGGTACTCTGCAATCCGCTCGTCCTCATTGACAATCCCGCGGGCAGCCGCCACCCGTCCCATGGTCTCAGAGTCAGCGTAGTTGATGGAGCGGACGGTAGTCTTCTCCTTATTGCCGAAGAAGGTATACATAAAGTTATCCGGATCGTTGAAGTCTGCAGTCCAGGTAGCTAAAAAGGAGCCAAGCTCTCCTGCCTTTCTGGTCTCCAGCCAGGTAGATTCATCATAATTCTTGATTTCTGCGTTAATGCCAACTTCTGCCAACTGGTCCTTGATGATCTCCAGAGCCATGGTGGTAGTATCCGAATCTGCACTGTTGGCAGACAGCTCCATAGTAAAGCCGTCCCCATAACCGGCCTCTGCCAGCAGGGCTTTGGCTGCCTCCGGATCATAATTGATCGGAGCCTGGTTTGGGTTAAAACCGATCAGACCATGAGGAATAATACCGTATTCCACCTGTCCCCGGCCTCCGTACAGAGCGTCTAAAATGGCCTGCTTATCTACCGCCATCTGCACTGCCTTGCGGACCTTGGGATCCTGGAACGGCTCCTGGTTATGGTTCATGGTAAGATAGGTGATGCCTACGCGGGGAGCCTGCACAATCTGATCCGGATAGGTGGCAGTAAAGCGGTCCACAGCGTCTGTAACAAAATCCAGGTCGATGATGTCCAGCTCTCCGTTTTCAAACATCATGGTCTGGGTCTCCGTGTCCGGAATAATACGGATCACCACGCCGGGAAGCTCTGGCGCGCCCTTCCAGTATTCCTCGTTGCGCACCATTACGATGCGATCATTAAGGGTCCAGGATGCAAATTTAAAGGGGCCGGTTCCCACAGTCAGAGCCGGGTCCATGCCAAACTGGTCTCCTGCTGCCTCAGTAGCCTCGCTGTCATAAATAGAAGCGCCGGCTGTAGAAATGCAGGCCAGGAAAGCTGCAAACGGCTCCTTAAGCGTCACTTTTATTGTATAATCGTCCACGACCTCTACGCCTTCCAGCGTTTCCGCCTCGCCGGCCAGAAGCTCTGCTGCCCCCTTAATCTGATCTACAGACTCTGTGTTCATGGCGCCTTCCTCTGTCAACATACGAGTAAAGGTATAAAGCACATCCTCTGCCGTAAAATCATTGCCGTTGTGGAACTTTACTCCCTGAGCCAGATGGAATGTGTACTCCAATCCATCCGGAGAAATATCCCAACGTTCTGCCAGGCTCGGCTCAATGCTGGAGGTTCCGTCCTCTGCCACCTTTACCTCTACCAGGCGATCGTAAATATTCCACGGCACTTCATAGTCCTTTGTAGTTTTCTGCACATCTGCAGTCTGAATATCTGCGTTCAGCACAGATACAAAAAAGCCTGCAGTATCCACTTCGCTGCCCCGCGTCTCTCCGGCACTCACCGTCCCAGTTAAAGCCTCTCCGTCTGCCGCAGCCGTATCTTCCGTTCCCTGGCTGCCGCCGCAGCCGGAAAGAACCAGGCCAAACGCCATGGTTACCCCAAGAAGTAAACTGATGCGTTTTTTCATAACTCCTCCTCTTCCAGTTCCAACCACTCTAATGATATGAAAAAAGTGCAGACCCACCGCAGGGCTGCACCTTTG
Source organism: uncultured Eubacteriales bacterium (assembly GCA_951800645.1). Lineage (GTDB taxonomy): Bacteria > Bacillota > Clostridia > Lachnospirales > Lachnospiraceae > Brotaphodocola. Next base: position 3,237 of record CATOIK010000024.1, on the reverse strand, counting down.
CATACGGAATCTGTTGAGATTGAAACTTTACTTTAATGTTTCCAATCATACCATACAGTCCCCGGTTTTTCAACTGTTTTTTTGCCCTCTGCAGATGCTTTAGGCTACTGAACGCTTGTCTCAAACCACTCCAGACAGCAGTTGTTCCAGACCTGCCAGGCCTCGTCTCTGCAAGTGCAGAGCCGTTCCAGCTCATCCCAGGCTTCCCTGTCCTCCCGGCCCGTCCACCATGCCTCTGACTGTTTTATTTTTTCCTCTAATCGTCTGCAGGCTTCCTCCAGCGCTTCGTACTGCTCCCCTGCCGGAGTAAGCCGCTCCATCACCAGACGAAGTTTCCAGTCCAGATACGCCTCCTCTGTGGGAATTTCCCGCAGCCGATGCCGCTCTGCCTTGGGTACTGCCCGGATTCCGGCGATGAGGGCTGCATCCTCTGCCCGCACCTGGGCCGACAAAGACGCTCCTTCTGCTTCCCGCCTGCTCCGTTCCAGATAATGCTCATAGCCAAAGGGATAATACATCACCCCGTCTTTTTCAAAAATCAGGATGGCGTCTGCCACCTGGCGGATAAAATATCGGTCATGGGACACAAACAGGATGGTTCCTGTATAGGCCTGAAACGCCGATTCCAAAGTTTCTTTCGCCTGGATGTCCATATGGTTTGTAGGCTCGTCCAGTACCAGCAGATTGGGACGGCTCTGCAAAAGCTCCGCCAGCACCAGTCTGGCCCGCTCGCCTCCCGATAAACTGCTGACCTTTTTCGCCGCCTCCCGGCCTCCAAAAAGATAGGCTCCCAGAGTGCTCCTCACCTCCTTCTCCGTCATCGATGGAAAAAGGTCATGGAAATGGTCCGCCACCGGTTTTTCCGACTGAATCTGAGCAGAATGCTGGTCAAAATATCCTAAAGTCACATGGTTACCCAGGGAAAAATCTCCCTTTACCGGCAAAATCAGACCGGCAATCGTCTTTAAAAAGGTACTTTTCCCTACGCCGTTAGCTCCCAGAATTCCAATCTTTTGTCCTCTCCGTACCCGCAGAGAAAGTTCCAGAAGCGCCTTGTCATATCCGATTTTCAAATGCTCTGCCTCCAGCACCCACTTGCTTCCAAGATGCAGGGGAGCAATTTCTCCGGTAAAAAGCCTTACATCGTCCTCCTGAGGCTTTTCCACCGGCTGCATCCGCTCAATCTGTTTTTTCTTGGCACGGACAAAAGAGGCCTTCGTAGGCTTGTGCTGAAACCGCCGGATCACCTCCTCCAATCGTTCAATTTCCTCCTGCTGCCGCCCATAGGCCTTGCGCTGAAGCTCCAGCTTTTTTCGTTTAGCCGCCCGGTACTCTGTATAGTTTCCCACATAACGGGTCAGCTTTTTCCCTTCCAGTTCATAAATTACATTGGCTGTCTGATCCAGGAAAAACCGATCGTGGGATACCATCACTACTGCATTCTCATACTCTTTTAAATACTGTTCCAGCCACTGGACCGCCTCCAGATCCAGATGATTGGTTGGCTCGTCCAACAGAAGAATATCCGGCTTTAAAAGCAGCAGACGAATCAGGGCAATCTTTGTCTGCTCTCCCCCGGAAAAGGACTTCAGTTTCTTTTTCTTATCTGCAGCAGCAAAGCCGAAACCGGTAAATAAGCGGTCATATTCCAGCTCATAAACAAACCGCTCCCGGTCAAAGGTATCCCTGCAGGGACAGGCCGCCAGCAGTTCCTCCTCCACAGTCCGCTCCTTATCTCCAAAGGGCTGCTGCTTTAACATTCCCACTGTCACCCGCCTGGACAGCGTTACTCCCGGCCCCTGCCGTTTGTCGTCTCCATCCAGAGCAAGCTCCCCGGCAATAAGCCGCAAAAGCGTAGTTTTTCCCGCCCCATTTCTGCCCACCACCGCTATTCTTTCATTTCCTTTTATCTCAAAATCCACATGAGACAGCACCGGATTTCCCCCAAGGGAAACGGTTCCGTCTGCAATCTGATACAGCATATCCGTTCCTTTCCAGATTCATCTCTATATTCTGCAGTCTTTATCTTAACATATTCCCCACGCCTCTGCCAATAGGAAGGAATGTTTCTGTCTGAACTGCTGCCAAAATTGGCATTCTTTTATTTGCGTTATTTTCATATTCCATATATAATAGAATCATCAAAAAGTATTTACTTTTCCAATTTCCCGCATCACACAGATGTATCAATTTTTCCTGGAGGGGAGGAACCATTATGAACGAAAAAATCGACCTGCTGAAATCCATTTTGAAAAACAGCCGCTACACTGTGGCCATCTGCGGCGCCGGTTTAATGGAGGAAGGAGGCTTTCTGGCAGTAAAACACCAGGACCGGGCTTACGACATTGAACAGCGGTACGGCTATGGCCCGGAAGAACTGTTTACCAGCGCCTGCTACAACACCCGTCCCGAACTGTTTTTCCAGTTCTACAAAAAAGAAATGCTGGAGAATCCTCCTAAGATAACGGCTTCCGGAACTGCTATGGCTGCCATGGAAAAAGCAGGCCTGCTTCATTGCATCATCACCTCAAATATTTACGATTTTCCCCGCCGGAGCGGCTGCAGCCATGTCATCAATCTGCACGGCGTCGTTTACGAAAACAGATGCCCCCGCTGCCACAAGGACTATTCTCTGGACTATGTGATGAACTCACCCCACATTGTTCCCCTGTGCGAAACCTGCAAGGTGCCGGTCCGGCCTCTGGTTTCCCTGTTCGGCGAGATGGTAGACAGTCAGAAAATGACAGAAACCACCGTTGAAATCGCCAAAGCCGACACACTGCTGCTTCTGGGCACCCGTCTGGACTCCGAGGTCTACACCCCTTATCTTCGGTATTTTAACGGCCGCAGCCTGGTTATCATCCACAGCGAGCCCCACTACTTAGACCACCGGGCAGACCTGGCAATTATAGATCACCCGATGGATGTACTGCCGCATCTGGTATAATAACTTAATTAAAAAAGAGTCCGGTTCACCGGACTCTCGCGCCGGAGCGCGTCTGCGTCAACAAACATTTTCCTTAAGCGCGAAGTGCGCATCCCGCGGAGCGTTTTTGTTTCATAGGGCGAACTTTCCTATGAAACAAAAAGAGCCCTTGATTTCTCAAGGGCTCAGACTGTAGACAAAGCAGGTGTTGGAGTTGATCTCCAGCGCCGCTTTTGTGTTAAAGGTAAGATTTCTCCCATTTTCACCCAAACTAAATAAAATACAGATGATTCCTGGCTCCTTTGAGCCAA
>CATOIK010000023.1 GCA_951800645.1 uncultured Eubacteriales bacterium | reverse complement strand
TTCAAAGCCGTCCAACCAGGACGCTTTTTGTTAGAATTTTCAGGGTTTTAAACACTGTTCAATCTTTCATTTTCAAGGTTCATCTCGTTGTTTCCGACTTGCGGCGACAACTTCTATATGTTACCACAGCAGCAAGTTTTTGTCAACAACTTTTTATATTTATTTTTTTATCTCCCGGAAGGGGAGACAACCCCAACCGTATTCACGGTGGAGCTTTAATATACCATTGATTTCATCTTTTTGTCAAGGTATTTGTGTCATTATTTTAAACAATTTTTTCACCCCACTACATATGCGCTTTTCTCTTTATCTTTACTACATTTAGTGGTTAAAAAAATTCCGCCGAAGAATGTCCAAGGATCTGATTCAGCGGAATTGTCTTTGTTTTTCAATCAATAGGATTTATTTTCTGTGTTATATAAGGCTATTCAGTATACTTATAAACAGCCAGTTGAAGATATTGTTCTCATATAGAAAAGAGAGCCATGGGCTGCTTTCCACCTGGGCAAGTACCACTTGAGCCCAGTCCATTCCACTGCAGGCAGAGACAATCAATCCGGCAATCCACAGAACCACCAGCCCTTCCAGACCGCCCAGAACAGCTCCGGCAATCTGATTGATGCCGGATAAAATCGGCAGATTTGCAAGCAGATCCAGCCAGATTACAAGAAACCGAATAAGCAAAAACACCGCAGCAAACAGAATCACAGAGCCTACCAGGTTAATCACCATGTTGCCCAGATAGCTTCCCAGATAATCAAAGAACTTATCTACTCCCAGCAGACTGTAAATCTCGTTATTGTTGTTGTCCAGCAAAGCTGTTTTCATCTGCTCAGGCAGTTTCAGGTTTTCAATCGCCTCCCGCTGCACAGATGGCAGTTCCGACTGGCTGGCCTCGTCCTCCTCATCTGCTCCGGCCATGTGAAGCAGCCCCTGGCCGATGGCCCGGTGAATCCCTGTATTTTCTTTCAGCATCCCGCTTACATGGGGCATAGCTGCCTGCACCACTGCCAGACTGATAATCAACGCAGTCATGGACACTGCCAGCTTTAAAAATCCCCGATAATGGCCATACAGCACCATGGCGAGAAGAAATGCCCCCACCCCCACTGACAGCCAGTGTTCCATTAAAATTTCCATGTTTGCCTTTCTATTCCGTCTTGATTTTTAGTGTACTGCCCCGCAGCCAAGTACCAGCCTTTCGATGGCGTCAGCCACGCCGTCCTCATCATTGGTAAGGGTAATGTAATCCGCTCTTTCCTTCAGTTGCTCCATTCCGTTTTTCATAGCTACTCCGACGCCGGCCATCGTCATCATGGTGATGTCGTTTTCTCCGTCGCCAAATCCCATGGTCTGTTCCCGCTTAAGGCCCAGATGGTCCGCCAGACGGCAAATGGCCTCGCCCTTGGACGCACCCAAAGCATTGATTTCCAGATTATTGGGGAAGGATGAGCTGACAAGTACATCGCCCCGGTCCAAAAGCGCCTCCTTCGCCCGCTGCCGCTCTGCCTGGTCACCAAAGAAATAGTTGACCTTCTCTACCGGTGTTCCCAGGTTTTTTATCTTCTCTGCCACATCCGGGACAGACTCTCTGGTATTGCGAACCATTTTCTGCAGTTCCGGGCTGATGCCGTAATGCCCCATACATTCCAGGAAACGGGACTCGCCGTAGCCCCGGCCGCCTGCATAGGCATCGTACATGGTATCGAACTGCCTTGCCAGATTTAAAATCTCCACAGCCTGTTCGCAGCTTAACTTCCGCTCATCCAACACCACATGCTCCTGCACATCCTCAACTACAGCGCCGTTGACGGTAATGGCATAACGGATTCCGGGTAAATCCCGGATAAAATCCGGCACGCCAAGCCAGATGCGCCCGGTACAGGGAACAATATGAATCCCCCGCCGGATACATTCCTTCAGTACCTCTTCATTTCTACGAGACAGACGCTTCTGGCTGTCCAGAAGCGTCCCGTCTAAATCCAATGCAATCAGTTGTATTTTATTTTTCATAATCAGATAAAATGTTCTTCTTTCAAAATCAATAAGCCGTCTTTATCGTATCTGGAGGAGAAAATGCCTTTGATGCGCTTGCCCATAGACGGTTTCTCCGCCCGGTCTGCCGCCTCCTCGATCAAATCTTCTGCAGAAGCTTTCGTCAGAGGGATGCCGTCCTCCTCCATAATCTCAATGCGCTCATAGAGTGCCAGCATGCTCTTTCCGGTAATGCTGCAGTCGATGTTGGCCGCATACTGACAGGCATACTGGGCAAATTCATCAATGTCCATCTCAGCTTCATCGTCCATGCCTTCTAAATTCCGCCCCTGCTCCTCATAATAATCCTCCGGTTCCGGCACCCGCATGGCATTGTCCCGGTTGGGCACCACCCGTCTTACCGGCCGGTCATCCGGCTCCGGCATATCATTTGCAGCATCATCTTCCTCCGGAAGTTCTTCCTGAGATACCGGAGCGGATTTCGGAGATACCTTGGAAACAACCGGCTCTGCCTCAACAGCCTTTGTTTCCGATGCATTCGGATAATCACAGCCGATGCACTCGAACTTATCTGCCAAATCCGGATTCTGCTCGTGAAGCATCTCCATCTGCTTCGGATTGTCAATGAGAATTACCCGGATACCGGATGTATCCTGAACCATCAGCTTCTCCAGCTCTTTCAGCATCTCAGCCGTCATGTCTCCGGCTTCCTCGATGATCAAATCCTTGCCTTCCAGTTTTTCTTTGCTTGCAAGAACCCCGCGCTTATTTAACTTGGATCCGGTAATCTTTGCCACCGGATTTTTAACGCCGGTTTCCTTGTGAATCTGCTTCAAAGCAGTGACTGCAATCTCCAGACCTTTCTCCGGAGTACGGGCTTCAATCATTAAATGATTTGCCATCCTGGGAAGCTCCGGCTCGTCTTCCTCTTCCAGCTCCGAAACTACCACTTCCGGTTCCATCGGCTCCGGTTTTACAGGCGCTGCTTCCACCGGCACAGTTTCCTCAGCCAAAACTTCTGCCTGCGGCGCCCGCTTGATAGCGCTTAAAACCCGTGTCTTGCCCAGCTCATCATCGTCTGCCTCTGCAGGCTCCTCCTGCAGACGGGACATCTCTCTGGCAAGATCTTCCTCCGCCTCTGCCTGCTTCACTTCTGCTACCACAGACTCCGGTTCCGGAACAGCCGCCGGCTCAGGCCGCTGCAGCACCTTCACTCTGGGGCCCGGCTGCGGCTCTCTATTTTCCACGGAAGCCTCATCGCCGTAACCATCGTAAGACTGCTCTACTGCCCGCAGCTTCTCCTCGTATTTATCCCGGTTCTCCACCAAATCCATCTGATATTTGTTCAGAGGGGCATACTGCAACTTCAGTTCCATCGCTTTGTCCACATATTTGCCCAGGCCGAACATCAGCATAATTTTGTCACAGGTGCTGACGCAGCGCTGCTCATCACCTGCCTGGTTATAAAGCTCTGCCAGCTCATACATCCACTTTTCATCCAGTTCCTCAGCGGTATAGCCCTCCAGAGAATGAATCAACTGCTCCAGCGGTGCGTCCATCGCTCTCAGAATCATGTAACGAAGCAGGTGCTGGCGAGGGTCATCTCCTGCCAGGTCGCAGAACTCCCGGTAATAAGCCTGTGCTTCCTCAACACTGCCTTCCTTTAAGGCCAGGTCAGTCAGCTTATAAAGAAGCCGTTTGCCAATCGGAGCCCTGTCAAAGGCCAGCAAAAGAATATCTTTTGCGTCCTGGAACTCGCTGTTCTTCTCATAAATGGTGGCAACCATGGAAAGCAGATTGGCATTACGCACTTTTTTCCAGTCGATGGTATCTGCAATCTTCATGGCAGTTTCGTAATCGCCCTTGTTTACCATCTTCCGCATCTGCTCCACTTTGATATTAAACTCGTATTTATCCATTTCTGTACTCCTTACACCGGTTAAGAATCCGTCACAGCTCTATGCGCCCTTCCAAGGCTCTCAACAGGGTTACTTCATCAATATACTCCAAATCTCCGCCTACCGGCACGCCGCTGGCAATCCGGCTGACCCGAATGCCTGTGGGTTTGATCAGCTTACTAATATACATAGCGGTAGTCTCCCCTTCCAGGCTGGAGTTGGTTGCAATGATTACTTCGTTTACATCCCCCTGAAGCCGCTGCATCAGTTCCTTCAGCCGGATGTCGTTGGGTCCGATGCCCAGCATAGGCGAAATAGCGCCGTGCAGCACATGATAGACGCCGCTGTATTTTCCAGTTTTCTCATAAGCTGCCAAATCTCTGGTATTCTCCACCACCATAATGGTTTTGTGATCCCGCTTTTCGCTGCTGCAGATCGGGCAAAGCTCCTGGTCCGTCAGCGTGCAGCACTCTTTGCAGTAACGGATGTTGGCCTTTGCCTGGGTAATGGCACCGGCCAGACTTGCCACCTGTTCCTGGGGCATATTGATAATATGAAACGCCAGCCGCTGGGCGGATTTGCTTCCCACTCCCGGCAGCTTGGCAAGTTCCTCGATCAATGCAGTAATCTGCCTGCTGTAATAATCCATATCAGAACGGGAAGCCTCCGCCAAGACCGCCTAATCCGCCGGTCAGTTTTGCCATAGCAGCCTGAGATTCCTCCTCCATTTTGCGAAGGGCCTCATTGGTTGCTGCCACAATTAAATCTTCCAACATCTCAATATCATCCGGATCCACAACCTCCTCAGACAGCTTCACGGAAACCACTTCCTTCTTTCCGGAAACAGTTACGGTTACTGCGCCGCCGCCGGCTGCTGCGGAATACTCTTTTTCTTCCAGTTCCTTGGTGGTTTCCTCCATCTGACGCTGCATTCTCTGCGCCTGCTTCATCAGATTATTCATATTGCCCGGAATACCGCCCGGAAAGCCTCCTCTTTTTGCCATGATATATCCTCCTCATTTTCTATTCTGTTAAAAGATTATTCGTCTTCTATTTCGATTTCCATGTGGATGGCCTCGCGGGCCTCCTCATCACTTACATAAATAGTATTCAGTATCTCTCCTGCATTTCGCAGACGAGCCTTTAAGTACAGTTCCTTGCCATACTGTTCTTCAATGTATTTTTCCAAGTCTCCCAGCACCGTAGGCCTGCTGCCGATGGCGTAGTTTTCCGGGCTGGAAAACACAATACACAGACATCCTTCTCCGCTGGGTTCCAGAACCGTATCCCGAAAGCTGGGCCGGATGGCGCCGCCCTGTTCCCGGATGATCCGCCCCCAATCCTGCCGAATCAGGTTCAAATCCTCCAACTGGGCCTTGGGAATAGCTACTTTAGGCGGAATATATTCTTCCGAAACGCCGTTTCCAGGCGCACTCTGTACCGCCCCGGCCGAAACTCCTGCAGAAAATCCTGTTCCCATCTGAGCTGCCATCTGCTGCATCATCTCCGAACTGACTGCGGGAGCCTCATCCATGCGGGTTTCCAGCTCCGACAGCCGCTGAAGAATGGAATCTAAATTTCCCTCCATCTGAGGCTTGGTCAGTTTAATCAGAGCAATCTCAATCAGCACCCGCTTCTGGCTGGCGTAGCGTAGCTGATTAGACAGATCAGAGAAAATGCGGATAAACCGCATGAGGGTCTCCCCATCCACCAGTTCTGCTTCCTCCCGCAGAAGCCTTAAATTGTCCTCCGACATTTCCAGCATGGCCTCGCCGTCATCTGTGGACTTCAGCACCAGAAGATTTCGCAGATACCAGATAAAATCCGTCACAAACTGGCCCAATTCCCGGCCCTGGATAACCATATCCTCCAGCTTCCGGATACAGCCTGCAGTGTCTTTCTCCAGAATCTTCCGCAAAAGCTCACTGAACACGCTGGAATCCACTGCTCCCAACACCTCCAGCACATTGTCGTAGGTAAGCAGGCTGCCAAAATGAAACGCCACGCATTGATCCAAAAGGCTTAAGGCATCCCGCATGGAGCCGTCCGCCGCTTTGGCAATGTAGGTAAGGGCTTTTTCCTCCACCGGAATCTGCTCCGCATCTGCCAGCTCCCGCAGCCGGGCTGCAATGGTCTCAATGGTGATTCGCTTGAAATCATAACGCTGACAACGGGACAGCACTGTGATGGGAATTTTATGCACCTCTGTAGTTGCCAGGATAAAGATCACATAGGACGGCGGTTCCTCCAGGGTCTTTAACAGTGCGTTGAAAGCGCCGGTGGAAAGCATGTGCACCTCGTCGATAATATACACCCGGTACTTGCCTTCTGCAGGCGGATACTGTACCTGCTCACGAATTTCCCGGATGTTCTCCACGCCGTTGTTGGACGCAGCGTCAATCTCCACCACATTCATGGAACGGCCTGCCGCAATGTTTTTACAGGTATCGCATTCTCCACAGGGACTTCCCTCCACCGGATGCTCGCAGTTGACCGCCTTGGCAAAAATTTTTGCGATAGTGGTCTTTCCGGTGCCCCGGGTTCCGCAGAACAGATAAGCATGGCCGATGCGTTGTCCCATTATTTGATTTTGTAAGGTCTGCACAATATGGTCCTGCCCTTTGACATCGTCAAACTCCGATGGGCGCCATTTGCGGTACAACGCAGTGTATGACATAAGCCTATTGTCTCCTTAACAGTCTGCTGCAGTTATTCATCACCAAAGCTGATACCCAGCCGCTTTGCCTCCTGAATCATGGAACAGCCTGGGTCTACATATTTTAACTTGCCTGCCACTTCTTCCAGGGGAACCTTGGTGATGTTATCGTTTTTCACAGCCACCATGTAACCGTATTCTTTGTCGTAAATCAACTGAGCCGCTGCCGCTCCCAGGCGAGTAGCCAGCACGCGGTCATAGGGGCAGGGTTCTCCGCCCCGCTGGGTGTGGCCGGGCACTGTAACCCGGACTTCCTGCCCGGTCAGTTCGGTAATCCGGTTTCCCAGCTCATAAGCCACAGATGGGTAAGCCACCTGATTTTTCTTCTTTTCTTTTAATTCTTTCTTGGACAGCTTTGCATCCTCTTTGGAAATAGCGCCCTCTGCCACAGCCAGAATAGAGAAACGCTTGCCCTGACGGTTCCGCTCTTTTAATGCATTACAGATTACATTCAGGTCATAGGGAACCTCCGGAAGCAGAATAATGTCTGCGCCGCCGGCCAGACCGGCATACAGCGTCAGCCAGCCCACTTTATGGCCCATAACCTCTACAATAAACACCCGACCATGGGAAGCTGCCGTGGTGTGAATACAGTCAATGGCGCTGGCTGCCACATTGATGGCGCTCTGGAAACCAAAGGTCACATCTGTGCCCCATAAATCATTGTCAATGGTTTTCGGCAGAGAAACAATGTTTAAGCCTTCCTCTCGAAGCAGGTTGGCTGTCTTCTGGCTGCCGTTTCCGCCCAGCACCACCAGACACTCTAATTTCAGTTTCCGGTAGGTATGCTTCATAGACTCCACTTTGTCTAAGCCGCTTTCATCCGGAACACGGATAGTCTTAAACGGAGTTCTGGATGTTCCCAGAATGGTTCCGCCCTTTGTCAGGATACCGGAAAAATCCGACGGCTTCATAACCTGGTAGTCTGCATGGATAAGGCCTTTGTAACCATCCTCGAATCCAATGATTTCTACATCATCGTACATCTTATACAGGGATTTTGCTACACCGCGCATCGTTGCGTTCAAAGCCTGGCAGTCTCCGCCGCTTGTCAACATTCCAATTCTCATGAGTGACACCCTTTCTGTACTGTGCTAATATTCCATTCTGATTTATTATAATACATCCTGAAAAGGCGGGCAAGGGGAAATTAAAAAGGAACTGGACAGGGAGTTTTTCCCTTCCAGCTCCTTTCAACAATTATTATTAAATCCGCGCATCCTGCTTTGTAGACGGCTCACAGACGGTACCCTGGCAGCCAGCTCGGCTCAGGCGCCCTTGCGGCACACAGAAGAACTTACTTAGTGCTGCTGCATTCCTGCCCTGACACGGTTCATAAGATTCTGTTGCGCAAGACCCAAGCGTCAACGCCGCTTACCAGGGGCAGCTCTGCAAGACCGAATCCGAGGCAGGATATGACCTCTGCTGGAGCGGATTGCAGATACAGGGCACCGCTATCTCCCCGGCTGCGCGGAAGCTTTATGACTGGTTCTTAACTTGTACAGTATAGCCCAGAGACCAGCATTTGTCAAGGCTGCTGTTTTTTAGAGTAATTTAATAAAATCTTTCCATAATATGTGATACACTGGTTCTATTACTTCTTGTGGAGGAAAAACGATGGCTGTAACCGTAACTGCATATTTCATTATACCAATTTACACCATCCTGTTTGTCAGCGGCACCAACTGGTTCCAGACTAATTTTTCTGTTTTAGGGAATGTGGCTGGACGGGAGGAAGTCTTTGTACTGTGGGGTCTGATCGTAGGCCTCTACTTTTATTACTGCCTGCGGCGGATTATCCGGCGGATGCCGGAACCGCCCAGATTTTCATGGTTGGTTTCCCTGGCCCTTCTTTTACTGGTCTTTGCTGTTACCACGCCCTATCTGCCAGAAACCCTGCCCTTAAAAGCCTTTCTCCATATTATTTTTGCCTTTATGGCCTCTGTCTGTCTGTTTCTCTGCCTGTTTTTCATCCTGTTGAAGCTGGCGGAAAAAGAAAGGGCAGCTTACCGGCCCTGGCTGCTGGCGCTGGGGCTGATCGCGGTTATTTCTGCCTTCCTTCTGGCGCTTGTAGGGATTGTCAGCAGTGCTTTGGAGATATTTTTCACACTCTCCATGACCCTATTGGTTTATCGGCTTTATCTTCGCATTGTCCGATGATTCTTCCGCTGCTTCCATTTTTTCCGCCTTTTTCCGGCGCAGATTTTTAAAGAAATCTGACAGCATCCAGGAACACTCCTGGCCGCACATGCCAACCTCTGTCTCTACCTGGTGATTAAAGCCTTCTTCATGCAGCATGTCCAAAACGGAGCCGGCGCAGCCGGCCTTCGGATTCATGCAGCCGATTACTACCTGGGGAATCCGTGCCTGAACAATGGCTCCTGCACACATGGGGCACGGCTCCAAAGTGACATACATGGTACAGTCCTCCAGCCGCCAGTCGCCCATTTTTTTGCAGGCTTTCCGAATGGCGATAATCTCTGCATGAGCCAGAACGGTCTTGTCCGCCATGCGGCGATTATATCCCCGCCCAATGATTTTTCCCTGATATTCGATGACGCAGCCAATGGGAACATCCCCCAAGGCTGCGGCTTTTTTTGCCTGCCGGATGGCTTCCCGCATATATTTTTCCTGAATTCCTGTTTGCTCCATGATGTTCCTTTCTCGCTATTTATGATATACTGAGTATGCTAAGTAAACTTAGTATATCGTGATTTCATCACTCAATAATTTCGCCGTTCGTCAAGAGTGAGCAAGCTCCCTCTGACTCTCTTGCGCTCATTATATCATAAATGAAGGATTTGGGAACGATTATGTGCAATGAATTAAAAATCTGCGGACTGCAGAAAACCACGCTGCTGGACTATCCAGAACATCTGGCAGCCACCGTATTCTTAGGCGGCTGCAACTTTCGATGCCCATTCTGCCAGAACGGGGAAATCCTGGGAAGCGATGCGCAGCCCCTTTGTTCTGCAGATGAAACGCTGGCTTTCCTGGAAAAGCGAAAGCACATCCTGGAAGGGGTCTGCATCACAGGCGGAGAGCCCACTTTGCAGCCAAAGCCTCTGGAAGCGTTTCTCCGGAAAATTCGAAACCTGGGACTGCTCATTAAACTGGATACCAATGGCGGAAAACCGGAGGTAGTAAAACACCTGGCTTCCGAAGGGCTTTTAGACTACATCGCCATGGATATTAAGGCCGGACCAGACCACTACCCGGAAGCCTGCGGACTGAAATCATATTCCGGAAACACACCGGTTATGGAACAAATCCGGGAAACACTCTCCTGGCTGAAAGCAAGCGGCATTCCCTATGAACTGCGCACCACTGCCGTAAAGGGGCTTCACACAGAAAAAGATTTTGCACAAATCGGCCCCTGGATTTCCGGGTGCCCCCGGTACTTTATCCAGAACTATGCCGCCTCTGAACGAGTTTTAAAACCAGACGGATTTCAGCCGTTTACAAAAGAAGAACTGCTGCATTTTGCAGCTCTGGTAAAGCCTTATGTAGAACATGTGAGCCTGCGGGGCATTGATCATTAAAGACGGATGTCGGTGTACCAGTAGCCAAACCTTCCGTCTCCGTCCGGCTGCTTTTTAGCCAGTACAAAATGGGGAAAGCCGAACATGGACGCCATGTGCTTCTCATTGCTGAAATAATGGCCGGGCACCCCTAAAAGATACCGGGGGCCGCCCTGCCCGCTGCACAGACGGGCCAGAATCAAGTGACGATAATTGTAATAGCCGTGAAGCAGGAAACTGTTGTTTCCGTACATCCAGACTTCTCTGGGAAGCAGGCCGATGTCCTGAGGCTTAATTGAAAGGATCTGGCAGTCGTTTTCATATTCAAAAGCCAGAACCTTTGTATACAGCCGTTCCAGCCGGTTCCAAAGGTTATTCCGATGGGCCTCCTCCTGTTCCTGCCGATCCAATTCCTCTAACTGGGCCGGATCCTGGATAGCGCTGTCCGCCAGAGTTTGAGGAGCGGCAAATTCCGGCTCAGTAACCGCTTCTGCTTCCACCTCTGCCTCCGTTTCCATGTTTTCCTCTGCTTCTGTCTCTGCATCCACTCCCATTATGTCAGGCGCCGGCTTCTCAACCATCTCCGGTACTGCTTCCGCCGTCACTGGCTGCCGTTCCGTCTCGACTGCTTCCGCCGTCAATTCTTCTGCCTCTGCCATGTCTGCTTCCCACGGCGCTGTGGTTTCCAACTGCGCCTCCTCCTCATCCAGTTCCTGCTCAATTTCCGCCGAAATGGGAAGAAAGGGCGGCTCAGCCTGAACCTCCCCCGGTTCTGCCGATACATCTTCACAAGCCTTTATCTCCGGCGTCTCTTTCGATGTTTCCTCCGTCTCCCGCTTTCGGGCGTTTTCTGCAGTTACCTCTGCAAGCTGAAGCTCTGCCGTCTGAGCCACTGCGTCCTCCCAGATGGTGGTATAGCACTGCCATGTGCTGTCTACAGCGTGAATGGTCAGACCGTAAAAGTCTTCTATTTCCAGCCCGCTGCCCTCCACATTCTGGGTATCCACCTGCATCCGGAACTCTCCGGCGCCGCCCCGGACAAAAATCCGGCCCAGAAGAACCTCTGCCCCAGGCGCCAGCAGATACACACCAATCTCGCTGCTTCCTACATAAATCTTTTTTACACTGACCTGTACCCGGCACTGACCGCCCCGGACTTCCAGTTTCGCATATCCTATGTTCTTTCCCTTCACACCACCCTCATATGCATAAATGTAAGAAATCAATCTTTTATAATTAGACATGCCCTCACTCCTTTGCTAAATATTTTATGAAATAAGCATTGCAACTATGACTTAAAAATGCTATCCTTATATATAGGTTCTTAATGAAATTTTTTTCGCAGGAGGTCCTACCATGAAAGTTTTAAAAGCAAAGGATTATCAGGAGCTGAGCCGCAAAGCTGCAAATGTGATTGCCGCACAGGTCATTATGAAACCCAACTGTGTACTGGGTCTGGCTACCGGTTCCTCACCGATTGGCACCTATAAACAGCTTATTGAGCGCTATGAAATGGGAGATCTGGATTTCTCCGGCGTTTCCACCATCAATCTGGATGAGTACAAAGGCCTTACCAGAGACAACGATCAGAGCTACTACTACTTTATGTATAACAACCTGTTCAAGCATGTAAACATTGACCTGGCCCGCACCAACATCCCGGACGGCACTGAGCCGGACAGCGACAAAGAGTGCGCCCGCTACAACAAAGTCATTGCAGATATGGGCGGAATTGACCTGCAGTTGTTAGGCTTAGGCCACAACGGCCACATCGGCTTCAATGAGCCGGCAGATGATTTTGCTACCCTGACCCACTGCGTAGACCTGCAGGAGAGCACCATTGAGGCTAACAAGCGCTTCTTCGCCAGCATTGATGATGTTCCGAGACAGGCTTACACCATGGGCATCCAGACCATCATGCAGGCCCGCAAGGTGCTGATGGTTGTCAGCGGCGCAGACAAGGCTGACATTCTGGATAAAGTAATCAACGGCCCGGTTACCCCTCAGGTTCCGGCTTCCATCCTGCAGATGCATCCGGATGTAACCATCGTGGCTGATGAGGCTGCCTTGGCTAAGTGCAATCTGTAATAAAATCCTAACAATCAAACAGCCCCGCTGCCAAATTACTGGCAACAGGGCTGTTTTTTCATAGTATAGACTATACTTTTTATAAACAATTTTCGCTAAAATAATTAGCCAGCGCAGCAAACTGCTCCAGCGTCAGGGCCTCGCCCCGAATCGTAGGGGAAACGCCCAGGCTTTCGATGGCTGCTGCAATCTGCTCCTTGGTGAAACTTAGCTCTGCAGCGTTGTTCAGGCCGTTCTGCAGCGTCTTTCTCCTCTGGTTGAAGGAAGCCCGAATCAGCTTAAACATCAGCGCCGGGTCGCTTACCTGCACCGGCGGTTTCTCATAGCGGGTCAGACGGATCACCGCAGACCCTACCTTAGGCCGGGGAATGAAACAGTTGGGCGGCACATTGGCTACAATATAAGGTTCTGCATAATACTGGACAGCCAGAGACAGAGCGCCGTAATCCTTTGAACCGGGGCCGGTCTGCATCCGGTCTGCCACCTCCTTCTGCACCATTACCGTAATGTTATCAATGGGCACGCCGCTTTCAAACAGCCCCATAATAATAGGCGTGGTAATGTAATAAGGCAGATTGGCCACTACCTTGATGGGCCGTCCGCCATTGTACTGCTCTGCCAGCTTCTTAATATCAACCTTTAAGATGTCCTCGTTGATTACTGTTACATTGTTATAGTCTGCCAGCGTTTCCTTCAGAATGGGAATCAGGTTGGCGTCGATCTCCACCGCCACCACGGCTCTGGCTGCCTCTGCCAGATACTGGGTCATGGAACCGATGCCCGGCCCAATTTCCAGCACCATATCATCCTTTGTGACACCTGCAGACCGGATAATTTTATCCAGTACATGGGTGTCGATCAGAAAATTCTGGCCGAACTTTTTCTGAAAGGCAAACTCATATTTCTGTATAATTTCAATCGTATTCCTGGGATTTCCAAGTCTGTTTTCCATAGTCAACTTCCTGTTCTGTTTTCATACCGGGGCTGGATTTCAACGCCCTCTTTGGCTACTATATCCTATCTGATGGAATCCGTCAATGCCGGTTCAGCCGATACAGCGTTTTCGCATTCTCCCAGGCAGCTGCAAGCACATCTTCCTCCGGTACTCCTTTCATCTGGCTGATGGCCGTCACCACATAAGGTAAGTTCAGAGAGGAATTCCGTTTTCCCCGCAAAGGAACCGGAGACAAATAAGGGCAGTCTGTTTCCAGCACAATCCGGTCTAAAGGCATATACTCTACCACTTCCTTCAGCTTCCTGGCATTATTGAAGGTCAGCACACCCCCAATTCCCAGGTAAAAACCCATGTTCAGGTATTCTCTTGCCATTTCCACGCTGTAGGAAAAGCAGTGGATAACGCCGCCCAGTTCTTTCGCCTGCTCCGCCTTCATAATATCCAGAGTATCCTTTGCCGCATCCCGGCTGTGAATAACCACCGGTAATTTCACCTGGCGGGCCACATCTAACTGCCGCACAAACCAGTGCTTCTGAATCTCCGGATCCGGCTCATTCCAGTAATAGTCCAGGCCAATTTCTCCGATAGCAACTACCTTCTCCTGACCGGCTACATGTGCCAGCCAGTTTAAAAGGTCTTCATTCAACTCTGCCGTCTCGCTGGGATGTACCCCTACTGCGCCGTAAACAAAGGGATACTGCTTCATCAATTCCAGAGTGTTTTTCGTAGACTGGATGCTGGCGCCTACATTTACCACAGCCCCAATTCCCTGCTCCGCCAGACTGGAAAGCAGTTCATGCCGGTCATCGTTAAAAGCCTCATCATCGTAATGAGCATGGGTATCAAATATCATTTTATATCTTCCTCACTTATGCAAAATTCAAGCTACTGTTCAAGTCAGCATTCTCAAAACAACAAATGGTTCAGCAGTATCACCGCCAGCATATGCAACGGATAAAACAGGTAAAAGAAATACCTGGATCCTTTTCCTTCCCATTTTCCCCGGCTTCCGTTGTAACAGTATATCGCCCCAAAGCCCAAAGCCAGACCGGCTACATACTGGGGAACCCGCAAAAACAGAGACATCCAGGCCAGGCCAACGCCGCACTGCAGCACCCTGTCCTGTCGAAACCAGTATAAGAAGGCAATCAGCATGATGCCGCCGTAGCTGTAGTCAGATTTTAACAGGAAACTGAGTCCTGCAAACAGGACAACCACCCCCATCTGAAGCAGCTCCGCAGAGTGGAACCGCTGCCGAATTTCCTCCAAAGCCCAGAGCATAAGAAATCCCAAAAGCAGGGTAATCATTACGCTCTGAGCTTCCCAGTCTGTCACCTGTCCTGCTGCCATATAGTCAAACGGAACCTCGGATAACAGGGCAAACACCCCCAGCCGCAGGGCATACTTTTTCCGGCTGCGGGTATGAAAACAGCCCTCTGTCAAAAGGAAACAAAAAATGGGAAAAGCCGCCCGGCCAATTATCCGCATAGCCCGGTACAGGTACAGCCAAAAAACAGATTCCTGTCCCTGATCCCACAAAGGCATTAAAATTCCGTCTCCGATAATCGAATAACCAATATGGTCTGCCAGCATACTGACAGCGGCAATCAGTTTTAACTGATTGCCGCTAAGTCCGCGCCGGTTCATGTCCGGAATCATATTAACAAATCTCTGCGCCTGCAGGCATCTTCTTCTCCGGCACCATCAGAGACAGATTTCCATCTGCATCCTCTGCGCACAGAATCATGCCCTCAGACAGCACGCCAGCCAGTTTGGCAGGCTTTAAGTTCACAACTACCATAACCTTCTTGCCAACCATCTCCTCCGGAGAATAGTGGGCCTTGATGCCGCTGACAATCTGTCTTACCTGAGAACCAATCTTTACCTGAGAGCACAAAAGCTTCTTGGATTTCTTCACTGCCTCGCAAGAAATAATCTCACCTACCTGGAACTGCAGCTTTGCAAAATCATCATACTCAATTTCCGGTTTTGCCTCAATGTCTACTACCGGGTCTTCTTCTGCACCGCTCTCCTCATTGTCATTTCCATCCGTCTCTGAAGCCCTCATAACCTCTACCTTTTCCAGAACTTCCTTAATATCCAGACGGGCAAACAGAATCTGCGGCGCATCGGTTACCTTGCTGCCGGACGGATACAGGCCAAAGGCGTCCATCTCAGCCAGACTGCGCTTCTTGGCATTTAACTGGGTTAAAATCTTAGAGGAAGTCTCCGGCATAAAGGACTCTAACAGAGAAGCGCCGATGGTAATGGCCTCCACCAGGTTATAGAGCACCGTAGCCAGCCGGTCTTTCTGAGCTTCGTCCTTAGCCAGGGACCAGGGCATGGTCTCATCGATATACTTGTTGCAGCGGCGGAAAATGCCGAAGATTTCAGTGATAGCGTCTGCCACCTTCAGCTCGTCCATCTTGTGCTCTGCCTTCTTGACGGCTTCCAGCACAACGGTCTTTAAATCCTCGTCCATAGCGTCTCCTGCGCCGCCGTTTCTCACCTCGCCGCCAAAATATTTGTTGCTCATGGAAACAGTACGGTTCACCAGGTTGCCCAGAATATTAGCCAGGTCAGAGTTCATCCGCTCTACCATCAGCTCCCAGGTGATGACACCGTCATTGTCAAAGGGCATCTCATGCAACACAAAATAGCGCACTGCATCCACGCCGAAGAAATCTACCAGCGTATCTGCATAGAGCACATTTCCTTTGGATTTACTCATCTTTCCGTCCCCCTGTAAAAGCCAGGGATGTCCGAATACCTGCTTGGGCAGGGGCAGATCCAGAGCCATCAGGAAGATCGGCCAGTAAATGGTATGGAACCGGATAATATCTTTTCCAATCAGATGCAGGTCTGCAGGCCAGTATTTCTGATACAGCTCTCCGTGATTGCCGTCGCAGTCATAGCCCAGGCCAGTAATGTAGTTAGTCAGCGCATCCAGCCATACATAAGTAACATGCTTCGGATCAAAGCTTACCGGAATACCCCAGGTAAAGGAGGTCCGTGATACGCACAAATCCTGAAGTCCCGGCAGAAGGAAGTTGTTCATCATCTCATTTTTCCGGGATACCGGCTGAATAAACTCCGGATGGGTGTTGATATGCTCAATCAGGCGGTCTGCATACTTGCTCATCTTGAAGAAGTAAGCTTCCTCCTTGGCAGGCTGCACCTCGCGGCCGCAGTCCGGACACTTGCCGTCTACCAGTTGAGATTCTGTAAAGAAGGATTCGCAGGGGGTACAGTACATGCCCTCGTAATATCCTTTGTAAATATCTCCCTGGTCATAAAGCTTTTTAAAGATTTTCTGCACCTGGGCCTCATGGTCCTTATCTGTGGTACGGATGAATTTGTCATAAGATGTATTCATCAAATCCCAGATAGACTTAATCTGAGCAGCCACATCGTCTACAAAAGCCTGAGGAGTAACTCCGGCAGCCTCGGCCTTCAGCTCAATTTTCTGACCGTGCTCGTCTGTTCCGGTCTGGAAGCGGACATCATAGCCCTGTTCTCTTTTAAAACGGGCGATGCTGTCTGCCAGCACAACCTCGTAAGTATTTCCAATATGCGGCTTGCCGGATGTGTAGGCAATCGCCGTAGTAATATAATAAGGTTTTTTGTTATTGCAGTTCTGACACATGAGCCATTTTCCTCCAATTCAAATGATAATAGTTTAGGGCGTACAAGAAGGTAGCCAACCTTAAACGAATACCAAGATAATAACATAATACCCAAAAAAAGACAAGGAATCCGGCGGATGATATTAAATTTCCAGCCTCTCCGCAACGCTCTATTGACTGCATCCTTCCATCCCCTATATCTTCACATACATTGTATTTTCTCTGCGTATACATTATAATGGAAGCACTTTAGGAGGATTTGCATGATGAATACAAAACATACCCGGAGGATTGCAGCATTCCTGGCTGTTTTTATGGCAGTCTGGACTTTGACCGGATGCCTGCCTCGGCTGGAAGCGCCTGCTGTAACCACTGCCGCCCCTTATCAGGAGGAAGCAGAGGAGTCCCTGGCAAAGTCGGAACAGCCGTCCCGCAATGAACAGGAACAGGCAGAGCAGAAACGCTTTGCCGAAATGGAACAGAAGGTATTTCTAAGTGAGATTTCCGACTGTCTTCTGGATCTCCATTACCTTATAAAATATCCGGAAAACTTTAACATTACCCAGGCGGAGCATCTGCTTACGCCCCTTTCTCTGGAAGCCATGGCAGAAAACCGCCAGACCTGCCAGGAGCTGGCCAATGAGCTTTCTACCTACAATGTAGCCCTTCTCACGGAAGACCAGAAACTGCTGTATCGAATCCTGGAAAGCTTTTTAAAAACAGAAGCCTTAAGCAATGGCCTGGAGCTTTATTATCAACCCCTGGCCTCCACCATCGGCCTTCAGGCGGAGCTTCCCATTCTGCTGTGCGAGTACGCTTTTTACGATAAGCAGGATGTGGAGGATTACTTAACCATCCTGGATTCCATTGACGACTATTACGCTGAAATTCTGGCTTACGAGCAGAAGGTGGCCGAGGCTGGCCTGATGATGAGCGATACCAGCATCGACCATGTTATCGAATCCTGTGAAAGCTATCTTTTAGTTCCCGGCGATAATTTTATGATCGACACCTTCCATGAACGGTTGGCTAAAGTGGAGGGACTGACGCAGGAGGAAACCGACGCCTACAAACAGCGCAACGCTGAGCTGCTGGAGCAAAGCTTTGTACCTGCCTATCAGCTTTTGATTGACGGCATGACTGCTCTCAAAGGAACCGGAACCAACCAGAAGGGAATGTGCGGATTCCCGGAGGGAAAGAAATATTATCAGTATTTGGTTTACGCCAACACCGGCACCTCCTACGACTCTGTAGAAGAGCTGATGAACGCCGTGGAAACAGCCCTTCTGGACAATGTAAAAACCACATCCCAGCTTCTGTCGGAACACCCGGATCTGGCAGCGCAGTTGGACTCCTACCAGTTCTGCCAGACGGAAGCCACAGCCATGTTAAAGGAACTAGAAAAGCTGGCATCAGAGGAATTTCCGGAATTGCCTAAGTGCCGCTTTTTCTTAAAGGATGTGCCGGAGGCCTTAGAGCTATCCTTAAGCCCGGCCTTTTACTTAAAATCTCCTATTGACGATGTGACAGAAAATGTAATTTACATCAACCGGAATCCCCGCTACCCTGAGGAAAGCCTGTTCCCTACCATCGCCCACGAGGGCTATCCGGGACATCTGTACCAGAATGTGTATTTTAATACTCACTGCGCCTCCAACCTGCGTCGGATTCTGTCCTTCCCCGGCTACAGCGAAGGCTGGGCTGCTTATGTAGAACGGCTGTCCTATACCATGGACAACGGCCTTTCCCCGGAGCTGGGAAAACTTCTGGCCGCTAACTCCATGGCTACCTTAGGGCTTCATGCCTACCTGGATCTTGCTGTCAACTACTTAGGCTGGGAGCGGGACGATGTCCGGGACTACTTAACCCACTACTACACGGATACAGAAATGGTGGAAGCCTCTGCCGATTCTCTGTTCCAGGTGATGGTGGAAAACCCGGCTAACTACTTATCCTACTTTGTAGGCGCCCTGGAAATCCAGAATATGCGAACCACCGCAGAGGCAGAATTAGGCCAGAAATTCGATGTAAAAGCCTTCCACACCTTCCTTCTGGATATTGGAAATGCGCCCTTTGATGTGATTCAGGCGTATTTTACAAGCTGGCTGATGGGGGAAAAGGTATAATCGTACCTATATCATTAAAAAAGCAGGGTCAACATATCATCATAACATGTTGATCCTGCCTTTTATTTATTTTCCTGCATCTTCAAAATCTACATTCTCCACCAGAACTTCCCCATCCACGGAAATCGTCAGATACAGAACATCCATGTTCTCAATGAAGGTGTTGGCTACAGCCTGCAGCTTCATCTCCCGGTGTTCTTCTGGGAACTGGCTCAGCTCCAGAGTGCCGTACTCACTTAAGGAAGATGCCTCCGATGCGCCCGGGCCGGTTACCTGGCTGGCTGCAGTGCCTTCTTTCTCAAAGCTGACTGCTTTGGTGCCATCCTCCAGCACGCCGTACTGAACCAGCAAATCCACCAGGGACTGGGCGTCTCTGGCCTCCACACCGTCCATGGTGCCTTCCAGCTTACTGCCGTCCTCGCTGACCGTATAAATAGAAATGATGTCCAAATCCGGGGCGTCCTTGTCAATCGGCTTGTCAGTTACCACGCCGGACCCTTCCTTGCTCTTGGTTACTTCTGCCTCGGTCTCCTTGACCTGACCGGTCTTGTTCTTTTCTGTGGTTGGGGTGCATGCTGCCAATGATAAAATCATCAGGGCTCCTAAAAAGCCCATGACTGCTCGCTTCATAGTAAAAATTGCCTCCTTTTAAATGTCATCGCCGCTGCGAAACCATTTATCCAGCTTTGTCAGCGCCGTTACCAGACTGGCGGTCTCCTCAGGAGTAAGGTCTTTTAAGACGGCGTCAATCATCCGTTTGTGGAAATCCTCATGGTTCTGATAGGCCTGACGGCCTTTTTCAGACAACGAAATATAGACAACGCGGCGGTCCTCCTGCCCGCGTTCCCTAGTCACATAACCTTTTTTTACAAGGCTGTTCATGGCAATGGTAAGCGTTCCCACCGTTACAGACAACTGCCGGGCGATGGTGCTCATATTCTTGGGTTCTCCAATGCCAATGGCCTCAATTACATGCATATCGTTATTGGTGATGTCCTTGTATTCCTCCGTGATAATTGACTGTGCTTCTAAAGTCATAATATCCCGGAACAGATTTACTAAAACATCATTGAGCGTTGCATAAGTATCCACGATTTCTCCTTACTGCACTAGAAAGACCAAAGTCTCCCCATGATTATACATGATTTCCCCCGGTTCGACAACTGGGTTTTTATTAGGAAATTCTTACAAGATTGTATTTTTTTCGTAACAAAAAAACCACCTTAGACCATTCCCATAGTCAGCCATATGCTGGCCATAATCCCGAAAGCGGTAGCAATCAGCGCCCCTGGCAGAGCATACCGGGTCTTTTTAATCTTCACAGAACCGAAGTAAATACTCAGACAGTAAAGCACGGTCTCTGTAGAGCTCATCATCACAGAGGCACACATTCCAAGAGGCGAATCCGGGCCGAACCGGCCAAAAATATCCAGCACCAGGCCGGTGGCCGCAGAGTTGGACACCAGCCGGATCAAGGTCAAAGGAATCAGCTCTGACGGAAAATGAAGGAAAGCTGCCGGGCCTGCCAGCCAATTTCCTGCTGCCTCTAAAAATCCGGAAGTCCGCAGTACCCCTACTGCACACATCAGACCAATCAAGGTAGGCATCACACCTGCCACCGTCTTCATTCCTGTTTTGGCGCCTTCTAAAAAGTCCTCAAATACCGGACGCTTTGACAGCAGTCCAAATCCAATAATATAGCACACCGCCAAGGGGATAATAATCTGAGAAAGCCATAAAATCACAGGCCCACCCCCTTTTTCCGGTGAATCCAGTCCATACACTTACAAAAGACAATCGCTGCCAGGGTGGAACAGGCGGTAGCCATAAGAGCCGGCCCTAAAACCGCCGCCGGATTTACGGAGCCGTACTGGCTGCGGTAGGCAATCATGGTAACCGGAATAAGCTGCAGGGAAGAAATATTCAAAATCAGAAAAGTACACATGGAATTGGTGGCAACCCCCGGCTCTTGTCTGGAAACAGCCAGCTTTTCCATAGCTTCCAGCCCGGCAGGAGTAGCCGCCATGCCTACTCCCAGCATATTGGCAGTCATGTTGACTGCCAGGGGACGCCTGGCCGGATGATTCCGCTCCAATTCCGGAAACAGAAAATTTAAGACAGGATCCATTTTCCCGGTCAGCCAGTCAATCAGCCCCGCACGGGTACCCACTTCCAGGATCCCGCACCAGAAAGACATAATTCCAAGCATAGTAATACCCAGGGTAACTGCTTCTTTTGCAGAATCAAGCAACCCCTGGGTAACCTCATTCAGATTTCCGTTTGCCGCTCCCCAGAGCATACCCAGCAGAATCATAAAGCTCCATAGATAATTTAACATCGGCCTATCCTTATAGTCTTGGCTTAATTTACTCTATATCTATGGACAACACTACCGATTTATGCCCCTGTTTGCCTCGATACACCTGTTTATCTCTATGCCCCGGCCAAGTCCTTCATCACATCCGCCACTGTCTCAATTTTCTCACAACGACAGGCATTGCTTCCGCAAAACAGCAGAGCATGGTCTAAATCTCCCTCTGCCGCATTGGACAATGCTTTTGTGATGCAATAGGGAATATTTTTCGGATCGCAGTGCTCCAGACACTGATAGCAATGACTGACTTTTGCCTTCTCTCCTGCTGCCTTCTGCTGTTCTACTCCCTCTAAAAAGCGGTTGCGAATGGCTCTTCCCGGCATTCCCACCGGACTTTGAGTAATGACAATATCTTCCTCTCCGGCATCCAGATAAGCCTGCTTGTAGCTCATGGGCGCGTCGCACTCCTCAGTCGTTACAAACCGGGTGCCTACCTGCACAGCATCTGCCCCCAGCTCCGTGGCGTGCTCCACATCCTGACGGCTGAAGATACCGCCTGCAATAGCCACCGGAATATGAGTCTTATACTTTTCCCCATACTCCCTCACGATCTTCATAATGCTCCGGATTTCCCCGTCGTAGGCATCCCGGTCATAGGTCTCTCTTACCTTGGCCGTATCCGCCCCATACCGGGTAAGGTCTTCCCTGGAAAATCCCAGGTGTCCGCCGGCCAAAGGCCCTTCAATTACTACCAGATCCGGAATCCGATGATATTTCCGGTCCCACATCTTACAAATGACAGACGCAGACTTTGCCGTAGAAACGATAGGAGCAATTTTGGTCTTTGCGCCTTCCACCAGCTCCGGCAAAATCACCGGCAGCCCTGCGCCGGAAATAATCAGGTCTGCGCCGGCCTTTACCGCCTCTTTCACATAAAGGGCGTACTGCTTTGTAGCTACCATAATATTGAATCCGATAATTCCCTTTGGGGCAATTTTCCGGGCTTTTTCAAATTCAGTCCGGATAGCCCGCAGATTGGCCTCCAGGGGCGCCTTTAAAAAGTCCGGTTCCCGAAATCCAATCTGGGCAGTAGAAATGATCCCCACCCCACCGGCCTTCGCCACAGCCCCGGCCAAAGAAGACAGGCTGATGCCTACTCCCATGCCGCCCTGGATAACCGGACAGTCTGCTTTCAAATCTCCTATCACCAATGGTTTCAAGATAAGTCACCTCCCACCCCTATATCCTGCGGAAGCGCTGATAGCGCTGCTCCCGGATTTCTTCCGCCGCCATGGTTTCATATTTCTTTAAGAAACTGCCCATCCGCTCCCGGATGATACCGGCAATCACCGGCATTGTCTCCGGAGAGGCCGGCTCTGCTTCCGAAATAATTTCTTCAATCAATCCCTGCTCGTACAGGTCGGCTGCAGTAATTTTCATCACCCGCGCTGCCTCGGCTGCCTTCTTGCTGTCCTTCCAGAGAATAGACGCAAAACCCTCTGGTGAAAGAATAGAATAAATGGCATTTTCCATCATCCACACTTCATTGGCAACTGCCATGGCTAAAGCGCCGCCACTGCCTCCCTCTCCAATTACCAGAGAAAGTACAGGCACTGTCAGAGACGCCATCTCAAACAGGTTGCGGGCAATCGCCTCGCCTTGTCCCCGTTCCTCTGCTTCCAATCCGCAGAATGCGCCTGGCGTATCTACAAAACAGATGATGGGACGGCCAAAGGTCTCTGCCTGCTTCATCAGCCGCAAAGCCTTCCGATACCCCTCCGGAGACGGCATACCAAAATTCCGCCGGATATTCTCCCGCGTAGTTCTGCCCTTCTGCTGACCGATAACCGTCACCGGAATCCCCCGAAAGGTGGCAATTCCGCCTACAACGGCGCCGTCATCCTTAAAATACCGGTCACCGTGAAACTCCATAAAATCATCGAAGATTGCGTTGATGTAATCCGTGGCTACCGGGCGGCCGCCGTCACGGGAAAGCAGCACCGTATCCCAGGCGCTCTTGCCGCTGTTTTTTACAGCCCTTAACCTTCCATTTTCCGTGCCAGCGTCAGCCTGCTGCTTACCTTCATTCACACCGGTCTCAAAGTCCTGTTCTGCCCCCGCCTTCTTTCTGTGCATCCGCAGAATATCCCCAATCACATCCCGCTGCTCATGCCGCTCCACAATCTTGTCCACAAATCCATGCTCCAACAGAAATTCTGCACGCTGGAATCCCTCCGGCAGCTTCTGTCCAATGGTCTGCTGAATTACCCTGGGTCCGGCAAACCCAATTAAAGCCCCTGGCTCTGCCAGAATGATGTCTCCCAGCATGGCAAAGCTGGCTGTCACGCCGCCGGTGGTAGGGTCGGTCAGCACACTGATGAAAAGCTGGCCTGCCTCGTGATGCTTTTTAAGAGCTGCAGAGGTTTTTGCCATCTGCATCAGGGATACAATCCCTTCCTGCATTCTGGCGCCGCCGGAGCAGGCAAAAATAATAACCGGCATTTTCTCAACCGTAGCCCGCTCCACCATTCGGGTAATCTTCTCTCCCATCACATGGCCCATACTGCTCATTATAAACCGGGCGTCGCAGACGCCTACTGCCGCCGGATTTCCTTTGATGGTTCCCATTCCGGTTACTACAGCCTCATTCAGTTTTGTTTTTTCCTGAATAGCTAAAACCTTCTTCTCATATCCCGGAAAATCCAGAGGATTAGAGAATTCCATCTCTTTGTCCCATTCCTGAAATGTTCCTTCGTCCATCAGCATCTCAATCCGGCGGTAAGCATGAACCCGGAAATATCCGCCGCATTTAGGGCAGACATAATAATTATTTTTCACATCCTCCACATAGATGGGCTGACCGCATTTATTGCATTTTTTCCACAGTCCCTCCGGAATACTGGGTTCCTCCGCAGTGTTTTTCTTTGCCACTTTATGGTGGCTGTCGATGACCGTATAGGTTTTTTTAAACATATCCTTTAACATACTTCATCCTCCTTGCGGGGACGCCGCTATCCCTTAACCTGCGCCCAAATGCCGCTTACTTTACATAGTCGGGGAAATAAGCAGGAATAAAATCTGTGTCTACCGCCTGCCCATCCTCATATACATAGTTGCTTAAAATTTCATACTGGAAATCCAGATTTGTATCGATGCCTTCAATTACCAGTTCTCCCAGAGCACTGCGCATCTTGGCAATGGCCTCTTTCCGGTCCCGCCCATGGACAATCAGCTTCATCAGCATGGAATCGTAATTGGCCGGTACACGGTAATCTTTGTAAATATGGGTGTCCACCCGAACTCCGTTTCCGCCGGGAAAATGAACATTGGTAATCAGTCCCGGACAAGGCATAAAATGCTTTGCCGGATTCTCCGCATTGATGCGGCACTCAATGGCGTGACCCTGGATTTTCACATCCTTCTGGGAAACACTTAAAGGTTCCCCTGCTGCCACGCAGATCTGCTCTTTGATTAAGTCCAGACCGCTAACCATCTCCGTTACCGGATGCTCCACCTGAATCCTGGTATTCATTTCCATAAAATAGAAATTCTTATTTTTATCCAAAAGAAACTCAATGGTTCCTGCATTCTCATAGCCTACTGCCCTGGCTGCACGGACTGCTGTCTCCCCCATCTGCCGGCGCAGTTCTTCCGAGATTGCCACAGAAGGAGATTCCTCCAGCACCTTCTGATGACGCCGCTGAATGGAGCAGTCCCTCTCTCCCAAATGAACTACATTGCCGAACTTATCAGCCATGATCTGGAACTCAATATGGCGGGGCTTCTCCACATACCGCTCCAGGTACATGGTATCATCGGAAAATCCCTTGATGGATTCCATCTGGGCATTCTGGAAATTAGCAGCAAAATCCTCCTCGCCGTAGGAAACCCGCATGCCTTTTCCGCCTCCGCCAGAGGATGCCTTGATCATAACCGGAAAACCAATCTCTTTTGCCAGCTTTAAAGCCTCGTCCACATGACGAACCGGCTCCTTTCCGCCTGGAACCACCGGCACACCGGCTTCCATCATGGTCTTTCTGGCCTCCGACTTATTGCCCATCCGGTTGATAATTTCTGCAGAGGGGCCAATAAAGGCGATGCTGCACTTTTCACACAGTTCCGCAAACCGGGCATTTTCCGATAAAAATCCAAATCCCGGATGAATGGCCTCTGCCTTCATAGCCACAGTGGCTGCCAGAATCCGCTCCATATTCAGATAGCTCTGGGTGGAAGGAGCCGGTCCGATGCAAATGGCCTCATCTGCCAGCAAGGTGTGCAGGCTGTCCCTGTCCGCTTCCGAATAGACCGCTACAGTCTTAATTCCCATTTCCCGGCACGCTCTTATAATTCTCACTGCAATCTCGCCACGGTTGGCGATTAGGATTTTCTCAAACATCACTGCACCTCAATCTATCGTTTACTGCACTGCAAAAGTCAGCTCTGCAGACACAGCTACCTTACCTTCCGCATTGGTGGCAACTGCCCGTCCTACACCGATTGGCCCCTTGCGCTTAATAATCTCGCACTCCAGCTTCAGCCGGTCGCCGGGAAGCACCATCTGCTTAAACTTGGCATTGTTGATGGCCCCGAAAAACGCAGTCTTGCCCTTGTTTTCCTCCAGGCTTAAGATTGCCACAGCTCCAACCTGGGCCAGAGCCTCAATCATCAGAACCCCCGGCATTACCGGCTGTCCCGGAAAATGGCCGTTAAACTGAGGCTCATTAAAGGTAACCGATTTATAACCTACCGCCCGTACCCCCGGCTCCAGCTCCTCAATGCAGTCTACCAGCAGAAACGGATGGCGATGAGGGATAATCTCCTGAATTTCTTTGATTCCAAGCTTCATCATGTTCTCCTTATTTAATACGGAACAGAGGCTGTCCGTACTCTACTACATCCTCGTTGTTTACCAGAATGGCTTCCACCACTCCGTCCCACTCACTCTCAATCTCATTCATCAGCTTCATAGCCTCAATGATTCCGATAACCTGCCCTTTCTTTACATGGTCGCCTACCTTCACAAAGGCCTCTGCCTCCGGAGAAGACGCGCTGTAGAAAGTCCCCACCAAAGGAGATACCACTACATTATCGGAACCAATGTCTAACCCGCTGTCAGCCGCCTGTCCAGCCGCAGCCGGACCTTCCGCTGCCATAACAGGAGCCCCGCTGCCTAATACTGCTGCTCCTGCAAATCCCGGCATCTCCACCGGCATCGGATTCATTACTGCTGCCGGCTGGGAGATAACCACAGGGGCTACCGGTGCCGGAACAGTCTCTTTCTTTTTCAGAACCAGCTTCTGGTTCCCTTCCTCATATTCAAAGCTGGTCAGTCCATTTTCAGAAACAGCCTGAATCAGCGTCACCATCTCATCAATCGTCATATTCATACTCCTTCAATCAGCCCTCATACTTCCGCACCAGCAAGGTTGCATTGTGTCCGCCAAATCCCAGAGAGTTGGAAAGAGCACAATTTACATCCATCTTCACGCCCTCACCCTTGGTGTAATCCAAATCACACTCCGGATCTACATGTTCCAGACCTGCCGTTGCATGAACAAATCCGTCTTCGATGGATTTCACGCAGGTGATAAACTCCACGCCTCCTGCTGCTCCCAGCAAATGACCAATCATGGACTTGGTAGAATTGATTTTTACCTTCTTCGCATGGTCGCCCAAAGCCAGCTTGATAGCCTTGGTTTCAAACAAATCATTGTGATGGGTGCTGGTTCCATGGGCGTTAATGTAATCCACATCCTCCGGCTTCATGCCTGCGTCTGCAATGGCCTTCTCCATGGCTTTTGCAGCGCCGCTGCCGTCCTCTGCCGGAGAAGTGATATGATAAGCGTCGCCGGTTGCGCCGTAGCCTGCAATCTCTGCATAAATTTTAGCGCCTCTGGCCTGAGCGTGCTCCAAAGACTCCAGCACTACAATACCTGCACCTTCACCCATGACAAAGCCGTCCCGGTCCTTGTCAAAGGGAATAGAAGCCCGCATAGGGTCCTCAGAGGCAGAAAGAGCTGTCAGAGCCGTAAATCCTGCCACACCAATGGGGGTGATGCTTGCCTCGGTTCCGCCTGCAACCATCACATCTGCCTCGCCGTACTGAATGGCCCGGAATGCCTCGCCAATGGAATGGGTTCCGGTTGCACAGGCAGTCACCACATTGATGCATTTTCCCTTCAGACCGTACTGAATGGACACATTGCCGGCTGCCATATTGCCAATCATCATGGGAACCAGAAGGGGATTAACCCGGTTCGGTCCCTTTTCCAGCAGCTTTTTATACTCCCGCTCTACAGACTGCAGGCTGCCGATACCGGAACCTACGCTGACACCTACCTGGAAAGGGTCTTCCTGGCTCATATCCAGCCCTGCATCCTCAATAGCCTCTTTGGCTGCAGCCACTGCAAACTGGCAGAACTGCTCCATCCGTCTGGCAGTCTTAGGATCCATATAATTTTTCGGGTCAAAATCCTTTACCTCTGCAGCCAGCTTTGCCTTGTACTCTGTCGTATCAAAATAAGTAATCGGACCGATGCCTACCTTCTTCTCTTTTAAGCCGTTCCAGAATTCCTCCACGCTGTTTCCAATAGGGGTGATGGCGCCCAGTCCGGTAACTACAACTCGTCTGCTCATATTGTTCTCTCCTTTTATCTACACAACGGCTACATGCTTTTTCTTTTCCTAGCAGGCCATGCCGCCGTCTACACAAATCACCTGTCCGGTAATGTAACCGGCCTCATCCGATGCCAGAAACGCCGCCAGATTTGCCACATCGGAGGTCTGTCCAAATTTCTTCATGGGAATCTGTCCGGTTACTGCCTCCTTCACACTGTCAGACAGCACCTCTGTCATCTCTGTCTCAATAAATCCAGGAGCTACCGCATTGCAGGTGACGCCTCTGGTTGCCAGTTCTCTGGCTACTGCCTTTGTCAAACCGATTACACCGGCCTTGGAGGCGCTGTAGTTAGCCTGTCCCGCATTTCCCATCACGCCGGAAACAGAAGAAATGTTGATGATCCTTCCGCCCTTCTGCTTCAGCATCTGCCGGGAAATATTCTTGATGCAGTTAAAAGCGCCCTTTAAGTTGGTATTTATCACTGCGTCAAAATCTTCCTCGCTCATCTTCATCAGAAGGTTGTCCCTGGTGATGCCGGCGTTGTTTACCAGAATGTCCAAACGGCCATACTGCCTTACCACATAGTCCATCAGCTCACCGGCTGCCTGAAAATCCGATACATTGCACTGTACTCCCTCTGCCCGGCCGCCCGCTTCGGTAATCTCTTTTACAACCTCCTCTGCCTTTGCTGCAGAACCGTTATAGTTGACGATTACCACTGCGCCCTTTGCCGCCAGGGTCTTTGCAATCTCCCGTCCAATTCCCCGGCTGGCGCCGGTCACCACTGCAATCTTATCCTTCAACATCATCCCAGAACCTCCATCCTTCTATCTGCAAATCTGACTGCACAGCGCCTTCCCGGTTACCCACAAACATGTAACGCTTCCAGCACCTTATCCACATCTTCCAGCTTCTCTATGTTCATAACCGTCACTGTCCGGTCTATTTTCTTCATAAATCCGGCCAGGGTTTTTCCCGGTCCAATCTCAATAAAGGTGTCTACACCGTCTGCCAGCATATTCCGTACACTCTGCTCCCATCTGACAGAGGAGAAAACCTGTTTTTCCAAAAGAGACTTTACCTCTGCTTGATCGGTCACATAGGAAGCTGTCACATTAGCCACATAGGGAATGGCCGGCTTGTGGATTTCCACCGTTTCCAGTACCTTTCCCAGCTTCTCTCCGGCGCTCTCCAGCATCCGGGAGTGGAAAGGACCGCTGACATTCAGCATGATCGTCCGCTTGGCTCCAGCCTCTTTTAACTTTTCACAGGCAAGCTCCACTGCTTCCTTCTTTCCGGAAATAACAATCTGACCGGGGCAATTATAGTTGGCGATCTGCACACCTTCCATATCAGCAAGAACTTCCTCAATGGCTGCCGCATCCATAGCCAAAACAGCCGCCATAGCCCCCTGCCCCAACGGAACTGCCTCCTGCATCAGGATTCCTCTCTGACGCACTGTAGCGATAGCGTCGGCCTCGCTCATCACACCGGCTGCATAAAGAGCGCAGTATTCACCCAGGCTTAAACCGGCAGTCACATCCGGCTTCACTCCCTTTTCTTCCAGAACCTTTGTCATGGCGATACTGGCAGTTACCATAGCTGCCTGGGTATACTCCGTAATGTCCAGACGATCATTTTCCGTAAAGCACAGCTCCGGCATAGAAAACCCCAAAAGCTGGGTTGCCAGATCAAATACCTTTCTGCCGCTTTCCGTCTGCTCATAGAAATCCTGTCCCATCCCGCAGACCTGAGCGCCTTGTCCTGGATAAATAAATGCGATTCTGCTCATTCCTTTACTCCTTTATTTTCGGCCAAGCAGCATTTCTGCCTGGGTCATCATCTCCTGAATCATTTCCTGACAGGTCTGCTCTTTATCAACCAAACCTGCAATCTGTCCGGCCATTACTGTTCCGTTTTTCACATCGCCGTCTACCACTGCGTTCCGCAAAGCCCCTAAGGTTAAATACTCCAGTTCCTCGAAGCTCTTTCCTTCATTCTCCAGCTTCACATATTCCCGCGTCATCTGATTTCTCAGACAGCGTACCGGATGCCCATGGCTTCTGCCGGTCACTGCAGAATCTATATCTTTGGCCTTCAGCACCCGCTCTTTGTAGTTGGAATGAACGATACACTCCTTTGCCACCAAAAACCGGGTTCCCATCTGCACTGCCTCTGCGCCCAGCATAAAGGCTGCCGCAATGCCTCTGCCATCTCCGATGCCTCCGGCTGCAATTACCGGAATAGAAACAGCGTCTGCCACCTGAGGAACCAGGGTCATGGTGGTAGCCTCACCGATATGTCCGCCGGATTCGGTTCCCTCTGCCACGACAGCATCGGCGCCGTACCGCTCCATCCGTTTCGCCAGAGCTACGGACGCCACTACCGGAATCACCTTAACTCCTGCAGCTTTCCACATATCCATATATTTTTCCGGGTTTCCAGCGCCGGTAGTAACTACCTTTACGCCTTCCTCTACAACCACCTTAGCCACTTCATCAGCATAGGGACTCATCAGCATTACATTTACGCCAAAGGGCTTATCCGTTGCTGCTTTCACTTTTCTGATATAGTCCCGGATTACCTCCGCCGGCGCGTTCGCTCCGCCAATCAGGCCCAGCCCGCCGGCCTCCGATACTGCCGCCGCCAGATGATTCTCTGCCACCCAGGCCATTCCGCCCTGGATAATGGGGTACTGGATACCCAGCATTTTCGTAATTCTTGTTTCCATGTCCTGTCCCTCCAAAAAACCGGTGTTTCCGTCCTTAGATAAAAGGTGCAGGGCTTTACGCCTCTACACCTTTGCTCTTTAAGTAGTTCATAACATCACCTACAGTCAGCAGATTCTGCAGGTCGTCAGACGGAATCTCTACAGAATACTCATCTTCCAGAGCCATTACCAGCTCAAACAGATCCAGGGAATCTGCGCCTAAATCCTCTTTAAAGGAAGACGCCTCAGTAATGGTATCTGCCTCAATGCTTAACTGATCTGCAATAATCTCTTTCATCTTCTCTAACATGCCTTTGTTCTCCTTTTAATTAAAATTATATATTTTTAAATTTAATAACTACCACTCAATCAATGCGGCGCCCCAGGTCAGGCCTCCGCCAAATCCTGCCAGCACCAGCTTGTCTCCCCTGTTTAACTTTCCCTGCCGGTTCAGCTCGTCCAGAAGAATGGGTACTGTAGCTCCGGAGGTATTTCCGTAAGAAGCGATGTTCATGGGAACTTTCTCAATAGGCTGTCCCAGCCGCTTCGCCACAGATTCACAAATCCGGTAATTAGCCTGATGCAGAACAAAATACTTTACCTCATTTATGTCTGTACCGCTTTCTTCCAAAACCTGACGGATGCATTCCGGCACCTTCTTTACTGCAAACTTAAAGACCTCCTGGCCGTCCATGAAAATATATCCCAGCTCCGGCTTCTTTCCATTTAAGAAGTTTCCTTCGCTGCGGGACATACAGGAAAGCACCTGGCCCTTTGCTCCATCAGAGCCCATCACGCTGTGGATGATGCCGGTCTCCTCTGCCCGAATAACTGCCGCTCCGGCTCCATCGCCAAACAGCACACAGGTTCCCCGGTCACTCCAGTCTGTCAGCTTGCTTAAGCAATCAGCACCAATAATCAGCGCTGTTCGGTAAACACCGGCCTTTAAAAATGCCTGAACCGTACTTAAAGCAAATTCAAACCCAGAACAGGCTGCGCTAATATCATAAGCCACTGCATTCTTTGCTCCAATGGCCGCCTGTACCTCACAGGCCCCATTGGGAAAGCAATAATCCGGAGACGATGTAGCCATCAGAATCAGCTCCAGCTCATCTGCTTCAACCCCTGCATTTTTAAGTGCCCGTCTGGCTGCCTCCGCCGCCATGCGGCTGGTTCCCTCCTCCAGAGCAATCCTACGCTCATGGATTCCGGTCCGGGTAACAATCCACTCATCGCTGGTGTCTACCAGAGCTGCCAGATTTTCATTTGTAACAATCTGTTCCGGTACATAAGAACCGGTTCCAATGATTCTGCCTGTCACGCTATCCCCCGCCTGCTTCAAGTTAAAATTTACCTTCATATTAGTTTTAACTTCAAGTATTTTGAAACTCAAACTATTATCAACTTCTTTACTATATATAAAAACCCAGTTTTTGTCAAGCAGAATCTCTCGACAAAAACTGGGGAATTTTGTAACTTCTATTTTTACGGACAAAATATAGACATTTCACGACTCAGATGGACACAAAACAAACATTTACAGTTGGCTGCTTCACCCTGTTTTATAAATACGCAAAAACGGCGGAACCCTTTATTCTACAAGGATTTCGCCGTTCTATCTGCCTGAGCGTGCGGGGATTCGAACCCCGGACAACTTGATTAAAAGTCAAGTGCTCTACCGACTGAGCTACACGCCCATATGCCTTGGACCGGAATCGAACCAGTGACACGAGGATTTTCAGTCCTCTGCTCTACCAACTGAGCTACCAAGGCATAAAATTGCGGGGATAGGATTTGAACCTATGACCTTCGGGTTATGAGCCCGACGAGCTTCCAGACTGCTCCACCCCGCGTTAATATCAAATTTTAAGTTGTTTGAGTGGGGGAAGGTGGATTCGAACCACCGAAAGCACAGCTAACAGATTTACAGTCTGCCCCCTTTGGCCACTCGGGAATTCCCCCATATTTAATTTGTGCCTTATAAAAAAGCAAGCCGATAATCGGACTCGAACCGATAACCTGCTGATTACAAATCAGCTGCTCTGCCAATTGAGCCATATCGGCGAAAGACCAGGTTTCTTTGAAAAGTGGGGCCTATAGGGCTCGAACCTATGACCCTCTGCTTGTAAGGCAGATGCTCTCCCAGCTGAGCTAAGACCCCATATTCAAATTTGAATGTACACAAAAATGACATTCAGCGACCCGGATGGGACTCGAACCCACGACCTCCGCCGTGACAGGGCGGCGCTCTAACCAACTGAGCCACCGGGCCAAAAATCATCAGATACATTTTCATGTACCCTCAAAACTGCATATTAAATCATCATCCGATTGTTATTCTGTTTTGCGGTCATTCTTCGGCTTTCAGCCTCTCTTTAACCGCTCCCTAAACCTTATTGGTTAAGCCCTCGACCTATTAGTGACAGTCAGCTCCATGTGTTGCCACACTTCCACCTCTGCCCTATCTACCTCGTCGTCTTCAAGGGGTCTTACTCTTGCGATGG
>CATOIK010000022.1 GCA_951800645.1 uncultured Eubacteriales bacterium | reverse complement strand
TCTTGAATCGCGAATGTTCTGAATTTTCTCATTCAAAGCCGTCCAACCAGGACGCTTTTTGTTAGAATTTTCAGGGTTTTAAACACTGTTCAATCTTTCATTTTCAAGGTTCATCTCGTTGTTTCCGGCTTGCGGCGACAACTTCTATATATTATCACGCTGTCCTTTTTTTGTCAACAACTTTTTCAAACTTTTTTCGCCATATTTTTCATCACAAAAGTGAAAAGTTTATTTTCCCATAACTGAGAAAGCTCAGCAATCTCCTCAGAAGGCATCACACCATTTATATACTATGTGATTCATCCGGGAACACTTTTGTTGTGGGTTCATTCCAAATCATTTTCTTATACAGAAAGTCAATCAACACGGTATTCTCTTATAAAAAGAGTCCGGTTTACCGGACTCTCGCGCCGGAGCGCGTCTGCGTCTGCAGACATTTCCCTTAAGCGCGAAGTACGCATCCCGCGGAGCGTTTTTGTTTCATAGGGCGAACTTTCCTATGAAAGAACAAAAGAAACACCGCTGCCCCTTTTCGAGCAGCGGTGCCTCTTTGATTCTTTGTTTCTGAAAATCCTATCTTGCTACTTTCTCACATATGCGGTAGGAATGCTGCCTCTGCCGTCCCAAGCGCCGTCAGCGCCTACGAAATGTCCGTCTGGGGTGTAGGAGTTGCGCATCAGCGTTCCTTCCTTGCCGTCCGCTTTCATGCGGAAGTAATACCATTTACCGTCGATGACCTGCCAGCCCATGTACATCCGTCCGCGGCTCCAGTCGTGAGTCGTGTGGAGGTAATAGGTCTCGCCGCCGTTGGCAAACCAGCCATCCAGCATCCAGCCTTCGTCGTTGAAGTAATACCAGTCAAACAGACCGTTGTAGTACAGATAGTACCAGCCGCCGGACAGATAGGTCTTGTTCATGGCCTTATAGCGCCATCCGTCTCTCAGCCATGTTCCGGTGGCAACAGGAGCCTGCTCCTTCACAGTCTCTGCAGATACGGAAGCAAGAGAGCCATCGTTGTTGAACTGATATTTCTCAAAACTGGTCTTCATAAATCCATCCACACTAAACCGGTAAATCTTACCGTTGATAGTCAGCCATTCATTGCTCGGCTTCGTTCCGTCAGATTTGATGAATACCCATCCGTCATTCTGCCAGCTGCCGCCATAGTATGCCACTTGAGCGCCAACCCGCACTGAGCCGCCGCCACCGCCGCCGCCAGAACCGCCGCTTCCGCCGCTTCCGCCGTTTCCGCCGCTGGTAGGCTGCTTATAGTAAGACAGTGCATATACGGAGAATTCATCCGCCTCAAATGTGATCATGCGGTTTTCTTCATCTAAGGTGAACTCCACAACATACGGCACACCGTCATGGTACCGGTATACATTGCGGAAATACTTAAGATCAATGCTGGCCGGAATCGGCACCTTCATGGTAATTGGCTTCTTTAACCGGGGAATCTTCTCCATCTCCCCGTTAGAAACCATTTTCCAAATGGTAAAGTCGAAAGGATAGTAAGTAATATTATTCATATTGTCCCCTAATGCCGTCCGAAGCGCCTCAAACGCTGCCACTTCTTCCGGAACACTGTCCAGAGACGGTGCGGAAAGATCCATGCGAATATTTACTTTTAAGCCCTTCTGTACATACTCAGTCAGATCCTCATTTAACAGAGAAACCAACAGCTCATCTGTATTTACCTCTACTTTCGGCATTCCGTTTGTCAGGTAATCCTTGCTGGCGGTCACTGCACTGGTACTTACATAGAATGTGTAAGTCTGCTCCTTACCGTGATCCGAGATAGTAAGCTGCAGAATGTAATTATCCTTTGCTCGGATCAGATCTGCTGCGATAACTGCATGTGCACTGCCCTCATCCGCTGCAATCGGCAGATTGCCTTCGATGGTTATGCCCATAAAGTTCTTCAGCACAGCCCCTGTCAGCTCTACATCTCCGCTCAGCACAGCTTTCAGAATCATATCCTGGGCCAGTTGGCTCTTATCTCCATTCAATGCGCCGTCTGCCACAACGATTACATACTCCGTATTGTCTCTGCTGAACTCCGGATAAATCTGGATGTACTCGCCGCCGTCTACGGTCAGATCTGTAATCTCAGGATTCTCAATCTTGCTGCCGTCCTCTGTGGTAAATACAGAGTACACGCCGCTTGCCTGTTCATTCGTTGCCAGATCAAGGAATGCGCCCTTTTCTGCACGGATAATGTAATCCATGCCATAGGAAAGGCTTAAACTCTCGCCTGTGATCCGCTCGATAAACTGGTTCACATTCAGCGCCACCTTGTAGGTTCCGTGTACATTGCCAGGATCGTCCATATCTGCCGATGCGTCTGCCGGAGTTGCCAGGTAAATCCGCTCCGTATCCTCCTTGGTCAGCGTGTAATCATAATACTCGCCGCCGCAAGAGATCGTCACGGTCTTTCCTTCTGCTGCGGTTACCCGCTCATCGAAGGTAAGAACAATCTCCTTGAGATGTACGGTTACATCCTTTTCGTCCATAGCCGGACTTACTTCCATGATGCTGGGAGCCATACTCTCCAGCTCCCACCAGGTAACGCCATTATAACCTAAGTATACCTGGCCGCTGTCTGGAAGCGGATTTCCATTGCCATCTAATTCTGCACTTATGTTTCCTGCAAAATCCTCAGCCCACATGGCAATCTTGCCCTTGGTGCCGATAGGCAGTTTAAACTTCGCATAACCAATGGTTGCATCCTCTGCATCCAGTTTAATGTCAGCCTTGCCGGTTTCCATATCCGGACTGCCATCCTTCTCCGTCTCAATCTGGTAATACAGGGTCTTGCCAAGACTGGTAACATCCTCTACCTGTACGGTAACCTCTATAGCTTCCTTATAGAATAAGCCAAAGCTTAACTTATTGATGAGCTTCTGCCAGCCGTCGGTGTTAATCTCCTTCAGCTCCTCAGGTGTCTCAGAAACCGTCGGACTGGTGTTATCAATCACAAATGTCCACTCGGCCTTAGGCGACCGGACGCCTGCTTCCGGTACATTCCATGCAACCAGTTTCCAGGTTCCGTCTGTCCAGGCTTCATCCTTTGTTTTGATAACCACCGTCTTCGGGGTCAGATCAGCCTCATAGCCAATCTCTTTTGCCTCAGCGTCTGCCGGTTCCCCGTCTGTGGTGCTGTTCCACAGCTTGTAAACCGTTGTAATCGGCAGGCTATCCGGGCCAGGATCACTGTTTTTGATGGTAATGGTGGGATTCTCACCCTTTGCATACCATCCGGTAAAGCTGTCGCTGGAATCCGGATGCTTCTCACCAGTAGGAGCTGTCCAGCTCACATATCCGCGGTTCCAGTTGGAATCTGTGGATTTGGGCGCTTCCAGTTCCTTGGTATTGATGTTGGTAACAATGATCTGCAATGCCTCTGCTGCATTGTCAGCAACATCCTCTGCGGTAATGATGTATTTACCGTTACCCCTGGTCTCAAAGGTATAGGTCCAGGTATTTCCGCTCTTACTTCTGGTCAGCAGTGTAATCTCCCCGTCCTCTGCCTCCGGGTTTCCAGAAGACTTTTCAAACATAACCTTCACAGACGGATCATCCACACCGCTGTGAAGAATGCCTTCCGTTTCCGGAGTATCGGTCACAGTAAAGGTAATAATCTGTTCTTCAGATACCCAATCTTCCGGATTTCCGCTTACATATGCTGCAACAGGAGCGTGAGTGTCAATCCAGATTGTAGTAACCGCATCCGGAACTGCATTGCTTAAGACAGTCTCATTCAAGGCGTTATCCTGTGCGGTGATGTCCACGGTGGTCTGACCGTCTACGGTGATCGTCTGGTTTATAGTCTTCGTCTCTACCTTATCATTCTTCCCAGCTCTGGTAAACAGGTTATGGGTTTTATCACCTTCCTGTTTATCCGTATCCAATGCTTTCTCAGCGTCACCGGTTACAATCCAGTCAATCAGATTTAAATAGCTCTCTTTGTCTGTGATCTTCGCCGTGAAGGCTACACTGTCGTTGTACCATCCAGCCTCATTGGGCTTTCTGTCTGCTTCAAAACCACTGATTTCCGGTCCCTGATTTTCGATAGTCCATTCCAGGCTTCCCTCATCGCCTTCTACCTGGAAGTTATCAGAAATGTTTCCTGCCTTGTCTTCCAGTTTAAACTTCACTTCCTTGGCTATGGTATTAAGCGGAATATCAAATTCTGCAGTACCGTCCGCCTTAATCTGCACCCGGTTCTCGGTTCTGTCCGTGTCTACATCATCTGCGCCTACAGCATAGTACAGGTAGTCATTTCCGCTGGGAGAATCCTGGGCAGTTACGGTTACTCTTAATGCTTCCTTAAAGAAGTTGCCGAAGGTTAAGAAGTTGCCGATCTTCTCCAAGGCAGTGGTTCCTGCCGGTTTCACTGTAATACCCTGATCCTGAGCTGTCACAGGAGCCTTGGTATCTACATAGATCAGCTTCACAATGTCAGCGTCAGCCGTTCTGTTTCCAGCATCATCCTGAGTCCATACAGTCAGTCTGTATACGCCGTCCTGAGTCAGCCGATCCAGCACATCGTTTGCAGTGTACTGAGTTTCCGTACCAAGCGTCCACGCCGTTTCCTCGCTCTGCCGGTAGTCTAACTTCCACCACACCTGGACAGGCGCTTTGCCAGCCTCAGGAACAGGAACATCCATGGTGATCTTGGGCGCATTCGGTCCCTTCCACCAGTTGCCTTTGCCTTCTGTGCCTCCGATGAAATGCACCTGATCTTCTGTAATGTTATCCGGCTTGGTCTTATCGATATGGGTAATCTCCACCGACACCTCAACCGCACTATTTTCAGCATGATCTGCTGCATTTATTTTGTAGATTCCGTTTCCGGTTGCTGTAAACTGGCAGCTGCCATTTTCTGTAACCGTTACAGCTACATCCTTGCCTTCCGGATCCTTTACCGTTACCGTCTTAACACCGCTGACATTCCCATCCTCCGCCGCATCTGCAGGATCCGTTACTGTAAAGGTTACAGTCTGATCACCGTTGGTCCAGATGGTTTCGTCTTTGATAGCAACATCTGTAATTACAGGAATTGTAGTATCTACCTTGATGGTGTAGTTGTCGGTGCGTCTGTCGCTGTCTGTCACAGGAGTTACCTGCTTTTCACTGTCAGTCCGAATCTTCCAGATGCCATCCTGATCCAGCGTAACTTGTACGGATGTTGTCTGGCCGTCTTTCAGCTCTTTCGTCTCTACCGTTCCATCCGGCTTTGTCACCGTAACCGTTGTGTGAATCTCAGCCGTCTCTGTAGACTGTGCCTTTTCAACTGTCACCGTCTCTACCGGCGCTTTGTACCATCCTGCCTCGCTTCCGGAAGTCAGCGGGATGCTGCCGTATGTTACCGGTGCAATCGGCATCTGGCTGGTATCGATCCAGCTCACCTTCGCCGTTTTTTCCTCTGCCGGGTTGCCAGCCTTATCCTGTACATTGATCTTATACTCACTGTTTTCCGAAACCGTAATCGTAAACTGATATGTGGTTTCGTCTACCTTTTTCAGGTTCAGGTCTGCCGGAACATTCATTCCGCTTACCCTGGTTACAGAAAGAGTGTCTGTATCAATCTTACTGGTTGCATCCGTCAAGGTTACTGTGATTGTAACCGTTCCGGAAGTGGTACCGGTGGGATTATAGGAAACCCGGATTTCCGGCTTTGTAACATCTACCCAGTAGGTACTTTCGTGAGGTTTTGTAGTCCATCCTGCCGCATCCTGCGCCCAGGTCTTAAATGTCCAGATACCTTCCGTCACAGCAGGCGTCTGTTTTGGATTGCTGTTATTATAGCTGCTGGTCTCCTGGGGTGAGCCGCTTACAGTTTCGCCTGCATACTTCTCATAAGTAGAAGTAACCTCCGAAACACCCGCCTTATCTTCCTCTCCATTCAGCTTTGCTGTGGTCCAGGTCAAAGTCGGAACTTCCT
This sequence comes from uncultured Eubacteriales bacterium, assembly GCA_951800645.1. Classification (GTDB taxonomy): domain Bacteria; phylum Bacillota; class Clostridia; order Lachnospirales; family Lachnospiraceae; genus Brotaphodocola. The sequence goes on along the minus strand of CATOIK010000022.1, from coordinate 27,847 downwards.
TATACCAGAGGTGACCATTCTGGCCTTCTACCGGTTTTCCGACGGCAGTCTGATCTGCATGAATCTCAGGAGCCGGAGCCGGAGCGTCCGTATCAATCCAGCTTACGGAAATCGCCTTGTACTCGCTGCCGTTTTCAGCAAATGCATTTTCAGCCATATCCTTTGCTGCAATGGTGTAGGTTCCGTTTCCATTGGTCTTAAAGTAACCGTCATAGCCACCATTTCCGTTGGCCTTGATAAAATACTGACCAGCATCCAGATCTGCTTCAGCAGCCGGCTCATTGGTTGCTCTGACAAGGATAGCCTCACCCTTCTTCAGAACAATCGTATCTTCCTTCACCGTGCTGGCTTCTGCCTGTGCATCGGTAATAGAGAAGTGAATGATCTGCTCAGTCTGTACCCAATCTGTGGGAATATCCGCTTCTGTGCAGGTGATTTCCGGACTGGTGGTATCTACATTGATCTGGAATGTAAATACATCCGATTTTCCTGTATCCTGCAGTACCTTCAGGTAAAGAGTATATTTTCCATCCTGCTCAATCGAAAGGGTTTCATTGGCTGCCACACCAACCTTGCCGTCTTCCCCAAAGGTAAAGGTCAGCGGCTGGTAGTCAATGTCTTCCGGAGTATCTGCCCCTGTCTTTAAAACATAAGACATGGTGTCAAGAGCCGGCTCTCTGTTTGTAATGGTCAGCTTCGTCGGCTTCGTATTGAACCAATTACTGCTTCCCGGAATACCGTCTGTATTCACAGTCACAGCCGGTCTGGCCACATCACTCTTATTGATATTCTCTACCTTAAATGTCACCGGATCCATTTCGTTATCTGCCAGGTCTTTTGCTTCCAGGGTGTAGGTTCCGTTTACTGCAATCTTAAACATAATCTCATACTCCTGGGAAACGGCCTTTCCAGCGTCCACAGACTCCGGCTGAATCGGTGTAACCTTCCACTCTTCAATCTTAGAAGCGTCGTTTCTGACATCATTTCCATCTGCATCTTTCAGGATGATGGTATCCTTCACTGCTTTACTGGTTGCATCCGTCACACGAATCGTTACGGGAATGCTTTCTGAAGACGGCGTCGTCAGATCCGGCGTTCCCTGCGGGTAAGAGGATGCAGGTTTCACCGTATCAATTTTCAGGGTGATTGACTGCTGCCCTGCCTGGTCGGTTTCATTTCCGGCATTATCCTTGGCTGTGACAATATAGGTATGTTCTCCCTGAATTGCCGCTTCTTTCTTAAAGGCCGCCGTCGACACTCTCTGGGTTGCAATGCCGTCTGCTCCAAGGAACTTAATACCATCACCATTCGTCAGCAAGCGTCCATCCCAGGAAATCTGATTCAGTCCGGAATTTACGGTATCCGCTTCATTGGGATAATCCTGCACTGTAAAGGAAAGTTCCACATTTGCGTTGTGCCAGCCTGCATCATTTCCGTCTGCATATGGAGCTGCCGTAACCTGAGGAGCCTGATTATCACCTACCCAGAGGTTTGCATTCTTTAAGCCGGTTAAAGTCAGAATTTCCGGTTCTTCTGTATCCGGTTTGCTCAGATCCAGATTTGTATTTCCAGCCTTGTCATACACACGGTAAAGAATAATTTCTTCTTTTCCTACTTCCAGGGTGATCTCTGCATATGCAGTCTGCCTGCCGTCTTCCATGGCAGTTGGGTCTTTGACCGGAACTTTTTCAAATTGCACCTGATCTGCTCCACCCATGGTAGGCGTGCGCTTGTAATCCAGATAGTCAACGCCGCTGTAACCGTTGTCGATGATCGGAATCCGAATCAACAGCTTCTCCTTAAAGAAGTTACCGAATGACATCCAATTTAAGAACTGAGACACTGCGTCTGCATTCTTTTCATTGTAGGTAATCTGGGCGGTATCTACCACAGGATGCTCTATGTCTGCCTGAATATTGCTGATCGTATTTCCAGCAGTAATATTACCGGCTTCATCCTTGCCCCAAATTTTGATATGCCAATAACCGCTTCCTGTAATCACAGGCTGTGCAGTCTGGCTGTACACCACTTCCGGTGTTCCTGCCGGCGCTTCCAGATTGGTATCATTCACCCGCTCCTCTGTCTTCCAGAGCTGGTAGATGGTTGAAACAGGTGAGCTGTTATCATTTGTTTCTCCCCCGACATCTACACTGCGGGCTGCCTCCGTTACCGGCAGATTGGGAATGGTATCATACCAACCGTTCCGCCCATTCGGGGACTCCGGATAAATCTTCACACTCGGAGCAATCGGAGCCACCAGGTCAATATGCTTCACTTCAAACACATATTCATCTGTATTATCTGCTGTGTCCTCTACGGAGACTTTGTACCAGCCATAACCGTCTGTCATGAAGGAGACGCTGTATTTGCTGCTGGCTGCTTCCGTCTCAGCAATGCCCGGAGTAATCACCTTCTGGGAAACAAACTGGTCAGAAGCATCTTTCCACCCCTTCTCCACCTTAATGGTGCTCCGGTCTACTTTACTTAAGGCATCAGTAATCGTAAAGCTGATCTCCTGGTTTGCATTTACCCACTCTTTTGGAATGTCCTCATTGATTTCAGCTTCGTTGATGACAGGAGCAGTCTTGTCGATGTTCAGGGTTACAAACTGACTTGCGCTGTTCAGCGCATTATCCGTTGCATCCAGAGTGACCTTAAGACCCTCGCCCTCCTGAGGAATCTCCTGTTCAAACGCCTGTTTTTTATAGGCTGCGCCTGCATTCTCCGGCCGGACATAGAGATTATCTCCATCTAACGAAGTACCGTCTTTTTGGGATAAGCTCCAGGAAGCCTTACTCAGACCGCTTTCATCCGAGATCATGGCTGTTACTGTGACATTCTCCTTATACCAGCCTGCAGCGTTGGCTCCTGCCGGCGCTGTAAAACTTCCGCTTCCGGCTTCCGTCTCGATTACAGGCGCACTGTTCTCTACTGTCCATTTAGAAGTAGAGCCATTGCCTGTTACAGAGGAAGTCTTAGTGCGTCCGGCTTTGTCATAAAGGATAACGCTTACATCCTCATTGTTTGCCTCCTCTACATCAATGGTAAAGGTAGCTTCTGTTTTCTCCTGATTTAACTTCGCCTGTTTTGTTTCTGTACCGATTCTATATTCCAGATGATCAATACCGCTTGCTCCTGCATCCTGGATCTGTACCGTCACTTTCAATTTCTTATTAAAGAAATTTCCGAACAGGGTATGTACAATCTGCTCAGCCACACTGCCATCATCCGGCGTCACTGTAATGTCACCGATGAAATTAGGATCCTGAGTGTCTACATAAAATACCTTCGTGTCAGAAACGCCAACATTTCCAGCTTCATCTTCTGCCCAGTATTCTACATAGGTGGTTCCCTCGTGGTCGATTCTTAGCGGAGACGTATAGGCTGTCTTTACATCCCCGCCAGGTTTCTGGTCAGCATCCTGCCAGATCCGATAGTAAATGGTTACCGGAGCTACCTCTGTACCTTCCACTCCCTTTTCTTCTGCCTTATCCAGCGTCAGAACAGGAGCAGTCAGGAACCATCTTCCATAGTCTCCCTGAGCGCCCTCTACCGGCTCACCGGTCGGTTCAGCCAGAGAAGGAATGGGGGTTTCAGGTGCGGTTTTATCCAGTCTTACTGTGTAAGTACCGCTCTCTGCGTTTTTACCGCCAAGTACCTTTTCCACATAGAACTTATACAGGAATGTTCCTTCGTCTTTAGACGGCATTGCTGTGAATATATGGCTCAGTCCATCCGTTTCATTCTGCGTTGTCCAGGCGCCAAAGGGCAGGGTTGTATTTCCAGTAGGGCTGACATCACTATAGCTCCCTCCATTATCCCTGGAAACTTTCCAAATGGAGCCGTCTGCCTCTAAGTCTGCCACACTGGTAAGGGTAAACGATACATCCTGATTGGTCCACTTATTATAACCAGGCGCAGTCTTCACAACCAGATCCGGCTTACCATTATTGATGATAATCTGCAGACCGTAGGGTTTAACCGTTATATTTCCTGCCTTGTCAGACACTTTTACATACAAGTACAACCGTCCAACATCTTCCAGTTTCGCTCTGGTTCCCCAGGAAATTGGCTCTTTCCATTCAAGGCTGTCATACTTATCTGCACTTACATCTTCCAGAGAGGTAGCGATCCAATACTCCTTAAGACCGCTGTGGAACTCATTTTCCACCTCCGGATCAGTTGCTGTTACCTCAACAAAAATATCTTCGGAAACATATACTCCATCTTTCTGCGTACCGTCTATGTGAATTTCTCCAATCACCGGCGCAGTCCGGTCAAAGTTTCTAACTGTGAACTTCCATTCTGCAGAATGTCCAGCCTTATCCTTAGCGGTTACCGTATAGTCTGCATTCGTGTCAACGGTAAGGGTGTAAACGCCTGTGTCAGGATCTTTGGTCAAAGCATCCGTTACATCCTCACCCTGGGGATTTGCAACTGCACCGCCCTGGCGCTTAACTGTCACAGAGTCCAGTCCACTGGTTTCTTCTGTAATCTTAAAGGTCAAGGTATAGCTGTCTGCACCGCTGGGATTATTTAAAGCGTCTTTATTCGCCTGACTGTCCTCATCAACAAACTCCGGTGCAACCTTATCAATCTTGATATAGGATTTTGCTGTCCCGGCTTCGTTCTTGGCGTTATCGGTCGCCCAGATCTGGAGCGGTATTGCTTCGCCTTCTTCTGTAATCGTTACGCCAAAATTGTAAGACGCCAGCATTCTATCGGCATCGTTCCAGGTATGCTCAGTTGTCCTGGTTCCAGCTTTTCCAAACTGATACTCTACTGACTTCAAGCCGGAAACTGCAGTGATGTTTACGGCATCTTCATCCGGTGCGGGACCGGTTGTGCTGTCAGCCATCAGACCATAGTCCTGAATGGCAGTCTTTACGGTCACATCGGTTTTGTACCAGTCATTATCACCCATGGTTCCTTCATAGGTAATCTCGCCAATATTGGGCGCTGCATTCTCGATTACCCAGATTGGATTCGGCTGATTTCCGTCTGCACCCAGATTCTGAACCTCTGTCTGGTTGCCAGCTTTATCAACCGCATAGAATTTTACGATGCCGCTGCTCTTTAGATCCAGAAGGAAGGAAGCTTTTCCATCTGTGATGTCTGTACTCTGATAAGTCACTTCCGCATCCGGATCCATAGTATTCACTACAGCATAGTAAAGCTTATGGTTGCCGCTTAACTCGTCAGTAACCGGAATCGTCACCTGAATGCCTTCCGGATAAGCAAAGCCCCAGGTCAACTTGTTCAGCAGAGCCTTAATCGAGTTGCTCGGATTTTCTTTCTGCGTATAGTCAATCCCTTCGATGTCGATTACCGGATCAGTTTCGTCAATCTTCACCAGTTTTCCAACCGCTTCCTTGCCGACTACATTGTCTGCCTGATCGGTAATCCATACCCGCCAATAGTACTGACCATCTGCAATCGTGCCATTGGGAAGCACTATGGTGAATTCGTTTTGGTCTGCCGGAAAAGCAACAGTCTTCTGATTCACACCGTCAGCGCCGGACGGAAGGTTTTCCCCTAATGCTGCATCCCAGTACTCGAAATAAACCGTCACGGCAGAACCGGACAGAGTAGCTTCCGGCTTCGGAATATGCAAAGTCGGCTGTCCTGCCGATGCATCTTTATTGTTCTCATTGTACCAGCCAGTGGGCTGAGGTTCCGGCTGCACCTCTGATTGCGGCAGAACTGGAGCGGTCTGGGCCAGCTTCACATTGTAGGTAATCTCATTACTGCTTGTTTCCGCCTTAGACTGTGCCCTAAACACTAAGGTTTCCTGCATATCTCCGGTTAAGGTCAACATATTGTTGCCCCACGCTGCAGTCACATGCTCCGGCCAGCCAAGGCTTCCAATGGTATCTGTGCTCAGAGTCTGCCAGTCACCGGCTCCGATTTTCACCTGGTAATCTACGCCAGAATCCTGAGAACCTTCATTGATGTTTGTCAGAGTAAAGGTCAGTTTGTCTTTGGACCAGGTATTGCTTATATACGCTTCTTCTGCTCCTGATTCCGGGTGCTTCTTCGCATCCACCGTCAGTACCGGATCCGTAGTATCAATATTGATACAGTAGGACTTACTCACTTCAGACGAGTTTGCGGCTTTATCTGTCACATACACCGTTACGGTGTATCTTCCATTCTCCGTAAAGGAGATGGTGTTTGCTGCGGCATCGCTGTTCCAGGCCTTGGTTTCCTCGCTCTGTGCAATGCCATTCTTCGTGATGGTGTAGCTGTAGGAAGCCAGGCCGCTTTTCTTATTGTCTGCATCTGCTGCTTTGTCGTCTGCAGTTACAGTCAAGGTAACCCCACTCTTCTGCCACTCATCTGCCGTCTTATCCCATTCTTTATCATCCAGTGTCAGGACGGGAACCTCTGGAGACAGCTTATCAATGTTTCCGATTGTGATCGTCTGCTGGCTCACATGGCCTACATTATCCACAACAGTGACACGGTATGTACCATTTGTGTTTACATCGAATGCGTAGTTTCCATCTAAAGGCGGCTGGATGGTCTCCTCTGCTTCATAACTTCCATCGCCGGACTGCTTAGCATAGGTAACGGTCTTTAAGCCGCTGCCGGCATCTGAAGCAGTGAAGCTGATCGTTACGGCCTGATTCGTGTCAGTGGCAGGGCTCTGAGCCAATACAGAAAGGTTGGGCTTTGTCAGATCTACCAGAATGTTCTCCAGCGTATACGCATTTTTTGCACGGTTTCCGGCATTATCCATAATGTCTAATTTAATGGATACCGGTTTATCCGGATCAGAATCTGCTGTAATGGAGTAAGCAATCAGTTCTTTTTCCTGAACAACGGCGTCTCCGTCACTCAGACCGGCTGTCAGCGCCTCCTCCTGTGACTCAGTGCCTTCCATAGTAAGGGTGCGCAGAATCGCATATAAGCCAGAACGTTCTTCTCCGTCAGCAGTTACATCGCTTACATTTGCCTTAAACCGGATCTTCTGATTATACCAGATATTCCCATCCGCTGTATAGGCGGGTTCTACCGGCGCCGAAGTTCCTTCTGCATTCTGAACTTCCACGTCAATCTTAGGCTCTGTACTCTCTACGATCCAGTAATTTCCGCTGTCGCCGGCCTTCACCTCATAATCTTTTCGGTTTTCAGCCCGGTCCATAACATAAAAGCTTACATTTCCAGCCTGCTTTTCCGGGATCTGGAAACTAGCTTCAGTCTGAGCTACGCCATCTGCACTGCTAAGTACAAGTACATTCTTGCCGTCGTAAACCGGGATCCCATCTGCTTCTTCATAGCTCCAGCCAATTTTCCACAGACCGCTGACATTTTGGTCTCCCTCTGTTCCATCTGTCAGATTGAAGGTTACTGTTACCTTCCTATTAAAGAAATTGCCCAGATGGGTGGAAAGGAAGTTGATGATCTCACTGTTTTCATCTGTAAATTTGTAATCGCCATCCATCCGAGGTGCAGCAGTATCAATCTTTAATGAAATACCCGCCCCTTCTTCCGGATTTTGGGAAGCCTGGTTAATGTAAGTTGACGCACCGGTATCCGTGTTCCTTAAACGGATCCAGACATTATCCTGGGTTGTACTGAATACCAGGTTAGCAGTCCACGGCTTTGAAGTGGCCGTGCTGTTGTTAGCTGTCATCTGCTGGATCTGGTTATACCCTTCTTCATAATATCCAGTTAAGGGGCCCATTTTGGGCGCAATGGTTACCGGCTTATTGTACCAGCCGTTGCTGTTCTTCGGAGTTCCTGATGTAATGGTATAGTTTCCGTCAAGAATGGGATATTCTGCATCAAAGTAGAATCTTGCCTTCTCACCGCTAATCGCATAGTTGACGCTGTTGGCATTCAGCAGATTCACATTCAGCCCAACGGTATACCAGCTTCCATTTGCAGATGCTCCAATATCAACACCCTTAGACGGCACATTCTCAAAATAGTTGCCGGCGGCCGCTGCTTCAGCTTCTGTCTGTCCGGTAGTGGTATTGTACGCACTGACAACCTCGCCGTTGATAAGTTCCGCTGTTCCATCGTCTTTTACTGCAAGACTTCCTGCTTCTACTACCAGTTCAAGCGGAGCAAAGAGGGTTCCTGCCTGCTGTCTCATTTCCTTTGGAGCCAGGGTAATTGGGCGTTTTGTGATTTCAGCCCCATCTGTAACCATAAAGGTGGTAACACCGCCCAGCGTGTAGTTTGCGCTTGCAGTCCCAGTCAATTTCAATCCGCTCAGCAAAATCTGGCTCGCCTTGTCTACATCCTTCGCCGGTGTCGTGCCTTCCTCAGTTACAGCTACAAAGACTGCGCTGTCTGCCTCTACAGTGACCCTGTTTCTATCCTGCCGCAGCAAATCGTCTGCTCCCAGCCGGATTTCTCCAACATTTGCTGTGGAGTTTGCATCATATACCTTCGTGGTGTTCTCCACAGAGGTTACAGTTACCTTCTTAGGATTGACAGTAACGGTAACCTGCCGTGCTGGAATTCTGTACTTGCCTGCATCCTCTCCAGAAGGCTCGTAATGAATCCAGAATGTTCCGCTCTCAGGAACAGTCAGAATCTGGTTATCCGCAGACTCTATCATTCCTTCATCCCGATAAAGGTGATAGCGGCCCTCCATGTTACTTCCGAATAAGGTAGATCCTTCCGGGAAAGCAACGCTAACGCCCTCTTTCACATCGTTTATCTTATCAAATTTCTGGCGGTTCAATGCGGCATCTACTGTGGTGCCGTAAGTCATAGTCAGGGCACTTGGGTATTCTACCTTCGGCGTTGTAAAGGAGAATTTGGATTCATGACGCGCCGTATAATCCCATGAATCTACATACTCCAGAACATCCTGCTTGCCGCTGCCGATGTCCATGTAAGGACGCACCCAGTAGGTCTGGCCAGGTACAAGGCCGCCAACAGCTACGCTGAAAGGAGGCAGTGTTGCATCTTTGTCCGATCTATCTGCTGCTGTATCAGGCACAACAGATCCATCTGCATTTACGCGTTTTCCATTTGCGTTCCAGCGGCCAACCAGTTTTGTGCATCCTTCATCTGAATAAAGGGAAAAACCTTTATCCAATATGGCAACAGAACCCTGGTATGCATAACCGCTGTCACCAATCATGATCCTGCCTGTATCAACTGCTCCATCTAATACCACAGTATTAAATGTCAGGGTTCCTTCCTGCACGCCGCTTTCTTCAAACACAGGGAGTGTCTGACGAGATAACTTTACATAATGCTTTAATCCACTGACACTATAATTCATCAGCAGGCTGCTCTCAGCAACATCAGTCGATGCATACCCCATCAGGTTCTTCCGGCCTTCTCCGGATGTCTCTGCATAAACCTGATAGGATCCTGCCGGAAGATTCATCACAAAGCCGTGATTATAACTTGCCATTCCCTTCGTAAATTCTCTGCGTACTGTTTGTCCGTCTGCTGTATAGGAAACAAATACATTAAATGTGTTTCTTCCTGCTACAGTACTATCAAATTCTCCAAACAGGATATTGCTTGCAGGGTCAAATCCTGTGTCTTCCGGAACTGTGGTTCCTCTGGAAAGCAAGAACGGCATCATAAATTCTGCCGAGTCAGAAATTGACACCATGCTGTTTTCAATGGGATAATCACCGCCGCTTCGACTAGCCGGGGTAACAGAAATCCTACCGCTGTCAATACGCAGTTTTCCGCCGCTGATGATCACACCAATCTCATTATCCAGAATAAGTTCTGCATCCTTATCTCCAGCAAATGTCACTTCACAATTTCCCAAAACCAATGCAGGACTGTCGCCAAATCCTGTAATCTGGTTTCCCGTTCCTCTAAATTGAACATTTGCTGTATTCAGGCCCGTAAAATCAATAACCGGAGCATTATCATATGCCATAATATTCAATGCACCCGTATTACTATCCGAACCTTCTATAATAAGCGTTGCCGTCTTTACATTCTCGCTAAACTTAATATTAACCGGCGTTGTAACTAAGTCAGGATTTGTACTGGTAATTCCTGGATATAAGGTATACTGACCGCCGTCAGCCGTCAATACCAGTTCTCCTGTTCCGCTATCAAATGTATAGCCTCTCTCTGCACCGCCAGTTCCCAATTCTGCCACAGACAGATTCAGCGTATATGCTGCTCCGGCTTCCGGCAGCACCATAATCCCAACTTCTACATGGATACCTGCCATTTCTTCCTGATAGGCATTCCAGCTTTCATATCCATCTGGAAGGAAAGACCAGTCGTAGTCCTCGGAGTTTTCCAGCATCGGGGTAAAGATCCAGTTATAGCTTAAAAGGTCTCTTACCGGCATTCCGTTTTCATCCAGAACCGGTTCCCCCTCATTATCCAGAACAACATGCAAAGAAGCGTCAAACTCCGCCATATCTGCAGGCTGAGCCAGACGCCAGGTTACCGGCATCTCTTCCTGGTATTCCTCACCGGTTTCCAAATCCAGAAGATCCAGAACCATGGTCTTAGGGAACCGGATGTCCTCCTGCTTCATGCCTACCGGTCCCTGCTGGAACTGCAGGTCTTTGTCTGCATCCAAAAAGCCTATAGCCAGAATGGCATTGGACGGAGTGCTTACATCATCCAAAAGAGCACCCTCATACAAGGGGCACTCCGGATCATGATTTCCGGGCAATGCCTCGCAGTCATCATTCTTGGTACAAGGGATGTCTGCGTCTGATGGCGACGCGTCGGATCCACTTGCCAGCTCTCCTTCGTTTTTTACAACAGAATCTGTTGCAAGATTCAGATTCTGCTCATTTTCTTCATTTTGTACATGGGATGCCAGCCCGTTTCTGACGGTTTCCGCCAGAACTGTTGCTCCAGTAGAGTTCATCACCATGGTGAACACTAACAGGGCTGCCAGATAACGCTTCCAAATACGCTTCATACTCCCTTTTACTCCTCCAGGAAAGTCATTCCAAAGAGCAGGATAGCCTTCATGGTATCCTCTCCAATGTCTTTTCTTGGCAGGAGCATCCTCCTTTCCTTTAAAAAGCTATTGGAGCCAGTCGAACAAAATCCGAGGTTGTCATAATATGCGGTCACATTGATTCGGCATAACACTCCATATTGTACCAATTATACTAAATTGGTTTGGAAATTGCAATATATCACGGATTTTTGAGAAATTTTTGCGCAGAATTTGTTATTGCCCAAAGCTAAACAAAATTTCATTCACCAAACTTGGTACGCTTGTATGTTATAGTTTCCTCCCATCCCATTCTTTCAACGCTACCCGGACAGAACGGGCCATTTCTTTGCTGAATGCGGCGCCGGTTTTCCGGGCGTAGAACATCTGGGCAAAGTTTTCGGCTCCGTAGGGATTGTCCGGGCGGTAGCCTTTATTCTCCTCAGCAAACATTTCATTATACTCTGCATCTGTAAGCTGACGATATTTCTCCTCAAAGACCACGAATTTAGGATCAAAACGGCGGCGAATCACTTTTTTGTGATCCGGCTTATAATGGCCCAGACACAAAAGCGCCACAGGGAACACATAACGCGGCAGTTCAAACAGCTTCTGATGATACTCGTAGTTTTCTATAATATCTCCAATATAGCAGGAACCAATCCCCAGGGATTCTGCGGCGATAACGGCGTTTTGAGCAGCAATCATGGCATCCTCACAGGCCAATAAAAGATCCGATTCCTGAGGCGCCTCAAAAGAATAGCCCTTATCTGCATGTGCCTGGCAGAATTCCTTCACCTGGTTCTTCTGGTAAAAATCAAACCATTTGTGCTGATCTGCCGCAAAAAGCAGAAGTACCGGCGCCTTGGCTATAAAGGGCTGATTGTCACAGCTTTTGCTCAGTTTCTCTTTGGTTTCCGGGTCATGAATGACTATAATGGAATACAGCATCTGCCCTCCCGCCGTAGGCGCCCGCATGGCTGCGTGGAGAATGGCTTCAAGCTCTGCATCCGTAACCGGATCCGGGTCATAGGTGCGGAGGGAGGTACGGGTATTAAGGGTATTTAAGACTTCGTTGTTCAGCATAGAGGACGCTCCTTTCACTAAAAAAAGTGGAGAAGATTTCTCTTCTCCACCAAAAGATTACTAAAACTTACCCTCTTTAGCAGCTTCCTCGATGGAAACAGCTACAGCTACAGTCATACCAACCATTGGATTGTTTCCTGCGCCGATCAGTCCCATCATCTCTACATGAGCCGGAACGGAGGAGGAACCTGCAAACTGAGCGTCAGAGTGCATACGGCCCAGGGTATCAGTCATACCGTAGGAAGCCGGGCCTGCTGCCATGTTGTCCGGATGCAGGGTACGGCCAGTGCCGCCGCCGGAAGCTACGGAGAAGTACTTCTTGCCAGCCTCCAGTCTCTCTTTCTTGTAGGTGCCTGCTACCGGATGCTGGAAGCGGGTCGGGTTGGTGGAGTTTCCGGTAATGGAAACATCTACATTTTCCTTCCACATGATGGCAACGCCTTCCGGAACGCTGTTAGCGCCATAGCAGTTTACTTTTGCGCGCAGGCCCTCAGAATAGGCAGTACGGGAAACTTCTTTTACCTCGTTGGTGTAAGGATCGTACTCAGTCTCAACAAAGGTAAAGCCGTTGATGCGTGCAATAATCTGTGCAGCGTCTTTGCCCAGACCGTTTAAGATAACGCGGAGCGGTTTCTGGCGAACTTTGTTTGCCTTCTCAGCGATACCGATAGCGCCCTCTGCTGCTGCGAAGGACTCGTGACCAGCCAGGAATGCGAAGCACTCGGTCTCCTCTTCCAGAAGCATCTTACCCAGGTTTCCGTGACCCAGACCTACCTTACGGGTGTCTGCGACGGAGCCGGGAATACAAAATGCCTGCAGGCCTTCGCCGATAGCTGCCGCTGCGTCTGCAGCTTTTCTGCAGCCCTTCTTGATAGCGATAGCTGCGCCTACGGTGTAAGCCCATTTTGCATTCTCAAAGCAGATCGGCTGAATGCCCTCTACCATTTTGTATACATCCAGACCAGCGTCCTTGGTAATCTTCTCTGCTTCTTCAATGGAAGCAATGCCATAGCTGTTTAATGCTGCATCAATCTGTTTGATGCGTCTCTCATATGATTCAAATAATGCCATGATTATAGTCCTCCCTTACTCATTTCTCGGATCGATGATCTTCACTGCGTCAGCTACGCGGCCATACTGGCCTTTTGCTTTCTCCCATGCGGTGTTGGGATCATCGCCCTTCTTGATGAAGTCGGTCATCTTGCCCAGGCTTACGAACTGGTAGCCAATAATGTGATCCTCTGCGTCCAGAGCGATACCGGTTACATAACCCTCTGCCATCTCCAAATAGCGGGGGCCTTTCTTTAAGGTGCCGTACATGGTACCAACCTGGGAACGAAGGCCTTTGCCCAGATCCTCTAAGCCGGCGCCGATGGGCAGACCATCCTCAGAAAATGCGCTCTGGGTTCTGCCGTATACGATCTGCAGGAATAACTCTCTCATGGCAGTGTTGATTGCGTCACAAACCAGATCCGTGTTCAGAGCCTCTAACACGGTGCGGCCCGGCAGGATTTCAGATGCCATAGCTGCGGAATGGGTCATACCGGAGCAGCCGATAGTCTCAACCAGAGCCTCCTGAATAATACCCTCTTTCACATTCAGGGTCAGCTTACATGCGCCCTGCTGAGGAGCACACCAGCCGATACCATGAGTCAGACCGGAGATGTCTTTTACCTCCTTTGCCTGTACCCACTTTGCTTCTTCCGGAATCGGAGCAGCGCCATGATGAACGCCCTGTGCAACGGTGCACATTTTTTCTACTTCGTGTGAATAAATCATGTTAAAACTCCTTTCAACTATGTAATGTCCTGAAGTACGCGGCTTAACAACCTCCGGAACCACAGTCTGGACCCCGGTTCCGAACCTTGTTAAATTTATCACACCATACTTACTTTCATTTTCTCACAAAACCTGCAATTAGTCCAGTGGTTTTTGCTTTTTTTTGTCTGTTCCTGCCGCCCCTGCTGCATCCGTCAGACTGTGTCCTGCTGTTTCTTCAACTGTCCCAACTCTTTTAAAACCCCAATCACAATCACTGTAGCCAGCACAAAGGTCAGCATGTCCGCAATGGGCTGGGAGACCTGAAGTCCCAAAATCCCCAAAGCTCTGGGCAGGATCATCAGCGCAGGAATCAGAAAAAGCCCCTGGCGGCCCATAGCCACAACCGACGCCCGGAATCCGTATCCAATGGACTGGGTCAACATATTTACCATAATCACCCAGGCCTGGAACGGCATAGTCAGAAGCTGGAGCCTGAGAGCCAGGGTGCCAATCTCAATCACTTCCAGGTCTTCCCTTCTGAACGATGTCACAATGGGACGGCTGAATAGAAAGGCCGTAATCCCCAGCACCGTCAACAAAATCACTGCCACCTTCACGCAGAACCAGAAGGCTTCCAGCACCCGGTCATACCGCTCTGCGCCGAAGTTAAATCCGCACACTGGCTGAAAGCCCTGGCCAAAGCCAATCAGGCTGGAGTTAATAAACATCATAAACCGAGTAACAATGGACATAGCCGCAATGGCTGCATCGCCGTAAGGGCCTGCTGCAAAGTTTAATACGACTGCCGCCACACTGGCCAGTCCCTGTCTGCAGAAGGAAGGCAGACCTGTGTGGAGAATTTCTCCATAAACTGCCAGAGAAGGACGGAACCGGGAAATCTGAATCTTGATGCAGTCCGGGCGGCCATTGCACTGGCGCAGCAGGATGCAGAAGCTGATCATCTGACTTACCATGGTAGCGATGGCTGCCCCAGAAATTCCCATGTGGAACCCGAAAATCAGAATCGGATCCAGGATCATATTCATCACGCCGCCGGTAGTAATGCCGATCATGGCAAACATGGCGTTTCCCTGGGCACGCAGAATGTTGTTCATTACAAAGGAGGTCATCATAAAGGGAGCCGCAATCAGAATATACCGGGCGTAATCCTGAGCATAGGGCGCGATAGTTGGCGTAGCCCCCAGAAGATATACCATCTGCCTGGAAAACAAAGTCCCGAAAATCAGGATGATGATGCCGATGATTCCTGCAGTATAAAATGCCACCGCTGCAAGCCAGCTGGCCTTTTCCTCCTCCCGGTTTCCCAATGCCCGCGAAATGTTGTTGCCGCTTCCCATTCCCAGAGTAAAGCCGATAGCCTGAATCATGGCCATGGCGGAAAACATGACGCCGACTGCACCGGAGGCGCTGGTGCTGATCTGGCTGACGAAAAAGGTATCCGCCATATTATAAATGGAAGTTACCAGCATACTGATAATAGTGGGCACTGCCAGTCTGGGAATCAGCTTGTTTACCGGCGTCTCAATCATCTGCCGGTACTTTTCTTCTTTTGTCATCACTGCTGTCATACAGTCCTTCCTCCTCTCACGCTTAGGCCGGGGCGCCTTCTGCCGGCAGGAGTTTTAATGTCCACAGATAATATCCTACAAACACAATACCTTTTGTTATACTGGTAAGGGTCAGCGCCCACCAGATTCCATTCAGCTCCAGAGCAGTTCCGCTTAAAAACATGGCAAGAGGGATCCGGGCCGCTGTCAGCACAACGGTAATTACAGAGCAGGACATGGTCTTTCCAAGACCCTGCAGAGCGCCGCCGGTCATCAATTCCAGACACATGGGCATCTGCCCGATTCCCAGAACCACCAGATAGCTGATTCCGACAGGCAGAACCTCCGCTTCTTTAATGAAAATCTGAAAGATGGGCGCTGCCCCGAAGATGAGAATACAGGAAGTCATAATGCCCCAAAGCCCGATTACAAGGGCAGCCACGCCGTAGCTTTTCTTTACCCGGCTGTACTGTCTTGCCCCAAAATTCTGTCCTGTAAAGGCATTCATGGCGGAGCCGAAGCCCTCTGCAGTCATCCAGGAAATACACTCCACCTGACCGCCTACCCGCTGGGCTGCCACTGCCCCGTCTCCCCAGCCGGCCACCATCCGGGTCAGCACCATGGAAATGGCGGAATACAGCATACTCTGCAGCGCCGAGGGAAGCCCCAGCTTTACCATGGCTCTGATGTGGTCTCCGGAGGTTTTCTGCCACAGCCGGATGTGAGAAAACAGCACCGGCTCTTTTCTGGCACGGCTCACCATCACCAGAGTTACGATCATCTGGGCTGTTACGGTAGCGATTGCTGCACCTACCGCTTCCATTCTGGGAAACGGTCCGATACCGAAAATCAGCACCGGATCCAGAATCATATTTGTCACCAGCCCCATACAGTTGGCCACAAAAGGAGTTTTACTGTCTCCAATGGCAGTAAACAGACCGGTCATGGTCTGATTTAAAAAGGAAAACAGGATCAAACCGCAGGTAATACGCAGATAATTCCGGGCGGATATGATAGTAGCCCCATTTTCCAGACCGAAAAACCCAATCAACTGGCTGGCAAACAGATTGGCAATGAGGGCAAAGGATAACGCCAGAAGGATCGTAAGCTGCAGCGCACCGCGGCCAAAGGCCCTGGCCTCCTCCCGGTTTCCCTGCCCCAGACTGTGGGCTACTTTTACCTGACCGCCCATGCGGGCAGTCAGTACAATGCCGGAGGAAAACCAGGTATACATACCTGCTGCCCCCACTGCCGCCACAGCGCTGCTGCCTACCCGGCCAATCCAGGCCATATCCGTCAAATTATAAGCAGTCTGCACCAGAGAAGTTGCCATAATAGGCAGAGCCAATCCTGTCAGAGACGGAAAAATCCGCCCGTGGAGCAGGTCGACGCCTGCTGTCTTTTCTTTTCCCATGCTTCCTGTTTCCTTTCCTGTTCCCTTTAATCAAAAATCTCTGTAAAATAATGAAAAGGCGGGCGCCGTGACTGCTGTCACAACCCCCTGCCTCTGCCTATTCAGCTATCTGATTTTAGTATAACACAACCGGTAAATTATTTTCAATCCCTATTTCCGGCTTAAATATTCGTGGATGCCCTTGGCGCCCTTCTTTCCTGCCTCCATAGCCAGAATTACCGTAGCTGCTCCAGTTACGGCGTCGCCGCCTGCAAACACCCCTTCTCTGGAGGTCTGGCCGTTTTCTGCCTCAGCCACAATACACTTCCGCCTGTTAATTTCCAGACCTTCTGTAGTAGAAGAAATCAGCGGGTTGGGGCTGGTTCCCAGAGACATGATCACCGTATCCAGCTCAATGGTGTAATCAGAGCCTTCTATCTCCACTGGCCGTCTTCTTCCAGAAGCGTCCGGCTCGCCTAACTCCATCTTCCGGACTACCATGCCCTTTACCCAGTCATTTTCATCGGTCAGAATTTCTACCGGGTTAGTCAGCAAATCAAAGATTACCCCTTCTTCCTTGGCGTGGTGTACCTCCTCCACACGGGCGGGCAGCTCAGCTTCGCTTCTCCGATATACAATGTGAACCTCCGCGCCCAGACGAAGGGCTGTTCTGGCTGCGTCCATAGCCACATTTCCGCCGCCTACTACAGCTACCTTTTTGCCTGCCACGATAGGAGTATCATAATCATCCCGGAACGCCTTCATCAGGTTATTTCTGGTCAGGTACTCATTGGCGGAAAATACGCCATTGGCGTTCTCACCGGGAATCCCCATAAACTTAGGAAGTCCGGCACCGGAACCGATAAATACGGCTTCAAAGCCTTCCTCCTCCATCAGCTCATCAATGGTTACAGACTTACCGATGATAACATCCGTCTCAATGGTAACGCCCAGCTTCTTTACATTCTCAATCTCAGAACGGACAACGGACAGTTTGGGGAGACGGAACTCCGGAATGCCATAGGTCAGCACGCCGCCCGGCTCATGGAGCGCCTCGAAGATGGTTACATCGTAGCCTAACTTAGCCAGGTCCCCGGCACAGGTCAGTCCTGCAGGGCCGGAGCCTACTACCGCTACCTTCCTGCCGTTCTTTTCTGCGCTTACCTTGGGCACAAAACCGTTTTCTCTGGACCAGTCTGCCACAAACCGCTCCAGCTTTCCAATGGAAATAGGCTCTCCCTTGATGCCGCGGATACACTGGCCTTCGCACTGGCTTTCCTGGGGACAAACCCGTCCGCAGACTGCCGGAAGAGCGGACGCCTCAGCGATTACATTGGCTGCAGCCTCAAAGTTTCCTGCCTCCACTTCCTTGATGAATCCGGGAATATTGATGGAAACCGGGCAGCCGCCCATACATTTTGCATTTTTACATTTCAGGCAGCGGGATGCCTCTGCCATGGCTTCTTCTTGATCATAGCCGTAGCAGACCTCCTCAAAATTTCCTGCCCGCACCTTTGCATCCTGCTCTCTTACAGGAACCTTTTTCAATACATCCATTCTTTTATCCTCCGATTCCCAGTTAGTCATTGCAGTGGCCGCAGCCGCCGTGATGGGTGTCCCCTTCTGTCGCCTTTAACATAGCCCTGCCTTCCTCGGTCTTATACATCTGCTGCCGCTTCATGGCCTCGTCAAAATTCACCAGATGGCCGTCAAACTCCGGTCCGTCTACACAGGCAAACTTCACCTCATCTCCTACGGTCAGACGGCAGGCGCCGCACATACCGGTTCCGTCTACCATAATCGGGTTCATACTGACGATGGTAGGCAAATTCAGCTCTTTTGTCAGCTTGCAGACAAACTTCATCATAATCATGGGGCCGATGGCAACGCACACATCGTAATGCTTGCCCTGATTCTTTACCAGGTCCTCAATCACGGCGGTAACCATGCCCTTCCGCTCGTAAGAACCGTCGTCTGTGGTTATGTAAAGACTTCCGGCAACCTCCCGCATGGAATCTTCCAGAATCAGCAGATCCTTGGTCTTTGCTCCAACGATAACATCTGCCTCAATGCCGTGCTCCTTCAGCCATTTTACCTGGGGATAAACCGGCGCCGTTCCCACGCCTCCGGCTACAAACAGATATTTGCGGCCCTTTACTTCTTCTAAATCCTCTCTCACAAACTCAGAGGGCTGGCCTAAGGGGCCTACAAAGTCCTGGAAAGCGTCTCCGGCTTTTAATTCCGCCATCCGCCTGGTAGACGCGCCTACAATCTGGAACACAATGGTTACTGTGCCCTTTTTCCGGTCAAAATCGCAGATAGTAAGAGGGATACGCTCTCCCTTCTCATCCATTTTTACAATGACAAACTCGCCTGGCTGACAAGATTTTGCCACCCGCGGAGCCTCCACATCCATAAGAAAAATCTTGTCTGCCAGTTTCTCGGCTTTCAAAATCTGAAACATTGCTCTCCTCCTTATGCCGCTTTTGCAGCTTACTTTTTCTGATACCGTCTGTAGGAATAGCAGAGATCGAAGTAGGTCCACTCATCGCTTTCCTCCGTCATCTCCCAGCCATCTGCGTTTTCCAGGTTTGGAAAATAGGCGTCTGCCTCGTAGGAAAAGTCTATCCAGGTAATGTCCGCCTGGTCGCAGTAAGGCAGAAACTGCCGGTAAATGCTTTCTCCTCCAATGATATAGACATCCTGATCCGGATAGTTTTTCAGTTCCTCCAGACACTCCTCCAAACCAGCGCATATCGTAGCGCCCTTTACCTGATACCCCGGCTCCCGGCTCAGGACGATGTTGGTCCGGCCGTAAAGGGGCTGGCCGCCTGGCAGGCTCTCTAAGGTCTTCCGACCCATAACAATTACCTTACCCAGGGTCTGGTCCCGAAACCGTTTCTGATCCTGGGGAATGGACACTAAAAGCTGTCCCTTTCTCCCGATTCCCCAGTTTTTATCCACTGCTGCCAGAAGAATCATCAGGATTCACTTCCTTCCTCATCCTGAGCCAGAATCAGCTCCTTTGCGTAGGGAAGGGTCTCTACCCAGTCGCAGAAAGTATGCCACTCCGCCAGCTTGTGATTTCGTCTGGAATAGTACATATTGATCAGGTTTTCATAGTTCATGGTACAGGTGCGCATCTGGTTGTAGCTGGACGGCAATAGCTGGATCAGGTCGTACCAGTAGGATTTATCCTTGGTTTCCATGTACTTTAAGCGGATTTCTTCCAGCCTGGCCCGCACCGTCTCCATAAATTCCAGAGTTTCAGGGGTCATGTGGTCGTGGCTGAAATCCTCCAGCTCAAAGGGCTTGCTGTGAATCTTGTGCATGGTGCTGGTAGAGTTTGCAACTGTTGACACCTTGTAGGTGTCATACTCCTTCCACCAGTAAAGGGGGGCCGTAATATCCACAGACACAAACACCTGCCGCAGATATTTGCGGTGGTCTCCGCTTCCCGCCCGACGAAGCCGTTTTGCCAGATCCAGGTCATTTGGCCCCAGAACATAGTTTCCGTCCTGGTCATAGCCACTGTCCATCCGGCCCCAGCTATTCAACGGATTACGGGCTCCCCGCATTGCATTTTCCAGATTCATAACACTTGTCCGTTCCAGTTTTATCATGTTGTCGTCCTCTCCCGTCGGTCTAACCATTATTATAGTCAAGCCAATCCGTCATATCAAGTAATTTTTGTAATTTAAAGCAATACCGTAAATATGTTCAAATTCTTTTTCAGAATACCTAAATATTTTTCAGTTTATTGTGAATTATTACCACAACATTTCCAGCCTTCCTCACACCTTAAAGCAGCTTCCACCAATAAACTCTCTCATAATCGAATTCTTGGGAATATCTTCCGTACTGACTCCCAGGAAATAATCCAGGAATTTTAAAAGCCGCTTGGCTTCCAAATACTCCTCGCTATCGCGGGGGACCGAAAACAGCACCGGTTCCGCATACTGCTTAATCACCGCCAGCTCATAAACCAGGGCTGAATTAAACATTACATCCGTATCCTCCTGGTAGGGGAAAATATTGTTGTGCTCTCCCCGGCGCACAGACGGCCACCGGCGGATGGTTTCCTGAGCCGACGCCCCTCTGGTTCTGGCGTCCCGCACGATCCGCCGCAAAAGACGGCCGTCTGTAGACGGAATCCGGTTGTGCTCGTCAATGTTTAGCTGGGTCAGTGCGCTGATATAGATCTTAAATTTGTTTTCTCTGGGAAGGCTGTAGGACAGCTTCTCATTGAGACAGTGAATTCCCTCAATCACCAGAATATCGTCTTTGCCAAGGGTCAGGTAATCTCCCCGGTACTCCCGCTCTCCTGTCAGGAAATTGTAGTAGGGAAGCTCTACAGTTCTCCCTGCCAGCAAATCCAGCATATTCTCATTAAACAGCTTTATGTCCAGACATTCCAGGGCCTCGTAATCGTGTTCTCCGGTTTCGTCTCTGGGACTGTCTACCCGGTTTACGAAGTAATTGTCTACTGCAATGGGATGGGGATTTAAGCCCTTGGCCCGCAGCTGAATGGACAGCCTGTGGGAAAAGGTGGTCTTTCCAGAGGAAGACGGGCCGGCAATCATCACAAATTTTTTGTCCGGCCTGGAAGAGATCATCTCTGCAATGTCTCCCAGCTTCTTTTCCATCAATGCCTCCTGTACCAGAATCAGCTCGTTCATCCGGCCTGCGCAGATGCATTCATTTAAATCTCCTACGGTAGGCACCTTTAACTTCTGGCCCCACTGATTGCTTTCCTCCATAACCTGGAACAGCTTTTTCTTTTCTGCAAACTCCGGCACCTTTTTCGGGTCCGAGGTCTCCGGCAGCATCAGCATAATCCCCTTTTCGTATGGAAATAAATCAAAGTATTTTAAATAGCCGGTGTTCTGCACCATGTACCCATAATAGTAATCCTCAAATCCGCCGATGCTGTAAATATTTACCCTGGATACCCGGCGGTAGCGGAACAGTTTTTCCTTGTCATACATCCGGTAATTATGGAACAGCTCCACAGCCTCGTCTGTGTTGACGCTCCGCTTCATAATGGGAATTTTCGCTTCCACATAAGATTGCATTTTAGCCCTGATTTCAGCCGCCATCTCACCAGTCAGCAGAAAATCTCCCTCTGGTTCAATATAAAGGCCGTTTGCCACAGTAAACTCCACGGAAACCTTTTTCAGTTTTTCATTGCCGATCACCTCATAGCAGGCCTTTAAAAGCATCAGGATGGTGCTGCGATGATAGGCGTTCATAGCCGGCTTCTCTCTGGCCGTCAGAAATCCCATTTCTGCCCCGTCCTTTACGCGCTTGTGAAGCTCCTGCAGCTTTCCGTTTACCGTAGCCAGCAGAATATCGCAGTCGTACTGTTCCTGCACATCTGCTGCCACATCCTTTAAAAGAGTGTTGTCGTCATACTCACGAACCTGTCCCCCAACAGTTACACGAGCCATAATATCCTCCTTCACACAATGGTTTTACAAAACTTTTACCGGAAATGCGGGAGCCGCCGTAATCACCTTTACGGCTCCGGCTGACGCCCTCTGTATGTACTCTGCTACAAAGGGAATGAAAATGTGTTCCAGGCCGTAATGGCCGGCGTCGATGACTGCCATATGACAGGCTGCCGCATCAATGCCGGTATGGTGGCCGATGTCTCCTGTTACCAACACCTGGGCCTCTTTCTGGATTCCCAAGCCGGTCATGCTGCCGCCTGCTCCCGGAGATACGGCAATCCGGCTTACCGGTCCTGTTACACAGTCTGCTCCGTATACGGTCACAAAAGGCAGATTAAAAGCGGACTTTACCTGAGCCGCCAGCTCCGAAAGAGTAACCGGCGTTTCTATGTTTCCCACTTTTCCAATGCCTGCCGGCTGACCGTCCACCTCTCCGGTTACCTCCAGCGGTTCTCCATTTTTCAATCCAAGCCGTTCTGCCGCCAGATCCGCCATACAGCCGGGAGCTGCGTCAAAATTGGTGTGCATGGCAAAACAGCAAATATCCGCCTGCAGTAATCTTACGATGCGGCGGCTGATAAAATTCCCATCGTTTACCTGCTTTAAAGGTTTGAAAATCAGGGGATGATGGGTTACCAGAAGGTCTGCCTGTTCGGCAATAGCCTGCTCTATCACTTCGTCTGCAGCGTCCAGAGCCACCAGGATCTTTTTGATTTCCTTGTCATATCTTCCGGCAATAAGCCCCGGATTATCCCAGTCACATGCCAGCTCCATCGGCGCCAGCTTTTCAAACAGTTCTATCCACTCTCTGCAGCGCATCCAATGCCTCCTTTATCTGATTCAATTCCTCTGTAATCTCCAAAAGCCGCTCTTTTGCACCTGCTCCGGACGCCTCCCTCAACTGCCTGGAGATTTCCTCATACTGCTGCTGTTCTCTGCAAAGCAGCCGGTAAAGCTCTGGAGAGCCGCTGCGAAGCAGCTTATCTCCATAACGGTAACGGAATTCTTCTTCCCAGTGCATCTGCCCCGGCTCTGCCGTGATAATTACATAGTATTTGCCATCCTCCTCCACCATCACTTCTTCTGTGACAGCCAGGCCCAACTCCTCCAATCCATGGCGGAACACACTCAGCTCCGACTGAGGGGATAAAATCCAATGGCGGATGTGACTGCGCACATGCGCTCCGTCTTTTAAGATACGGAGCATCAATTCTCCGCCCATACCTGCAATGATTACGGTATCAGCCTCTCCTGGATTCAGCTTTGTCAGTCCGTCTGAAAGGCGGGTCTCAATCACATCAGAAAGGCCGCACTCTGCAATGTGGGCTTTTGCCCGCTCCAGCGGCCCCTTCCGCACATCCATGGCAATGGCCTGGGAAGCGGCTCCCATCTCCACCAGGGTAATGGGCACAAAGCCGTGGTCGCATCCCACATCTGCGGCTCTGCCGCCTGCCGTAACCTTAGCCGCCTGGCTTACAATGGTTTCCAGCCGTTTTGATAACTTCATCTATCGTATTACTCCTAATTTTATGATCATTGTTGTTTTGAACCGTTACTCTAAATAGTCCTTCAACATCTTGCTTCTGCTGGGATGCCGCAGCTTTCTTAAGGCCTTGGCTTCAATCTGGCGGATTCGCTCTCTGGTGACATGGAAGATTTTTCCCACTTCTTCCAGAGTTCTGGGATTGCCGTCCTCTAACCCAAACCGCAGCTTAATCACCTGCTGCTCCCGCTCTGTCAGCGCCTCCATCGCCTCCAGAATCTGCTCATGCAAAAAGGCAAAGGCCGCTTCGTCTGCAGGTACTGCGCCATTGGCATCCTGAATAAAATCTCCCAGATGGCTGTCGTCTTCCTCTCCTACCGGAGTCTCTAAGGAAACCGGATCCTGAGCAATCTTTTTGATTTCCCGCACCCGCTCCTCCGGAATCTCCATCCGGGCTGCAATCTCAGCCGTAGTTGGCTCCCGGCCCAGCTCCTGCACTAGCTGCCTGGAAGTGCGAATCAGCCGGTTGATGGTCTCAACCATATGGACCGGAATCCGAATTGTCCTGGCCTGGTCTGCAATCGCTCTTGTAATAGCCTGACGAATCCACCAGGTAGCATAGGTACTGAATTTAAAGCCCTTTTGGTAGTCGAACTTTTCCACTGCTTTAATAAGCCCTAAGTTTCCCTCCTGGATCAAATCCAGAAACTGCATCCCCCGGCCTGCATACCGCTTGGCAATGCTTACCACCAGCCGCAGATTTGCCTCTGCCAGCCGTTTTCCTGCCCCCTTGTCTCCCTGCTCCATCCGCTTTGCCAGCTCTAACTCCTCCTCTGCAGACAAAAGGGGAATGTTGCCGATCTCTTTTAAATACATGCGGACCGGATCTTCCAGCGATACGCCGTCCGGCACAGAAAGATCCATCTGCTCTGGGCTGATCTCATCGTCCTCCAGCTCCTCCTCCAGAAACAGATCCGACTCCAGTTCTTCCTCCAGCCGAAGCACATCCACCTTGTTGCTTTCCAAAAAATCATAAATCCGGTCCAGCTTGTCCGGGTCCAGGATTTCATCCCGGAAAGCTTCCAGAATTTCCCGGTCCTCCAGAACATTTTTCTTTGCCTTTGCCTGGTTTAAAAGCAGTTCCAGTTTCTCCTCAAAGGTATACTTCTCCGTCTGTTTCTGGTCTCCCATATCCGCCACCCATCCTTTCTGGCCCGGCAGCCGTTCCTTATCCGGCCCGGTCTGCTAATCAATGGTTATTTTCATGGTTTTGAGGGCTGCCTGTTCCCGGATAATCGCCTGTAGCTGGCTGATGTCCGCAGCCGTACGGCTGGCCTCGTCCAGACTGTGGCGGCGTACCCGGAACACAGTCTCTGCAAAAGCTTTCTTCTGCTCCTCATTGTTTAGGGATTCTTTTAAATCTGCATTAAACAATGCAGCCACTTCTTTGTATTGTTCTTCATCATTGATAAAATGATTCAGGATTCCCGCAGGATTTAAATTCCCTGCCTCATGGCCTGCAAACACCATCTGAGCCACCTGATGATACAGGGGTTCTTTAAAATCCTCTGGCCCCACAACGCCTTTTATTTTATCAAACAGCTCTGGCTTTTCTATAAGCCAGGTTAATAAAAGCCGCTGGGACCGCTTGATGCCGTCATCCTTCTCTTTTTTCTTTCGTGCCTCCCGCTCTTTATACTCCGGTTCCCGCTCCGCCGGGAGAGGTCTTCCTCCCAACTGATTCCCCAAATGGTTTACCAGCCTTTTTAAGTCCTCATAAGGCAGAAACTGAGCCTGGGCTACTGCCCGGATATAGTTGTCCCGCTCCATAGGCTCTGAAAATTCCAGCAGCTTTCTAGCCGCTGCATTGTGGAATCTGGTCTTCTGCTCCGGATCGTTTAAGTCGTAATCCCGCTTCATCACATCAATCTCAAACAGAAAGCTGTTCTGAGCCTGGCTGATTCTCTCTTTAAACGCCTCCGGCCCCAGATTTTTTATAAACTCATCCGGATCCTTGTAAGGCTTTAAATTCAGCACACGAGTGGAAATCCCCACCTCCTTTAAAATGGGAATGGCCCTGAGCGCCGCCTTCACCCCGGCGCCATCGCTGTCGTAGGTTAAGATCACCGTGTCTGTGTATCGCTTTAGCAGCGAGGCATGCTGGCTGGTAAACGCCGTACCCAGAGAGGCAACTGCATTGGTAAAGCCGGCCTGATGCATGGCAATCACATCCATGTAGCCCTCGCAGGCCAGAATATAGTTTTCCCGGCTGGTTCTGGCGTAATTAAGCCCATACAGATTCCGGCTCTTGTCAAAAATCATGGTCTCCGGCGAGTTTAAATATTTAGGGGTTCCATCCCCCATTACCCTTCCGCCGAAACCGATTACCCGGTTGTTTACATCCATAATGGGGAAAATCACCCTGTTCCAGAATTTATCGTAGGTTCCCCGCTCCTCCATGGTTACCAGGCCGGTCTCTTTTAAGATTTCGTCTCCATAATCTTTGGAGCGCAGATACTGATATAAGTCGCTGCTGGTTTTATTGGCAAACCCCAGACCAAACCGGCGGATGGTCTCGTCCGACAGTTCCCGCCCCTTAAAGTAGTCATATCCAATCCTTCCCTGCGGCTGGTGCAGTTGATAGTAAAAATAGTTAGCCGCCAGCTTGTTGATTTCCAGCAAGGTGGAACGCTTGTCCGCCTTAGCCCGCTCCTCCCTGGAATACTCCACCTCCGGCAGTTTCACTCCGGCCCGGTCCGCCAGCACCTTTAAGGCCTCCGGGAAGGTATAATTTTCATATTCCATCACAAAAGTGATAACATTCCCTCCGGCTCCGCAGCCGAAACAGTAATACATCTGCTTCTGAGGCGATACGGAAAAGGACGGGGATTTCTCATTGTGAAACGGACAAAGCCCGAAATAATTACTGCCTTTTTTCTGCAGCTTCACATAACCGGAAATCACATCCACAATGTCATTTCTGGTCCGAACTTCCTCCACAATTTCTTCCGGATAATACATCAGCCTCTCCCTTCCTCTCCTGGCTCTTAAGATTTCCAGCCTTTCGGCACAAACAACTGCTCAAACCGGTCGATGGCGTAGCTGTCGCTCATGCCGGCAATGTAGTCGCAGACTACCCGCTCTTTCTTCTCTCCCCGCTGCACCATCATCAGAAGATACTCCTCCGGCAGCTCAATCACATGCTCCATGTAATACTGGTACAGGGAAACAATAAGCTGCTGAGCCTTTCCTTCCTCGGCCTTGGGGACTTCATTTTCATATACATGCTGAAACAGCCAGCCCCGAAGGCCCTGCATGGCCTCCTCCATCCCCGGAGACATGCGGATTTCCGGCCGATTCATGCTCTGAGCGATGATGTCATGAATCATGGTGTTCAACCGTTCCCGCACGCTGTGGCCCAGTACATTGGTATAAGACGCCGGAAGCTCCTGCTCCGTAAAAATCCGGGCGCGGATGGCATCGTCAATATCATGGTTTATGTAAGCAATTTTATCTGACAGACGGACGATGCCTCCTTCCAGGGTGGCAGGATGGCCGCTGGTGCGATGATTTAAGATTCCGTCCCGCACCTCCTTTGTCAGATTCAGGCCCCGTCCTTCCTTTTCCAGCACTTCCACCACCCGCACGCTCTGCCTGTAATGGGCAAAGCCGAAAGGAGAAAGCTCGTCCAAAACCCGCTCCCCGGAATGCCCAAAGGGCGTGTGGCCTAAATCATGGCCCAGGGCAATGGCCTCAGTCAGATCCTCATTCAAATTCAGCGCCCTTGCAATCGTCCGGGCAATCTGAGCCACCTCCAGAGTGTGGGTCAGGCGGGTGCGGTAGTGGTCTCCCTCCACAGCCAGAAAGACCTGGGTTTTATGCTTCAGTCTTCGGAAAGATTTGCAGTGGAGAAGCCGATCCCGATCCCGCTGGTAAGCAGTGCGGATGTCGCAGGGCTCCTCCGGCACATCCCGGCCCTGGCTGTTTTTGCTCAGCGCCGCATAGGGACTTAAATACTGGGCCTCCCAGGTTTCCCTGGTTTCTCTGATATTCATGCACATCCTCCCTTCTAAAAAAGAGTCCGGTTCACCGGACTCTCGCGCCGGAGCGCGTCTGCGTCAGCAGACATTTTCCTTAAGCGCGAAGTGCGCATCCCGCGGAGCGTTTTTGTTTCATAGGGCGAACTTTCCTATGAAC
>CATOIK010000021.1 GCA_951800645.1 uncultured Eubacteriales bacterium | reverse complement strand
CCTTAAATCAATAGCTTGCCAAAATTGGACAATAACTTTCCATTTTTTGCATAAAAAAAGTCCGGTGAACCGGACTTTCGCACCGAAGTGCGTCTGTGTCTGCAGACATTTTCCTTATGCGCGAAGTGCGCATCCCGCGGAACTTTCCCATATCACAAAAAGCCCTCAGGCAGCAATGCCTGAGGGCTTAATTTCTTGTATTCCGTTCTGGATTACTCCATGGTGTACGGCATCAGAGCCAGATGACGCGCTCTCTTAACAGCAACAGTCAGAGCTCTCTGATGTTTTGCACAGTTTCCGGTAATTCTTCTGGGAAGAATTTTACCTCTCTCGGAAACATATCTTTTCAGCTTGTTGGTGTCCTTATAATCAATTACACCGTTCTTATCGCCGCAGAATACACAAACTTTTTTTCTTCTGCGCATGCCGCCTCTTCTTACTTTGGCGCCGTCTGCTTTATCAGTCTTATTGAATGCCATTGGTACTGCCTCCTTCATCAAAAATCGTGTCTTTCACACCAGCCCTCAGGCTTAGTTGAAAGGCAATCCCTCATCTTCCACACCATCCGGGATGTTCATGAAGCCGTCGCCGATTGCACTGGTGGGAGCCGGTCTGGAGGTGGGCTGATAGCCGAAGCTGTCGCCGCCTGCATTACCGCCTGCTGCACCCTTGCTGTCTGCAAACTCCTGATCATCTACAATGATGTCTGTGGTATAAACGCGCTGACCTTCTTTGTTGGTATAGCTGCCAGTCTGAATCCGGCCGGATACCAGTACTCTCATTCCCTGACGGAAATACTTTTCTGCAAACTCACCGGCTCTGTCAAATGCGACAATGTTAATGAAATCTGCAGTTTGCTCACTGCCATCCTGACTTCTGCGGCCGCGGCGGTCTACTGCAAGGGTGTATCTTGCAATCGCCATGGAACGCTCACCCTGAGAATATCTCACTTCCGGGTCTCTGGTCAATCTTCCCATAAGGATTACTCTATTCATACCATCACTCTTTCTCTAAACCAAAACTGGTTGTCAGTCGTTATCTATTACTGCTCGTCCTGTTTAACGCAAAGATATCTGATAACCGGCTCCATGATACGAACATGTGCTTCTACTTCGTTGGAGCAGTCGGAATTCTCAGTCTCGAAATGGATGAAGTAATAGAAAGCCTCTTTCATCTTCTGGATTTCGTAAGCAAGTCTCTTCTTGCCCCAGTCATCCACACCGGTCACAGTGCCACCGAAGCGGGTGATATAACCCTGTACCTTCTCCAGTGCTGCTGCTCTCTCCTCATCTTCGAGTTTTGCGCTCAGAACAACTGCTAATTCGTATTTGTTCATTGCTTTACCTCCTTGTGGTCTCTGGCCCTTGATTCTTTTCAAGAGCAAGGAAATTAATGTGTCACGGAATACTATCTTAGCAGAAATCCCCAGTAAATGCAAGCGTTTTTTCTACTTTTCCTCTGGTTTCTGCAAGCTCCGGGTATTTTTCTCCACCATTTTCCGCTCCGCCATCACCTGATGGCCGCAGCCGGTACATTTCAGACGAAAATCTGCGCCTACCCGCAGAATTTCCCACTCCTGGCTGCCGCAGGGATGAGGCTTTTTCAGCTTCACAATATCCCCTACCTCATAATTCCATCGTTTATCCATGGATTTCCTCCCCTGCGCCTCTTTTAGCAGACGCCTTTTAAAATACGGTCAATGGCTGTCAGTTCCGTTTCCGTAAACTCCAGCTTCTGCAAAGCCGCCACATTGTCCTCTAACTGAGACGGACGGCTGGCTCCAATCAGCACGCTGGTAATCTCCGGTCTGCGCAGCACCCAGACCAGAGCCATCTGCGCCAGGCTCTGCCCCCGGTCTTCTGCAATCCGGTTGAGACTGCGAACCATCTCTAAATTTTCCTCTGACAGATAGCGGGCGCCAACACTGGTACCTTCTCTGGATGCCCTGGAGCCCTCAGGAATTCCCTTTAAATATTTATCAGTCAGCGCACCCTGAGCCAGCGGACTGTAAGCGATGCAGCCGGTTCCGGTCTTGTCAAGCACATCCAGAAGTCCGTCCTCCACCCACCGTTCCAGCATGTTGTACCGAGGCTGATGAATCAGACAGGGAGTTCCGTTCTTTTTTAGAATCTCGATGGCTTTCGCCGCCTCCTCCGCCTGATAATTGGAAATTCCCACATACAGAGCCTTGCCCTGCCGCACCATATCCGACAAAGCTCCCATAGTCTCATCTAACGGCGTATCCGGGTCCGGCCGATGATGGTAGAAAATGTCCACATAATCCAGCTTCATCCGCTTTAAGCTGGCATCCAGACTGGCCATCAGATATTTGCGGGAACCCCAGTTTCCGTAAGGTCCGGGCCACATATCATAGCCAGCTTTGGTAGAGATTATCATCTCATCCCGGTACTGAACCAGATTCTCATGGAAAATCTCTCCAAAATGCTGCTCTGCCAATCCTCTGGCCGGGTGCCCGTAGTTGTTGGCTAAATCAAAGTGGGTAATTCCCAAATCAAAGGCCTTAAACAGAATGGCCTTCTGCTCCTCCAGGGTCTTCTCTGTTCCAAAATTCTGCCAAAGCCCCAGAGAAATTAACGGAAGCAAAAGCCCGCTTTTCCCGCACCGGCGATACTGCATATTCTCGTACCGCTTCTCATCTGCCTGATACATCTCCATGTCCTCCTTACACTCCGTCTAAGGTTCGTCAATCTACAATCTGTCCCAAAATCTCTCCAATTTTCCCGCTTATCACCAGATTCGCCCGGCTGTCTATGGCCGTCACATCCCGATTTATCAGCACCAGCTTCGTTCCCCGATAATAGTCAACCAGCCCTGCTGCCGGGTAAACCGTCAGGGATGTTCCGCCTACAATCAGCACCTCTGCCTGGCTGATATATCTCACCGATTTCTGCAATGTAGCCTGGTCAAGCCCTTCCTCATAAAGTACCACATCCGGCTTGATGATTCCGCCGCAGATGCACCGGGGCACCCCATCCGGCTTCATAATGGCTTCCAGGTCATAAGCCTGCCTGCACCTGGTACAGTAGTTCCGATGTACCGAACCATGCAGCTCCATCACCTCCCGGCTCCCCGCCGCCTGATGAAGGCCGTCAATGTTCTGGGTGATCACTGCCTTAAGCTTCCCCTGCCGCTCCAGCCGGCTCAGCGCCAGATGGGCTGCATTCGGCTTTGCGTCTGGAAACAGCATCTTATTTTTATAGAAACGGTAAAACTCCTCTGGATTCCGCTGATAAAAGCTGTGGCTGATAATGGTTTCCGGCGGGTAATCGTACTGCATGTTGTAAAGTCCGTCCACACTGCGAAAATCCGGGATCCCGCTTTCTGTGGACACTCCGGCGCCGCCGAAAAACACAATATTACTGCTCTCTGAAATCCAGCGTTTCAACTGTTCTAATTCCTTCTCCATCCAACATCCTCCTTTCCCTTGCCTGCACAAGAGGACATCAAACTACTTCATCCAGAAACACACCCTGCAGGGTTTCTATTTTTTCATCTAAATCCTGAACCTTCTCCGGCACACTGTAGCCAAAGAGCCAGGAGGTCAGTTCCGTAATGGTAAGTTTCACAGAGGGCTGTCCGGAAACCGGCTCTTGGGCCTGCTCCAGCCAGGAAGTCTCCCGGTTTAAATGCCACAGCCAAAGGCCCTGATTCCGGGGGATCAACGGGTCCTCCAGCCAGAGATTGACTGTCAGCCCTGCGTTTCCCCGCCAGCCTTCATGCTTCAGCCGAATGGCCTTCACAAATTCCTCCGGCGTAATGATCCGCGCCATAATAGCAGGCTTCGCCACCGCCGTTTCTATTATATAAGAAGATTCTGCATACAAAAGCCTCTGTTCTCTTTTCCAGCCCCATGCCGCCTGAAATCCCACCAGCCGGTCTCCGTCATACAGAGCTTCCAAAACTCCGTTCTCGCTGGCAAGCTCCATCAGAAGCGTCTCCACATAAGCTTCATCCCGGACGGTAAACACCTGATAACGACTCTGAAGCCAGTCCATCATCCAAGCTGCCGCCGCAGACACAGTCTGAGCCTGGGCAACCTCCTCACGCCGTAACCGGCCCACGGCCGCTGCCCGCAAATACCGCCTGGGCTGGTCAAAAATATAGGTAAATCCAAAGGGACGATAAATCGCCTCTGCTGCAGGCATAAGAAAGCAGAAGGGCATATGGTCTTCCCGCATGTCCTCCATCATCTGCAGCAGCAGACTGCGCATATACCCCCGATGGCGCTTGTCCCTGCGGGTAGCCACTCCTACCAGATAGTCCACCTGCCACCTACAGTTTCTTGCCTGTACCTGGTAAGGATTTAACTGAACCATGGCGTCAATCTGGCACGGCGCAGTAACCAGTTCAGCTTCCGCCGCCGGCACAGCGGCAGAAACCTCCGCTGCAAAAACCGGATTCTCCACCAGCGCCAAAATCCGGTTCTCGCTCACTTTCTTCTTATAATAATAATCATTAAACTGCCGGGAGTCCTCTGGAAATGCTTCTTCCCACAGTTCCCGGCTAAACTGCTTCTCTGCCTCTGTCAGATACTTGATCATCTATTCCTCCGGCACAAAGCCCTTCTGCTCAATCAGATACTTTCTTGCAAAACCACAGGGATTATAGGACATCTTCGCATGGCGCAGTCCTTCCTGACCCAAATCATCCTCTCGGTTTACCAGAGCCACATCCGGAAACTCATGAACCAGAAACTGCTGATTGATAAACTGATACAGGCCGCGGATTTCCGGATTTGCTTTCTCAATATGGATTACCGCCATGTTTTCCACCGGATTATAGCTGCCGATGGTAAAGGCTTCCAGTTGTCCGTCAATATACACGCCGGACATCTTTACATTCAGGGAAGAACAGTTTTTCAGGATTTCGTGGATGCCCTCCACCTCATAATCCAGATGAGCTTCTACCTCATCTCCTTTCCCTTCTCTCCACTTGTCCAGGAACTGCCACACATTGTCCCGGTCTGAACAGCACAGCCTCCGGAACTCATACCGGCCCTCATACTCCTTCAGAAAAGCATTCAGATGATTTTTCTTCTTATGCAGTTTTTTTCCGGACAGCCTGCGCATGGCCTCGCCATCATAGAGATAGTCCTTTAAATCCTCCTGCTCGGTAACCACAAACTGGTCTGATTCCCGCAGCTTCAAGTAATCCACTGCCTCCTCGTCTGCCAGGTAAATCTTAAATGGTTTCTTTAAAACCTTATTGAAATACTCCACTGTTTCATAAAAATAGTGGGGCAGATCTTCCTCTCTGCACATGGGCATAGCGCTGTGCTTTACGCCGTTTTCCTCCATCAGCCAGAGAATTGCCTTATCATCCCGCACTGCAAACTGCACATTATAATAATGACGCCAGATAAAGCTGTCCAGAGCCACGCTGTCGCAGGTTTTGTTGGGCCGCTGACAAAAAAGCGGTGTCAGTCTGGCAATATCCTCGGCCTTGATGGGCTTAAACTGTATATCCATGGTAATAATTCCCTTTCTTCCAACCTTAAAGTGCCTCCATTATATCATCTCGACTGCCGTCTCGATGATTTTCTCGTCAAATGTCTGTTCGTGCGAGCACGACAGCCACTTTCCTCGTTATTATATCATATATTTTTACCACTTTCAAATAATCTGATTACAACAAAAAGACGAGCCGTTCTAATTCAGCCCGCCTTTTTCCTTATTACAATTATAATCCCAGATATTGTTTTCTGGTTTCGGGCGACAGTTCTTTGGTCGCCTGATGATGCACGATCACGCCTCGCTCCAGGATGTAACAATCGCTGCTGACCTTCATAGCAAATTTCACATTCTGCTCTGCAATTAAAATGGTCACACCTTCTGCGATAAGGGTTTGTACCATATCAGCCAGCTGATCTACGATGATCGGAGCAAGTCCCTCTGTAATTTCATCCAAAAGCATCATTCTGGGATTCTGCATCAGTCCCCTTGCCACCGCCAGCATCTGTTTTTCGCCGCCGGATAACTTATCGCCTTTGGAATCCCTTCTTTCCCGAAGACGAGGAAAAAAATCATAAACAGATTCCAGATTCCATTTATTGCTTCCATCCACACCCACTCTGGCCGCTACCTTCAGATTTTCCTCTGTTGTCAAGGTCGGGAAAATATGACGCCCCTGAGGAACATAAGCAATTCCCTGCCTGGCGATGGAATGGCTTTTCATCCCTACCAGTTCTTTCCCTTCAAAGGTAATGCTTCCCTCTGTACGGCAGTGCTCCTTTGGATTCAGCATCCCCATGATCGTCTTCATGGTAGTAGACTTTCCCACGCCGTTTCTTCCTAAAAGGCAAACAGAAGTCCCTTCAGCCACCGAAAGACTGACGCCATTTAAAATGTGGCTCTTGTCATAGTAACTGTGAACATCTTTCAATTCCAGAATCATGCTTCGCCACCTCCCAAATACGCTTCCTGCACATATTGATTGTTCTTAATCTCATCCGGTGTTCCGCTGGCAATCAGCTCTCCATCCCGCAATACCGAAATCACATCGGCATAATTAAATACAATATCCATATCATGCTCAATAAAAATGATCGTCATACTTCTCTGTCTCGCCAAGTCTCTGATCAACTGCATAAGAGTATACGCTTCCTCACGAGCCACGCCTGCTGCCGGCTCATCCAGAATCAGAAGTTTCGGATCCATCGCCAGAGCAATCGCTATATCTAACCGCCGCTGATCGCCATAAGACAAATAGGCCGCTACTTCGTTCATCTTATCTTCCAGTCCAACCATTGCCAAATAAGACTTTACTTCCTCTTTCAGATAACGGTCCGGCACCGGAAACAGACTAAATGTCTTTTTATTCATTTCTATACGGGCTATTTGAACATTCTCATAAACCGTCAAATTATTAAATAATTTGGAAATCTGAAAACATTTTGTCATACCGCGATGTACAATTTTATTAGGCGCCATTCCGGTAATGTCTTCGCCCCGGAAATATACTTTCCCGCTGCTGGGGGTTGTCCGGTTCGTAATCAAATCCATCAATGTGCTTTTTCCAGCGCCATTTGGTCCGATAATTGCCCGGACTTCTCCTTCTTCCATTTCAAACGATACATTTCTGGTGGCATGAAGCGCTCCGAAATAACGATTTAAATTTTCTACTTTTAAGATCGGTTCACTCATTTTCGTTTTGCCCCCTTTTCCGCCGGGTCATCCAGATTCTTTTCCGCCTTATCCCGCAGCAAACCGCCCTGCAAGAACAATACGCACAATACAATGATTGCCCCCAGCACAAACTGGTAATAATTCGTCAGAATAGAAAGCTGCGTAGAGATAAATGTTACAATAACCGCTCCTAAGATCGGACCGAAAAAGCTATACATTCCTCCGATCAAACACATTACCAGACCTTCCGTCGAAGTGTTTGTAGAAAACATTACAGGGAATGCTCCCATGTTTCTCATTGCATATAAAATTCCGGCAATCGTAACAAAAAAGCTGGAAACCATGCAGGCGCAAAGTCTTACGCGCATAGTATTCATTCCTACAAAAGTCAATCGTTCTATGTTATCCCGGCTTCCTTTCAGCACAGTCGCAAACGGACTGTGGAAAAAGAGATAAATCAGGATAATACAAATCAAACACACAAAAAAGCTTAAATAAAAATTGCCACTGGCGCTGCTTGCAAAGGGAAGACGAACATTTCCTGTAAGCCCCGTATCAGAACCTACATACGGTATTTTATACACCATGGTAAACAGCAGGGTATTTATACCCATACTGACAAACGCAAATGTCAGATCATCATTCGCCCGCAGACACAACACATTAACAAACAGGGAGATCGCCATAGAAATTAGAATTGCTCCCACAATGGCAAGGGTTCTGTCCAGGCCGCCTCTCACACATAAGATTACATAAGCATAAGATCCCATGCCAAAGTAAGTTGCCATACCAAGAGGCCTTAACCCGCCAAATCCCAGAATGATATTAAGCGCCGAAGCAAACAGCATCATAATCACGGTTCGACTCATAAAATCCAGAACCGAGTCTGACGCAAACAGAGAATACACCAGCATACCAATTACAATAATCCCGCCAACAATGGCGTCTTTTTTTACCTTTGAAAGAGACCTCCACATTTTCATTACCGTCCCTCCCTCTTTGTAAAAATCCCCTGCGGATTGATAAACATGCAAATTACCATCAACGCCGCCGGAAGTACATTGTAATACTGAGGCAGATACACTGCACCAAAGGCGTTTACCAGACCTACCAGCAATGCGGCAGGAAGACATCCATCCATATTACGCAAACCGCCAATACAAAGGATCGGCATAACATTACCAAATACAGACAATCCCTCTTTTGGACTCATACCCGTAACCGGTGCATTTAAAACTCCGCCCAATCCTGCAATTCCAATTCCAATCATAAACAGTACGCTGAACATCTTATTTACATTAACGCCCAGGTTTGCAACCATCGGCCGGTCACTGATAATCGCCCGTGTCAGCATACCTAATTTCGTCTTATTTATCATAATCCAGAATGCAAATGCAGTAATTCCTGAAATCACAATCTCGAAGATATAATAAACCGGGAATGTAATACCAAAAATCTGAACCCCTCCACTAAGGAAAGACGGAAGAGAAAGCAATCGGATACTGTAGCCCCAGATCATAACAATAATATCACACAGCATGTACGCAACACCATAGGTCAGAAGCATGATATAAAGCATGTCTTTTCCAAAAAGGGGACGGGTTGCTTTCTCCACAAAATATCCGATCACCGCTACAATCAGCGGCACAATCAAAAGGCTGGGCACAAAGCCAATTTTAGCAGCGATTGTGTAGGTCAGGTAAGTTCCCAGAACATAAAATGCACCCTGGCCAAAATTTACCATACTCATACCACTGATAATCAAGGATACTCCGGCAATCATCAAATAAGAAACCATGCCGTTACTGATTCCCGATATCAAAGTCTGAAAGAAAAATGATATTGTCATAGAGACCTCCTCTAAATAAAGGAAAAGCGACAGGCATTCCTACGGCCTGCCGCTTACTGGCAGTCATTTACTGAATACTCAGATCCATAAATGCATATCCCATTTCCTCTGCATATTTCTGTACTTCTTCCTTAGTCGGAAGCATTTCGTTGCCCTCATATACAGCGTAAATATCGCCTACCGGAATCGACCATTTACCAGTGGTATCCTCCACTGCAGTTACATAATAGTAAGCATGTGCCATCACATGGTCAAAATCACGAAAATACAGGTCCTCGCCATACAGTGTACTGAAATGTACATTACTCAGAGCAGTAGTCATTGCCTCAGGACTTAAATCGGCTGCCGTTGTCTTAGCTGCCTCAATAATAGCCTTAACACCTACATACCAGGTATAGCCCATGTCAGACGGCCCAATTTCGGTATTATAGTTCTCTTTGCCAATATCGGAGTAAGCCTGTACAAATTCTGCATTGCCCTCAATATCATCCAGCCAGAAGGGCCACAGCTGCACCCCATGTACTTTTCCATACGGATAGTTTCCTGCCTCAGCCAGAGCTGTAGTATTGGTAGAATCACAGGTATACCATCCCAGATAGTCACAGTTATTCCACAATCCAAACTGTGCGCCCTGATTTACCAGAGACACAAAATTGGGGCCTGCTACTGCGCCAATGATCACATCCGGATCTTTTCCTACTACAGAAGATATAATGGTAGAAAATTCGGTTGAGTTACTAGACACCTGGTTGGAACCCATGTTTGTAAAACCATCTCCCAGCTCTCTGTAGAAGAAATCACGGCTGTCTCCGGAAGCGCCGCCATCATTTCCAATAAAGAATGCGCTGGTATAGCCCTGATCCGCTGCATATTTTGCATTCATCTTTGCAATCGGCCATGCCACAAATCCACAGGAGAACATATATCTGGAAGCATTCTCCACAGTAACACGCGTATTCATAGTGCATGGTGTCACCATGGGGAATTTATTTTCTTCTGCCCATGTAGCTCCAGTAGGTGCTTCACCATCAGATTTCGGACCCAGAATTGCAATGCATCCTTCATTTACCAGTTCGGTTGCTTTCTGGGCCACATTTGCAGAATCACTTGCAGTATCTCTGTAAACCAGTTCAAACATCTTTCCATCCAGCCCGCCTGCTTCATTGGCCTCATTTACCGCCAGAATAGCGCCTGCTTCCGCCCAGGTAACCGTTGCAGCAGCAGCGGAAGACCTATCTGTTAAAACTCCAATTTTAATGGTGTCTCCTGATGCTGCGTCGTTTTTACCAGATGCGGCAGTTGTTTCTGTGCCAGAGGTGGTTCCCTCCGCCGGAGCTGCTCCTGTAGTGGCTGTTCCGGAATTCACGGTACCAGTGCAGGCAGTTAATGACACGGCCATAGTCATTGCCAGGGTAACACTTAACAGTTTCTTCATGAAAATTTCCTCCTCCATTTTCTTTTATATCACTCTCACTCGATCATTAGGTTCATTTATTTACCATCCGGATCATGCACATCGTCTTTTCTCACAAAATAATCTGCATTCCGTTGTGCCACAGAATCCTGCGGTTCACGAACAAACGCATTTTCCGCTTCCACCCAGCTTCCATCTGTCAGCCCAAACATACTCATGGTAGTAAATGTCTTATAGCCAGTCTCATCAAAATGATAGTCCACATAATCATTGGTCTGTTCCATCATAACATGACGCCCGACATCCAGCATAGCCAACATAGCCGCATGAGCACTGAAATGAATTCCTACTAATTTATAAACCCCCAGCTCATTCAAATCTTTCATGGAAACCTCTTCCGGATCGTGAGCCTTTCCGCATAAATCCGGATACCACATGGGGAAGTCTCTGTATTTTTCGCCCTTTTCATTCAATGCATCTCTTAATTTCCGACACATTTCCAGTTTCAGCTTCCGATCCGGAATTTTATGCATCCATAAAATACAAAGCATATCAGCGCCTGCATCGATATATGCTGCACAGCGCTCCACCGTCTCATCAAACGCGCCTACCAGATCACTGTCACAACGGGCAACCAAAAAACCATGACGGCCATTTGCATCCAGCCCGGCTCTTGCAGCCTTAAACCGCAAACACGCATCCGGAATAGAAAGCTGACCTTTTCGAGCCAATTCAGAAGTATCTGTAACCAGCACCCCGGCTGCGCCTGCCTGCATAATTCTCATGCAGCCATACTGAGCATTCAACGCTCTCCCCAGGCCAAAGCCGTCATCCGCATCTATAATCAAAGGCGTCGGTGTCATTCTCGTAATCTGTTCAGTTACCCGTACAAAATCGTCAATCGATAACAACTGCAGATCCGGAATTCCAGTTACCGCACATGCCAGGTCTCCACTGGAAACCATGATTACTTCAAACCCATTCATCTCTGCAGCCTTTGCGGACATGCAGTCATGAAGCTCCGGCACAATCAGCGCCCTGTCTCCAGCCACCAGTTCCCGCAGACGATCCTCTGCCGGCCGTTTTTCCTCTTTTGTTAAAATATAAGGTAAGCTCATATCATTCCCCCCTTACAGACGATCTTTAATGTCCGGGCGAACAAATCCCTCCGGATAATCCTCTACCTGATGGCCTACGATCGTGTACTCCTTATTTCCACGGGTAAAGTTATTTTCCAGTGCAAGATAAGCCTGGGGATCAAACATTCCGGAACAGGAAAAGCTTTCAATACCAGACGCCGGAGCATTCTCGAAGGAATATGCTACACTCTGATTTTTGAAATTCACAAGGCCGTGCTCCAGCATACCCTCCATAGCCGCTTTCATGGTGTAATGGCTGCTGCACATTTTAAATCCTAACGGCGTCAGTTCCTCCATCGTTACTGATGGATGGTAATGACCGTCCTCTCCCTTATATGCACGAACATCTGCAAAAATCTTCGGCCCGGTTACAATCTTAGCCATTTCTGCCGCCTGTTCAATATTGCCAACCAGAACCATCATAGCAATTACATCCTGTCCCATTTCTTTGCCAATATCGATTGCTTCCTGAAGACGCTCACAGCCTTCTTTCATCTGTTCCGGCTCTGCAGGATCTGCATTACTCCGGGCGATCAGCAGACAATCCGTTCCTTTCAGCCCTTCCAAAGCAGCTCTAACCTTCGCTATGTATTTATCGCGGGGAAGAATTTTTGTACTTTCTTCCATATCAGCAGAATCTTCCAACTGAATTGCTGCTGCTCCGGCAGCAGATAAAATCTTTGCTGCACGATACACAGACAACGGGCCGCCAAAGCCATCTTCAATATCTGCAATCAACGGAATAGAAGAAGTCTGCGCTACACGGCTTACCACCCGCTCCAGATCCGACAGATTTGTAAATCCGTAGTCAATTACTCCATTTAAAGAAATAGAAACCTCGCCGCCGGAAAGAAGGCTTACCGGAAATCCACACATCTCAACCGCATGGTTTGATGCACAATCGTACACACACGGAACTAAGAAACACTCTTTACTCTCATCCAAAATCTGACGCAATGTTTTTTTACTGGCCATAGTCCAAATCCCTCCTAATCGCATCTGCAACTTTTGTTTCATTTTGGTTGTTTTATGTTGCAACCTTAGAATAGCACTTTTCCCAATATATTTCAATATGCGAATTTGCAAATACACAAAACCAGCACTTTTACCATTTATAACAAATATTTTTTGTGATATTTGACTACTTGTTTTCTATTTTTACTGTGATAAAATATTTTGTATTGTCGCAATCGGTTTCACTTTTACCAGACAATCTGTGAAAAGCATAAACCAGACAACCGCCATTGTACCTTTAAACTTTTATCTTATATCCAAATGGAGGAATCCCTATGATACGAAAAAGCAGCGAAAAAGAAACCGTCCGTAAACCAGCCCCCTTCAATGGTGTTGGAGAAATCACCGTCCGCAGCCTGTTAAACGGGCCAGATGAAATGAGCCAGAAGGGCCGGGTTTTTGGCCATACCACCGTCTATCCCAACTCCGAAATCGGCTATCATATTCACACCGGGGACAGCGAAACCTATTACATTTTAAGCGGAACCGGACACTATAACGACAACGGAACCATTGTTACCGTTTCTGCAGGCGATGTCACATACTGCGCCCCCGGCGAAGGTCATGGCCTCGCATGTATTGGAGATGAACCCATCGAAATGATCGCTCTGATCCTGTACGAATAATCCTGATTATCAAATCATGAAAAAGAGCCCGGTGAACCGGACTCTCGCGCCGGAGCGAGTCTGCGTCAGCAGACATTTTCCTATAAAACGAAAAAGGCTGCCGCACAAGCGACAGTCTTTTTCGTATCTTCTGTTATAAAGTTTCCCGATTAACCAATTCCATCTCTAATGTAATTTTATGCGTTTGAGAACGCCCCTCCATTACATCCATCAAAATACGGACAGACATCATAGACGATACCGTTACCATGGTATCCAGAGATGTTAATCTTGGGCGGCACACTTCACATAACTCTGAGTTTCCCTCTCCAATCAGCGAAATGTCTTCCGGAATCCGTTTTCCCTGCTTCTTCAGCGCATACATCACTTCGATGGCCAGCCGATCCTGGGTACATAAAATGCCGTCTACCTCCGGCAGATCTTTTAAAATTCTTTGAACCACATCTTCGCCGCCTTCTGCTCCAGATGGAATATCCATATATACACGATACTCCAAATCCGGATACTCCTGCACCGCCGTTTCAAAATAGGTTCGTATCTTCGCCCGGCTTGCCCGCCCGGCTTCCACGATCAAAGCCAGTTTCTTTCTTCCGCGTTCCACCAGATGTCTGACGCAATGCTGAAATCCCTTTCTCTCATTTGCTCCGATACAATAAACATTTTCACGATTAAAACGCTCGCTTTGATACACCAAAAGCACCGGCACTTCCGGCAGCCAGCGTTCAATTACCCTTTCCAGGTGTTCATGATCTGTAAATGTCAGACCAAACAGCAACAACCCTTCCACCCGACGCCGTTTCAATTCCGCCATCAGTTTTTCCAGACTATCCGGCTCAGAACCAATACTGCGGGGAATACACTGATAACCATTCACAATCAATTCATTCTGACATCTGGCAAAGGCCTCGTTTTGATGTTTGGAATTCAAATCATCTGTCACAACGCCAACCATACGGGACCTCTGTTTCCCCAGCATCCTCGCCGCTTCATCCGGTATATAATCATACTTGTCCAAAACAGCCTGAATCAATGCTCTGTTTTTACTGCTTACTCCTGGTTTCCCATTCAGCGCCCTCGAAACTGTACTCGGCGACACACCCGCCAGCTCTGCAATATCATATATAGTAATGAAAATCGCCTCCTCATCCCCCAAATCATTTTTATTATACTCTATTATTGCAGTCTTTGGCAACATATACTGCAACAAAAGTTGCAGTATATGTTGCCAAACAGTCCCATTATATTTTTAATTGCCGGAAGTGGGAATAAACCGTGCAATCCGTCCTGCAAACTCTGCCACATTCTGAGTCTGCAGAATTACTTTTCCCGGGCCGGTCAGCTTGGTTAAGAACAGGCCTTCGCCGCCAAAGAAGATATTTCCCAGCCCCTTTACAGTCTCAATCTCATAGCGGACAGAGCGGTCAAAGGCCACTACATTTCCGGTATCCACCTTCAGCACTTCTCCCGGCTGCAGCTCCTTCTCCACCATATCTCCGTCAATCTCCAGAAAAACCATGCCATGGCCGCTTATATCCTGCAGGATGAAGCCCTCGCCGCCAAACATGCCGGAAGACAGCTTTTTAGTCAGGGTAATGTTTAAATCTACGCCGTCCTCTGCGCAGAGAAACGCCCCCTTCTGGCAAATCATGCCGCCGGTGGCAGACACATCCACCGGAAGGATCCGGCCTGCCACTGTGGAAGCAAAGGCAATCATAGCCCCTGGCCTCTGAGCCCGGTAAGTAGCCATAAACAAAGATTCTCCGGCAAACATCCGGCCCAGACCCTTCATCAGCCCGCCCTTGGTGTTGGTAGTCATCTCCACTCCATCCGTCATCCAGGCCATGCCGCCGGACTGGGTGTACATGCTCTCTCCAGGCGCGTCAAACATAATTTCCACTGCCGGCATAGTATCTCCAATTACACGATATTTCATAGCTGTTTCCTCCTTTTGCCTGCTATGCTTTCTTTATCTGGGCAGCCACTGCAGCTGCCTGTCTGGCAATTTCCAGCTCCTCATTGGTACGGATCACCAGCACATTGACCCTGGAGGTTCCGTCGGAAATGCGGATAGCCTCCGCCTGTTCCCGGTTCTTTACCTCGTCAATGGCAATGCCCAAAAATTCCAGATACTCGCAGATTTCCTCCCGAATATCCGAATCATTTTCCCCTACGCCAGCAGTAAATACGATGTTATCCACACCGTTCATAGCCGCCGCATAGCTTCCAATGTACTTGGCCACCTTGTAGGCGAAAATTTCCCGCGCCAGAGACGCTTTCTCGTTATACTTGATTCCTGCGTCCTTCAGCTCCCGGAAGTCACTGGACAAATTCTTGGAAATCCCAAGCACGCCGGATTCCTGATTTAATATCGTCATAATCTGATGAATATCCAGATT
This sequence comes from uncultured Eubacteriales bacterium, assembly GCA_951800645.1. Taxonomy (GTDB): domain Bacteria; phylum Bacillota; class Clostridia; order Lachnospirales; family Lachnospiraceae; genus Brotaphodocola. The sequence continues at coordinate 25,621 of CATOIK010000021.1, read as the reverse complement.
TTCCTTTGTTGCCAGAAATTCCAGCGCCCCCGGATCCACATCTCCGCTACGGGTTCCCATTACCAGGCCCTCCAGGGGCGTAAAACCCATGGAATTGTCAATCACCTTGCCATACTTGACGGCGCAGATGCTGGAACCGTTTCCCAAATGACAGACGATGGTTTTCACCCGCTTAGGATCCTGGCGCATAAACTGAGCCGCCCTGGCCGACACATATTTGTGACTGATGCCATGAAATCCATACCGGCGAATCTTGTATTTCTCATAGAACCGATACGGCAGACCGTAAAGGAAAGCCTTGGGCTCCATGGTCTGATTAAAAGCCGTATCAAACACGCCTACCATCAGGGTTTCCGGCATAAGCTGGCGGCAGGCGTCCACGCCTACCAAATTAGCCGGATTGTGAAGGGGCGCCAGGTCATTGCACTCTGTCATGGCCTGGATCACCTCGTCTGTAATGACTACAGAGCCGGTAAACTTCTCGCCGCCGTGAACCAGCCGGTGTCCTACCACATCGATTTCTTCAAAGCTTTTCAGCACGCCCATCTTTGCATCCGTCAAGGTAGTCAGAATCTTATTGACTGCCGCCTTGTGGTCTGCAAGAGGCGCCTGCTCTTTCACAGAAATATTCTCTGTTTTATAGGTAAATCCGCCGTCAATGCCGATGCGCTCACATACCCCCCGCACCAGCACTGCCTCTGTTTCCGAATCAATTACCTGGAATTTCAGCGAAGAGCTTCCGCTGTTAATCACCAATATTTTCATAACCTTCTCTCCCCTTGTTGCCGCCGGCTCAGCTCCTGCGCAATCTCCCCCATCCTTGGCAGCGCCGCCTGGAAAAACATCTTATAAGATGAGCAAAAATAATTCAGCCCCAGGGTTCCCCTCTCATCTATCTGCCGATTCCTGCGGCAGCCGCCCCGGCAGATAAAGCCGTACTCGCACTGCCGGCACTCATCACGATTTTCCAGAGACGCTTCTACAAACCTCAGTGTTTTCCCTTTTTCCAGAATTTCCTTCAGAGACTGATCCCGTATATTTCCCATCCAATACCGGTCAATCACATAGAAATCACAGGGATATACGCTTCCATCCGCCTCCACTACGCTCTGCAGGCTGCAATGTCCCCGCTGGTCGCAGGCCTCCGGTATGTACCCCATCAAAATCCCAATATAATTCTCAAACATCCGAATGCTGGGCTGTATGCCCTTTTTCCAGTCCAGATACCACAGATCAAACAATTCCACCAGGAACTTTCCATAGGCTTCCGGCGTGAGAGAATACTCCCGCTGGCCCGGAATCTCCTCCAACGGATCCAGACAGGCAATGAACTGAAGATATTTCCAATGGTGCTTTGCATAGAATTGATAAATCCGGGAAATCCGCTCCGCTGTACGCCGGTTCACCACGGTCAGAATATTGTATTCTACCTGATACCGGTCAAACAGCTCCAGTGTTTTCATAACCTCCGAAAATGTGGCTTTTCCGCCTGCATCGATCCGGTAAGCATCATGGGTGTGCACCACGCCGTCCAAAGACACTCCTGCCAGGAAGTGATTCTGCGCCAGAAACCCGGCCCATTCCTCCCCCAGTTTGTATCCGTTGGTTTGGATTGAATTCTGTATTCTTATCTTTTTTGTATTATACTTCTCCTGTAATTCCAGCAGTTTTTTGTAAAAATCCAATCCGGCCAGCGTTGGCTCTCCTCCCTGGAATGCAAATCCGCAGCTTCCCTCTGCAAACTCAAGCGCCCGCTTTACCAGCGCTTCCAAGGTCTCCTCCGACATGATGCCGTAATTGGCTGTCTCCCGCTTTTCCATCTCATCGGTATAAAAGCAGTAACGACACCGCAAATTGCAATTTCCGGAAGCCGGTTTAATCAATAATTGTAATGGCGGCATTGCCCTTTTCCCCATCTTTCTCAGTCCATAATCTGCAAAACATTTCTTTAATTATATAACAGTACAGGAACTGTGTCAAAGAAAAGCGGCGGAACCAGCATCTTCTGCCGGCTCCACCGCCTTATCAATCCGTCTTTATTTTGCCTGATTCAAAACTGCGTCCAGATCCATGGTCTTTGTTCCGTCCTCCAGAATGAAGCAGGGAATACCAATGCCTCCATTTTTCTTTACTGCCTCATACATCGGCTCGCTGTCCCGCAGGGCCAGATAAACCTTCAGATCCGGCAAAGACGCGGACATATTCTTAAACTCAATATCTGCTTTTACCTCTACCAGCTTATTTAACGCATACAAGGTATCCGGGCATAAATGACTTCCTACTACTGTGACTTTCATGTTTTTATTCCTCCTTTTATTTTACTGCAACTGCCTCAATCTCACACAGTACGCCCTTGGGAAGGGTCTTTACTGCAACACAGCTGCGGGCCGGCTTCGATACAAAATACCTAGCATACACTTCATTAAACTGGGCGAAATCTCCCATATCTGCCAGAAAACAGGTGGTCTTAAATACCTTTTCAAATCCGGTGCCTGCTGCCTCTAAAATAGCGCCTACATTTTTACAGCTCTGCTCTGCCTGAGCCGCAATGCCCTCCGGCACCCAGCCGTTTGCCGGGTCTACGGGAATCTGGCCAGAGGTATATACCACGCCGTTTATTTCAAAGCCTTGAGAGTAAGGCCCAATTGCTCCCGGAGCATTCTTTGTCTCGATCACGATCATCGTCATCTCTCCTTTTCTATTTTTTCTGCAATACTGAAACTTTAGTGATGCAAAAGCTCTTGCTTATGCTGCAGCCTTCCCACTGGCAATTCTATCTTTCAGCCAGTCTTTTCCTTCTACAAGGCGGGCAATCACCATAGAAGCCACTGCATCGCCGCTGGCATTTAAGCAGGTAGCTGCCGGGTCAACCAGAAAACCGATAGTAGCAATCAGCGGGAACGCCTCTGCCGGGAAGCCGAACAGGCTGACAATCAGCATTTCGCCTACCAGGCCGCCGCCCGGTGCGCCGGACAGCACGAATGCGCTGAGGACTGCAACTGCAATCGCCATAGCGTAGGTTCCTGCGCCTGTAAACTCCATACCAAACACGCCGTACAGGAATGCAATCTTAGTAATTGCAGACAGCACAGAGCCATCCATGTGCATGGTAGCTCCCATGGGAAGCACAATATTGTAAATATCCTCCGGAACACCGATTTTCTCACAGGATTCCATGTTTACCGGAATGGTAGCGCAGGAGCTCTGGGTTGCAAATGCAGTTACTGCCGGGTTTAAAATGTTTTTGAACATCCGTTTCACGCCGGTCTTTCCTGCTGCAAACCAACTGTACAGCGGGAAGAATACGATGAAATAAAAGGCGCACATCGGATAATAGATTGCCATGGTGCGGCCATAATCGCCGATAAGCTGCGGTCCAAACTCGCCTACCAGGTTTGCAAAATATGCGCCCAGGCCGATGGGAGCCAGCTTCATGATCATATCCACCATTTTCATAACAATCTGGTTTAAGTTGTTCAAAAGCTTTCCTGCCGGGCAGTCCTCGCCGCCGCAGGCAGCTACAGCCAGACCGGACATAATGGCGAACACAATGAGCGGAAGCATGTTGCTGCGGCTCATCAGCCCGCTGAAATCATTAACAGTCAGCGCGCCTACGATCATATCGCCCAGACTGGACATCTCGCCCATTTCTGCAGCACCCATCTCAATGGCAGTAGATGCTGCCGGAGGCCAGATATTGATTACCGCAAGTACCACTACGGCTGCAAATGCGCCGGTTACAATAAAGGTCAGCACCAGACTTCCAAGGATCTTGCCCAGCCGTTTCATATTAACCATGTTGCCTACTGCGGTGGTAATGGAAATGTACACCATCGGCACCACGATTGTAAACATTAAGTTCAGGAAAATGTCTCCCAGCGGAGAAAGCACGGTTGCCTTCTCTCCAAATACTGCCCCGATCACTGCGCCAATCAGGATTCCTCCGATCAGCAGCAATGGAAATTTATAACTATCCCATACCTTCTTTGCATTCATACTCTTTTCTCCTTTTTGTAACTACAGCGCTTTCACGGCTTCTTCCAGTTGCTTCATAGCCTTCTCCAGAATACTCCTGGGACAGGCTGCGTTCAGTCTCATATAGCCTGTCAGGCTTCTGCCAAATGTATATCCCTCATTCAGACCGATCTTCGCTTTTTCAATCATAAATGTTTTTAATTCCTCATTGCTCATGCCCAGTTCCCGGCAGTCCAGCCACATCAGATAGGTTGCGTCCGGCACATTTACCTTAATCTGAGGAATGTGCTTCTCACAGTATTCCTTAACAAACTGGAAATTGCCGTCTATGTATACCAGCAACTGCTCCAGCCACTCCTCGCCCTCGTTGAAGGCTGCTTCCATAGCCACAGAACTGAAAGCGTTGTTTCTATGAATGTCCATGCTGGACCAGAATTTGTCGTATCTGGCCTTCATCTCTGCATTGGGAAACACGGTAGTGGAAGCCTGAAGTCCTGCCAGGTTAAATGTCTTGGTTCCGGAGATACAACTGATAACATACTTTCCAATCTCATCGGAAACAACAGCCGTCGGCGTATGCTTCTTTCCATGGAAAATCAGGTCAGAATGAATCTCATCCGATACCAGAAGAACATGATTCGCCATACAGATTTCTGCCATCCGCTTTAACTGCTCCGGAGTCCACACGATTCCCAGGGGATTGTGGGGGCTGCACAGCAGGAAGATTTTTACTTCCTTAACCTTTTCTTCAAAATCCTCCCAATCGATGCTCCAGGCACCGTCCTTTTCTGCCAACTGGTTCTCCACTACCTCACGGCCCAACGCCTCGGTAATATCGTAGAACTCAGAGTATACCGGAGTCTGAATCAGCACTTTGTCACCGGGATCGGTAAATACCTGTAAAATAGCTGCCATAGCTGGAACCACACCCAATGCCCAGCTTACCAGGCTCCGATCGATCTTCCAGCCGTTGCGGCGCTCCTGCCAGTTGCAGATGGCCTCAAAATAGCTGTCCGGACGAGAGGTATAACCCCAGATTCCTTCCTCTGCTTTTGCTTTCACCGCGTCGATGATAGGCTGAGCAGTCTTAAAATCCATATCAGCCACCCAGAGAGGGATTACATCCATGGTGCCGAATTTTTTGATTCTCTCATCGTACTTTGAGGAACGATTGTTGGTGCGGTCAATCACCTGATCAAAATCGTACTTCATATTCCCTTTTCCTTTCCTACTCCTTTTTCACAACCTTTTCTGCCGGCCGGTCAGTTGTGTTTACACCAATATATAAAGCAAGCGCCGTGCCAAAAGCCAAAAATCTATCTATTTTTTTATTTTGCTCCATTTTTCCATTAAAATCGTACCTTATTTCTCCGCCTCCGTTTTTCACTTTTTCCCACCCCTATATTTTTAACCATACAACCAATTATTTAACCATTTATACAACTATTATTCTAACCATTAACCCAATATCACCAACCATTTCCAGTTCTCCCTCTCCTTTTCCATGGTTTTCTCTGCTTTGCTTCTCCCAAACAGCTCTGGCATACTTCTTGCTTCCTATATATCATAACCGTTTTATCCAAAATGGAACAACTATCATGAGGAGGGTTTCTATGAAGAAACGAATTTTAATTGTCGGCGGTGTAGCCGGCGGCGCTTCCGCTGCTGCCCGCATCCGCAGGCTGGATTCTGAAGCAGAAATAATCATGTTTGAACAGGGAGAGCATGTTTCATATTCCAACTGCGCCCTGCCCTATCTTTTAAGCGGCACTGTAGCAAGCAGTGAATCCCTGGTTCTGATGTCCCCGGAGAAATTCCTCCGTCAGCATGAAATCCAGGCCCGTACCCATTGCCAGGTAACCGCCATCGACCGGAACGCCAAGCAAATTACCGTAAAAAATCTATCTTCCGGAGAAATATTCACAGAATGCTACGACAAGCTGGTGCTTTCCCCCGGCGCCAGCCCCATTCTGCCCAAAACCATTGCCGGAATCCACAACCCCCATGTATTTACTGTCCGCAATGTAACAGACATCCGGGCCTTAAAGAAATGGATTGACGAAAATCAGGTTAAAAAAGCGACGGTAATCGGCGGTGGTTTCATCGGAGTGGAAGTAGCCGAAAATCTAAGTATGTCCGGCATCAGCATCTCTCTAATTGAAGGAACCGATCAAATCATGGCGCCCTTTGACTACGATATGGTCCAAACCCTTCATAAAGAAATGCTGGATCATGGAATCAGCCTCCACCTGTCTGCCACATTAACAGAGATTCAGGAACGCACCGTTATTTTCCGCCAGAATGGGCAGCAGAAAACCCTGGATGCAGATGTAGTTATTATGGCTATCGGGGTGCGGCCAGAAACTGCCCTGGCCCAGGAAGCCGGACTTACCATAGGAGAAACCGGCGGCATCTGGGTCAACCACAACTTCCAGACCTCCGACCCGGATATATACGCAGTAGGCGATGCCATTGAAAGCTTCCACAGCATTCTTGGCAAGCCGGGACGCCTGGCTCTGGCAGGTCCGGCTCAACGCCAGGCCCGCTCTGCAGCAGACCACATCTGCGGCAGACCTGTACGAAACAAAGGCTTTATCGCTTCCTCCTGCATCCGCATTTTTGAACAGAATGCCGCTTCCACCGGTTTAAATGAAAAAGCCGCCAGAGCAGCCGGTATACCTTTCGATTTTTCCTATATTTATACCAATGACAAAGTAGGATTGATGCCGGACGCTCATTTTATGGCCTTCAAACTGCTGTTTGAAGTACCTACTGGGAAAATTCTGGGCGCCCAGGCCATTGGAAAAGGAGATGTTGCCAGACGGATCGATGTCATCGCCTCCATGATTACCATGGGCGCAGATCTGGAGGATTTAAAAGAACTGGAGCTCTGCTATTCTCCGGTCTTTGGAACTGCCAAGGATGTAGTCAACATAGCTGCGCTCTCTGGCCTGAACTTGCTGGAAGGCCGTTACCGCCAGGTATCCGTCACCAAGGTGCGGGAACTGGCAGAATCCGGCGCTTACATTCTGGATGTGCGGGAACCGGCAGAATACGAGTTGGGCCATATAAAGGGCGCTCATCACATTCCTCTCAGCCAGTTAAAAGAACGGATGGATGAGGTTCCAAAAGATGTGCCGGTATATGTCCACTGCCGCAGTTCTCAGCGCAGCTATTACGCCGTCTGCCGGATGCAGGGCCGCGGCTACAAAAACCTTTACAACCTGACCGGCTCCTTTTTGGGAATCTGTCTCTACGAATACTTTAACGACCAGACTCAAAATCGGAAGCCGATTGTGACTGCATACAATTTTAAATGAAACAAGAGTCCGGTTTACCGGACTCTCGCGCCGGAGCGCGTCTGCATCAGCAGACATTTTCCTTAAGCGCGAAGTGCGCATCCAGCGGAGCGTTTTTGTTTCATAGGGCGAACGTTCCTATGAAATAAAAAACAGGAGGGCCGGAAGTCTGTTCCAAACACACTTCCGGCCCTGCCTTATCTCGTATCTTTTATCTGTAATTTGTATTCCCTTTTCACATTTCCCGGTTTTCCCAAAAAGCCTTTCCCTCCGGCGTCAGCCGGCTTCCGCCTCTGCCCCGGCTAACCAGAGCCAGGCCCTTTTCTGCCATCTCAGACAGTATCCTGCGCACCTCCAACTGGGACATAGGACGGCCAGCCTGTCTGGCCATATCCAGAAGTTTCTCCCTGCCCAGGGGAACTCCTGCCTCAGAAGCCCGGTAAAGCTGTTCCAAAACAAACCAGAAATCAGAACAAGAATCCTCTGCCAGAACCGGCGCTGCAGCCTCTCTGGAAACACCCATTACCGGCCTCAGCTTTACTCGCTTATGTTTCAACACCGTATGGGGCAAATCTTCCATAGAAATCACTTCATGGCCTGTGTATACAAAATACTCCACCACATTCCGCAGCTCACGGATATTTCCCGGCCAGGAATAGGACTTCAAAAAGGCTCTCACTTCATCTGAAAGCTCAAATGCTCCGTTCAGTTCCTGTTTAAACCGTTCCATCAGAAGAAACATATCATCTCCTCTGGCCTCCAGCGGCGGAATCACTACCGGCAGAGTATTCAGCCGGTAATATAAATCCCGGCGGAAGCTTCCTTCCTCTACCTTCTGCTCCAGAGATTCATTGGTGGCAGCTACAATCCGAACATCTATATTGATGATCCGGTCTCCGCCTACCCGCATGATCTCCCGCTCCTGCAGCACCCGCAAAAGCTTTACCTGCAGCATAGGACTCATGCCCTCCACCTCATCCAAAAACAAAGTGCCTTTGTGGGAGAATTCCAGCAGGCCAGGACGGCCTCCTTTCTTTGCTCCGGTAAATGCCCCTTCCTCGTAGCCAAACAGCTCGCTTTCCAGCAAATTTTCCGGCACTGCCGCCACATTGATGGCAATAAACGGGCCGTCGCCTCGCTTAGACGCCTGATGGATCGCATGGGCAAACAGTTCTTTTCCGGTTCCTGTCTCCCCAATCAGCAGAACCGGACTTTCGCTGAGAGCCATTCGCTTTAAGATTTCCTTGGTCTGTCGGATGGCCTCCGACTTGCCAATCACATCGTCAAAACTGTACTTCGCCGTATGGCCCTTCTTAAGCAACTGCCCACGCAGTTCATTCTGCCGCCGCTCCGCCTCGTTAAACTTCTGGAGAATGGCAAAAGCGCCGATACAGGTCTCCTGCCGCAGAACCGGCACTACCTCTACGCTGACATTTACGCCGTGAATCCGCCGCACCTGGGCTTCCATCCGCCGCCGCTCCTTTAAGCAGGCGGAAAATGGAATATAGGGAAATACCTCATCTCCCCACTTTCCCAGAATCATCTCGCCGCTGACCCGGCCAATTTCCTCTGCATGACGGTTGCAGGCAAAGATTTCTCCCCGCTCGTTAACGCCGATTATACCTTCTGCCAGTACCTCCATCAAAATATGGAACTGGCTTTCCAACCGGATAGACCGGGCAAACATCTGGTCAAAACTGTAGTTGCTGGTAGCAATATCCCGGAAATACTCCTGAAATTTTTCCGTTTCCAAAAGATGCTCCAGCCCCAGCCGCAGGGCAATCTCGATCATCATGCCGGAGGTACAGGAGCGTTGTCCTAAGTTGATCACGGTCTTCACAGACTCAGGCACATACCGGATTTCATCCGGCGTCACTGCAATAGAAATATCCTCCGTCAGTTCCGCACCCGGATAAAAGGGCAGAAAGGTAATGTGATTGATTCCAAACTGATGCAGTTGGGTAATGGCCTCCCTTGCCATCGTCTGCGTCATATTGACAAACAGCACCCGCTCCCCCGCCGGAATTTCCTTCAGCTTCCGCAGCTCGCTCCAGCGGAACGATACTTCGATTGCCATGGTCTCGCTTCCCATAGGCACATGGCGGGCCACCTCCTCTGCAGAGCCATATGCATCTGTGGAAATCACATACAGATCTGCTTTAGGAAGCGTCCCTTCTGCCGTACCGTTCAAGGTGCTGTAGATACGCACCTGGGCATGATCTCCAAACAGGCTTTCCACTTCCGCCTGATACGAACGCCCGGCCTCCGGGTCCAGAGAAACCAGGGAAATAATCTTCTCTTTCATGGCGTTTCTTCCTCCCTTGTTGACCTACAGAAGCATTCCCCTCTGCCGGGAATCCGGTATATTCATCTGAATCCGGTATTTGCTCACCGCCCGGCGGGATACAGAAATGCCTTCCTCCGCCAGCATATCCGCCAGATTCTGGTCGCTTAAAGGTTTCCCATTCTCTGCCCCTATCATCTGCCGAATCCGCTCTTTAATAGCCTCCGCAGAGACGCCATCTCCTGTTTTACTGCCCGGCAAAGCCGTAGTAAAAAGAGATTTAAAGGGTATGGATTTCCGGTACTGGATATACTTTCCCTTCACCGCCCGGCTCACCGTAGAAACATGGATTCCCAGAAGATTTGCAATGTCCTCCTGCTGCATAGGCTTTAAGGAACCATTCCCTTCAAAATAATCTTCCTGCAGCTGCAGCACAGCCTCCACAATCCGGATAATAGTCCGGCGCCGCTGCTCCACACTGTTCACCACAAACCTGGCCCGCTCCAGCCGCTCCTTAAAATAGGCCTGCAGCTCCGGATCTCTGTTTTCTTCCATCATCCGTATGTAATAATCGTTAAAACGATATTCCCCCATCCAGTTGTCATTGATAGACACATCCCACTGGCCTCCATCACGGGTCACGATAATATCCGGCACTACATATCCGGCGTCTTCCTTCTGAATATCCATTACCGGCCTGGGATTCAATCCTCCGATCAGATGAATGTACTCCTTTACCTTTACAGTGGAAATCCCCAGTTTTCGGGAAATACTGCCAATCTGGCCGCTCATCAGCTCTGTCATGTGCTCCCGCAGGAGAAGGAACAGGGTTTCGTCCTCCACCCCTTTCACCCGCAGTTGCTTTTCCAGACATTCCGCCAAATCCGCAGAGAAAATCCCTACCGGCTCCAGCTCCTTTAATTCCTTTAAGCAGGCGTTCATCTCTGCCGGCTCACATCCCGCCGATCCTGCCAATTCTTCAATCTGATAAGGAAAATATCCCTTTTCATCCAGACAGTCTATCAGATACTTCATGATTTCCCAGGCTCGCTCTGAATAGCTGCCCCGGTCCAACTGGTTCAACAGATGCTCCTTCAGCGCGTCCTCCGGCGGAGCCTGCACATCTTTCCGCCTCTGCTCCTCGTCCTCCGGATTTTCCAGATACTGCTCCTTAAAAGTGGCGCCCTGCTCGTAAATCTTTTCCATCTCAGTAATCATATCATTGTCTTTATCGCTGCTGTTCTCCAGCATAGGATTTTCCAGATATTCGTCCATCAGGAAATCCTCCAGCTCCTGATTCGTAAGAGCCAGAATATTCAGCGACTGCACCTGATTTACAGAAAGCAACTGCTTCTGTTCCACCAATAATCTGCCGGTCAACTCCATATTGCCCCTCCTGTTACCTGGACCTTACATCCTCCAGAATACAATCCACGATTCCCGCTGCACTAAACTCCTTCGCCTCCAGATCTGCCGGGTAACCGGCTGCCTTCATGGCTGCTGCCGTAGCGTCTCCAATAGAAACCAGCCTAATGCCGTCAAGCACCCGCCGCTTCTCCACCGGCAGATTTTCCAAAAACGCTTCCACGCCGGACGCGCTGGCAAAGGTCAGGTAATCCAGCCCCCGCAGCCGTTCCTCTAACGCTTCCCCCTGCAGCCCCAGACTTTTTACATCGTACAGCGCCACATCATCGTAAACGATGCCGGCCTCGCCTAAAATTCCAGGAAGCTCTGCAGACCCCCGCACAGCTCTGGGAATCAAAACCCTATCATCCTCCCCAAGCCGGTCTGCCAGCCCTCTGGCTAAATCTTCCGCACAGTACCGCTCCGGAACATAGTCTGCCCGAAGTCCATGCTGCCTCAGTTCCCGGTCTGTTCCCTTTCCCACCGCAGCCAGCTTCACATGGCTCAGACTCCGGTAATCCCTGCCGCTTTCCAGCAAGGTCTTTAAGAAAATCCGGACTCCGTTGGCGCTGGTAAATACCAGCCAGGTATACTGCTCTAATTTTTCCAGGCAATCCTGCACCGGTTTACTGTCTGCATAAGAAACCACCTCCAGAACCGCCATCCTTTCCAGCCGGGCGCCCTGCTCCTTCAAAGCCAGTTCCAGCTTCCCGGTAAACGCCGGGGTTCCGGTAATGCCTGCCTTTACCCCTTCTAACGGCCTCTTTAAGGTAGATTCCATAGAAAGGGCCGTCACATCTCCCACTGCAATAATCGCAGGCGATGCAATCCCTGCCTCCCGGCACTTTTCATAAATATCTGCCAGCGTGCCGCGAACCGCCTTCTGCTCCGGCAAAGTTCCGCTCTGGATGACCGCTGCCGGGGTCTCTGCAGATTTCCCCTGCGCCATCAGTCTTTGGCAAATCTCCTGCAAATGGCTTAATCCCATCAAAAATACCAAGGTTCCGGAAAGCTTTCCAAACTGCTCTAAATCCTCTGGCAGGCCATTTTCCCTGGTATGCCCGGTCATTACATGGAAGCTGCGGCTCATACCTCTGTGGGTAATGGGAATTCCGGCAGAGGCCAAAGCAGCCACTGCAGATGTCACTCCCGGAATTACTTCATAGGGAATCCCAGCCTTCTGCAGTTCCAAAATCTCCTCTCCGCCCCGGCCAAACACAAAAGGGTCTCCCCCCTTTAACCGAACTACCCGGCGGCCCATCTTCGCCTGCTCCACCAGAATCCGGTTGATTTCCTCCTGCTTCATAGAGTGATGTCCGGCCCGCTTGCCTACATAGATTTTCTCACAGTCCGTCTTCACTTCCTTTAAGAAATCCTCCGATGCCAGAGAATCGTAAACTACTGCGTCACAGCTTCGCAAAGCTTCTACGCTTTTTACTGTAATCAGCCCCGGATCTCCTGGACCTGCTCCTGCCAGAATCACACAGCCCTTTTCCTCGGCTGCCCTGGACTCTCCTTTATCCTCCTCAGCGCCCTTTAACATTTTAGCCACCTCTTTTGCAGCCTGTTCCCAATCTTCTGCCATACCGCTCCAGTCTGCATATACCGGCAGATTATCTCCCTCCCGGTAAATGCCCTTCACAGTCAACTTATCTCCCTGAATCCGGCTGCACACTCCTATCGGCTCATGACAGCCTGCATTTAGCAGCTTTAAGATTCGGCGTTCTAAGTGAAAGCACAAAGCTGTCTCCTTATCTGTGATCTTCTCTGCAAGCTCATTAACCAGACTCCCAGAACGGCCCTCCACAGCCAGAATCCCCTGACAGCCCGCAGGAATCATTTCATTCCAGTCCAGATAAGTAAACCGGAAACCGCCATCCTGTTCAAAAATCCCCAGCCGCTTTAACCCGGCTGCAGCCAGCACGATCACATCAAACTGTCCCTCTGCCAGTTTTTTAAGCCGGGTCTGCACATTACCCCGCAAATTCTCACATTTCACCGATGTGCCATTCCACCGCTTCGGCCCGATTATCTCCATCTGAATCTGCCGCCGCAGACTGGAAGTGCCAACTACAATGGTCTCTCCACAGGCAGCTTTTCGCTCCAGTTCTCCATCTGTCCGGCTTACCAGCACATCCCGTACATCTCCCCGTCTGGGAATGCCCACAATGTCCAGTCCCTCTGCCAGCTCCATAGGAAGATCCTTTCCACTGTGAACCGCAAAGTCCAGCTCTCCCTTCTGCAGGGCTTCCTCAAACTCCGATACAAACACGCCCTTTCCCCCAAAGGCCAAAAGAGGCTTATCCAATATTTTATCTCCCGTAGTCTGCTTCAGCACCAGCTCCGTTTCCAGTCCGGGAGTTTCTTCCTTCATCATATCCGCAACCAGCCCGGTCTGCGCCACGGCCAGCTCACTCTTTCTGGTTCCGATTTTTACAATCCGATTCATCGCCCAGATTCCTTTCTGTCTTCTATCCTGGTTTCTTCTCTGCCAGCACATCTTCTATCAGCTTATCTACCAGCTCATCATTCAACTGGCATCCCTGGTCTCTCCCAACATCCGCCATCCGCCGAAAAATCACAGCCCGGTCTGCACCATCTGCCACCCGGATCTTCACATAATCCCGGTAAGCGCCCAACTGTTCTACCAGGCGGCCATAACCTTCCGGGATCCCATCCCGCACCTGTTTTTTCAGATACTGGGTCACCGTAGGGCTTTTACCCCCAGAGGAAATCCCCACCACAATATCCCCTTCCCGCACAATAGACGGAAAAATAAAGCTGCATTCCTTCTGCACATCCACCACATTCACCGGAATCCGCCGAGCCCGGCACGCTTCTGAGATTTTTCGGTTCAGCGCTTCATCGTCTGTGGCCGCAATCACAAAATCCCGGCCTTCCAAATCACCTATGGAAAACGGCCTTCGCTGCAAAATAACGGTTCCTTTTAAGGCTGCCGCTGTCTCCAGCTCCTCCTCTATCTGAGGAGACACCACGGTAATCCGCGGGCCGTAATCAATCAGTACCTCCACCTTCCGCAGGGCCACAATACCGCCGCCAACAATGAGACAGTCCTGATTTTCTATATCAACAAAAAACGGAAAATATGCCATATCCTTCTTCCTCCGGCCCTCTTAAACAGCCTATGATTCTTCTCTATTGTAAACGAAAACCAGGGGTCATACAACCCCTGGTTTTTCCTAATTTATGCTGGATTTAACCATCCGGCAAGTCCATTTTTATCCTATGCCTGCGGGCCAGCTTTGTGATGCTTGGAAATCGGCTTCACATGGATATTTGCTCTCTGCTCTGCCTCTGTCCAGTACAGCTCCTCAGCTACCTTAGCCTCCGGATTCAGCTCAACGCCGTCTAAGATCATCTCTTTGAACTTCACATAACCGGCACGGTCAATCAGATGGCCGCCATGCAGGTACTCAGGCTTGTAGTCCATTACCCATGCAGAGAACTTCTGCCAGTTGGCAAACATCCCCAGAACTACTTCCTCTGTTACAAAGTTCATGAACAACTTGCCCATACGCGGGAACTGCTTGCCAGTACGGCCTCCCAGGGTTACACGCCATAAGTGGGTATCGCCTCTGGTCCATGCGCCGGTAGGACATGCAATAACACACTCGCCGCAGCCTACGCAGCAGCAGGAGTCTTTGTCGATCTTGCCATGTGCATTCAGAGACAGAACGCCGGTTGCATGATGATCACATGCCTTTGCACATGCTCCGCATCCAACACAACGATCCTGATCGTAATCCATCTTATAGATACCCATTACACCGAAGTCGTTGAAATTGCCCTTTGCACAGTCGTTGGGGCAGCCTGCAACAGAAACCTTAATGTGATAGTGGCTGGGGAAAATCAGCTTCTCGATCTTCTTTGCCATTTCATGCGTGTTGGCATTTGCCTTGATGCAGTGAGAGTTACCAATACATGCCATAACATTTCTTGCGCCGATGGTCGGATAACCCAGGTCGTCTGCTTCCATATCGCAATCGCACATTTCAACGCTGACATCCTGGATGTACTCTTTGATCTTAGCGTTTACTGCCGGAATGTTCTCGTATTTGATACCCGGAATATTCAGGGTCTGACGCATACCCATATGGAAGGTGCCGTTACCATACTTCTGGCACAGCTCCTGAACCAGAGCCAGGTGCTTTGCATCAATCAATGCGCCCGGAACACGGAGCTGAAGCATGAACTCTCCTGGTACTTTCGACTGTCTGAAACAGTTAATTCGTGTCTTCTTAACATCAATATCGTGATTCATTCTTGTCCGCCCCTTTCTTTAATCTACCAGATATTTAGCCTTGGTATAGTTGAATACCGGGCCTTCTAAGCAAACATAGGTCTCGTCAATACGGCAGTGTCCGCACTTACCGATAGCGCAGGACATCTTACGCTCGAAGGATACCCAGATCTTCTCCTCCGGAACGCCGCACTTCACGGCCTCGATGCCGGTAAACTTCATCATGGGCGGCGGTCCTACGATTACTACCTCGTAGTTGTCGCCAAAATCCTTAAACGGAACCTTGGAAACGAACTGGGTTACAAAGCCAGTCTCCCAGTTGTCAATTTTATCCTTGTCCAGGGTGTAGATGCAGTTGAATTTGTCTCTCCAGCCCTCAAGCTCCTGACGGAATACGATGCCTTCCTCATTCTTGAAGCCTGCAATCAAGGTAACGCTCTCAACATAGCCCGGATTCTCAGCAAACAGACGCAGCATGCTGCGTACCGGAGCCAGGCCGGTGCCGCCTACGATGACTACCATATGTTTGCCCTTGAACTGTTCCTCTACCGGCCAGCCTTTGCCGTATGCGCCGCGCAGGAACAGGGTGTCCCCTGCCTCTTTCTTAAAGATCTCGTCAGTAACCTTACCAACAGAACGGATGGTAAAATCAATCCAACCATCGCCGTAAGCGCTGACAGAAATGGGAGCCTCGCCTACCTTCGGGATAGACAACTGTAAAAACTGTCCGTGGGACGGTTTAATATCAGTCTCCACTTTAAATGTATACTCAAGTTTGGTTTCCTGCTTTACTTCCAGAATCTTGCAGGGAACTGGTCTTACCGGATTGTTCATAGTAATCGCCCCTCCTCTTTATTTGTTCTCTGCAGCCACGATCTCCTCAATGGCTTTGCTCATCTTATTAACAGTAGCGGTAATAGAGATAAACTCCGGACAGCGGGAAATGCAGCGGCCGCAGCCCACGCACATATGATAATCCTTAAAGCGCTCCTTGTAATCGTGGAACTTATGTAACACCTTGTATCTCATACGATCGCCAGGAGTGTTGCGGAAGCTGTGTCCGCCTGCCATATCGGTAAAGCCCTCAATCTGGCAGGAAGCAGTAGTTCTCTTTCTCTCACCTACGCTGCCGTTTTCATTGTAGGCAATATCGGTAGTAGTAAAGCAGGTGCAGGTGCTGCATGCAACAGTACAACTGCCGCAGGAAATACATCTCTTGTTGTATTCCTGCCACATGGGATGCTCTTTTAATTTCGTCAGAACTTCCTTGTTGGGAATCTCCGGAATAGTCAGCTTAGTGATGTTCTCAGTGGGGAAGGACGGAACATAATCCTCAGCGTTCTTGCCCTCGAAGTACGGTGCGAATGCATCATCCTTAACCTCAACCTTCAGAGCGCCATCCTCAGCCACTACAGCCAGGCTGTAATTGTCAGTTTTGTTCGTACCCATGCTTACGCAGAAACAGGTGTCATCGTTTAAGTCGCACTGCATCATAACGATTTTCACCTTCTCGTGCATTCTCTCATAATAAATATCAGAAAAACCACCGTTGCCCAGGTAAATCTTCTCCTGGCGCTGCTGCGCTGCAATATCACAGGGACGCATAAAGATCAACAACTTCTTACTGGTTGCTTTGCTCTCTTTCCACTCATCCTCGGTGAAGTAAAACAGCGGCTCTGTGATAGGAGACAGAACCTCCTTTGCCGGGAAATCAGATTTCTCATCAAAAACGATTTCTTCTACCGTCTTAACCTTGTCATAGCGGATCAGATCCGTATCAGAATAACGACCCTTACCCGGAAATCTTTTCGGTGCCCAGATTTCATACTCTTTTCTCAGCTCGTCAAAAATCTGGTTCACTTCATCGAAGCATACTTTGTAGCCCATTGAGTTTTCCTCCTTTAAAATGGTATAACTACCAAAAATTCCTAACGCAGTTCATTTTACCTGTGTGCGTATGCGCTAAAAACAGGTCTTTCGTGCATTGTGTTTATTATAACATGAATTGCTTTTCTATTCTATAACATTTCTCTTTTTCCCAAAACTTTCTGCCAGGAGTCTTCCCCTAAACCGGAAAACTCCTGACAGAAAATTTGTCATACATTCAGCGTTACGCCAGTCTCGTATTTCTTATCATCAACCGTAACGGTGATCTCATACTCGCCGGGGATATTCTCGGTGCCTACCGGGAACTCTACCGCTCTGGCATCATGTTCCAGGAAGGTGCCTACGCACATAGCCAGGAACGGACGCTTTGTAGTAGGAACAAAATAATGACGGGTAGGGGTTCCGTTCTTACCCTCTAAATTAAGCATTACCAAAGTTCCCTTATCGAAGCTGGCCTTGAATACTACACGGTCGGCCTCTTTTGCGATCTTGGTCTTATAGTCATCCGGAATCATGCCGGCCGGCTCTGCCGGAGCCTCAGTCATAAATTCCTCCGTAGCAGTGATGTGGCCTAATAGCTGACCCTTACCGAAGGTCAGACGGTCTCCCTCATCATACAGATGAAGCTTCTCTGCACGGTAATAGTTAGCCGGCAGATGCATCTCGTACATTACCACATCGTCTTTCACTTCTACAGTGATGGAGCTTAACTGTACCTCGCCGCTCTCGATCTCATCCACCAGACTTGCGCCAGGGAAGTTCAGGTACTCGTCGCCTTTCTTTCCAATACCGCCGGAGTGAACCAGATAATGGCCGTCCTCATAGTATTCGCAGTTGCAGATGTAGGTGGAAAAGAATTCAGCTCCCCGCTCCTTGCCGTACTGCCATACCTGCTGAATGGTCATATCATCGGTGTTGATCCGGTAGATAACGCCTCTGGAGAAGTTATCCTTAGCTGGCCAGTAATTTTCTTTTACTTTAGATCTCCAATGACCGTTATCAAAGCACATGATGTCGCCGTTAGGAAGAACCATACATGCATGCTGCTCGTACTGCCAGTCAAACTCGCCTTCTCCTACCGGCTTGAAGAAATACTTCTGCATATCCTCCGGCCATCCTTCCGGATCACCAATGATCCAGTTCAGCTTTCCGGTCTCAAAATCCCGGTTGATAATAATGTCCTGGTGACGGCCAGAGAAGGTCAGGGAGTTGGTCTTCTTGTCGTACCAAACCGCATTGTTGTGGAACCAGTCATGAGCGTCCTGGCTTCCGGATCCGCCTGTAGGATATACAGGAAGCACCTCCTGGTGATCCCAGGTTTTTAGGATTTCACCGGTCTCCCGGTCTACCATCACACAGTAGTCCTCAACTGTACCCCGCTCCAGAATCTGGCTTAAGATCAGGATATTGCCGTTCTCCATTTCCCACTCGTCATGATGGTAACCGCCCGGAATCCGGAACTCTTTATAAATCTTACCGATCATACCCATCTCATAAATGCCGGTGGTATGATAGGGCGGAGCTACCAGACGATCCGTACCTACAAACAGGCGGCCATTTCTGGCTCTCTTTAAATCAAATGCCAGGTTTAAGGTGTTGTACCATCTGGCATCGCCGGCATAGTCGTAGGCTGCGGTGTAAGCCGGGCTGGTGGGGCTTACAAACATCATGCTGTCTCCGAAGTATTCGGGAGTGGTCTTCATGCTGGTTGGCTTTTTCAGCTTTTCAGAAGCAGCCTCAGTCTGAATCTTTAACTCCTTGGTCTCACCAGTGCTCAGTTCAATTACAACGGTGTTTTCATAATCATCGTACAAGCCGTAGATCGGCAGCACCATATGGGTCATATGGCTGGCCGGACGGTACATGTAATCGCCTGCTGCGTCCTTGCCTTTTACGGTAATCTTGGCAAATGCCGGTTTTTCAGCCTCAAACATTACCAGAGCTGTCAGAGGTGCGATCAGATACGGATTTACTACCACATAAGGATTCTCAATGGTATAGCTTCCCTTTTCGTACTCTGCCAGAAACGCTTTCTCAGCTTCGTACTGACGGTCAATAATGTGTTCCATCTCTTTGTATAAAACACCCATTTCTATATCCTCCTTGCCGGAGACAGACTGGGGCTCTCTTTTCAGAGCGCCCCGCCGTCTGTCCCATTTCTAAAATTAGCAGTGAATCTGAACGCCGGTCTCATATTTCTTGTCATCCACGATCACTCTTACATCGTAGGTACCCTTTAAGCCGGTCTTGTTTACGCTGGTCTTGGTATTGCGCTCGTCAGAATCCAGGAAGGTTCCGCAGCACATAGCCAGGTAAGCCACAGCCGTAGTGGAGATGTAGTATCTGTGAACCTCATCGCCCTGCTCCAACAGCATCATAACCAACTGGCCCTTCTCAAATCTGGAGAAGAAGGTGAAGCGGTCAACTTCCTCTACAATCCTTGCGTTGTAGATTTCCGGAAGCATCTCGCCGCAGCTCTCCATGGGGATGTCGGTGTCAAACTCTTTGGTGTGACCCATCTCGCCCAGAAGCTGGCCCTTGCCAAGCTCTAAGTTAATGCCGTCGGTGTAGAGCTTCAACTTCTCTGCGCGATAGTAGTTGCCGGGGCAGTCCATTTCCAGTTTCTTCTTGTTGTCGCAAACCTCAACAGTAATGCTGTGCAGATCGCCGCCCATATCCTTAGCGAATGCGCCCAGAGCCTCAGACGGATTGCCGTCCTGATCGTAAGCGATACCGCCGGAGTGAACCATGTAGTGTCCCTCGTTGTAGTACTCTACATTACAGATGTATGGGGAGAAGAACTCTGCGCCCTTGTCCTTGCCATACTCCCAAACCTGCTCAATAGTCATATCCTTGGTGTTGATGCGATACCGCACGCCTCTGGAGTAGTTGTCTTTTGCTGCGATATTTTTTACATCACGATCCACCTGCTTGCAGCCGTAGTGATGGTTGTCAAAGCACATTACATCGCCGTTGGGGGTGATAACATTGGCATGCTGCTCATACTGCCAGCCAAAGTTGTTGCCAACCGGTTTAAAGAAATATTTATCAACCATCTCCTGGGGCCAGCCAGCCGGATCGCCAATAATCCAGTTCAGCTCGCCAGTCTCAAAGTCGATATTTACCATACTGTCGATGTGACGGCCGGAGAATGTTAAGGAATTGGTGTTCTTGTCGTACCATACTGCGTTGTTGTGGAACCAGTCTTCCTCAGACCAGCTTCCGGAATGGCTTACAGTCTTGGGATCCAGGAATTTCTTGTAATCCCAGGTCTTTAAGATCTCACCGGTATTGCGGTCCAACAGAATGCACATATCCTCAACGGTATCGCTCTCTAAGTCCTCAGTCAGGCACAGCAGATTGCCGTCTTCCATCTCAAACTCATCGTGATGGTAGCCGCCCGGCACACGGAACTCTTTGTAGATCTTTCCGCAGGGGCTGATCTCATACAGACCGGACATGTAGTAGGGCATTTTCAGCAGACGGCTGGAACCCATAATCAGGTTGCCATTTTTCAGTCTCTTAACATCGAATACGCAGGCTACATTCATATGCCATCTTGCATCACCGGCATAGTCAAACGCGGAAGCCAGATCCTCACCAGCCGGAGAAACCAGGATTACATTGTCCTGTAAATACTCCGGAGTAGTATCCATGTAGTGGATTACCTTCTTGCCTTCGTATACATCCGGAACATCAATGGTGATTACATTGGACTCACCCCGGTATGCGCGGATTTCAACCTTGTTGGCATAGTCAGAGTACAGGCCTAAAACCGGAAGCACATGCTTCTTTGCCTTCGGGAAGGTGTGGCTCATGTCAGCCTGTTTGGTCTTACCGAATACGGTAATGGTAACTGCGGTTTCTTCCTCAGTCTCAAAGCAAACCACTGCAGACAGGGGGCTGATCTCATACAGGTTGTACTTTACCAGCGGATTCTGGATGGTGTAATTGCCAGCCTCGAACTCTTTAAGCATTGCCTGCTCAGCCTCGTACTGACGGTCAATCAGATGCTTCTCTAATGTGTAATTAACGCCCATGGTTGTTTCCCTCCATTATATATGTTTTGTGTTATGCTTCCTTATATTGGATACTACAGAGCTTCCTTTACCATATTTACAATCATTGGCTTCTGCTGTAAACCCTGAAGCCGTTTTACCTCAACGCCGTCCTTTAACAGGATCAAAGTCGGGTAACCGGCTACGCTGTACTCAGCAGTCAGCTCTTTGTTCTGATCGAAGTCTACCTTCAGAATGGTCAGATCATCCCCAAACTCTTTCTCAACATCCTTTAACACGAAGCCCAACATTTTGCAGGGGCCGCAGGTGGTGGAAAAAAAGTCTGCCAGAACCAGACCTTTGTCAGCCAATTCTTTAAATTCAACACTGTTTACTTCTTTTAACATGATAAGTTCCTCCTTGTGGTTCATTGTATAGTATTGTGTTCTAGATTTTACGCCTGGTTTTTGACATAGTGAGATGACTCCTGCGCTGCGATAGCGCCGTCTGCACAAGCGGTGATTACCTGGCGCAGGTTCTTGGTTACGCAGTCTCCAGCGCCGAAGACGCCCGGAACCTTCGTAGCCATCCGGTCATTTACCTCAACATAGCCAAACTGGTTCAGCACGCCCAGAGACTTGAAGCACTCAGTAGTGGGAGTCAAGCCGATGTACTCGAACACACCATCGCACTTTACGGTGTTCTCCTCGCCGGTCTTGGTAGACTTAAAGTGTACGCCTTCCAGCTTGGTATCTCCAACAAACTCCAGAATATCCTGGTATGGGTAGACGGTTACATTTTCCATGGCGCGCAGCTTGTCACAGGCAATCGGATCTGCAGTCAGGTCAAACATGGTAACAATAGTCAGAGACTTTACGATGCCCGCCAGGAAGATAGATTCCTCCACAGCAGAGTTGCCGCCGCCGATTACCACCACATCTTTGTCCCGGTACTGAGCGCCATCGCAGATTGCACACCAGCTAATGCCGTTTCCGCGGAACTTGTCTTCACCCGGAATCTCCAGACATCTGGGGCGGGTGCCAGTAGCCAGGATAACAGACCTGGCAGTAAACTCCTTGCCGTCCTCCTCGCACAGAACCACTTTCTCTGCACCGTTGTCCTTCACCTCTTTTACCGTTGCATAATCAAAGGTGATGGCATCGAACTGCTGGGTATGCTCAAACATCTGGTAAGCCAGCTCTGCGCCGTTTACAGTGCCAACTCCAGTGTAGTTCTGGATCTCGTTGGTATTGATGATCTGTCCGCCGGGAGCCAGCTTGTCTAACATCAACACCTGCATGTCAGCCCGTGCTGCGTAAATTGCAGCAGTCATGCCAGCCGGGCCTGCGCCAATAATAATTACATCATACTGGGCCATTTCTCATTCTCCTCTCTTTTTGACAGGGATAGAGGCCCCGCAGGAATCCTCTATCTTCCATAAATTTACTGATCTTAATCAGGCCGATAATCCTTTTGGCTTTACAGAAGGATGTTTGCCAGGGGAATACCAACCAGCAGGGTGATAATCAGCTCAATCAGTACGATAGGCAAAGTGTACTTGTACACATACTTGGTGGGGATCCATTCTTTGTTGCTGTGCAGGATTGCCGCAAACGGAGAAGCCGCCGGGGTAACTGCTGCAGACAGAAGTACGAACTGAATCATCAGGGTTACGATCGGTCTGGGATCTGCGCCGGTCTGAACACAATAGGTAATGATGATCGGCTGTAAGATCATACCGATAACCAGGCTGTTGCAGATATTGGTAAGCACACCGCCCATTGCCAGAATCAGGATGATAAACACTACCGGGGACATGCCCTGGAAAATCGGGGACAGTATGTAAGCCAGGAAAGCGGAGACGCCGGTAGCCGGATTGGTCAGAACGCTTCCCAGGAATACTGCTGCCACGATGATGAAGTATGCACCCCAGCTCATGTTGGTAGACAGTACCTTTGCAATATCCATGATGGGTTCGCCTTTAATACGGATAGCAGCCATAATTGCAACTGCAATCATAGCGATACCATAAACAGCCGGCTTCAAAAATGCCATACCCGGCAAAGTCGGGAACAGGGACGGCAGCATCAGGCCTAAGATAACCAGTATAAAGCCTATGCAGTAAGCTTTCTGCTGTGCGTTCATGGGCGGAAGCGGGTTTCTGTTCAGGCTTTCTACATCAAACTGTTTCATCTTGGAAACATCCGGGCGAAGCACAAACTTACAGAACAGAACTGCTGCTACAATCATAATCATACCCAGGATAATAGCAATAGCCAGGTATGCGCCGCTGTTTACAATAATCGGACCGCCAGGCATCTCTGCAGAGATTTTCTCAAAGTTGCTTAAGAGCGCCAGACCATTCTGGGCAAAGGGCGCCATGGGGAAACCAATCAGGGAAGCCACAACAACCATGGTCAGAGCCACTCTGGGGAATGCGTCTCCCTTCTTGTAACCAACCTCATCAAAGATTCCATACAGAACCGGCCACAGCACGAAAATGGGGGTAAATGCGTTAATGAAACCTGCAATGAAATAGCATCCTACGCAAATCACACCCATAAACAGCCAGGGCTTACCGTTGGTGAACTTCCTGGTCAGGAAGTATCTGCCGATGTATGCGCTGATTTTATACATGGCCAAACCGCCAGACATAATCTGCATGAACAGTACCTGAATGGTTACCGGGGAACCAAACGCCTCACTTAAAACAGCATTCATATTGCTGTAACTGGAGAAGCCCAGCATTCCAATAGAAAGAATGCTGCCCCAGATGGGATCAACAAAGGTCCACAGATAGAGAGTTCCTAAGAAGATTCCCAATACTTCCATACCAACCGGGGTTACTTCCGGCAGGTTGATGGGCAGGTATCTGAAGAAAAGCATCAGACCTGCACCGATCAGAGCGTGAATCATCAACATGCGCTCTTTTTTGTCGACTGCATTAGCCATTTTGTGTACTCCTTCTCTCATGTTAATTGTTAAATATATAACTTTGTGCTAATTGTACCATAAATTCTCATTACAAAATATAGTCCATGTTATATTTGTGGAATTTTTGTTCGCAATGTGATACAATACAATTACTCTGTTGCAAGGAGCTTTACACTATGGACAACACCATTTGGGATATGTTGAAAAAAAGCGGAACAAGAATAGAAGCAAAGAAGGGCTATTATCTGAAACTTCACAGTACCCCTTCCCCCAGCGCCTGCGTTTATCTGCTGGACGAGGGCATTTGCTCCCTTAATAGCCTAACCAGAAAAGGCGATGAAAACATCTATCTTTATTTTCACGCCAAGCGGCTGATTGGATTCAACCACCTGTTGACTACCCCTGGCACCCAGAAATTCTTCCAGTCAGGAACCAATGTTTCCATTGTCACGAAAACCGTCTGCGTCCTGTATCAGATCAATTATGAAACCTTCTTCCATATGCTGCAGACAAATATGGATTTTAATATGTTTTTTATTCAGACGCTGTCTGACAACTATTCCGAGGCCCTCAATCATTTTCACTACATGCACGAGGAAACCCTGATCACAGCCCTCTGCCAGCTCCTGCTGTCTGTCTGCCGCCGCTCCCCCGGCTGCAAGCCGGTAATTCCCAAGTTCTACACCTACGAAGAACTGGCCCGCTACTTAGGCTGCCACCCGGTAACCGTATCCCGGATTATGGCAAAATTAAAACAGCTTGGGTATTTAAAGAAAGCAGGCAGAGAATTGGTGATTGAGGATGAGGGTATGCTGATTCAGTTGATGGAGTCAGAAGTGGATTTTAGGTATTGATTTCTTTAATATAATTAAGAAAAGACACGCCCAGCGAGATTCGTTGGGCGTATTAACTTGCTTTTTATCTTTAAATTTTAGAAGAGCAAAGAGTAAGCGCGAAGTGCGCATCCCGCGGAGCGTTTTTGTTTCATAGGGCGAACTTTTCTATGAAATGAAAAAAAGGAACCACATTTCTGTGATTCCTTAGAGGCGACAACCAGATTTGAACTGGTGATCAGGGTGTTGCAGACCCACGCCTTACCACTTGGCTATGTCGCCATATTGTATTGTATGCACCGGAATGAAATATATTCCAGTGAAATGACCCCAACGAGATTCGAACTCGTGTTACCGCCGTGAAAGGGCGATGTCTTAACCGCTTGACCATGGGGCCGGATTTGCATTGAAATATGCAAAAACTCCCCGAGTAGGACTTGAACCTACGACAGCGCGGTTAACAGCCGCGTGCTCTACCGACTGAGCTATCGAGGAATATTAAATAGAGTTATGTTTCCATATACCCTCAAAACTGCATATTAAATCATCATCCGATTGTTATTCTGTTTTGCGGTCATTCTTCGGCTTTCAGCCTCTCTTTAACCGCTCCCTAAACCTCATTGGTTAAGCCCTCGACCTATTAGTGACAGTCAGCTCCATGTGTTGCCACACTTCCACCTCTGCCCTATCTACCTCGTCGTCTTCAAGGGGTCTTACTCTTGCGATGGGATAACTCATCTTGAGGG
>CATOIK010000020.1 GCA_951800645.1 uncultured Eubacteriales bacterium | reverse complement strand
TCACTGCCTGTACTTTGTATTCATGGTCATATTGTCTGTTTTCTGCCATTTTGTTCACTCCTTATTCTCTAGATTATATCTCAAATCCTTGAGAATGGGGTGTCAACTTTTTTTATACCACATCAAGATGACTTTAATGGTCTCCACAAGGACACGGAGTGGATTCACTTAGAGGGCAATACAGAAGGCGGCGATGTGGGATATTATTTCCCGGGGAAGGCTGATATTCAGGGGCTCCGGGAGACCAGAGAGGGAAAATGGACTCTGGTTAATACCTATGAAAAATTCAGAGATGAAGAAGATCGGATCAACAGCTTTGCTACTTTCTGGTTTGATCATGGGGAAGAACCGGAAAATGATACCTATGCATATGTGGTGCTTCCGGGACGAACTGCAGATGAGACCGAACGCTACAATGCAGAACCGGACATTGAGATCTTAACTCAGACGGATTCGATCCATGCAGTGCGGGAAAAGAAACTGGGCATTACCGGTGTAAACTTCTTTGAGCCGGGAACATATGGTCCGTTTACCGTAACCCAGCCTCAGTCTGTAATGATGAAAGAAAATGAAGACGGAACAGTAGACATTTCTTTTGCAGATCCTACTCAGACTCAGGCGTCCTTAAGCCTCAGTGTAGCGATGCCGATCATGGAGGTAGTTTCCATGGACGAGGGAATCACTGCTTCCGATGAGTCTGGAGTAATGGTATTTACTACAGAGTCTGACAAGAACGCCAGAGCGCAGGCCGGAAGAAGCTGGAAAGTAACGGTATGTCTGGGCGGCAATGACAACATGTTTGAGACGGTGGAGCCGGGAACTGTGCCGGAGCACTGGACTGCAGATAACGGTAAAGCAGAAGTGGCAGCTGAGGATAACGGAAATCATGTGCTGGAGATGACCGCAGACCAGCAGGATGCCATGACTGCAGTAACGGAACTTGTTTATCCGGAAGAAGGCGGAGCTGCTGTTCAGTTTCAGTTAAAGCCTTTGGAAGGAAGCGGAAAAGTATATCTTGGCAATGGAGAAAGCCGGATTCAGGTGCTGTCCTTCGGCGGCAGCGATTCTAAGCTGGAGCAGGGAATCTGGCATAATGTAAAGATCAAGGTCAATCCGGATACCGGAAGCCTTCAGGTGATGGTGGACGGTAAGCTGTATGGAGAAAAGGTGAACTTTGAAGGAAGCCTGAATCAGGCTCTGAATATCTTTACGGCAGAACTGGAGAGCGGGGCTAAAGCGCAGCTGGATAATCTGATCGTGCGCCAGGCAGTTGTAACGCCTCCGGCTGTTCCGAAGAACCTGACTTATACTGCTTATGGTGATACTTTCGTAGATCTTATGTGGGATCCGGTAGAAAGTGAGAATCCGGTATACTATATCCTGTCTGTAGACGGAAAAGAACTGGAAACTCAACTGAAGGAGAATACCTATCGTCTGGAAGGACTGACGCCTGGAGAAGCCTATGAGATCATGGTGTGCAGCGTAGATGATGAGGACAATTACTCTGAGTGGAGCAGCGCCCTGGAAGTAGCGCTTTTAGAGGAGCTTCAGGTAACCAGATATGTCATTGATTTTGATGAGTATGAAGCAGGAACTGTTTCTCAGCACGGCTGGGCGTACGCAGGAAAAGATTCTAAGGGGAAGATTGAAATCTTAAATGCCCCGGAGGGAGAAAAGAGCAATGCTGCAGAGGGTCTGATGACAGATCTGGAATATCAGGCTTATCTGACTGCTACTCCGGCCAATGCAGAGGAAGAACTGGCAACTGATTCCAATGCAAAGAAGGCGACCGGCTCCAATGCAAAGAAAGCGACCAGCTCCAATGCAGATCAGGCATTGTATGTATATTCTGGAACTGCAGCTTCTGGAACGGATAAAAATGTAGCTTACAAGTTTGATCCTCAGACAAAGAAGCAGACCTACGAGCTGGATGTATACTTAGATAAGAGCGCACCGTACACTAATTTCTGTCTGACAGGCTCTGATGGAATTCAGGCCGTTACCATGATGATCTCTGATTATGGAATCATCGGTTACCGGGCAGGCGATGCACCGTCAAAAACAGTAGAGCTTTTGGATGAAAAGGTAGAAGGTCAGTGGATCCACTTTGTGGTGACAGCAGATCCGGAGACTCAGACATTCTCCATTTCTGCCAATGGCGTAACAGCTGAGAATCTGAAATTCCGCAACCAGACAAAGGATATTGCAGCGTTAAAGATCAATGCACCGGGCAATGGAACCGGCGGAATTTATGCAGACAACATTATTCTTCCGGCTGACGAGGATTTTGGAAAATGGACAGTGAAAGGGCTGGATGAGGAGCTTCCGGAAGAACTGGAAGCAGTTTACGGCACTGCGTTTGAAGATTTGGAACTGCCTCAGTATGTAAATGTTCTGGCAGTAAGTCCTGAGGGAGAGGAAGAAAGCGTTGAGGTTCGTGTAAACTGGAACTCCAAAGATTATGATCCGGAAAAAACCGGTTCTCAGATCATTCACGGAACTCTGGCTCTGCCTTCCAATTACATTAACAAGATGGAAATCCTGAAGATCCGTGTTGTAGTGGAGGAGGAGATACCGGTATATCAGGTGATTCTGGTACAGACAACAGGCGGAATGATTGAGTCCGATCTGGAAGAAGCAGAGGAGGGAACCACCGTAACACTCACTGCAGAGCCGGAGGAAGGCTATAAACTGGCTTACTGGCTTATTAACGGAGCAGAGAAAGGCGCTGGTGAAGAAATCTACTGCGTAGAACTGACAGAGGATATTGTGGTAAGCGCTGTGTTTGAAGCAGAAGATGTGAAACCTGAGGTGAACTATTACCGCGTGGATGTTCCCAGCCAGGTAACCGGCGGACAGATCCGTGTAAATTCTGTTTACGCAAAGGAAGGAACAGAGATTGTAGTAACCGCAATTCCGAACGCAGGCTATCGTCTGACATATTTGAAGGTTGACGGCAGAACGGTTCAGGTTGATACGGAGAATCAGTATTCCTTCATATTGACCAGAAATACCAGAATCAGCGTATCCTTTAAGAAAATCAAGGACAGCGATAGCAGTCATAACGGCGGCAGCGGTACAGGCAGTTTCGGTGGTGATGTTACGGCGCCGGAAGCAGCTTATGCAGTAAGAGGCACCTGGAATCTGGCTGACGGAAAGTGGCAGTTTAAGCTGGAAGATGGCAGTATGGCAGCAAATCGGTGGGCATGTATTCTGCACAACGGTGCTTATTACTGGTACTACTTTGATGCAGAGGGCAATATGGTGACCGGCTGGCAGACCATTAACGGTCAGACATTCTATCTGCTTCCCAGTGCTGACAGCACCTGCGGAAGAATGGTAACTGGCTGGCAGCAGATCGATGGAAAGTGGTATTGGTTCAATCCTGCATCAGATGGAAACAAAGGCGTGCTGCTGAAAAACGAAACAACTCCCGATGGATATAAGGTGGGAGCTGACGGAGTGTGGATTCCGTAATTCTTGTAAAAACAGAACTGGAATATTGTAAGTAGAGAGCGTTCAGGAACGGCTGGATAGAAAATCGGCTGTTCTTGAACGCTTTTTATAATCTGATTTATTTATTGTTAATTTGTAAGAAAAATCAAAGATTTTAAAGCCGTATTTATGGTATAATAACGAGGAAAGTGTCTGTCGTGCTTGCACGAACAGACATTTGACGAGAAAACCATCGAGACGATAGTCGAGATGGTATAATAACGAGGAAAGTGTCTGTCGCAAAAGTTACTGGAAACATATAAATATCCATACCTGTCAATCGATCATTTGAAAATGGGGTTAATTCGCAGCGGTCATACAACGCTTACACCTGCAGATGATGATAAACTTACGGATTATTTGTGGCCCATTCTTCGGGAAATGATAAAAACGGCCATAGAGAATCAGCAAAATCTGGTTGTGGAGGGCGGTTATATTCCGTTTGACTGGGCAAAGGATTTTAATGAGGCGTATTTAGAGCAGATTAAGTATTACTGTCTCATTATGAGCGAAGATTATATAAAAAATCATTTCACCAGCATAAAAGAACATGCCAATGATATAGAATGTCGTTTGGATGATGAATGGTGCACAATGGAGCAGGTGCTGGAAGACAATGCCTGGTTTTTACATCAGGCAAAGGAGCATCAGGCGGAGTATGTGCTGATTGATGATGCGTATAAAATAAATTTGGATATTGTGGAAAGATGTCCTTATTGCGGATATTCCCTTGCCGGGTATCGCCCCTTGCCTGAGGAATGCCCGAAATGCCGCAAAAACTTAGATAGCATTTTTTCATGGACTGGAAAGGAGATTGTGTTATGAAAAGATTATTGAATTTAGGAAATGAATATATCAAAGAAAGCGACTGGAAAGATTTGGCGCTTATAAAGCTTTGCCTTTGCTCTATGGGGATTATAATTGGTATGCATATTGCACCCAAATACAAGAAAAGGGCAGCAGCTATGTCAATGGTGATTTTCGCAGCAACTTATATTCCTTTAATGGCAAAATTCTTTAAGATTGCGATGCATGGCAGAAAATGAACGGTATGAGATAAACCGGAATCCGTAGAGGTGATATTTTGAAAAAAAGTAAATTTATATGTTCATGGAAAAGGCGGAAGCTATTTAGAAGCGGAACAGTACAAGAAGAATTGTTTGGATTTTGATATTATCGGGATAGACTACAATGATTATATTCCGTGGATTGTAGAAAACCAAATCCAATCGGTCTACGACAAAGTGTATAAAAAATACGATTCTATTTATTTAATTGCAAACAGTATAGGCGCTTATTTTTCAATGCACACATTATAGAACTGCGATATTGAAAAGGCCTTATTTATATCGCCTGTACTTGATATGGAATGTCTTATACTGGACATGATGAGCTGGGCGAATGTATCGGAGAAGGATTTGTGCGAAAAAGGGGAAATGTATTTATGGCTAAGTTAGAAACGGTATTACATGGTGATTTTGATGAGATTATCCGCAAAATAGAGCAGCGGATTTTAAATGGGAGTATGTCGGCATCGCTGGAGGCAGCCAGTGACTTTCAGGCAGAAAATGCAAGATGCAGCGTCAGGGTTTTTGAGCGTTACAGTATGATTGGCGATAATCGAGTCAGTATGAATGTGACCTTATTTCAAAATGGAGATGAAATCTATCTTTCAGCAATTACATCTGGCGGGAGTCAGGCAATATTATGGAAATTCAATACATTTGGGGAAGAAGCATTTTTGAATCAGATGAGAGAACTGATGGAAGAAGAATTTTAAAATTTACCAGATTGCTGTAAGGGAGTAAATCAATGAAAAAGGTTAAATTATTTATAGCAATGAGTTTGGACGGATATATTGCAGACAGTTGTGGCGGTGTGGATTGGCTGTCAGGTCATGGGAATGATGAGGAGAATTTAGATGTGTATTCGGAGTTTGTAAAAGATATTGATACCATATTGATGGGGTGGAATACATATCATCAAATTACTACAGAGCTGTCTCCTGACGAGTGGATATATAAAGATTTTACAACCTATGTAATCACACACAGAGGCGGTATATCTTCTGATATAATCAGGTTTACAGAGCAAAACCCGGTGGATTTAGTAAAACAGCTCAGGAGGGAAACAGGGAAAGATATATGGATTTGCGGCGGAGCGAATCTCATTCAGCAATTAGTGGCTGAGGATATGATCGACCAGTATTATATTACTGTTATTCCTACCATTTTAGGTTCAGGAATTCGCCTTTTTAAGACTGGAAACGGCAGAAAAATCCCATTAAAACTTGTAAAAACCCAATCCTATAACGGGATGACGGATTTGATTTATACAAGAAAATGAGAGGAAAAAGCAAACATGAAAACAATCGGGCTGATAGGCGGAATGAGTTGGGAAAGTACGATCCTTATTATAGAATTATCAATGAAGAGGTAAAGCACAGGCTGGGCGGATTGCACTCAGGGAAGATTATTCTGTATAGTGTGGAATTTGATGAGATTGAGCGGTGTCAATCCAATAATGAATGGGAAAAGAGCGGAGAAATCTCATATCAGGCGTGTGGGGCTTCCTGGGACAAAATATACCATGACCCAGGACTTTTATAAAAGGCGGCTGACGGACAGAAATATCCAGGTTTTGATTCCAAATGAAGATGATATAGAAGTTGTTAATACAACCATTTTTAATGAGCTGTGTGTCGGTAAAATACGGGAAGAATCCCGGAAGAAATTCCAGGAGATTATCGGGAAGTTAGAGGCAGATGGGGCTGAAGGTGTTATTTTGGGCTGTACAGAAATCGGTCTGCTGATTCATCAGTCCGATGTTTCCATACCTGTATTTGATACTGCCGAAATTCATGCGAAGAAGGCAGTGGAAAGAGCATTGGAAGAACCTGCGGCGCCTGCTGTTTTGCATCGGTTTAATATTTTATGAAGATAGTAGCATAATCCTACGGAAAATGTTATAATGCAACATGATTATGATGATTTAAGATGGACGCTTCTTGCCCGGTTTTGCCGGATAAGAGGCACAGGAGGAGCACATGCAGGCAGTGTTACTGGCAGGGGGGCTTGGAACCAGGCTTCGGAGTGTGGTAAACGACCGGCCCAAACCTATGGCTTTAATTGAAGATAAACCGTTTATGGAGTATGTAGTGCACGAGCTGTCTAAGCATGGCGTGACGGACATCGTCTTTGCAGTAGGGTATAAAGGCTCTATGGTGGAGGAATACTTCGGAGACGGAACCGGTTTTGCGGCGCCGGACGGTACGCCTATCCGGGTGCAGTATGCCTACGAGGAGGAGCTGTTAGGCACGGCGGGAGCCATCAGGAATGCGGGCCGCTTTGTGACAGAGGACACCTTTTTTGTGCTGAATGCAGACACCTTCTACCAGATTGATTACAGCCGTCTGGTGGAGATGCAGAAGGAAGCGGATTTAGACATGGCTCTGGTACTTCGGGAGGTGCCGGATATTTCCCGGTACGGAGAGGCGGTTCTGGAAGCTGGCCGTCTTACCGGCTTTAACGAGAAAAGCAGGACCCCGCGGCCAGGCACCATTAACGGCGGAGTATATCTGATGAAGCGGACCCTGCTGGATGACATTCCCCAGGGAAAGGTTTCTCTGGAAAATGAGATGATTCCCAGATGGCTGAGAGAAGGACGCCCTGTGGGCGGCTTTGTCAATGACGGATATTTTATCGACATTGGCGTGCCGGAAGCCTATTATCAGTTTATTGAGGATGTGCAGAAAGGAGTTGTTGTATGGTAATCAGAGGACGGGCGCCCTTAAGGGTCAGCTTTGGCGGCGGCGGAACCGATGTGGCCCCCTTCTGCGTGGAGCAGGGCGGAGCCATCATCGGAAGCACCATCAACAAATATGCATACTGTTCCATCGTGCCCAGAGAGGATGACCAGATCATTGTTCATTCCCTGGATTTCGATATGACAGTCAAATATAATGCAAAAGAAAACTATGTTTACGACGGCAAGCTGGATTTGGTAAAGGCGGCCTTGAAGGCTATGGAAATTGACCGGGGCTGCGAGGTGTATTTACAGTGCGACGCACCGCCCGGCTCCGGTCTGGGAACCTCGTCTACCGTGATGGTGGCCCTTCTCATTGCCATGGCCCGGTGGAAGGGTGCAGAGATGGACGGCTACCGGCTGGCAGATCTGGCCTACCAGGTAGAGCGGGAGGATTTGAAAATTGACGGCGGCTATCAGGACCAGTATGCGGCTGCCTTCGGCGGTTTCAATTTCATTGAATTCCACGGACGGAACAATGTGGTAGTAAATCCGCTGCGGATTAAGAAGGACATTCTTCACGAGCTGCAGTACAATTTGCTGCTTTGCTATACCGGAAACATCCATGTGTCTGCTAATATTATCCGGGATCAGGTGAAAAACTATGAGAAGAAGGACGCCTTTGACGCTATGTGCGAGGTAAAGGCTTTGGCCTATGCCATGAAGGACGAGCTGTTAAAGGGAAATCTTCACAGTTTCGGAAAGCTTTTAGATTACGGCTGGCAGAGCAAAAAGCGGATGAGCAGCAAGATTACCAATCCCCAGATTGACGAACTTTACGAGGAGGCCTTAAAGGCCGGCGCTTTAGGCGGAAAGCTTCTGGGCGCAGGCGGCGGCGGCTATCTGCTGATTTACTGCCCCTACAATGTGCGCCACAAGGTGGCTGCAAGGCTGGAGCAGGCAGGCGGTCAGTTGGCAGACTGGAATTTTGAGCTGCGGGGAGCCCAGGCCTGGATTGCAGACAAGAACCGGTGGGATTATAACCAGGTAAAGGTACAACTGCCTAACGGAGACTATAACTTCCCATTATAGGGCGGCCCAGACGGAGAGAAACATGGAAAAAGTAATATTTCTGGACAGGGATGGCACTTTAAATGAAGAGGTCAACTACCTGCATCGGAAAGAGGATTTAAAGCTGCTGCCGGGAGTTACGGAGGCATTAAAAAAGCTGCGGGAAGCAGGGTATAAGCTGATTGTGATTACGAATCAGGCGGGAGTAGCCAGAGGCTACTATCAGGAAGCGGATGTGCAGGAGCTTCATCAGTATATGAACCGGCTGCTGAAGGAACAGGGGGCCGGAATCGACGCATTTTTCTATTGCCCCCATCATCCGGAACACGGCATTGGCGTTTACAAAAAAGCCTGTCATTGCCGCAAACCGGAAACCGGTATGTTTGAGATGGCCCAGCAGATGTTTGAAATTGACAGATCTGCCTCCTGGATGATTGGAGATAAGCTGATCGATGTGGAGGCAGGGCGGCGCTACGGTGTGTCCACCGTGCTGGTGGGAACCGGATATGGTGCAGAAGAACGCCGGAAAGCGGAGGAACTGAGCCAATGCGGCGCCGGAGAATGTCGGAAACGGGAAACCGTTGCCCAGGAGACCAGGCAGGAGAAGCCCCTCTATGATATTTACGCAGAAACACTTGAAGACGCCGCCAAAGAAATTCTTAGAGCGGAAGCTGATAGGGGCGCCCTGTCAGCAGACAACAGATGACAGAGGAATAGACCGTATGGAAATCAGACTGACAGAAGCCCAGGAGCAGATTTTAGCGGAACTGCTTTGCCGTTACCCTAACCTGGCGCCCATTAAAGCTCAGATTTTGACAGCATATAACATATTAGAAAACTGCTTTGCCTCTGGCGGCAAGCTTCTGGTTGCCGGAAACGGCGGAAGCTGCGCAGATGCGGAGCACATTGTCGGAGAGTTGATGAAAGGGTTTGTAAAGCCCAGACATCTGCCGGAGGAACTGAAAGCCAGGCTGACGGCGGAAGACCCGGAAGGGGGAGCAAAACTGGCGAAAAGCCTTCAGGGCAGTTTGCCGGCTATCGCTCTTACTGGCCATACCGGCCTTACTACTGCCTTTGCAAACGATGTAAACGGAGACATGGGTTTTGCCCAGCAGCTTTTTGGCTACGGCGTGGATGGAGATGTGTTTCTGGGGATTTCCACCTCCGGAAACTCAGAAAATGTGGATTACGCCGTGACGGCGGCCAGGGCAAAAGGCATCAAAGTCATTGGGCTTACCGGCCGGGACGGAGGCCGTCTGGGCAGCCGGGCGGATGCGGCGGTCATTGTGCCGGAAACGGAAACCTTTAAGATTCAGGAACTGCATCTTCCTATTTATCATGCCCTGTGCCTGATGCTGGAAGAACGGTTCTTTTAATGGAAGCAAGGAGTTTTGAGATGATAAGCCATACATTTGCAGTCTGCGCTTATAAAGATTCCCCCTATTTGGAGGAGTGCATCCGGTCTTTGAAGGGTCAGTCTGTGCAGTCGGAGATTATTTTGTGCACCTCCACTCCCAGCCCATTTATCCAGGAGACGGCGTCCCGGTATGACCTGCCCCTTTATGTGCGGGAGGGGAAAAGCGATATTCAGGAGGACTGGAATTTTGCTGTGGAAAAGGCAGCCGGGCGGCTGGTGACGATCGCCCACCAGGACGATTGCTATCACAGAGATTATGGAAAATATGTACAGCAGTGCTGGAATCGGTATCCGGATACCAGTGTGTTCACTACGGACTGCGCCATCGTAAAAAACGGACAGATGCAGAAGCTGGGGATGGTTCCTTTTGTGAAGCATGTGCTGCGGATGCCTTTGCGGTTTTATGGTCTGGCAGATCGGACATGGCTGAAACGGCTGCCGTTTCTTTTTGGAAATCCGGTTATCTGCCCATCTTGTACCTATGACCGGGAGAAGACAGGAGAGCCTGTTTTTGATTCTCCCTATAAGTTTGCTCTGGACTGGGATACGATGTGGAAGCTGGCGGGAAGGCCGGGGCGTTTTATCTGCGTGGAGCGGCCTCTGATTCGATACCGGATTCATGAGGAGGCCACTACAAAGGCGTGTATTGTGAATCATCAGAGGGCGGCGGACGAGGCTGCCATGTTTGGAAAAATCTGGCCGAAGCCGGTGGTAAAGCTGATTATGCGGTTTTATGGGCTGGCCTATCGGGCCTACGAATAGATACAGGAGATGGAAACAGGAATGGAAAGACAGACGGAATATAACAAAAACCAGAGGGAGGCGCTTTTAGAGCAGAGCTGGGCCAGACGGGCCGTAGCATGGAAAACAGACCTTTTGGTGGTGTTTGTGCTGACCGGCTTCGCCTTTTTTATCAACCGCCACATGAAGCTGAACAGTCTTTATATGGACGACCTTTATCAGTGGTTCTGCTATTTTGAACAGCCCTTTTCAGAAGCGGTGTTTACTGTGGGCGGCAGCCGTTTCCGGGCCCTGTACAATCTGGTGTCCTGGATTCAGATGCATGTGTTCGGCGTGCATATCAACTGGTATGTGCCTTTTAACATTCTGCTGAATGTGGGCATTGCCTATACCCTGTACTGTATGGCAAGAAAGTTCAGCCGTTCTATCTATGTAGGCGTAGTGTGCAGCCTGATGTTTCTGGCTTCCCGCATGTCCTACTATCAGATTGGGCAGATTTTAGGACTGATGGAGTCTATGGCTATGTGGATGGCTCTTATGATTCTCTATCTGCTGATTGGCTATTTAAATGAGAAGGACGGGCTGGAAAACCGGCGGCTGATGCTTGCAAACCTGCTCTATGTAGGCGTTTGCTTTGTCCACGAGCGTTATATGGCGCTGTTTCCCCTGTTTTTCATAGTTCTTCTGTTTAAGTGGAGCAAAAACTGGAAGCATTGGGCGGAGCCGGTTGCAGGCTTTGCCTTTGTACAACTGATGCGGCTTTTGTTTATCGGAACAGTATCTCCGGCAGGAACTGGAGGAACGGACGTGGTAGATACCATTTCCGTGAAATCGGTTCTTCACTATGTTTTGTGCCAGATTGCCTATATTTTCGGAATCAATGCAGGGCCGGAGCACATGAACGGCCAGAATTTCCGGGAGGCGCCTCTTTGGGTGATGGTGCTGATTGGAATTGCAGATTTGATGCTGGTGGTGCTGATTCTGGCTTTCTTTATACGGCTTCTGCAGCGGAGAAAAGGCTGTGTCCGTGCCCTGCAGACAGCAGCTTTGTTTGTGGCCTTTATCGGAGCCTGCATCGTCTGTTCCAGCGTTACCATCCGGGTGGAAATGCGCTGGGTATATGTGTCTTATGGGGCGGCGCTCTTATTTATGGCCTGGATGTACGGATTCCTGACAGAAGGGCTGGAGCGGACTGGCCGCTGGATTCTGGGAGTTCCGTTTCTGACGCTGATTACGGTGTACGCAGGTTTGATGCTGCCGGTGGAGCATTATTACCGCAGTCTGTATCCCAACCTTTACTACTGGCGGGATCAGGAGCATTACAATTCTCTGGCTGAGGAAACCTACGGCCAGTACGGAGACGCCATTTTCGGCAAAACTATTTTTATTATCGGCGATACCTTCGAGATGAGCGAGTTTACCGAGGATTACTTTTTCAAGGTGTTTGATCCCATGCGGCGGGACGATTGTGTGCGGATCGAGCATATCGACGATGTGCGGGACATCGGCCTGATAACCGATGAAATGCTGGTGCTTCAGGAAGACCCGGCCAACAACCGATACCAGGATGTAACCCATGTGGTAAAGACCATGAAGTGCCGCCCGGTTTACGGTTATTACGAGGACGGCTGGATTGACGAGCGGGCTCAGGTTCAGGTTCAGGCAGGCAGTACCGGGGAGATTCATTTAAGCTTTTACTATCCAAGAGAGCTTCAGGAGGATCAGTGGCTGACGGTCTATGTAAATGGGGAAGCCCAGGAATACATTCATTTTGATGAAGAAGGGAAGCAGGTTACGATCCAGGCAAATCCCTATGAGCCGGTGATGCTGCGGTTTGAAACCAATTTCTATGTACCCAATGCACTGGAAAAGCGGGGAACTACCCGGCTGGCCCTGTTGCTTACCATGACGGCGGACTAGGGATATGTTACCGTTACAGTTCAGGAGGTTGAAAATGATGAAGGTTGTAATTCTGGCCGGAGGGCTGGGAACGAGAATCAGTGAACAGAGCCATTTGAAGCCGAAGCCCATGATTGAGATTGGCGGGTGGCCCATTCTGTGGCACATTATGAAATACTATTCCGAGTTCGGATTTCACGAGTTTGTGATTTGCCTGGGCTACAAGCAGTATGTGGTGAAGGAGTTTTTTGCAGACTATTTCCTGCATCGGTCTGATGTGACCTTTGATCTGGCAAACAACCAGATGGAGGTTCACAACAATACCTCCGAGCCCTGGAAGGTGACTTTGGTGGATACCGGCCTTTACACCATGACCGGCGGCCGGGTAAAGCGGATTCAGCCTTACATCGGAAACGAACCGTTTATGCTGACCTACGGAGACGGGGTCTGCAATGTAGATCTGGACAGCCTGGTGAAATTCCATGAAAGCCACGGAAAGACGGCTACTATTACTACGGTGAACATCGGACAGCAAAAAGGGGTGCTGGACATCGCCCCGGATAATACCATCCGGTCCTTCCGGGAAAAATCTGCCAACGATGGAGCCGTTATCAACGGCGGCTTCATGGTGTTGAATCCAGAAATTTTTGACTACCTGAAAGACGATACCACTGTATTTGAGCAGGAACCCATGCAGCGTCTGGCTGCAGAGGGACAGTTAATGAGCTTCTATCACGATGGATTCTGGCAGTGTATGGACACCCAGCGGGAGATGAAGAAGCTGGAGGATTTGTGGCAGTTGGGACAGGCCCCCTGGAAAATCTGGAAGTAGAGTGAAGGAGACAACACAATGTATAACTTAGACGCATGCAAGCAGTTTTACGCCGGAAAGCGGGTTTTGGTAACTGGCCATACCGGCTTTAAGGGAGCCTGGCTCTGCCGGATACTGGCTCTTTCCGGGGCGCAGATAACCGGATATTCCTTAGAGCCGCCTACAGACCCGGCTTTGTACCGTATGATTGAGGACGGCCTGTCCCATGGCCCTAATGGTTCATCCTTCCGGTCTGTAATTGGCGACATCCGGGATTTCAAGCATTTTAAGCAGACCTTTGAGGATGCCCGGCCGGAATTTGTGATTCATCTGGCGGCCCAGCCCATTGTGCGGGATTCCTACAAGGATCCGGTTTATACCTATGAGACCAATGTGATGGGAACGGTAAATCTGATGGAGTGTGTGCGGCTGACTTCTTCCGTAAAGTCTGTGCTGAATGTGACTACGGACAAAGTGTACGAGAACCGGGAATGGGAGTACGGCTACCGGGAATGCGATCCTTTAGACGGCTACGATCCCTACTCTAACAGTAAATCCTGTTCAGAGCTGGTAACTCACAGCTATCAGAAATCTTTTTTTGCAGACCGGGACTGCGCCATTTCCACTGCACGGGCTGGAAATGT
Source organism: uncultured Eubacteriales bacterium (assembly GCA_951800645.1). Lineage (GTDB taxonomy): Bacteria > Bacillota > Clostridia > Lachnospirales > Lachnospiraceae > Brotaphodocola. The sequence continues at coordinate 31,141 of CATOIK010000020.1, read as the reverse complement.
AATCGGCGGCGGGGATTTTGCCAACGACCGGATTATTCCGGACTGCGTGCGGGCTATGGCGGCAGGTCAGACGATAGGGGTTCGGAACCCCTATTCCACCAGACCGTACCAGCATGTGCTGGAGCCGCTGTTTGCCTATCTGGAGATTGTGCAGCGGCAGTATGAAAACCGGGAACTGCAGGGATATTATAATGTGGGACCGGATGACTGCGACTGTGTCACAACCGGAGAGCTGGTAACCATGTTCTGTGAGTTGTGGGGCGATGGGGCAGCCTGGGAAAACCAGGCGGACTGCGGCCCCCACGAAGCCAATTTCCTGAAACTGGACTGCTCAAAGCTGAAACGGACCTTTGGCTGGAAGCCTCACTGGAATATCCGGGAGGCGCTGGCCCAGACGGTGGCCTGGTCCAGGGTCTATTTAGACGGCGAAGATGTGGCTGCAGTGATGGACAAGCAGATTGCAGACTTCTAATTTAAAAGGTAAGAACCGGCCAGGCAGCCGGACAGAAATGGAGACAGAAATTATGGGAAATATGGAAAAATCACAGGAACAGGCTCGCCAGGAAATTCTGGATCTGGTGGCAGCGTATTGTGAGAATTATCATATTAAAAATAAAAAGGCTTACCAGCCGGGAGACCGGATTCCCTATGCTTCCCGGATTTACGATGCAGACGAGATGGTAAATCTGGTGGACAGCGCACTGGAGTTCTGGCTGACCTCCGGCCGCTACACCGATGAGTTTGAGCAGAAGCTGGCAAAGTATCTGGGGGTGAAATACTGTTCCCTGGTAAACTCCGGTTCTTCTGCAAACTTAAATGCGTTTATGGCTCTGACCTCTCCCCTTCTGGGAGAACGGCAGATCCGTCCGGGAGACGAGGTCATTACGGTGGCAGCAGGTTTCCCCACCACAGTGACCCCCATGATTCAGTACGGTGCAGTGCCTGTGTTTGTGGATGTGACAATCCCTCAGTACAACATCGATGTGACCCAACTGGAGGAGGCCTGCTCAGAGAAGACCAAGGCGGTAATGATTGCCCACACCCTGGGAAATCCTTTTGACCTTCAGGCAGTGAAGGCCTTCTGCGACCGGCATGGTTTATGGCTGGTAGAGGACAACTGCGATGCGTTAGGCAGCCGCTACACCATTGACGGCGAGGAGCGGTTTACCGGCACCATCGGAGATATTGGAACTTCCAGTTTTTATCCGCCTCATCATATGACTATGGGCGAGGGCGGCGCTGTGTATACCAACAACCCGCTGCTGAATAAGATTATCCGCTCCTTTCGGGATTGGGGCCGGGACTGTGTATGTCCCTCTGGCAGAGACAATCTGTGCGGCCATCGGTTTGACCGCCAGTATGGGGAGCTGCCTTTAGGCTACGACCACAAATATGTGTATTCTCATTTCGGGTATAACTTGAAGGCAACAGATATGCAGGCGGCTATCGGCTGCGCTCAGCTGGAGAAGTTTCCCAGCTTTGTAGAGAGGCGCCGTCACAATTTTGACCGGCTGAAGGCAGCTCTTAAGGATACAGAGGACAAGCTGATTTTACCGGAAGCCTGTGAAAATTCCAGACCCAGCTGGTTCGGATTTTTGATTACCTGCCGGGAAGGGATAGACCGGAATGCTCTGGTGCAGTTTGTTGAGGCTAAAGGCGTTCAGACCCGGATGCTGTTTGCCGGAAACTTAACCAAGCATCCCTGCTTTGACCAGATGCGGGCAGAAAAGCGGGGGTACCGGGTAGTAGGAGAGCTTTCAGAGACAGACCGCATTATGAAGGATACCTTCTGGATCGGGGTGTATCCGGGCATGAGTGATGAGATGATTGATTACATGGCCCAGGCTGTCCATGAGGGTCTGAAAGCCCAGGAGGCATAGGGGGAAGACGGGGCGGGAGACATGGCCCCGGAGGAAAAGAGGACAGATATGCAGCAGAACTTCGACTTGACAAAGGTACATGAGACAAATCTGAAAATCCTGAAAGAGATTGACCGGATTTGCAGGAAATATAAAATCCAGTATATGCTGGATGCAGGCACCCTTTTGGGCGCTGTGCGGCATCAGGGATTTATCCCCTGGGACGATGATGCAGATGTGGCGTTTACCAGGAAAAATTACGATGCATTTATGAAGGTGGTAAAGCGGGAACTGCCGGAGACCATGGAGCTGGTGCAGCCCTGGAGCTTTCAGAACGGGCGGGCTTTCTTCGATTTTACGGCCCGAATCATTTATAAGAACAGCCAGACCCATGAGAACAATAGAGAGATGGAGTTTTACGACGGCAAGCTGAATCATCTCTGGGTAGATCTGTTTACCATTGATGAGCTTCCGCAGAAGAAAGGGGCGGCAAACTGGACGCTGCTGCTTCATAAAGGAATTTATGCACTGGCTATGGGCCACCGGTATCATCTGGATTATAAAAAGTACAGCCTGTTTCACAAGATTGCTGTGGGAGGAGCGTCTGCAGTGGGAAAGCTGATTCCCATGAAGGTGCTGTTCCATCTCCAGCAGATGGTGGCGCGAAAGGATGGGAAGGGAAAAAGCCCCCTTCTTTACTACAGCAATTATCAGCCGGATTATCTGTATGTGACATTACAAAAGGAGTGGTGTCAGGATATTGTAGATTTGGATTTCTGTGATACGAAACTGATGGCGTCCCGGTACTGGCATGATGTGCTGACCTGGATCTACGGAGACTACATGACCCTGCCGCCGAAGGAAAAGCGGGTGCCGGCCCATTCCACTATTGAAATTCAGGTGTATGACGAGGAAGTGTGATGGAAACAGAAAAGAAACTGCTCTCAGTGGTAGTGTCCGTTTACAATGAGGAAGAAGCGCTGCCCTTGTTTTATAAGACGGCAAAGCCGATTTTAGAAGACTTAAGCTGGGATTATGAGCTTTTGTTTGTCAATGACGGAAGCATGGATGGAAGCCTTGCTTTTCTGCGAAACCTGGCGAAGCAGGACGACCGGGTAAAGGTAATTTCCTTTTCCCGGAATTTCGGCCATGAAGCGGCTATGATTGCAGGCATTGACTATGCTTCAGGCGATGGCATCGTCTGTATGGACGCAGATTTGCAGCATCCGCCGGAGTGTCTTCCAGGAATTGTAAAACGGCTGGAGGAGGGCTGCGGCGTAATCAGTATGGTGCGGGTGAAAAATAAATCTGCAGGACTGATAAAAAATATAACCTCTGCCGGGTTCTATGCAGTGATCAACGCCTTGTCGGATGTAAAGTTTGAGGCCAATGCCTCGGATTTCTTTGCGGTTTCTAAGCAGGCGGCCCAGGTGCTTAAGGGCAGCTACCGGGAAAAGGTGCGGTTTTTGCGGGGATATGTGCAGAATATCGGATTTAAGCGGGAAACCATGGAATACGAGGCCCAGGAGCGGGTGGCCGGAGCCAGTAAATACAGCATTCGCAAGCTGTTTGCTTTTTCCGTCAACACCATCATGTGTTTTTCTAACCTTCCTCTGAAGCTGGGGATTTACGCCGGGATTGTGGCCGTGCTTTTGGGCGTAGCGGTAATGGTCTACACCCTGCTTACAAGAGAAGGCGCTCCCAGCGGCTACGCTACCATTGTGATTTTAATCTGCTTTATGTTTGCCATTTTGTTTGTGCTGGTGGGGATTATTGGCGAGTACATCGCCATCCTGTTCAGTGAGCTGAAGGACCGGCCCATTTATGTGGTGGAAGAAACCAGAAATTGTAATTGTTCAGAGCAAAGCAAAATTTCATAAAACAGGCATAGAATACACAGCATTTTGGAGGTTGGTTTTAAACAGTAGCAGATTGCTCTATGGAGAGCTTGAGAAAAAGCAGAAACGGCTGACTTTTCAGATGAGGAGACAGATAACTTAATTAGGAGAAGCAAAAGCCCATCCCGCTTTGCCAAGCTGGATGGGCTTTTGCTATGTGATCTTTTATATCAGATATTCTTTTCTTTCATATACTCTTTCGCATCCTTAAAGAAGCTGGCAACAATCATGATAATAATAATCCCAATGGGAAATGCTGCAATGATGGACACGGTCTGCAAATTGGACATGGAATTTTCGGAGGAAATCAGGGCGATGGGCAGCAAAATCAGCAGGATCGCCCAAAACAGCTTGACTTTTCGGTCCGGCTCCTCCCCGGTTTCCAGGGATTTATAGGAGTAGGCGGCGGCCACTACGGTGCTGGAATCAAAGGAGGTGGAGTAAAAGGTGACCATACACAGGATCAACAGCACCAGCACCAGGCTTTCCAGAGGAAGCTGCTTTATGATAGCTATGATGGAGGTATACAGATCCCCGCTCTGGCTGTACATTTCCAAAAGATCCAGCTTTCCATGCATCTGCAGTCCCAGACCGTAATTGCCCAGGACAATAAAGGAGATAAAGGTGCTGGACAGGCCAAACAGGTAACCGCCTAACACCACCTGTTTTACGGTTCTTCCCTTACTGATAGAGCCGATGAAGAAGGGGGCCGCTACACACCACACCATCCAGTAAGCCCAGTAGAACATGGTCCAGTTCTGAGGGAAGGAACTGGTGCGGAGCGGGTCTGTAAAGGTGCAGAGGCTGATAAAATTCTGAGCCAGGTTGCCTAGGGAGCTGATGCCGCTTTCTATAATGTAGCGGGTTTCTCCGCCGAAGAGCAGTACATAGGCCAGCAGTCCGAAAAACAGGTAAATGCAGCAGGCGGCAGACCACTGGATGCCCTTCATGCCGAAGTAGACGGCAGCAGTGTATATAATGCACACAATCACCAGGATCAGGATGGTTAGGAGGGGGGACTGGGGAACACCGGTTACCTGGCTTACAGCCAGCGAGAGCAGCGGTGTTGCCAGGGCAAAGGTGGTGGCGGTTCCTGCAAGCAGAGCCACAACTGCAAGCAGGTCCACACATTTTCCGGCCCAGCCGTCTACCCGGCGGCCCAGAATTGGGCGGCAGGCCTCAGAGAATTTCTGCTTTTCCCGTTTCCTTACATGGAGCATGAAGCCGAAGGATACGGCAGTCACCAGATAAAAAGCCCAGGGGATAGGACCCCAGTGAAACAGGGGATAGGTGGGGGCCCACTGCTGGATTCCTCCCAGCTCCTGGATGTGAGGCTCCTGGGCGTACAGCATCCACTCGCAGAGGGAGTAAAACAGGATGTCAGCAGCCAGACCTGCAGTAAACATCATGGAGCCCCAGCGGAAACCGCTGTATTGAGGCTTGCCTTCGCCGCCCAGCCGGATTTGACCGAAGCGGGAGAAGGCCATATAGAGGGAGCAGAGAACGGCTCCGATGCCTAAGAGCAGATAGTAGCTGCCCAGTTCATTCTCAAGAAAACCCCGGATGGAGCTTAGGGTCTGGGAGGAATCAGCAGGACTTAACACAAACCAGGCGCACAGAATCAGAATGCAGATGAATGGCACCAGGGTGGTAAACCAGTCCAGCCGACCGGACAGCGAAGAAGTTTTTTTAGATTTCATATAATGTTCTCCTGAAAGTAAAATTGTTCAAAAAAAGTTGAAAACGAATCATATTGAACATAATAACACCAGAAGCGAAAAAAAGCAAGCAACAGTAATAGTTTTTTTATGGAAATGAGAAAAGCATCTAGGAATAGTGGTAAAACTCTGGTAGAATAGCAGATATAGTATGAATGGGAGGTTTTGTATGAATCATCACGGTGGGATGCAGTATAATGCCGGTATGGCAAATCTAACCAGAAAAACAGGACATCACAGAGGAAGGCGGCGCCGTGGACGGTCAGGAAGACCATCGCCGGTCTGGCTGGTCATTGTGCTGGCAGCGGCGGCGGTTTTATTTTTTGCAGGCAAAACTTTTTGGGGAAAGGATGCTTCGGAAAAGGAAACAGAACCGGCAGTGGAAGATATTGTTTCGGATCCCACCTATGTAAATGGGGAAATCATCACAGAGGGAGCCAAGGTAAACCGGGATGAAACTCCCATTCTGGGAGGAGCGGAGCTTGCCATGCTGACGAACCAGACGAACGGCCAGATGATGTCGTTCCTGCTGGAAACCAGCGGCGGAAAGCTGATTGTAGTTGACGGCGGCCGGTGGGAAGACGGCGATTACTTAATGGAGCTTATCCGGGAGAAGGGAGGCCAGGTTGCGGCCTGGTTTTTGACTCACGCTCATACAGACCATGTCGGCGCTCTGATCAACCTGCTTCAAAAGGAAGCAGACGGCACTGACACAGGAATTAAGATTGAGAATATTTACTATAATTTTGCAGATATGGACTGGTACATGACGCACGAGCTGGGAGACCTGGGAACTGCAGGCACGATTATGAGCCTTTTGGACGCGCTGCCGCAGGAGCAGCTTCATACAGTGGAGCGGGGCCAGGTAATCACTGTAGATGATGTAACCGTTACGGTGATGAACGACCGCTATGAGCCGGGGCCGGATGAAGTTGGGGAGCGGGACGGAAACGATGCCAGCATCGCCTATCGGATGGTGGTAAACAATGTATCCATTCTCTTTTTGGGGGATTTACAGACTATCGGCGGCGACCTTCTGTTAGAGCAGGCCGGTGCGGAAGCCCTAAAATCTGATATTGTGCAGATGGCGCACCATGGACAGCATGGCGTCAGCCAGGAGGTATATCAGGCCATTAGTCCCAGAATCTGTCTGTGGCCTGCGCCGGACTGGCTGTGGGAGAATGAAGGGGACGCCTACGAGACGCCTCAGACCCAGGAGTGGATGAGGAAGTTAGAGGTAGAGAAGCATTACTGTATCAAGGACGGCGACCAGATTATCCGGTAAAAATGCTGGAGAGGGGATATTGTAAACTGCAGTCAGGTACTGGGCCGCAGTTTACAATATCCCCTCTTTGCGTATCGTTTAATCGGTTACCAGCAGCCCGCTGTGGTAGGAGTAGCTGCCCAGCTCCTCCAACAGCCGCTCAATCTCAGAATTATTCACATCCTGAGACAGGTTGTTCAGATAAGCATTGATGATGGCGTACACATTGCTGCACTTTAACAGAGAGTACCGGAACAAATCCGGGAAAGAGGTTCTGGAAGCCAACCGCTTATCCCAGGGATTGCACCACAGTTCATGGTCCAGGTTCAGGCACTGTCTGGGATTGCTTACCTTATCTGTAACCAGCTTGTGGGAAGCCACCGGTTTTTTCAGAATCAGGTTTTCTACAAAAGCGATACCGTTCTGCTTCTTTCCTGACGGGTCTGCCAGGGTACGGCATCCAAAACGCATGGCCATAATGGACCGGTATATCATGGACGGTGTTACCTGGAAGCTGTTGTTGTAGGTAATGGGATAGTACACTTCGTTGATGCATTGGGATAAAAATCTGGAAATAAACTGCATTTCCATGCCGTTTAAGCAAATGGTAGCCGCCTGGTTAAACTGGGACGGTTTTTTCTTTTTGTATTTCCAGAGCAGCAGCGCGTCGATGTCGTTTTCCAGGGCGGCGTGCTGGCCATGCGTCTCCATGTTGGGATTTTTTACATCGTGGCCAATCCGCCCGTAAACATAAGGGTGGCAGATGGAATCCCCGATATAATGGCAGAGAAATCCGCAGAAAAAGGCCAGTCCCTCCTCCCGCTGCTGGCGGGATTGGATTTCATGCAAATTTTTCATAAAGCACAGGAAAAAATCCCGGATATGATGCTCATGCATGTAGGAGCCTACATTCCGGTAGTCCCGGTGCCGCAGAATGGGCAGGTTATAGAAGAACATGTCCGGCCCCTGCAGGCCCAGTTGATAAAGCCAGCGGTATTTTGCGATGATATATTTCAAATGGTTGTTGGGCATATCGTTAAATGCTTTCATGCCCATAATATAATGGGTGGTAAAGCCTGGCATAAAATCCCCTCTTTCAAAGATAAGATTATCCTGACATGATTATTATATTGTGATTTTAACATTTAATCATTTCGTTGTTCGCCAGGAGCGTGCAAGCTCCCTCTAATTCTCATTATATCGTGATTTCATCACTCAATAATTTCGCCGTTCGTCAGGAGTGAGCAAGCTCCCTCTGACTCTCTTACGCTCATTATATCATCAATTTACAGAAATTGCGAGGAATGATTTGCCGGGAATAAGAGGAAACAGCCTCTGCATACAGTGGAAGAAAGGACAAAAATTTGGAGGGGACGATGCAGACGGCGCAGACGATTCACTTCATTGTGTGGGGGCCCTGGACGATGCTCTTGTTTCTGGTGACAGGGCTTTGGTTTACCATAAAATCAAAGGGGTTTCAGATTCGGGGATTTTGCCATTGGTGGAAGGCTACAGCAGGAAGTTTTTTAGGAAGTCAGGAACAAGAAGAGGCGTCCAAAGGAGGCGTGACTGCGTTCCAGTCTGCCTGTACTGCTTTGGCGGCCACCATCGGCACCGGAAATATTGTGGGGGTGGCTACGGCCCTGACAGCCGGAGGCCCCGGAGCTTTGGTGTGGATGTGGATTTCCGCCGTAATCGGCATGATGACTGCCTATGCAGAGACGGTTCTGGGGCAGCAGTACCGCTACCGGAGAGAGGACGGCCAATGGATGTGCGGGCCTATGGTTTATATGGAGCGGGGTCTGGGTATTCCCTGGCTGGGCATTCTTTATGCAGCCCTGGCAGTGCTGTGTTCCCTGGGGATGGGCAGCATGGTTCAGTCTAATTCCATGAGCGGAACCCTGGAGTTTTCTGCAGGTATTTCTCCGATGATAAGCGCTGTTTTTATTACGGCTTTGACGGCGTCGGTTATTTTAGGCGGAACCAGCCGGATTTCCAAAGTAGCGGAACGGCTGATGCCGGTTTCTGCCGGGATTTACATTTTGTTTTCCGGCGCCGTCATTTTGTCTTTCTGGGAACGGATTCCCGCTGTTTTTGGGATGGTGTTTCAAGGCGCCTTTACCCCGGAGGCAGCAGGCGGCGGGATTGCCGGATTTCTTTTAAGCCGCAGCGTCCGCTTTGGCCTGTCCCGCGGCGTTTTTTCCAATGAGGCGGGCCTTGGAAGTTTGGCGGTGCTTCATGGGGCGGCAGAGGATACCACTCCTCAGCAGCAGGGCATGTGGGCCATGTTTGAGGTGTTTTTTGATACCATCGTCATCTGCACCTTAACGGCCCTGGTAATTCTCTGTGTCTGCGGCGGCAATGCCCCTGCCGGGCAGGACGGGGCGGCACTGACAGCCTGGTGCTTTTCTGAACGGCTGGGAATCCTGGGAGAATGGCTGGTGTCCGGCGCCATGGTGGTGTTTGCATTTGCCACGATTATCGCCTGGTATTATCTGGGGCGTCAGACGGCGGCTTATTTGGGAGAGCGTCTGTTTGTAAGAACCGGCGGCTGTCCGGGAGGATTTCTTTCCTGCTATACATTTCTTTACCTTGCTGCAGTATTTGCCGGATGTCTGTGCCGTCTGGATGTGGTGTGGCTGATTTCCGATGTGTGGAACGGCCTGATGGCCTATCCCAATATTGCGGCGCTGTGGGTGCTGGGGCGGGAGGTATCGTTTCCTAAAACATGGTCTTGACATATATAGATAACCGATATATAGATTATCTATATAAAAGGGCGATGAAAAAGGCAGGAGGGTAAATATGGCAGCAGATAAAAATACAGTTTCAGGAAATACAGCTATGCTGCTTTTGCAGCTTTTATCAGAAAAGGATATGTACGGCTATGAGATGATCGAGACTTTGCGGAACCGGTCCAACCATGTGTTTGAGTTGAAGGCAGGAACTCTTTATCCACTGCTTCATACCCTGGAGTCAGATGGCAGACTGACGGTTTATGAGCAGGAAAGCCAGGGAAAGGTTCGGAAATATTACCGGATTACCAGGCGGGGGCGGCAGATTCTGGAGGAAAAGAAAAAGGAGTGGAATGACTACGCAGACGCGGTAACGCAGGTGATTGGGGGTGTGTCCTGTGGGATGGGATGAATATCTGGACACACTGACCTCTCAAATTCGCAGTAAAACTGCCAGGGCAGAGGTAAACCGGGAAATCCGGGATCATCTGGAAGATCAGGCGCAGGCCTATGAGGAGGAGGGACTGTCCAGGAAGGATGCCGGGGCACTTTTCAGATAGGGCGGTATATGGAGAATTTCTATTTCGGCCTTGACAAGATGAAGAAAATTCAATATACTTCCCTTTGAATAAAAGGGAGTAGCTTGGCAGAATGTTTGCCGTGCGTTGTCGTCATCACGGCCGGTTTTCGGCTCGGTGCGCATATAATAAGCGAGACTTTTGTTGTGTTGTTTTGATGCAATAAAGGTCCCGCTTTTTACATGCAGGAAGGAAGATTATTATGGTCTATCTGTTTTTGATTCTGGGATTTGTGCTTCTGATCAAAGGCGCAGATTATTTTGTGGAGGCAAGCTCATCTATTGCCAAGTCGCTGTGTGTACCCAGCATTATCATTGGCCTTACCATTGTGGCCTTTGGAACCAGCGCTCCGGAGCTGGCAGTCAGCATCACTGCGTCTCTGGCAGGAAATAATGAGATTGCAGTAGGCAATGTAATCGGCTCCAACATTTTCAATCTGCTGATGGTGTTAGGCGCCTGCGGTGTAATCCGTTCCTTTGCAGTCCAGCTTCGGTGGGACTATGTGGCTTCTGTAGGCGCGGCAGCAGCGCTGTTTGCCATGATTGCGGGAGACCGGTTTGTAAGCCGTCTGGAGGCGATTTTTTTGCTGGTGCTGTTTGCAGCTTTTGTAGGGATGACCGTGCGGGACGCTTTGCGCAACCGGGTAGAATCTGATGAAGAATTTAAAACCATGTCGCCGTTTCGATGCCTGATCTACATTGCAGGCGGCCTGGCCGCCATTGTCTGGGGCGGAGACCTGGTAGTAGATTGCGCCAGCCAGATTGCCCTGTCCTTCGGTCTGAGCCAAACTCTGGTAGGCCTGACGGTAGTAGCTCTTGGAACTTCTCTGCCGGAGCTGGTTACTTCTGTGGTGGCGTCCCGGAAAGGGGAGAATGGACTGGCCCTGGGCAATGTTATTGGCTCCAACCTTTTCAATATTCTGATGGTGCTGGGCCTGTCTGCGGCAGTGAAGCCGATTCCTGTTGAGCCTGCGGCTGTCATTGACGCCCTGTGCCTGATTGTGTTCAGCGTGATCGTGTGGTTTTTATGCCGCAGCAAACAGCGGATCAGCCGTCTGGAAGGGGCTGTGATGCTGGGAATGTATACGGTATATCTGATCTATATTTGCATGCGGTAAGAGAAGATAACACCAGAAAAAAGGCGCAGCCTGTTTTGGACTGCACCTTTTTCGTTTTGTACGATTTATAAAAGAGGTAAAAAGGGAGGAGAGCTGATAATTTGTATTATCAGCTCGAGTATTATGAAAAAAATCTTATAAGCGTTTCATAAACAACTGCGTCTGTTGTTTATGGTTATAGTATAGGCAGGATTCGTGAAGAAATCGTGATGACAATGTAAAAGGTTTTTTAATGAATTGTGAACAGAATATGAATAAGAGGACAAGGTTGACAATCCCGCCACTTATCATTAAACTAGAGACAGCAGCCTGCTCCGAATGGGAGCGGTTTCGGAAATGACAGAAGGGAGATTTTGAACATGAAAAATCCAGAAATTACTATTACTATGGAAAACGGTGATGTAATCCGGGCGGAGCTTTATCCGGAGACTGCGCCTAACACGGTGAAGAACTTTATCAGTCTGGCAAAGAAGGGCTACTACGACGGCCTGATTTTCCACCGGGTAATCCAGGGCTTTATGATTCAGGGCGGATGTCCTCAGGGCACCGGCACCGGAGGTCCGGGCTACAGCATTAAGGGCGAGTTTTCCCAGAACGGCTTTCAGAATGGCTTAAAGCACACCGAGGGCGTGCTGAGTATGGCAAGAGCCATGATGCCTAACTCCGCCGGTTCCCAGTTCTTTATTATGCACAAGGACGCTCCCCACTTAGACGGTGCTTATGCTGCTTTCGGAAAAGTAACAGAGGGTATGGATGTGGTAAATAAGATTGCAGAGACCCGCACCGACTATAGCGACCGTCCCTTAAAAGAGCAGAAAATCAAATCCATGACTGTGGATACCTTTGGCCAGGAGTACGGCGAGCCGGAGAAGTGCTGATGACGATCAAGCAAGAGATTATGGTAGATGGAATCGTTTACCCGGTAATCCTGTCTGATGAAAAAGAGACTCTCTCTGCTGCGAAAGCGGCGGGGCGGGTCTCTGTTGCCATTTTAAGGGAAAATCAGACAGGCCTGTTAAGCGGGGCAGAATATGCCGTAGAATTGTCGGAAGAGAAGGAACTGGAACTTCTGATGCCTTATCTGGAGCGGGTTGTCCGCAGACATTTAGGTCTTCCCTGGAACATCTGCGAGACAAAGCGGCTGATTATCCGGGAACTGACTGCAGAGGATGCAGGGCAGATTCCGAAAGAGCCTGAGGACACCCCGGCAGACGCCGTATTTTACACCCCGGAGCTTTTGGCTGCCTACATCAAAAACCAGTACCGCTTTTACGAATACGGTATCTGGGCAGTGGTGCAGAAATCCGATGGAGTGATCGTAGGAACTGCCGGTCTGACCCAGTGGGAGCCGGAAGAAGTCTGGCCGGAGCGGGCAGAAGGCCGACGGGAAGGAACTGGTGCCCAGGATTTTTCCCTGGAGCTGGGGTATCACATATTTTGCCCTTATCGCCGCAGAGGCTACGCAGAAGAAGCATGCCGGGCCATCCTTTCCTGGGCGGAAGAAGGGTACGGGTGCCCCGTAAGGGCAAAGGTAAAGCCTGACAACACAGGATCTGTCAGGCTGCTGGAAAAGCTGGGGATTCCTTACTGGAAAATATAACGGACAAAGGCTGTGGCCATATCCTGCCGCTTAGAACCGGCGATGATGCCAAGCAGCGGCATATCCTGGTTCAGCCCGGTTTCTTCGGCGAAAGCCGTGCCGGAAAGATTGATGGCAAAGGCGTGTTCTGTGCCGTCCATATCTTTGGCATAGTAGAACCGATCCTGCAGTTGGGCAGAAAGCTCGGCCGGCAGAACGGTTTCTAAATCTGCAAATCCGTTTAGGGAGGCGTAGTGGTTCGTGGCAACGGTATCGCCGACTATCACATCCAGATCCTGGGAAATAACCAGGGCAGTAATTTTAGCCATTACTGCATAGTCAAATTCTGAGGCAGAATTATCAAAGGAGGCAGAGCTGATTTCAGAAGTAATCATCTGTTTTTTATTTAAACCGGCGTAAGCGGCGAAGCCTTCCTCTGCGGGAGCCAGGTTCATCTCCGGGTTGTGACTGTTTAAGTAATAGCAGTAAAGCGCCGTCTCAAAGGTATTGCGGTAGACGGCTGCCCCCACATTGTAAAGCATTACAACTGCCAAAAGGATTCCTAAAATGTGGAATTTATAGTATTCCCAGATGTACCAGCGCCGGTCTTTCCATGACATGGAGCCAAGCTTTTCCCGCTCTGTATTTATTTTTTCTTTTATCTTCATAAATGTCCATCTGTCCTTTCTCAAAATAAAATTTATTATATCACAGATTTCTGCCAAAGAAAAACTTAATTGTCATTTCTTTGTCGTTCCATTGCGGGATGGGGCTCTTTTCTGTATAATGGAAATATTCTATAAGCGTGTACACTGCAAATTATAAAAAGGAGGTTTCTGGTTATGAATCAGGAGGAACTCCGTTATTTAGAACGGTTGGCGGATTTATACCCCTCTGTGGCGGCTGCGTCCACGGAGCTGATTAACTTAGAGGCAATTTTAAACCTGCCCAAAGGGACAGAGCATTTTCTGACGGACATTCACGGGGAATACGAGGCGTTTGCCCATGTGCTGAAAAACGGATCCGGCTCTGTCCGGAGAAAGGTCAACGATGTGTTCAGCAACACCTTATCGGCGAAGGATAAGCAGGCTTTGGCTACCCTGATCTACTATCCCAGGGAGAAGATGGAGCAGATGATGAATCAGGTTTCAAACCAGGACGAATGGTGCCGGATTACCATGTACCGTCTGATAGAAATCTGCAAGCGGGCTGCCAGTAAGTACACCCGCTCTAAGGTCCGTAAGGCAATGCCTCCTGAATTTGCCTATGTGCTGGAGGAGCTGCTGACCGGAAAGGGAGACGGGGCGGACAAAACCTCTTATTACAATGCCATCGTGGACACTATCGTCCGGGTAGGACGGGGAAAAGAATGTATTATAGCCATGTGCCAGCTGATTCAGCGGCTGGTGGTGGATCATCTTCACATTGTAGGGGACATCTATGACCGGGGACCGGGGCCGCACCGGATTATGGACAAGCTGATGGACTATCATTCTGTGGATATTCAGTGGGGAAACCACGATGTTCTGTGGATGGGGGCGGCGGCGGGACAGCCGGGCTGTATCGCCAATGTAATCCGCATCTGTGCCCGCTACGGCAATCTGGATATTCTGGAAGATGGCTACGGTATCAATCTGCTGCCGCTGGCTACCTTTGCCATCAATGTTTACGGCCAGGATCCCTGTTCCTGTTTTCAACTGAAGGGGGACAATGTGCTGAACCAGTACGAAGCGGAGGTCAATGTGAAGCTTCACAAGGCCATCTCCATCATTCAGTTCAAGGCAGAGGGGCAGATTATAAACCAGCGTCCGGAGTTCCATCTGGAGAGCCGGAATCTTCTTCACAGAATCAATTTCGAGGCAGGAACCATCGATATAGACGGAACAGAATATCCTTTGCTGGATAAAAACTTTCCTACGATAGATCCGAAAGACCCTTATGCCTATACTTCTATGGAAGCCGATATTATGGAACGGCTGGTGCAGGCATTTAAAAACTGTGAGAAGCTGCAGCAGCATGTTCGTTTTCTGCTGGCAAAAGGCGGCCTTTACAAAATTTACAATGGAAATCTGCTGTATCACGGCTGTATTCCCTTAAATGAGGACGGCAGCTTAAAGGCAGTGGAGTACAGGGGAGAACGCTTAAAAGGACGGGCTCTTTACGATGCGTTGGAGAACGATGTCCGCCGTGCCATTTTATCGGAAAAAGAGGCAGAGCGGGCAGTCAGCCGGGATGTGATGTGGTATATCTGGCTTCATCCGGACTCTCCTTTGTTTGGCAAGGACAAGATGGCTACCTTTGAGCGGTATTTCCTGGCAGACAGGGAAACTCACCGGGAAAAGAAAAATCCTTATTATCATCTGCTGGAAAATGAAGGGGTGGTGTATGGAATTATGAGGGAGTTCGGCCTGAACCCGGAGACGGCTCACATTATCAATGGCCATGTTCCGGTAAAGTCCAGAAGCGGGGAAAATCCGGTGAAATGCGGCGGAAAGGTGCTGGTAATAGACGGCGGATTTTCCAAGGCGTACCAGGCGGAGACCGGCATCGCCGGATATTCTCTGACCTACAATTCCTATGGTCTGATTCTGGCAGCGCTTGAGCCGTTTGAGTCTACAGAGGCTGCCATTGAGCATGAAATTGATATTAAGTCGGACAGCATTATCGTCCAGCGGGTCAGCAAGCGCAAACTGGTGGGAGATACGGACACAGGCCGGGTTCTGCGGGAAAAAATTTCAGATTTGGAGCGGCTGCTGGCGGCTTACCGCAGCGGCGAGATTTTGGAGCGGTTTGTAAAGTGACGCATTGCATTTTCCCTCTATTTTCGCTATAATGGTGGTTAAGCTTTACGACTGGAGGAAAGAAGCATGATGTCAAATCTGTTTAATTACGACAATCCGGTGTGGCGTTTCATCGGAAAATTCTTTGATGTAATGGTTTTAAATCTGCTGTGGGTGCTTTGCAGCATTCCCATTGTGACTATGGGGGCGTCTACCACTGCAGTTTACTATGTGGCCTTGAAGCTGGTCCGGGATGAGAACGATTCTACAGTGAAAGCGTTTTTCCGGTCCTTCAAGGAGAACTTCAAGCAGGCTACGGCCATCTGGCTGATTCTTCTGGCTGTTGGGTTTTTGATCGGGTTTGACATCTATTTCTTTGTCCATATGGAGCCGTCCACCTTTCGGACGGTAATGACATCAGTTCTGCTGGCTTTCGGCTTCATCTGGCTGCTGATCTCTCTGTATGTTTTCCCGCTGCAGGCCAGATTTTATAATCCGATAAGGCGGACAATTTTTAATGCCTGCTTTATGTCTCTGCGCCACCTGCTTCGTACGATAGTGATGCTTTTGATGGACGGCGCGGTAATCCTGCTGGTATTTATGGTGCCGGTGCTGTTTATGATCATGGTGCTGTTTGGCTTTCCCCTGCTGGCGTTTTTAAATTCCATGCTGTTTGTAGGGATTTTCGATATTTATATGCCCAAAAAAGAGCCTCGTGCAGAGGACGAGGCGTGGGAACTGCCGGAAGAATAAATGGAGCTATTTCTGCTCTTTTATATTTCTGGAAACGGTAATTTCCTGATTATCAATGTGTTCCCGGATAGCGATCCTGGCTTCGGCTACATGACGGCCTTTGACGGCTTTTAAAATCTGGTCATGCTCCAGCACCAGAATCTGTCGCTTGTCGGCGTCCTTAATGTATTCCAGGCGGTAGCGGTACATCTGCTCCCGCAGATTGTTTAAGATCTGTACCAGACGAGAGTTGCCGGTGGCGTTGTAGATGATGTCGTGGTAATTTTCATCACACTGGGCAATGGCCATGGCGTCGGCGCCTGCTACAGCTTCCCGAAACTGCTCCTGAGCAGCTTCCAGAGCGGCGATGTCATCGTCCGTCATCCGTTCAATGGCCAGCTCAATGGCCAGCTGATCTAAGGAGCGGCGCACCTCCAGCACATCCCGCAGGCTCTTTTCGGAGATTCTGGCTACCTCAGCGCCTTTGCGGGGAATCATCAGAACCAGGCCTTCCAGCTCCAGCTTGCGGATGGCTTCCCGGATAGGGGTGCGGCTGACTCCAAGCCGGTCTGCCAGATGAATCTCCATCAGCCGTTCTCCCGGCTCTAACTCTCCCTTTAAAATGGCCTGGCGCAGGGTGTTGAACACCACATCCCGCAGGGGCAGATATTCGTTCATATTGACTTTCAATTCATGATTCATGACGGTTCTCCTTTTGATTGTAAAAATTAGTCAGATACACTTGCTTGGCTAAACCGTCTGCATCGTTGTAGCGCAGGGTTTCGTAGGCCTCCTGGGCAGCTTTAGGGTTGGTAAACAGGCCAAAGACCGTGGGGCCGCTGCCGCTCATTAAGGAGCCGATGGCCCCGTGCTCCAGCATGGTATCTTTGATCTGCCGGATAACCGGATAATTTTTTTCTGTTACTGTTTCCAGCACATTTCCCAGATTATCTGCAATGCCGTATATATCTCCTTTGCGGATAGAGCCGATAATGGCGTCAATGTCGGGATGCTGCTCCGGCCTTAAATCGTTGGCGCGGAGGTTTTCGTACACATACTTGGTAGATACGCTGATGGCCGGTTTGGCAATCAGCACCTGGCACTGGGGAACCGGCGGAAGCGGAGTAAGGATTTCTCCGATGCCTTCGGAAAGGGCAGTACCCCGCATAATGCAGTAGGGAACATCCGCCCCGATTTTTACGCCCCGCTCCATCAGCTCTTTTGTGGAGAGGCCCAGATGGAACATTTTGTTGACGCCGAATAAAACAGTGGCTGCATCGCTGCTGCCTCCGGCCATGCCGGCAGCTACCGGGATGAATTTTTTCAGGCGGATGGTAAGGCCTTCTTTTATATCAAATTCGTCCATCAGAAGCTTGGCGGCCTTGTAGACTAAGTTGTTCTCATTGGTGGGAAGGTAATAAAGGTTGGTCTCCACCTGGATGCCTGGCTTTGTCTTCCGGATTAAGTCTACCCGGTCGAAAATACCTACGGTCTGCATGATCATGCGGACTTCGTGGTAACCGTCTTCCCGTCTGCGCAGCACATCCAGCCCCAGGTTGATTTTACCATAGGCTTTCAGTCCCAGATGATTGATCATGGTGTACGCTCCTTTGTATGATTGATAGGAATAATCCGGTTCCCTTTCAAAACCTGTAACCGGATTGTATTTTCAATGTTTCTTGTATACAGTATTTATTATATAGTGAAAATACAAAAAAGCAAGAGGAAATATAAAAAGATTTATCCCCGCCTGGCTTGGCGGGGATAAATCTTTTTATAAATCTTTCAATCCAATCACATGCCGCATCAAATCTTCCAGCACTTCTCGTTCCCGAATCAGGACTACTTCTCCGTTTTCCCGGATGAGAATTTCTGCGGGGCGCAGGCGGTTGTTGTAGTTGGAGGCCATGGTAAAACCATAGGCGCCGGCGTCCAGGATACAGAGGGTGTCTCCCTCGCGGATTTCCGGCAATGTCCTGTCCTTGGCTAAAATGTCTCCGCTTTCGCAGATATTTCCCACAATCGTAACCGTTTCTTCGTTCTCAGAGGGAATATCCTTCTCCCGGAAAATTTCTACGCCATGGTAGGAATCGTACATAATTGGCCGCTGCAGCACATTGAAGCCGCAGTCGCAGCCTACAAATTTCCTGTTCTGGTTGTACTTGACGGCGTGAACCGTGGAAAGGATTACGCTGCATTCCGCAGAGATGTAGCGGCCCGGCTCAATCCGGAAGGTAAGCTGACGCCCATATTCCTCTGCAAACTGATACAGGGCCTTATCCATAGCCTGTCCCAGTTCCTTTAAATCCAGAGGCGCTTCGCCAAACTCTTTTTTATAAGGAATGCCGAAGCCGCCGCCCATGTCTACGAATTCCAGATCCGGAAACTGTCTGGCAATGTCAAAGAGAGCGGAAATGCTGGCGGTAAAGGCTTCGCCGGTCATAAATAGAGAACCGATGTGCTGGTTGATGCCAATCAGCTTTAAATTATATTTTTTCAGCAGCTCCTTCACTTGGGGAATGTCTGCCGGGTCCACGCCGAACTTGGTTTCCTTTCCGGCTGTAACTACCTTTTCATGGTGTCCGGCTCCCACGCCAGGGTTAAACCGGATAGCTACCTGATGCCCCGGAGCAATCCGGCCCAGCTGCTCTAACTGGCTTACAGAGTCTACACTGATGCGTACGCCTGCATCAATGGCATACTGCATTTCCTCCTGGGAAACATTGTTGCAGATGTAGAAAATTTCTTCCGGCTCAAAGCCGGCCATCCGCTCCATATAGATTTCGCCGGGGGACATGGCGTCTGCTTCCAGTCCTTCGGAACGGACAATCTGGAGAAAAGCCAGGCCGCTGTTGGCCTTAGCGGAGTAGTCCACTACAAAGTTGGGATAGGTTACCATGTTTTTCAAATCCCGGCACCGCTGCCGCAGGATTCGCTCATTGTATATATAAAGAGGGGTGCCGTACTGTCTGGCCAGAGCGGTAGGGTCGTTTCCCTCGAAAAAACCGGTCCGGTCTGTAACATTTGTATAAATATGCTGCATCGGAAGCTCCTTTCGGAATAATATGTTTTGTATTTTAACATGAATGGTGCAAATGGGCAACTTCTAAGCTTTTTTTATTTGCAGCCCGATGACGCCTGTAATAAAGGTAAGGGTTCCGCCGATAATCCACAGGGTAATTTCCTCGTGGAAGAACAGCACGCCCCACAGGATTGCAAAGACCGCCATAGTGCTCTGGATGACCGGCACCATGTAAAAGGGAACCAGGGGAATGGCTTTGGCGTTTAGATAAAATCCCATTCCGGTAATGAAGCCAAAGGCCAGGATTGCCAGAATGCAGGCTAAATCCGGACGGACTCCCAAAAGTTCACCGCCGGCCACCGGTCCTGCCAGAGGAACGGCTGCCATCAGGGCAGAGAAGGCGAAGATGGACAGGTTGCTGTCTACGATGTCCATCCGGTCAGCCACCATTTTCTGGGCCAGCACATGGCATCCGGCACATACGCCGGAGAGGATGAACAGTCCGGTAAACAGCAGGTTTTCCCGGAAAAAGGCGTCCAGGGACCGGCCGTTTAAGGAGATGCACATTACGCCCAGGATACAGAGCAGAATACAGAAAATCTTTCCGGGCGGCAGCTTTTCCTTAAACATTAAAATGCTGACAATCGTCAGAAAGATGGTCTGGGCCGGCTGGGTTACAATGTTTCCGTAAGAAGGGCCATGAGAAAGGGCATAGTTTTCTGCCAGGTAAGCCATCCACTTGGCAAAGGCCCCGAACAGAATCCATCCTATGGATGCAAGCAGGATTTTTCTAAAATCTGCCCGGAAGCGCTGCCGCAGAACCAGCTTTAAAAGAAACAGCCACATAACGCCGAACAGGAAGCGGAAAAAGGTAATGTAGGCTGCCCCAAAGTAAGGACTGATTAGTTTTACGCAGGTGCCGCCGAAACTGAACATAAGGGCAACACAGAATAAATATAAGTATCCCATCCCAAAAGAACTCCTTAAAATTTTGCTGTGTTTCATTATAATACCAGAGAAAGAGAAATTCAAATAAAAAGTCTAAAATTTCTATAACCTCTATTGACTAAGTGACAGGGTGTCATTATAATTACAACATCTTCTGAATGAAAGATGCATCTATTCCGTCAAAGCAGACGGGAGAGGGGGGGACGAGATGCCTACAGAGCGGTTTTACAGGCTGCCGGACGCAAAACGGAGGCTGATTCGGGAAGCTGCAGTCCGGGAATTTGCCAGGGTGCCTTATGAGAAGGTTTCCATTAACCAGATTATCCACACTGCAGAAATTTCCAGAGGCAGTTTTTATACTTATTTTGAAGATAAGGACGACCTTTTGCGGTACATATTTTCCGACAGTCATGAACGGGTTTTAGAATACTGCGAGGAAGAACTGAAGCAGAACGGCGGAGATTTTTTCGGTCTTCTGGAAGAAATTTTTGACCGGTTTGTAGATCGGATGCAGGAAACATCCGTCATGCTGGACATTATGCGGAATATATTTTCTTATCGTGAGGGAGCGCAGATTATTGGCCTGTTTCCCTGCAGGAAGGAAAATGGAAAGGCAGAAAATCCGGAACTTCAGTGGCTGCTTGAGCGCATCGACAAAAGCCGGTTTCAGTACAGGTCTGCAGAAGAATATGAGCCCCTTCTTGCGATGGGAGCTGCCGCATTGATGTTATCCATCAGGCGGTTTTACGAGTTCCCGGAGGAGGAACCCTATATCCGGAAAAACTTCCGGGGCGCCCTGGAGATCCTGAAGCATGGGGCATATGGAGTATGTGAAAAGTAAATGAGCATAAAAAGAGGAGACAGCAATGAAAAAGAGTGTGGTAATAGCAGGCGTAGCAGTGGTGGCCCTGGCAGCAGTGGCAGCAGTGGCGGTTCCCAGGCTGTTTAAGAAGTCAGCGGTGTTGGAGGAGGCTCCCCTTCCGGTGGTAGAGGTGCAGACGCCTCAGACCGGCACCATTGAGCTTTTCCGGGAATTGGTAGGAAAGGTAGAGCCGTCAGATGTGGTATACATTTACCCGAAGATGGCGGGAGAAGTAACGGATGTTTATGTAAAGGCAGGAGATATGGTAAAAGAAGGCCAGATTATCTGCAAAATTGACACCAGGCAGGTAGACGGCGCAAAGCTGTCGTTAGAGTCTGCAGAGCAGGCATTAAAAGACGCCCAGACGAACCTGGCAAGACAGAAAGCCTTGTTTGAGGCGGGAGACATTGCCAGCGCCATGTACGAGCAGGCGCAGACAGCGGCCAAGAATGCTCAGATTAACTATGACTCCATGAAGTTGAACTACGATACCCAGGTGGAGTTTGCCAATATTACTGCTCCCATTTCCGGCAAAGTGGAAATCTGCGATGTAGAGGTTCACGACACGGTAGCCCAGCAGAGTTTGATCAGCGTGATTGCCGGGGAAGGCAGCAAATCCGTAACCTTCTCTGTGCCGGAAAAAATTGCGTCCCGGCTGCAGGCGGGAGACGGCGTTACCATTGAGAAAAACAGCAGCCGGTACGAAGGCACCATCAATGAGGTAAGCACTATGATAGATGCAGCCACCGGCCTGTTTAAGGTAAAAGCTTCTGTGGAAGACGGAGACGCATTGCCTACCGGATCTTCCGCAAAGCTGTATGTGACCTCTGACAAGCAGGAAAATGTGATGACGGTTCCGGTTGACGCCGTTTACTATTCCGGCGGAGACGCTTATGTATATACCTATGAGGCCGGCGTTGTACACCATGTTCCGGTAGATGTGGGAATCTATGATTCTGAACGGATCCAGATTTTGTCCGGCATTGATATGGAAACCCAGGTTATTACTACCTGGAGCTCCGAGCTGTATGACGGTTCTAAGGTGCGGGCTGCAGACAGCGCAGCTGCTGCCGGAGAAGCTTCGGAAGCAGCAGAAACCCAGGCTGAGTAAGAGACAGGAGGAAGACATCAATGGGATTAACAAAATCAGTCCTTAGACGCCCGGTTACCACGGTACTGGTGGTGTTGTGTCTGCTGGTATTCGGTCTTCAGTCTATCTTCTCATCCAAGTTAGAGCTGATGCCTACGATGGATATGCCCATGCTGGTAGTAGCCACCCTTTATCCCGGCGCCAGCCCGGAGGATGTGAATGACCTGGTAACTACGGAAATTGAGGCCCAAATCGGTTCCTTAAGCGGTATCGACACCATTCAGTCCATGTCCATGGAAAATATGTCCATGGTTATTATCCAGTATGATTACGGCAAAGACATTACAGAAGCCTATGACGACTTAAAAAAGAAGATGGACTTAATCGAAATGTCCCTTCCCGACGACTGTGAAACTCCGGCCATCATTGAGATGAACATCGATGAGATGCCGGCCCTTATCCTTTCCGTAAACCACGAGACGGAGTCGAACCTTTACAACTATGTCAACAATGTGATGGTTCCGGAGTTTGAGAAGATTACTACGGTTTCTGATGTCAGCGTCAGCGGCGGTCAGGAAGAATACATCAAGATTGAACTGATTCCGGAAAAACTGGAGCAGTATCATCTGAATATGAATTCCATTGCCGCCTCTATTGGCAGCGCAGACTTTACTTTCCCGGTGGGAGACACCATCGTTGGCGGTCAGAAACTGGCGGTCAGCGCAGGAACCGAGTATGACACGGTGGATTTATTAAAACAGATTCCCATTACCCTGGGAAACGGCAACATGATCTATCTGGAGGATGTGGCAAATATCGGCGCTTCTCTGGAAGACGCAGCAGGAGTGGCCCGCTACAACGGAAAAGATACCGTCTCTGTCAGCATCATGAAGCAGCAGAGCGCAGCGGCCATGGATGTGGCAAAAGAAGTGCGGTCCACCATTGGCCGGCTGATGGAAAACGATGAAAACCTGGAAGCAGTGGTAGTTTACGACAGCAGTGAGGAGATTGAAAGCTCCTTATCCAGCGTATGGCAGACCATGGCCATGGCGGTCATTGTTTCCATGATCATTATTTTCCTGTTCTTCGGCGAGATCAAAGCGTCCCTGATTGTAGGAACTTCTATTCCGATTTCTATTCTGGCGTCGCTGATTCTGATGAAGGGCATGGGCTTTACCTTAAATGTAGTAACCCTGTCCAGTCTGGTACTGGGCGTTGGTATGATGGTGGATAACTCCATCGTAGTTCTGGAAAGCTGTTTCCGTTCCACCAGGGGCAAAGGCTTTGTAGGCTACCGGGAGGCGGCTCTTACCGGAAGCGGCGTTGTGCTTCAGTCTATTTTAGGCGGTACGGTTACCACCTGCGTGGTATTCCTGCCTCTGGCGCTGTTAAAAGGCCTGACAGGACAGATGTTTAAGCCTCTGGGCTTTACCATCATCTTCTGTATGGTGGCTTCCCTTATCAGTGCAATGACCATTGTGCCCTTATGTTACTGTATGTACCGGCCCAGAGAGAAAGAAAATTCTCCCATGAGCGTACCCTTAAAGGTTATGCAGGACTGGTATCGGAAAACGATGAAAAAGTTCCTGCGGCATAAGGCGGCAGTGATTATTACTTCCATTCTTCTTCTGGTGGCTTCCATTATGATGGCTGGCCAGCTGCGGATGGAGCTGATGGTGGCAGACGATACCGGCACCATCGATGTCAATATTGCTACCCGTCCCGGTATGACGGTAGAGGAAAACAACAAGATTTACAGTCAGGTAGAAGCCCTGCTCAGGGATGATCCGGACTTGGATTCTTATATGCTGACCTCCGGAGGAAGCGGCATGAGCGCCATGACCGGAAGCGGCGCATCTCTGACGGCTTATTTAAAGGACGACAGAGTGCGTGAGACCGATGAAGTGGTAAAAGAATGGAAAAAGCTGATGAACCAGGTAGTAGGCGCCAATATCAGCGTTAGCGCGTCTTCTTCCATGAACATGATTTCCACCGGCGGCGGTGTGGAGTACATTCTTGAGGGCACTCAGTACGATGAGCTGAAAGAGGCGTCAGATCAGATCGCAGCAGAACTTTTGGAACGGCCGGAGGTAACTAAGGTACATACTTCTCTGGAAAACGCAGCTCCGGTTGTAAAGCTGGATATTGACGCAGTGAAGGCTGCAGCAGAGAACATTACCCCGCAGCAGATAGCGGGAACCGTCAGCAGTATTTTAGGCGGGACCGAGGCCACTACCTTAGAGGTAGACGGCGAGGAAATCAGCGTTATGGTAGAATACCCCAGAGATCAGTATGACACCATTGACGAGCTGCAGGGCATTGTGCTGATGAACAATGCAGGCGGTTTTGTGGCCCTGACCGATGTGGCAGAGATCCGCTTTAAGGACAGCCCGGCTACTATTATCCGCAGCAACAAGCAGTATCAGGTAACCATCACTGGCGATCTGATGACCGATGATCCCCGCGTCATTGACTCCATTGAGAAGCAGCTTTATCAGGAAGTGGTAGAGAAGCATATGGGGCCAAATATTAACCGGGCAACCAACTCTATGGACCAGGCTATGATGGAGGAGTTTTCCAACCTGGGAAATGCTATTGCAGTGGCAGCCTTCCTGGTATTTGTAGTTATGGCAGCCCAGTTTGAGTCGCCTAAGTTCTCCATTATGGTAATGACCACCATCCCCTTTGCGCTGATTGGTTCCTTCAGTTTGCTGTTCCTGACGGATGTGCCTATCAGTATGGTTTCTCTGCTGGGCTTCCTGATTTTGATCGGTACGGTAGTAAACAACGGTATTCTTTATGTGGATACAGTAAACCAGTACCGGCAGGAGATGGATTTGGAGACGGCCCTCATTGAGGCGGGGGCTACCCGTTTGCGGCCCATTCTGATGACGACCTTAACTACCATTGTAGCTATGGTGCCCATGGCCTTTGCTTACGGCGACAGCGGTAAAACATTGCAGGGCCTGGCTCTGGTAGATATGGGCGGCCTTATCGCCTCCACTGTTCTGGCGCTTCTGATGCTGCCGGTTTACTACGCAGTGATAAACCGGAAGAAAAAGCCGGAACCCAATTACGACTAAACAATGACATGCTTACATAAAAAGCGGAGGAATAAAGAATGAAGAAAACGAGACAGGTAATGTCGTTAGGACTTGCAGTTTGTCTGGCTGGCGCAGCCCCCTTTGGAGCCTTCGCCGCCAGTCCGGAGTTTGCCCGGACGGCAGAGGAGTGGGAACGGCTGCGTGACAATGTGCTGGAGTACGGCGAGATTGAAGATCTGATCGCTGAGTACAACGCCACAGTCCAGACCAACCAGATGAGCTTAAACGAGTTTAAGCGGGAGTATGGCAACACCAAAGACGATGTTTCCCAGAAGTACCGGGATATGGCCGAAGAAATCTACTCCAACTTAAGCTATCCGGATTCCGACGATCCTACCTACGGCATGGCGGTAGCTTCCGTGCTGATGGCAGAAATCCAGGCAGACAATCTGGTGAAGCAGGCAGACGATAATTTAGAAGACAGCGAGATTATTTATCTGAATTATAAGCAGGCAGAGAAAACCCTGGTGACGGTGGCCCAGACCAATATGATTGGCTATCAGAAGGGGCTTTTGGAAATTCAGACTGCAGAAATTGCCAGAGAGCAGGCCCGGACAGCCCTGAATTCTGCTCAGACCAAAGCAGCGGTCGGAATGGCTACCCAGGTGGATGTATTAAACGCCCAGGAAGCACTGATGACAGCAGAGCGGAATGTGGAGTCTGCCAGGGCCGGCTTGGAAAACCTGCGCCAGAAGCTGCAGGTAATGCTGGGCTGGCAGTATAACGCCGCTCCGAAGATCCAGCCGGTTCCATCAGCAGATGTAAACAGAATCAGTATTATGAATCCTCAGACAGATTTGGAAAAGGCTCTGGAGAATAACTATGCTTTGCAGGTAAATAAAAAGAAGCTGGCAAATGCAACGGATTCTGCAACCAGGGAATCCTTAAATAAAACCATCGCAGACAATGAGCAAAAGATTGCATCTGCCCTGGTCAGCGGTTATCAGAATGTGCTGACAGCAAAGCTTTCCTACGACCAGGCAGCGGCAGAACTTCAGTTGGAGCAGAGAAACCTGCAGAGCTTAGAGACTCAGTTTAATCAGGGTAATGCCAGCAAAAACCAGATGGAAAGCCAGCAGCAGACTGTCCGTATGAAGGAGCTGGCGCTGCAGGCAGCAGATTTGAACCTGTTCCAGACCATGGAGACCTACGACTGGTCCGTAAACGGACTGGCCAGTGTTTCCTAAGGGAGGTGCCTGATGAGAGAGAAAAACATACTTTGTGCCGTGCTGGCAGCAGGACTGTTCCTGTCTGCTCCGGCGGCTGCCTTTGCAGCTCCCACCGGCCCCGGCGCCTCTCCGGAGCCGGAGCCTTATACGGCTGAAGAACTGGCAAGACTGCAGGACAATGTGCTGGAGTATGACGAGGTGCAGCTGCGGGTGCGGGAGTACAATCCGGCTATTTCGGAGGCCTGGAAGACCTACAAGGACACCAAGCAGGACTACGCCAATGTGGTGACAGAGCTGGAAAGCCAGTATGACACGGTTATCGACATGGCGGACAGCTATGTGGATTTGGGAAATCTGACGGGAAATCCAGTTCTGGTTGCTACGGGAAAAAGTCTGGGAAACGCTTATAAAAGCACCCTGCGGGGGATGCGGAACACGGTAAATGAGTGGGACAGCAACAAGTCCGCTACCGGACAGATTCGCCAGTTTGAGCGGCAGATGACGGCCGGCGTCCAGCAGGCTTTAATCGGCTATGATATGATTCGGAAAAATGCGGCCACTTTAGAAACCATGGCGCAGCTTTATCAGAAGCAGTACGATATGTACCAGCGGATGCAGAGCTTAGGCCTGGCAACAGATAAGGATGTGCTGTCTGCCCAGGCAAGTCTCCTTTCCGGCCAGTCTCAACTGGCCTCCTTAAACAGTCAGATGGACAGCCTGCGCCGCACCCTTTGCCTGATGCTGGGGTATGACCCTGACACGAACCCGGACATCCGGCCAGTGCCGGCTTTTGATATGAACCGGCTAAACGGCATGAACCTGGAGGAAGACACGAAAAAGGCTATTGGCAACAACTACACTCTGATTGGCCAGCGGACTTCTTCCAAGGCCAGAACCTCCTCCGGCGTAGAAATCCGGCTGAACATGATTCAGGAGGGAGAGCAGAAGCTGACCATTGAGATGCAGCGGCTGTATCAGGAGGTAATGGATAAAAAAGCGGCCTATGATGCGGCAGCCACCGGATTTACGGCTGCAGAGAAAAGCTTTGGCGCAGCTACCCGCCAGCATCAGAACGGTATGCTGTCAGAGGCCCAGTATGTGGGCGCTCAGATTGCTTACAACCAGAAGAAGGCGGCTTTTGAATCCGCCAGCTTAGAGCTGTGGCAGGCTATGGAGAACTATGACTGGGGTGTTATGGGCCTGGCTGCCGTAGAGTGACGGAGGGAAACAACCGAAAACGAAAGGTGATCTCAGGACGGTTATCCTGCTTTAAAGCAAGATAATCGTCCTGTTTTATGTCTGCCTTCAGCTGCTCCCGGCTTTCCTCCGGCACTGCTTTACAGGCGGCGTCTACAAAGCAGAAGCGGGGGTAAAGGACGCACCACCAGTTATGCCCTTCCCCTTTTCCCAGCAGGATGCGGGCTGCATCGTAATAGCCTGAGGGAAAGGTAAGGCTGTCGTAGGTGCGGCTGGGAAAATAGCAGTTAGTCAGCTCCAGGCTGGCAGTATAGTCAAAGCCCCGGCTTTTTAAGTAGCTGTCGGCCATGGATTCAATTTCTGTCTGATTGGTATTCAGGTAACGAATGGTATCGGCTTTGCCGGCGTCTGGGGGCAGATGCTTTTGTACATAATCCAGAACCAGGCTCCGCACCTCCAGCTTTACCTGCTGGTCTTCTTTGCTGTCGCTGTTGGCCAGAATATGGAACCGGAGAATGGAAGGGGAAAGACGGCTGGCCAGTGCCTCGTTTTCTGACCGGATTGTGTTCATGGAAAGAAGCAGGCCCAGCAGCAGAAAGCAAAGGGAAAGCAGGCCGCAGCATTTCCAGCCTGCGGAATCGGCGTTATTTTGAGACAGATTGGTGTGCAGCATATAAAAATCCTCCTCATACAGTTGTAATTTCACTTGGTTTCTGTTTTTTAGTATTGACACATATGGTATAATTAGTCAGAAGTGGAACCCATCAGGAGGAAAAATTTCATGGATAAGAAAAAACTTGCAGTTTTGTTTGGCGGACAGTCTTCAGAGCATATGGTGTCCTGTATGTCTGCAGTAAATGTGATTGAACAGATAGATACGGAAAAGTACGATCTGGTACTTTTGGGAATTACAGAGGAAGGCCGCTGGTTAAAGACGGAGACTGTGGAGGACATCCGCTCCGGCGCATGGAAAGAGAGCGGGGTGGAGGCCGTGATTGCACCGGACGCCACCAGAAAGTGTGTGATCTTCCGGGAAAATGGCCGCTACTGGGAGGAGCCCATTGACGCAGCCTTCCCGGTACTTCACGGACTTTACGGTGAGGACGGCACGGTGCAGGGCCTGTTTTCTCTGGCGCAGATTCCTTATGTGGGCTGCGGTGTACTGGCGTCCGCCGTTTCCATGGATAAGTTGTACACCAAGATTATTGTAGACGATTTAGGCATCCGTCAGGCTGCCTATGTGCCGGTAATGACCTGGAAGATGGAGAAAGATATGGACAGTGTGATCCGCCAGGTAGAGGAGAAGTTTTCCTATCCGGTATTTATTAAGCCGTCTAACGCCGGTTCTTCCAAGGGCGTCAGCAAGGCAGAAAACAGGGAACAGTTGGTGGCAGGCCTTAAGGAGGCAGCCCGCCATGACCGGAAGATTCTGGTAGAGGAGACCATCGTAGGCCATGAGGTAGAGTGCGCTGTGTTCGGCGGCGGCCAGAAGCCGGTTCAGTCCTCCGGCGTGGGAGAGATTCTGGCAGCGGCAGATTTCTACGATTTTGAGTCCAAGTATTTTAATGAGGAATCCCGCACGGTGGTAAATCCCAGGCTGCCGGGAGACGCCGCAGAGCAGGTGCAAAAAGCGGCAGAAAAAATATTCAATGCAGTAGATGGATATGGTTTATCCAGGGTAGACTTCTTTGTAACAGAAGCAGGCGAGGTGATCTTCAATGAAATCAACACCCTGCCAGGCTTTACAGCCATCAGCATGTACCCCATGCTGTGGGAGGCTGCAGGCGTGCCGAAGAAAGAACTGATTGACCGGTTGATCGACCTGGCTTTTGAACGCTAAAGAGAGTGTGTGGAGCATATCTCTCTGCATTTTCTGTATCCGTGTTCGCCAGCTTTTGCTGACACAGGTTTGTCTATGACAGATTTTATCCGTCCTGTTCAAACATGTGTCGTTCAAGATGCGTACACTGGATAACAAAAACTGTTTCAGGATATGTTTCAATATCTTTGAACTTAGAAATCGGAGAATGAGATTATGATACAGACAGACAGAAATGCCCCGGTAGGCATCTTTGATTCAGGGGTAGGCGGGCTGACAGTAGCCAGGGAGATCATGCGGCAGATTCCGGAGGAGCGGATTGTGTATTTTGGCGATACGGCCCGTGTGCCTTACGGCAGCAAATCGCGGGATACGATCCTTCGGTATTCCAGGCAGATCGTCCGATTTCTTCAGAGCCAGGGGGTAAAGGCCATAGTGATCGCCTGCAATACAGCCAGTGCCTATGCACTGGATGAAGTGGCGGCAGAAACGGATATTCCGGTAATCGGCGTAATCAACGCAGGCGCCCGGACTGCAGTGGCAGCCACAAGAAACGGCAGAATCGGCGTGATTGGTACAGAGGCTACAGTAGGAAGCGGTATCTACACCAAGGTAATGCAGGAGATGAAGCCGGACATTCAGGTAATTGGGAAAGCCTGTCCTCTGTTTGTGCCGCTGGTGGAAGAAGGGCTTCTTCACGATTCGGTAACAGACGAGATCGCTTCCCGGTATTTAAGTGTGCTGAAAAACAAATACATCGATACTCTGGTGCTGGGCTGCACCCATTATCCTTTGCTCCGCTCTACGGTAAGGCGGATTATGGGGGAGGATGTGGTGCTGGTAAACCCAGCTTACGAGACTGCCATTGAGCTGAGGGATTTGTTAAAGAAAAGCGGAATGAACCGGAACCCGGAGGAGGCGTTTGAAGGAGAGCAGTATCAGTTTTTTGTCAGCGACCTGGCAGAAAAATTCAGGGATTTTGCCACCTCCATTCTGCCTAACGAAGTGAAGGAAACCAGACAGATCGAGATAGAAAATTACTGATGGAGGAATCTATGACAAAAGATGTGATTGTAAGAATCAGCGGCCTTCAGTCCATAGACGGAGAACAGGACGCCGTGGAAATCATCACAGCCGGGGATTACTACCAAAAGAACGGCAAGCATTATATTGTATATGAGGAAACCATGGAAGGTTTTGAGGGAAGCACCAAAAATATTATGAAGGTGTCCTCTCAGAAGATGGACATCATGAAAACCGGCGCTGTCAATGCCCACATGGTGTTTGAAAAAAACCAGAAAGCCACCACCCGCTATGTTACCCCAATGGGAGAGATGGTAGTGGGCATGTCTACCAACCAGATTGATCTAGACGAGCAGGAGGACCGGTTAAAGATTTCCGTCCGCTATTCCTTAGACATCAACTACGACCATGTTTCTGATTGTAATATTGTGGTGGATGTGCTGTCACAGGGCTGCGGAGATCTGGATATTTGTTCTTAAAATATGAAAGTTGACTGCAAAAAAAGAAGAGGCCTTAAGCCTCTTCAGACTGTAGACAAAGCAGGTGTTGGAGTTGATCTCCAGCGCCGCTTTTGTGTTAAAGGTAAGATTTCTCCCATTTTCACCCAAACTAAATAAAATACAGATGATTCCTGGCTCCTTTGAGCC
>CATOIK010000019.1 GCA_951800645.1 uncultured Eubacteriales bacterium | reverse complement strand
GTGACGGCGCCCCAGCAGCCCGGCACAGGAACCGGTACAGTGACGGCGCCCCAGCAGCCCGGCACAGGAACCGGTACAGTGACGGCGCCCCAGCAGTCCGGTACAGGAACCGGCATGTCTGCATCGGAGGTGTCGGAGAAGCCGAAGGTAGAATCGGAAGGCGCCGTTTTAATGGACGCAGCCACCGGCAAGGTTTTATTCGGAAAAAATGAGAATACCCAGTTTTTCCCGGCCAGCATCACCAAGGTTATGACAGCTCTTTTGGTACTGGAACACTGCAGTCTGAATGAGGTAGTAACCTTCTCAGCATCGGCTACGACTAATCTGGAGTCCGGGGCTGTGGCTCTGGGCATTGTGGAGGGCGATAAGCTGACGGTGGAGCAGTGTCTCTACGGCCTGCTGTTAAAGTCTGCCAACGAGATTGGAAACGGACTGGCAGAGCATGTGGCCGGAAGCGTCAGCGCTTTTGCAGATATGATGAATGTCAAAGCCAGGGAGCTGGGCTGTAGGAATACCAACTTTAAGAACCCCCACGGATTAAACGATGCGGAGCACAAAACCACGCCTTACGATATGGCCCTGATTCTTCGGGCAGCTTTGGAAAACGAGACCTTCCGCAAGATAGACGCCACCAGAGCCTATGATTTCCCGGCTACCCAAAAGGCAGAGGCCCGCACGATTACCATGGGCCATAAGATGATGTATCCGTCAGATTCCCGCTATTATGAGGGCATTATCGGCGGAAAAACGGGATATACTTCCCTGGCAGGGAATACACTGGTAACAGGGGTGGAGCGGGACGGCGTCCGGCTGATTGCTGTAGTGATGAAGTCCAAGAACACCCACTATCAGGATACCAGGGCAATGCTGGATTACGGCTTTGCCAATTATGAGAAGCTGATGGGAGGCAGCCCAGGACCGTCCGGCGGAGGTCAGAGCCAGAGCGGAGGTCAGAGCCAGAGCGGAGGCCAGAGCCAGAGCGGAGGCCAGAACAGCGGTCAGAACAGCGGCCCGGCTCAGAGTGGAAGTTCAAATAACAACCTTCAGGTTTCTCCAACTGGTCCGGCAGCCGGAACCATTACTGACGCAGCCGGCCAGACCGGCTGGCAGGAGAATGCCACCGGCTGGTATTACATTAAGGAAGGCGGAGCCTGTGCAGCCAATGAGTGGCTGTATTTGGACGGCTTTTACTACTGGTTTGACCCCAACGGTTATATGGCTTCCGGATGGCGTAACTTTTCAGACGGTTCCTTTTACTATCTGCATCCGGAAACCGGCGCAATGATGACCGGATGGCTTCAGGATGTGGATTGGTACTATCTGGGACCGGACGGCCGTCTCTGGACCAGCACCTATACGCCGGACGGCTATTATGTAAATGAATATGGAATCTGGGTACAGTAACCATCAGGAGAAGAAGTATGGCAGCGAAAGAGAAGTTATATACCATAGAGATGCGGGATGCCCTTCATGCAGGAGATGAGTGTCTGTTTTGCTGGCTGGAGCGAAAATTAGAGCAGGAAACTCTGGAGTTTGTTCTGGGCTCCTCATACATGGAAAGCGACATTCGGGAGGAAACCAGCAGACAGGGCTTTTGCCGGCATCACACAAAGATGATGTACGACTATGGAAATACCCTGGGAAACGCCTGGATTTTAAAATCCAGAATGGAAGCGATGAACCGGGAGTTTGGGCGACAGATAACAGCAGGCAGCTTTCGGGTAATGGAAGGAAAAGGCTTTGCAGATTCCGGAGACGCTGGAAAATCAGACCGGACAGTCGGGATTTTAGGCCGTCTTTTATCCGGCGTGGGAGGCGGCAGAGCAGGCAAAAGCGGAAACCGGGGAATTGGATGGCTGCGGCAGGAAACTGGCCAGTGCTATATCTGCAGCCAGATGGAAACGGTTTACAGGCGGATGCTGGATACCTTTGTCTATCTGCTTCAGAATGATTCAGAGTTTGGAGCAGAGCTAAAAGCATCCAAAGGCATGTGTCTTCCTCATTTTGCAGACGCTTTGGATGTATGCAGACAGAAGCTGACAGCCGAGAAGCAGGAGGTCTGGATTCCCCAGATGGAGCGTCTGATGAAGCAGAATCTGGAACGGATTCAGGAAGATATTGACTGGCTGATTGAAAAGTACGATTACTGCAACCAGGACGCAGACTGGAAACAGTCCAGGGACGCAGTACAGCGCACCATGCAGAAGCTGACCGGCGGGTATCCGGCAGACCCGGTATTCCGCTGTAAAAAATAGGACAGGGAAAAAATATGAACGAGAGAATCATAAAGGCAGTTATTTTTGACCAGGATGGGCTGATGTTTGACACAGAACGGGTGTCGGCGGAGGCCTGGGGCAAGGCAGGAATGGAGTTTCACATGCGTCTGGACGAGTCCTTTTTAAAAACCATCCGGGGAACTAACTACGAGGATGCAAAAAAACGGTTTCTGGCAGCCTTTGGGGATCAGGTGGATTTTGACCGGTTCCGGGCACGGAAGAACGAATACTATGAGGCAATGTTAAGAGAGCAGGGAGTTCCGGTAAAACCGGGATTAAAGGAGCTGCTTTCCTATTTGAAAGAGCAGGGATACCCGGCGGCTGTAGGCTCAGCCAGTCAATTATCCTATACAGAGCGGAATTTAGAAGAAACCGGTATTCGTACATATTTTGACTGTCTGGTAACCGGGGACATGGTAAGTCATGCCAAGCCGAATCCGGAGATTTTTTTGAAGGCTGCGAATCTTCTGGGAGAGGAGCCAAGGCACTGCCTGGTGCTGGAAGACAGTTTAAACGGTGTAGAGGCCGGGCTTGCAGGCGGGTTTGTCACCGTGATGGTGCCGGATTTGACCCAGCCGGATGAGAACCTTAAGAAGCGGGTGCATCGGGTTTGCGACAGCCTTCTGGATGTGTTGGAATTTTTTAAGAAAGGTGAGCTTTAAGTGAAAAAAATTTGGTATCAAGCTGCAGCAGCAGGCGCTGGATTGGCTGCCATTGGACTTGTCCGCTCCCAGTACGAGCGGCAGCATTTTGTGGTAGAAAAGACGATTATCCGGTCACCTAAGATAAAACAAAAGCATCGTATTGTGTTTTTGTCTGACCTGCATGACAATGAATTCGGAACAGGAAACCAGGCGCTGCTGAAAGCTATCCGGGCAGCAGAGCCGGATTTTGTACTGATTGGCGGTGATACTATGGTGGTAAAGCCGGGGGCGGCAAATCTTCGGGTAACCAGGGAGCTGCTTTCCGGCCTTTCTAAGCTTTCCTGCCCGGTTTATTACGGAAACGGTAATCATGAGCAGCGGATGCAGCAGGAGCGGGATGTGTACGGCTCTCTGTATTCAGAATTCCGGCAGCTTTTGAAGGAGATGGGAGTCCATTATCTGTCGGATGAGACGGCGTTTCCGGAAGAGGATTTGGCTGTCAGCGGCTTAAATATTGGAAAACGGTTTTACCGGGATCTGGTTCCGGAGCAGATGGACAAGGGTTACATCCGGCGGCGGCTGGGAGAGGCAGATACGAAGCGGTTTCATATTTTGCTGGCTCATTCTCCTCTGTTTTTGGACGCCTACACAGGCTGGGGAGCAGATTTAGCTCTGGCGGGACATTTTCACGGCGGAACTATCCGGCTGCCTTTTTTAGGCGGAGTGATGACGCCTCAGTATCAGTTTTTCCTGCCCTGGTGCGCCGGGACCTTTGAGAAAGATGGCCGTCACATGATTGTCAGCCGTGGCCTTGGAACCCATTCCATCAACATCCGGTTTGGAAATAAGCCTCAGGTGGTAGTGGTGGAATTAAGGCCGGGGAAATGATAGAATAGAAGCAAGAACCTCTGCTTTCTGTGGTTTACAGAAGGGGAGGTTTTTGATATACTAGGTTACAGTTTGAGATAGTGGGAAAACTGGTTCAAATACAGGCGTTAAGTTTGCTTATAAGCCTGTTTTTGAGCCTGTTGGCTAAGCGTGGGATAAGGCAGGAAAGCTATGGCAATATCTTATAAATTGGAAAAATTTGAGGGTCCTCTGGACTTGCTCTTGCATCTGATTGACAAGAACAAGGTGGACATTTATGACATCCCGATTGCGGAGATTACCAGGCAGTATCTGGACTATGTGGCTCAGATGGATCGGGAGGATTTAAATGTAGTCAGTGATTTTTTGGTGATGGCGGCCACTCTTTTGGACATTAAATCCCGGATGCTTCTGCCTGCGGAGGTCAATGAAGAAGGAGAGGAAGAAGATCCCAGAGCAGAGCTGGTGGCCCGTTTGCTGGAGTACAAGCAGTATAAGCTGATGGCCCAGGAGCTTTCCGACATGGAGGAGCAGGCGGGAGGGCTTCTGTTTAAGAAGCCAACGGTGCCTAAAGAGGTAGCCAGGTATGAGCCGCCGGTGGATCTGGATAATCTGCTGGACGGATTGACTTTGGCAAAGCTGCAGCGCATCTTTGAATCTGTGATGAAGCGGCAGCAGGAGAAGGTGGACCCTATCCGAAGTAATTTCGGAACCATCAAAAAGGAACCGGTAAGCATCGAAACCAAGATTGTGGATGTAATGGGCTTTGCCAGAAAGCATCGGAAGTTCAGCTTCCGTCAGATGCTGGAGCGGCAGAGCGATAAGATGGAAGTGGTGGTAACCTTCCTGGCGGTACTGGAGCTGATGAAGATGGGAAAAATCCATCTGACCCAGGAACACACCTTTGACGATATGGAAATGGAGATTTTAGAGGCTGAGGGCGAGGAAAGCGAGCTGGATTTGACAGGCCTTGAGGATCTGGAGGGATAAAGGAGCAGTATGGGAAGTCTGTTTGAAGATGACGAGGAAGACTTTGACCTGGCGGCCATTGAAGCGCGGCATGCGGAAATGGAGGTCCAGGAGGAATTGGATAAACAGGAGAAGCAGTTTGAGGCGGCAGCGCAGGCTAAGTCTGAGGCAGTAGGTACAGGCGGGATTTACCCGGCCAGCGACTGGGAAGCCATTGTAGAGGCGGTTTTGTTTACCATGGGAAACTCTGTGGAGCTGCGGCAGTTGGCTGTAGCCATTGACCAGAGCGAGGCAGTGGCTAAACGGGTGGTGGAAAACCTGCAGCGCCGGTATCAGCAGGAAAACCGGGGGATGCAGATCATCACTCTGGAAAATGCTTATCAGATGAGTACCCAGGCTAAGTTTTATGAAAATCTGATCCGGGTGGCGTCAGCGCCGAAAAAGCATGTGCTGACGGATGTGGTGCTGGAGACTCTTTCCATCATCGCCTATAAACAGCCGGTTACCAAGATGGAGATTTCCAGGATTCGGGGCGTGTCATCGGATCATGCAGTAAACCGTCTGGTGGAGTATGGCCTGATTTATGAGGCAGGACGGATGGATGCTCCGGGGCGGCCGGCATTGTTTGCCACTACCGAGGAATTTCTGCGCCGGTTTGGAGTAGGCTCCACGACAGACCTGCCTACGATGAATCCGGAGCTGGAAGAAGAAATTAAGCAGGAAGTGGAAGAAGAACTGCAGATGAAGCTGGGAGAATATAACCAGGGGGAAGCCGGGGATGAGGCAGCGGCAGTGGACGCAGATGGAAAACCAGAGGCAGAAGAAGGTACAGAACCAGAGGCAGAAGAAGGTACAGAACTGACAGAGGAGAATCACGAGGATGCCAAAGATTAAGATTAAATATTTTACAGATAAAATTGAAAAGCTGGCCTACATTGGAGGCAAGTCGGACTGGATTGATTTGCGGGCGGCAGAGGATATTACGATGAAGGCAGGGGAATTTAAGCTGATTCCTCTTGGGGTTGCCATGGAGCTGCCAAAAGGGTATGAGGCTCATGTAGTACCCAGAAGCAGCACTTACAAGAATTTCGGTATTATCCAGACAAACCACATGGGTGTGATTGACGAGACCTACTGCGGAGATAACGACCAGTGGTTTTTCCCGGCCTATGCCCTGCGGGACGCCCAGATTCATACAGGAGACCGGATTTGCCAGTTCCGGATTATGGAGCATCAGCCGGCGATTCAGTTTGAAGAAGTGGAAAGCTTAGACCATGAGGACCGGGGCGGCATTGGCAGCACCGGAAGAAAGTAGAGCGAAGCATGGACAGATACCAGCAGGAAGAAAAAAGGACGGAGCGCCCCAGGTTCCGGGGGGAAAGCCAGTATGCAGGAAACCATAGAAACGGCGGACAGCCGGTTCGGCCGGGGGCCGGGCAGGTTCCAGGCCAGTCCCAGTCCCGCCGGCCTTATCGGCCTGAAGAAGATCAGTCCCAGTCCCGCCGGATTTATCGCCCGGAGCGCCCCGGCGGAACTGGAACTTCCTGCAACCGGGAAGCCAGAGCCAGGGCTATGGCAAGGCGCCGGAGGAAGCGCAGACAGCAGCAGATGCTGCTGACAACCGCTGTGCTCGCCCTGCTTTTATTGATTGGCGGCGCCATATTCGGCGTCTTTCGCTGGCAGGACAGTAAGGAGCGGAAGGAATTTGCTGAAGCCGGTGTGGCGGCGGCAGCGGCAGGAAATTACGAGGATGCTATCGCTGCCTTTGACAGCGCCTTAAAGCCAGGGGGCCGCATCGGAAAATTTGAAACAGATGTATTGTTAAACCGGGCGGAGGCAGAATATAGACAGGGCGCTTATGAAAAGGCGCTGGAAACCTACCGGCTTTTGTCAGAGGATGATAAGGACAATGAGCTGGCAAAAGAAGGCGTTGTGCTCTGTTTGATGGAGCAGGGAGCTTACGAGGAAGCATTGTCTATGGAGGTGCTGCAGAGCCAGGTTTACAACCGGATGGCTGTGGATCAGATTGAGGCCGGACAGTATGAGGAGGCGCTGGCAGCCATCGCCCTGGGCAGAGGATTCCCCGACAGCTCTGCAGTCCGGGATTTAAGTTTTAATGAGGCCGTTGTCTATGAAAAGATGGGAGATTATGCCAAAGCTTTAGAATTGTTTGAAGCTTATGCTGCCCAGTACGGAGAAGATGAGCAGGTTCAGAGAGAGCTTGCCTTTTTGCGAACCCGGCAGGGAAACAACGGTCAGTAACGGAAATAAGAACAAAACAGGAGAATGCATGGCAGAATTATTTGATATAAAAGAAGTAGAGGAGAGAGTGATTCTGATTGCCGTCAGCACCAGTGATGAAGATGATACAGCCGCTTCTTTAGATGAATTAGAGGAGCTGGTAAAGACAGCCGGCGGCGTTACGGTGGATAAGATTATGCAGAACCGGGAGCGGGTGCATCCGGGCACTTATCTGGGAAAAGGGAAAATTGACGAGGTACGGGAGCGCATCTGGGAATTAAATGCCACCGGTGTGGTGTGCGATGATGAGCTTTCTCCGGCCCAGCTGCGGAATTTAGAGGATGCGCTGGATACTAAGGTTATGGATCGGACGATGGTTATTCTGGATATTTTTGCCGGCAGAGCCAGCACCAGCGAGGGAAAGATCCAGGTAGAGCTGGCCCAGTTAAAATACCGGGCTGCAAGACTGGTAGGTCTTAGAAGCTCCCTGTCCCGTTTGGGCGGCGGCATTGGAACCAGAGGTCCGGGTGAGAAAAAGCTGGAGATGGACCGCCGGTTAATTCATGAGCGGATTGGCCAGTTAAAGACAGAGCTGGAGGCAGTAAAACGGCACCGGGAAGTAATCCGCAGCCAGCGGGATAAGATGCACACTCCGGTGGCTGCAATCGTAGGCTACACCAATGCAGGAAAATCCACCTTATTAAACCGTTTGACAGACGCAGGGATTTTGGCAGAGGACAAGCTGTTTGCCACTTTGGATCCAACTACCCGCGCCCTGGAGTTGGAAAGCGGCCAGCAGATCCTTTTAACCGATACAGTCGGTTTTATCCGGAAGCTGCCTCATCATCTGATCGAGGCCTTTAAGAGCACCCTGGAGGAGGCCCGTTACAGCGACATCATTCTCCATGTGGTGGACTGTTCCAATCCCAATATGGACATGCAGATGCATGTAGTTTATGAAACCCTGCGGGAGCTGAAGGTGGAGGACAAGGTGGTTGTCACCGTCTTTAATAAAATCGACCAAAAGGAAGACAGTGAATTCCCCAGGGATTTGCAGTCAGATTATCAGGTGCAGATTTCTGCCCGCACTGGACAGGGATTAGATGAGCTTATAAATACTTTGGAAACAATTTTGAGAAGTCAGAAAGTATATCTGGAACGGCTGTTTTCTTACCAGGAGGCAGGAAAGATTCAGACAATCCGCAAATATGGGGAGCTGTTAAGCGAGGAGTATCAAGGGGACGGAATCCTTGTAAAAGCGTATGTTCCGGCGGAAATCTTTGCCGGACTGATAGAAAAGCAGAAATAACCATAGAAATCGGATTTATAAGTAAATATCATAAAAATACAAAAGAGGCACAATATCTTGAAACTTCGCCAATTAGAAGAACTAGATATTGTGCTTTTTGCTTTATTCTGCTATAATGACCCCATAGCGCTCTTTTGAGGGGACGGCAGGCACCTGCCAGGGGAAGCTGGGCAGGGCAGGAAAGGAGAAGCATCGTATGATTTATGTGGTAAAGCGGGATGGGGAGATTGCAGAGTTTAATTTAGGGAAGATTACCGGCGCCATCAAGAAAGCATTTAAGGCAACCGGAAAGGAATACAACAACGAGATTCTGGAGCTTTTATCTCTGCGGGTAACATCGGACTTCCAGGAAAAAATGGAGGAGGGAAAAATCTCTGTGGAGCAGATTCAGGACAGCGTGGAGCATGTGCTGGAACAGACTGGCTACACAGATGTCGCCAAGGCCTACATCCTGTACCGGAAGCAGCGGGAGAAAATCCGCAACATGAAAAACACCATCCTGGATTACAAGGATGTGGTAAACAGCTATGTGAAGGTGGAGGACTGGCGTGTAAAAGAGAATTCTACCGTTACCTACTCGGTAGGCGGCCTGATTTTAAGCAACTCTGGTGCGATCACTGCCAATTACTGGCTGTCGGAGATTTATGACCAGGAGATTGCAGAGGCCCACCGGAACGCGGACATCCACATTCACGATTTGTCCATGCTGACCGGCTACTGCGCCGGCTGGTCCTTAAAGCAGTTGATTCAGGAAGGGCTGGGGGGGATCCCAGGAAAGATTACCTCATCTCCGGCCAAGCACCTTTCTGTGCTGTGCAACCAGATGGTAAACTTTCTGGGGATCATGCAGAATGAATGGGCAGGGGCACAGGCCTTTTCTTCCTTTGATACATACTTAGCCCCCTTTGTCAAGGCAGACAACCTTTCCTATAATGAGGTAAAGAAGTGCATTGAGTCCTTTATCTATGGAGTGAACACTCCCAGCCGCTGGGGCACCCAGGCCCCCTTCTCCAACATCACCCTGGACTGGACGGTTCCGGATGATATGGCGGAACTTCCGGCCATTGTGGGAGGCAGAGAAATGGATTTTAAGTACAAGGACTGCAAGCGGGAGATGGACATGGTCAACAAGGCTTTCATTGAGACCATGATTGATGGAGACGCCAATGGACGGGGCTTCCAGTACCCCATTCCTACCTACTCCATCACCCGGAATTTTGACTGGTCCGATACAGAGAACAACCGGCTGCTGTTTGAGATGACGGCCAAGTACGGCACTCCCTATTTTTCCAACTACATCAACAGCGATATGCAGCCCAGCGATGTGCGGAGCATGTGCTGCCGTCTGCGCCTGGATTTGCGGGAGCTGCGGAAGAAAACCGGCGGCTTCTTTGGCTCCGGAGAAAGCACTGGTTCCGTAGGCGTGGTTACCATCAATATGCCCAGAATCGCTTATCTGGCAAAGGATGAGGAGGATTTTTACGACCGGCTGAACCATATGATGGACATTGGGGCCCGTTCCTTAAAGGTAAAGCGGGAAGTTATCACCAAGCTGTTAAACGGCGGTCTGTATCCCTATACCAAACGGTATTTAGGCTCCTTTGAAAATCATTTCTCCACCATCGGCCTCATTGGTATGAACGAGGTGGGACTGAATGCAAAATGGCTGGGTAAGGACATGACTGATGAGAAAACCCAGCAGTTTACCAAGGATGTGCTGAACCATATGCGGGAGCGGCTGGTACAGTATCAGGAAGAATATGGAGACCTTTACAATCTGGAGGCAACTCCGGCAGAGTCTACTACCTATCGTTTGGCAAAGCACGATGTAAAACGGTATCCGGACATTAAGACGGCCGGATGCAAAGGCGATACGCCTTACTACACCAACAGCTCTCACCTGCCGGTGGATTACACTGCAGATGTATTTGAGGCATTGGACATTCAGGATGAGCTGCAGACTCTCTATACCTCCGGTACGGTGTTCCATGCATTCCTGGGAGAGAAGCTGCCGGATTGGAAGGCAGCGGCTGTTCTGGTGCGCACCATTGCAGAGAATTATCGTCTGCCTTACTATACCTTGTCTCCTACTTACTCTATTTGTAAGGAGCACGGCTATCTGATCGGGGAGCATTTTACCTGCCCCATCTGCGGCCGTGATGCAGAAGTTTACAGCCGTATTACCGGTTATTATCGTCCGGTGAAGAACTGGAACGAGGGCAAGACCCAGGAGTACAAGAATCGTACTACCTACGATGCAGCCCATTCTGTACTGAAGAAGAAGGACAGAAGCAATGCAGAGACTCTGGAGATTCATGTACCTGCGGGAGCAGCAGGAAATGGGGTGTATCTGTTTACTACCAAGACCTGTCCCAACTGCCGGGCAGCCAAAGAGTTTTTAAAGAATGTAAGCTATGAGGTGGTGGATGCAGAGGAGAATCCGGAGCTGACGGCGGAGTTTGGCATTATGCAGGCACCAACGCTGGTGGTAGTGAAGGATGGAAAGATAGAGAAGTTTGTGAACGCGTCCAATATTCGGAAATTTGCAGAACAGAGATTATAAAAAAGAGTCCGGTTCACCGGACTCTCGCGCCGGAGCGCGTCTGCGTCAGCAGACATTTTCCTTAAGCGCGAAGTGCGCATCTCGCGGAGCGTTTTTGTTTCATAGGGCGAACTTTCGTATGAAATAAAATTTTCGGCGGTTCCCTTTCCCGGGAACCGCCGAATTCTTTTTGATCTGCAAACTAGATGACAGAACCTAATATGCCGAATACCGGAAAGGCAGAGAAGCAGATGCCAACACAGATACCTACCAGCAGGTTGACAGGGGGCATGAGAAACAGAGTTATAGCAGATTCTGCCTTCTCAGATAGTTTTCGGCATCAAAAAGGATGCGTTCTTCATCTAAAGTCAATACCTGACGGTTTTCCATCAGCACCTGGCCGTCAACAACCATGTCCTGTACATCTCCGCCAGTGACGCACTCCAGCAGAGTGTTGACAAGATTTCCAGTGGGGAAGATGTGGGGGCGGCGCAGGGAAAGGGTGATAAAATCTGCTTTCTTTCCAGGTGCAATGACGCCGCCTTCCGGTTCCCCCATAAGCCGGTAGCCGTTTTCCGTAGCCATGGCAATCACCTGGGAGGCTGGCATAATGGCAGGATTTCCCTGGGGAACCCCATAGGCCAGATTCATGACAGAACGGAAGATCTTCATCTCGTTCCACAGGCTTAAGCCGCCGTGAGCCGCTCCGTCCGTACCCAGACCAACGCAGATGCCTTTCTGAAGGAGAGAGGGAGTGTCGGGAACCCCTTTTCCACAGTTGCTGAAGGGGCAGTGGCACACCTTTACCTGATGCTTCTGGTAAAGCTCCTTCTCCGACTCAGAGAGAAGCAGACTGTGGGCACTGATAAAGTGGGGTCCTAAGACACCAAGAGAGTCCAGATATTCTGCAGGTCTAAGCTGTTTTCGCTGCAGGAAGAAATTGATCTCTCCCGGGTATTCATTCATGTGGGCCTGTAGCAAAGCACCTCGCTCCCTGGCTCGGCAGGAAACCTTCTGGATCAATTCCTCAGAACAGGAAATTAAGGATCGGAGAGAGTAAGCTGTCTTTAGGCGAGGAAAGTTCTGACAAACATCCCACAGGCGGTCGGTCATAGCTAATGCCTCATCTGCTGTGCTGGCAATGGAGGCAGGAAGGCCGTCTTCGTCCATGGTGGAGGCAGAGAGCAGACCACGAAGACCGGACTGGCCATAGACTGCGGCGGCCTCCTCCATGTGGTAGCTTCCGGCGTCCACAAAGGCAGTGGTGCCGGAACAGATCATCTCCAGGGCAGCCAACTCAGCGCTAAGCTTCATCAGCTCTGGCGTCAGGGTACTTTCAAACGGCAGCATGATCCGGGTCCAGATCATGGGCAGCTCATCCAACACTCGTCCCTTTAAAAGCTGCTGGCCGGTGTGCATATGGCTGTCAGCCAACCCCGGCATAAGCAGCTTGTCCTGACCGTCTATTCGGCGGCAGTCTCCGGCTTGGGAGGATGCAGCGTCTTCTATGGCGCTGATGATACCGCCGGTTATCGTTACATCCTGATGGGGGCGGATATGTCCGTCCTTCATCAGCACCGATACATTGGTTACAATCAAATCAGCCATGGCGTTACCTCCTTAGATGGCTCCTGTCAGAGAAAGGGTAATCTGGGAGATTACGGCGGAGAACACAAATGTGCCGGTCATGACAAAGACGCCTATCAGGATCATCTTCCAGCCCTGTTTTGCAAAGGTCTTTACCTGATCGCTGATGGAAATACCAGCATAGGCGCCTACCATAGTAAGCGGGGCAGTGAAATTGATTTTTCCGGCAGACTGGATGACAAACTCCCTGCAGGGGGAAATCGGTGAGGCAGCCAGAAGGCCGATGATAGACACATAGGCCACAATCGGAAGCTTTAAGGGAACGATTTTGCTGACAGCCACACCGGCCATGGAGATGAGCAGCAGAACCAGGATTCCGGGAAGGGAATCTATGAAATTCACATGGAAGCCTGTAAAATTTGCCAGTGCAATGCCAAGTCCGGATAGCAGAAATAAAAATCCCCATTCAATGTATTTCATATGTATACTCCCTTCTGATCTCAGTCTTTCTTTTTGCTGAAGCGTCCTAACACAGGTTCCAGCTTATTGTATAGCCAGTTGCACAGAGGCAGTCCCAGAAAGATGGCCATGTAGATACCGTCAATGCCGGAGATGGTTTCGCTGGCGCTGGCCAGTGCAGAGATTTCTTCTGCCAGTGCAGGGTAAATCTCCGTTAAGGAGGCCACTGCGCTGGCCATCATAATCCCGGCCCCCACGCCGGAGGACATGCCCAGGGCAAAGGGATGGAAAATACCCAGAGTGGCAATCACAGAAACCATAAAGCCGAAATAAATGGTGCCCACCATGCCGCCTACCACATAGACGGAAAGGCTTCCCCGGGTCTCCGGAGAGTCAGGACCGTACATATCTGTGATCAGAGCCAGATTGGTTTCCCGGTTGATGGAGTGGGTGGCTCCAATGGCCTCTCGTTTAAGACCCAGCAGCAGGGCAATGGGCATAGCCAGGAAAATTGTGCCCAGGTTT
Organism: uncultured Eubacteriales bacterium; assembly: GCA_951800645.1. Lineage (GTDB taxonomy): Bacteria > Bacillota > Clostridia > Lachnospirales > Lachnospiraceae > Brotaphodocola. Next base: position 32,504 of record CATOIK010000019.1, on the reverse strand, counting down.
CCAAACTCCTGCAAAAGCAGAGCCGGGCCGGCGGAAATAACTGTCTCGATGCTGGCTCCTGCGTTGATTCCAAGCTTTGCAATAAAGGGGCAGATTGCTACGATCACCAGTTTGGAGGCAGCTTTTACTTCTTTGGATTTCATGATTTTTGCTGCCTGGGGACCGGATAGGATGCCCAGGATCAACGAGTAAAAAATGGGAAACAGGATAAAAGTTCCAGGGCCTAAGGGAATCTTGATCTGACCGATGCTGTCGGCGATCACAATAAAAAGAAGGGCCAGCAGGTAGATCTTGTATTCTGCCAAAATGCGGGCCTTTAAGGATGGGTAAGAGTGTTCCATAGAATGTCCTCCTTTGCAGGTGTCCGGAATCTTTGTCGGTTCCGGTGTGGCTGGTAACTGAAAACTTAATGTTATTTTACAGGAAATATCTTCCGGAAAAAAGGACAAATGGGACTTTTCAGAGAATTTTTTAACAGGTATAATGAAATCAGGAAAACAGGAGGAGGAAGCAGGAATGACTATGACATTGGAAGCGCTGCGGAGCCAGGTGCCGGAACTGGAAACCTACTTAAAATATATGCCAAAAGAGCTGGAACAGCGCTGCTACATAAAGATTTATCCGCCGGGAACTATCATCCACCAGAAGGATTATAAACTGAACTATTTTGGAATTATTGCAAAGGGGGAGCATCGGGTAATCAATGAATTTCAGAATGGAAATGTCTATATGATTGAGAAAAATGAACCGGTGGATTTTATCGGCGAGGTAACGATTCTGGCGGGGATGGAGCAGACATCTGTGACTATCGAGACGCTGACGGAAACCACTGCTATTTTATTCAGCCGCCGGGATTTTGAGGCGTGGATTGCACAGGACATCCACTTTCTCCGCCTGGTGGCCGGAAAAGTTGCCTACAAGCTTTATCGTTCCTCCTACAACCGGGGAGCCAGACTTTTTTATCCGCCCCAGTTTATTCTGCTGGATCATATTTTAAAGTATGCGGCAGCAGAACACATCGAGGAGAAGAAAAAAGTCCTGGTAAAGAAAACCCGGCAGCAGCTTTACGAGGAGTGCGGCATCACCATAAAGACCCTGAACCGTATTATCAAAAAGCTGGCGGAGGATCAGGTGCTTTCCGTGGAGCACGGGAAGATCTCCATGGATTTAAGAGAGTATCACCGAGCCAGGGAGCTGGTGCATCACTATATTAATTATTAGTCTGAATCAGTTTCCTTACAGAACCTGCCACAAACACAGCCAGCACTGTCAGTGCAGCGTCCTTGGGGATAAAGGCCACAGCTGCATAAGCGAACACAGCTTTGACCGTCATAGCACCGCCGGAAAGGGCCGCCCACTGCAGCCCGCCGATAATCTCGCTGACAGCCAGGCCACAGAGGGCAAAGAGGACAGACAGGGCCAGGTCTGCTTTCTGTTTTCCAGTTTGGGGGCGGATGCCACAAAGGGCGGCCATAAAGGGATAGGACCAGAGGTAGCCGCCGGTAATTCCTACCAGCCGGGAGAGGCCGCCGCCAAAGTTAGCAAAGACGGGAAGTCCTACAGCGCCGATTAACACATATACAGTCAGGGTCATAAACCCTAAGCGCCAGCCCAGTACAGCTCCGATTAAGGCAACGCCAAATACCTGGATGGTAATGGGCATTCCGGAGGGCATGGGAATGGAAAGTTGGGAGACTGCAGCCATCAAAGCGGCAAACATGCCGCACAGCACCAGATCCTTTGTTTTGTTCATAGCAGATTCCTCCTGAGAAGTAAATTCGATGTAAACAGGTATAACATAAGGAGGCTTAATTGTCAACCAAAAATTGAAGCAATGGTTGACAATTAAAGGCGGCTGTGACTGGAAACCTGCCAAAATGCAAAAAATGCAGACGCTGGCTATCGAACCCCAGCGATAGCCCATAAGTTATTGGAAGATGGAGTTGAACCATTGTTCCCATATAAAAGCCCTATGACCAAAGACGGGTTTTTCCGTAAATACGAGTATGTATATGATGAGGCTTATGAGTGTTACTTATGCCCGGAAGATCAGATATTATCTTATCACCCCACAAATCGGAATGGATACAAAGAATACCAGAGCTGGGGAGAAATATGTGCCAGTTGTCCAAGCATCCATAAATGCACGGAAAGCAAAAACCATGTGAAAGCAGTCATGCGTCATGTGTAGGAAGAATATATGGAAATGGCGGAAGACATCCGCCATACCCTTGGGAACAGAGCGATTTATGAATTGAGGAAAGAAACAATCGAACGGATATTTGGAACAGCGAAGGAGCAGCACGGATTTCGTTACACCCAGTATATTGGCTCAAAGGAGCCAGGAATCATCTGTATTTTATTTAGTTTGGGTGAAAATGGGAGAAATCTTACCTTTAACACAAAAGCGGTGCTGGAGATCAACTCCAACACCAGCTTTGTCTATAGTCTGAAGACGGCGTAATCACGCCGTCCTAATCAGATAACTTTCACTTATAGGTATCGCCTCGGAGCACATTTCCTTACGGAGTGTGTGCCGAGGCGAATTCTTTTTTTGATCGGGTTTTCTTATTTATCCCGAATCTGGCTGTGCAGCTCCTGTAAGGAGTGAACCTCGCCCTGTCCGTGGCTCTTTACATACTTGATGCCCTTGGCTGTTGCCTTAGCGGCAGCCATGGTAGTCATGTAAGGAATTTTTGCCTTGATGGCAGCCTTTCTTAAGTAGCTGTCATCGTTTACACTTTCCTTTTTGCCGGCAGGAGAGTTGATGATCAACTGAATCTTTCCGTTAGTAATCGAATCCAGGATGTTGGGCCGTCCCTCGTACAGTTTATTGATTCGGGTTACCGGGATGCCTGCCTGGTAAATCAGCTCAAAAGTGCGGCCAGTAGCAAGCAGCTCAAAGCCGTCCTCGTAAAAGCTTCTTGCCACATCCACAACCTCAGGTTTATCCTTGCTGTTTACGGAAATCAGCACAGTGCCGCTTAAGGGCAGCTTGGTCTGGGTGGCTTCCTGAGCCCGGTAGAATGCGTCGCCGTAGTAGCTGGACATGCCCAATACCTCGCCGGTGGAGCGCATTTCCGGTCCTAATACCGGGTCTACCTCCGGGAACATATTGAAGGGGAATACTGCTTCTTTTACGCCGTAGTAAGGAATATCCTGCTCCTTTAAAGACGGAACCGGTGAGGGCCGTCCGGTCAGTTCGGAGGTGATGATGTCCGTAGCCAGAGGCACCATGCGGATGTTGCAGACCTTGGACACCAGCGGAACGGTACGGGATGCTCTGGGGTTTGCTTCCAGCACATATACCTTGCCGTTTTCGATGGCGTACTGCATGTTCATCAGACCTTTAACATGCATTTCCTCAGCAATCCTGCGGGTGTATTCTTTGATGGTCTGCACATTCTCCTCAGAGATATGAACGGAGGGGATGATGCAGGCGGAGTCGCCGGAGTGAACGCCGGCCAGCTCAATGTGCTCCATCACAGCCGGAACAAAGGCATGGGTTCCATCGCTGATGGCGTCGGCCTCACACTCGGTAGCGTGGCTTAAGAACCGGTCAATCAGGATGGGACGGTCAGGGGTCACGCCTACAGCCGCCTTCATGTAGCCAGTCATGCTTTCGTCATCATAAACCACTTCCATGCCCCGTCCTCCCAGAACATAAGACGGACGCACCATAACCGGGTAGCCGATGTGGTTTGCAATCTCAATGGCTTCTTCTACAGTAGTAGCCATACCGGACTCCGGCATGGGGATTTCCAGTTTTTCCATCATAGCCCGGAACAGGTCCCGGTCCTCAGCCAGGTCAATGACAGAGGGAGCAGTACCCAGGATGCGGACGCCGTTCTTCTCCAGGTCAGCAGCCAGGTTTAAAGGCGTCTGTCCGCCAAACTGGGCGATAACGCCTACCGGCTGCTCTTTCTTGTAGATGCTGAGTACATCTTCCAGAGTCAGGGGCTCAAAGTACAGCTTGTCGGAGGTGTCGTAGTCGGTGGAAACCGTCTCCGGGTTGCAGTTTACAATGATGGTCTCAAAGCCCAGCTTTTTCAGGGCCAGAGAGGCGTGAACACAGCAGTAGTCGAATTCGATACCCTGGCCGATCCGGTTGGGGCCGCCGCCTAAAATCATAACCTTCGGCTTGTCGGTTCGCACCGGGTTTTTGTCAGACGCATTGTAGGTGGAGTAGTAGTAAGCATTGTCCTGGGTGCCGCTTACATGAACGCCTTCCCAGGCCTCCTCCACACCGATAGCAATGCGGCGGCTGCGGATTTCATCCTCAGAAACCTCCAAAAGCTGGCTTAAGTATTTATCAGAGAAGCCGTCCTTCTTGGCAGTGGTCAGCATCTGGTCAGAAGGCATGCCGCCCTTGCAGGCCAGAAGTGCTTCTTCTTCCTCTACCAGCTCTTTCATCTGCTCAATAAACCAGGTTTTTACCTTGGTGATCTGGTGAATCTCCTCTACCGAAGCACCTTTGCGAAGGGCCTCATACATGATGAAATGGCGTTCGCTGTTAGGTGTAATCAGCATCTTTAACAGGTCTTCCTTGGACTTTTTGTCAAAGTCTTTGGCATGGCCTAAGCCGTAGCGGCCGGTTTCCAGGCTGCGGATGGCTTTCTGGAAGGCTTCCTTATAATTCTTACCGATGCTCATAACCTCGCCTACAGCCCGCATCTGGGTACCCAGCTTGTCTTCAACGCCTTTGAATTTTTCAAATGCCCAGCGGGCAAACTTGATTACAACATAGTCGCCGCCCGGAACATATTTGTCCAGAGTGCCGTACTTGCCGCAGGGGATGTCCTTTAAGGTCAGGCCGGTTGCCAGCATGGCGGATACCAGTGCAATGGGGAAGCCGGTAGCTTTGGAAGCCAGTGCAGAGGAGCGGGAGGTACGGGGGTTAATCTCAATTACAATGATACGGTCAGAAACCGGGTCATGGGCAAACTGTACATTGCAGCCGCCGATTACTTCTACTGAGTTTACAATCCGATGTGCCTGGTCTTCCAGCCGTCTCTGACATTCCTCAGAGATGGTCAGCATGGGAGCAGAGCAGAAGGAGTCTCCGGTGTGTACGCCCAGGGGGTCGATGTTCTCGATAAAGCATACGGTAATCATGTTGCCTTCGCAGTCACGAACTACCTCTAACTCCAGTTCTTCCCAGCCCAGGATAGATTCCTCTACCAGAACCTGTCCTACCAGGCTGGCCTGCAGGCCTCTTGCGCAGACAGTCTTTAATTCGTCCCGGTTGTATACCAGGCCGCCGCCGGCGCCGCCCATGGTGTAAGCGGGGCGCAGAACTACCGGATAGCCCAGCTCGTCCGCAATCTTTAAAGCGTCCTCTACGCTGTAAGCCACCTCACTGCGGGCCATTTCAATGCCTAAGTCGTTCATGGCTTTCTTAAATTCAATGCGGTCCTCGCCTCGCTCAATAGCGTCTACCTGAACGCCGATAACCTTTACATTATATTTCTCCAGAACACCTGCCTGATTTAGCTCAGAGCATAAATTAAGGCCAGATTGGCCGCCTAAGTTTGGCAGCAGTGCATCAGGCCGTTCTTTCGCAATAATTTGTTCTAACCGCTCTACATTAAGCGGTTCAATATAGGTAACATCAGCAGTTTCAGGGTCAGTCATAATGGTGGCAGGATTGGAATTAACCAATACAATTTCATATCCCAGCTTTTTCAGAGCCTTGCAGGCCTGGGTGCCGGAATAGTCAAATTCACACGCCTGTCCAATGATGATAGGACCGGAGCCGATAATAAGTACTTTGTGAATATCTGTTCTCTGTGGCATATCGTGACCTCCTTTTTTTCTAACTCCATATTATCAATCAAAATGGGAAAAAGAGCAAGCAGAAAGAAAGTTTTTTAATCTGAATTATTTTAAGGCCCATGAAAGTGAACAGAACTGCTTGAGGAATTAGAAATCTCCGTAGCTTTTCCGGCGCAATCATGTTATAATTCTTTCATAAGATTCCTCTGCAGAACCGGAGGAAATGTGAAGAAGCTGCTGCGCCCTGTTTCATCTCCGAAGATAACGAGTAAACAGTCGGCGATGGTTCCTATCGCCAAGAAAACAATTCTTGCCTGCGCCCTTTGGGGCATGAGTACATAAAGCTTATTAAATAAGCGTCTGACTAGATCGGTGATTTATCAAATAAAAGAACAGAGAAATCCTGGATATATAATTGATACATATTTTGGGGGTTATGTACTGCAGAATATTAACCATGACAGCGAGGTGTGTGTATGAACATTCGATTTTATCATGCAAGAATTTTAACCATGGAAACGGACGATGCCGTGTCCATGAAAGTGCTGGAAGACGGGGAACTTTGGGTGGAAAAAAACCGGATTACTTATGTGGGAAAGGAAAGAGCGCAGCAGCGGGAGGATGGTTTCTGGGACAGGGAGCTGGATCTTCACGGCAATCTGATTCTGCCAGGATTTTGCAATGCCCACACCCACTCAGCCATGACCTTTCTCCGGTCCTATGCCGATGACTTGCCTTTAAAAGCCTGGCTGAATGAGCAGGTATTTCCCATGGAAGCCAGGCTTTCCGGAGACGACGCCCTGTGGCTTTCCAAGTTGGCCATTCTGGAGTATTTAACCAGCGGCGTTACCTCTGCTTTCGATATGTACCTGTTTCCGGATTTGATGGCCCAGGCGGCAGTGGAATGCGGTTTCCGTACTGTATTAGTCAGCGGGCTGAATGATTTTGTTTCTTCTGTAGAAGAACTGAAAGAGCAGTATCAGCGGTTTAACCATTACCATGAGCTGGTCGGTTACCGGCTGGGATTTCATGCAGAGTATACCACCGGGGAGGAGCGGTTAAAAGGCGTGGCAGACTTAGCCCACAAGTACCAGGCTCCGGTGTACGCCCATATTTCTGAGACAGCCTCTGAGGTAGAGGAGTGTATAGGCCGCCACGGCCTGACCCCGCCGGTGTATTTAGACAGTCTGGGCATGTTTGATTACGGCGGAGGCGGCTATCACTGCGTCCACATGAGGCCGGAAGATTTGGATGTGTTTGAGAAACGGAACCTTTCTGTAATAACGAATCCAGGTTCCAATGTAAAGCTGGCCAGCGGCATTGCTCCTGTTAAGGAGATGGTGAGGCGGGGCATTAACCTGGCTATTGGCACGGATGGACCGGCCAGCAACAACTGTCTGGATATGTTCCGGGAGATGTTTCTGGTAACCGGCCTGGCCAAGCTGAGGCAGCAGGACGCAGCGGCAGTGCCGGCAGAGCAGGTGCTTTACATGGCAACCCAAGGAGGCGCAAAGGCCATGGGGCTTTCTGACTGCGGAAGCCTGGCTCCCGGAAAGCTGGCGGATTTAACAGTCATTGACTTAAAGCAGCCCAATATGCAGCCTGTCAATGACATCGTAAAAAATCTGGTTTACAGCGGCAGCAAGCAAAATGTAAAGCTGACCATGGTAAATGGCCGGATTCTCTATGAAGATGGAATGTTTTTTGTAGGAACAGAACCGGAGGAAATCTACAGAAAGGCCAACGAGATTATTGGACGGATGCGAAAAAGTTCTTTACAATAGAGATGAGCTGCTATATAATGGGAAAAAATAAAATCAGAAAAGCAGAGTAGGTTTGTGTGCGTTAAGTGCCGGGCGGACAGGGAGTTGCCGCCTGGACGAAAAAAGGACTGCCGAAGGGCAATCCTTTTGCGGTACACAGACCGCATCCCGCTGCGAAGAGGATAAATTATCATCATTATCTCCTTTGTAGTTCGAGAGGTCTGCAAAGGAGGTAATTTTTTATGAAGAAATTAGCAACTTTGTTCACCGATTCCCTGCAGGAATTTAAGTCTGTGCGGACGATTACCGCCTGTGCTATGTTCGCTGCCATTTCCGTGGTGCTGGGAGCCTACACCATTGTAATCGGGGACTACATCAAAATTGGATTTTCCAGCGTTTCCAACCAGTTTGTGCACCTGCTGTTTGGGCCGGCGGTGGGAAGTCTGTTTGCCGGAGCTCTGGATATTTTAAAATATCTGGTGCAGCCTACCGGCGCCTTTTTCCCTGGATTTACCCTGGGAGCCATGCTGGCTGGCGTGCTGTACGGATGCTTCTTTTACAAAAAGCCTGTCCGGATTGGCCGGGTGCTTTTGGCAGAGCTGACAGTCAGCGTCATCTGCAATATGCTGCTGGGTACCCTGTGGCTGTCCATGCTCTACGGAAAAGGCTTTCTGGCCCTTCTGCCTATGCGGGTAGTAAAAAACCTGATCATGTGGCCGGTGAATTCCTTTTTATTCTATACCATTGCAAAAACCCTGGAAACAGCCGGAGTGTTCCGGGTTTTAAAAGGAAATGGGCTGGCCCGTAAAGCAGGCCAGCGCCGGTAATGTTATTTTACTTCTTCTAAGGTTAATTCCGGAACTGCCATAAGAGAATAATTGGTATGATAGATCACAAAGCCGGGGGCGCCGCCTGCGGCTTTTTTTACATGCTTGCGCTGGATGTAATCAATCTCCACCTTTTCATTTTCTCGTCCCTTGGAGTACCAGGCAGCCAATGCTCCTGCTTCTTCAAAGGTTTTATCCGGCAGCTCTTTTCCATCGCATTTTACCACCACATGGGAGCCGGGAATTCCCTTGGCGTGGAACCACCAGTCACCGCCGCCAGCAATCTTAAAGGTAACCTCCTCGTTCTGATAATTGTTTTTTCCAACATAGATGTCAAAGCCGTCGGAGGAGTGGTAGTGGTAAGGCTTGCTGGTGATTTTCGGCTTTTTTCCTCCGGCAGGCCGTTTTTTAATAAAGCCGAATTCCATCAGCTCCTCTTTGATCTGAACCAGGTCTTCCTCTTTTAAAGCAATGTCCAAAGCTGCGCTGATTGATTCTAAGTGGTTAATTTCTGCCCTGGTTTCCTCTGTCAGCTCCGTCAAGGCTTCCCAGGTCCGCTTCAGCTTATTGTACTTGGCAAAGAATTTCTGGGAGTTTTCCTGGGCAGAAAGCTGAGGATCCAGAGGAATCTTCACATCCTGGCCGGTGTAGTAGTTAAGGCAGGTAAGCTCCGATTCTCCCCCGGAAAGCTCGTAGCCGTAGGTGTTTAACAGCTCGCCGTAGACCTTGTATTTATCCCGCTTTTCCGTATCCTTTAATTGCTTTAACTGCAGGTCGTATTTTTTGTAATTTCGCTCCAGAGCAGTCTGGACAATCCGCCGCAGGTCTACGGATTTTTGCCGGATCCGGGTGACGGCGCTTTTCTCTGCATAGTAGGCCTCCAACAGGCTGCTTATGGAAGCAAAGGGCTTTGCAGTGTAACGCTCGCCTGTAAAGCAGGAGAGCGGCACGGAGGCAAATTCCGCCGGAACGCCGTTTTCATAAACAATGCTGGGGGAGAAGCGTCCTTCTTTTACATCCTCCATCATCAGGGAAAACATACGGTATAAATGGGTCAGCTCTGCATCGGAAAGCTCGTTGGCAGACCGGTCTCCGTCTAAGGAAGCCAGATGGGCCAGTTCCGTGCCGATAATGGGGCTGATGCCGGTCAGCTTCTGATACAGTGCCTTTTGCACCGGCATGGGGGCCTGAGCCATCAGACCGGAAAACGCTTCCTGAGTGACAGTCAGAGGATCCGCCTTGTCCACAGTTTGGGGGATAAAGTAGGCTCTTCCCGGCAGTACCTCCCGGACTGAGCTTACCTGGGCGGAAACATGCTTGATGCTGTCTAAAATGGTTCCGTCCTCTTTACAGAAAATGATGTTGCTGTGCTTGCCCATCAGCTCAATGATCAGCCGTTTCCGGCAAAGGTCGCCCATTTCGTCCAGATGCTCAATCTGGATTTCGATGATCCGCTCCAGGCCCGGCTGGGACACAGAAAGAATCCGTCCGGCGCCGATGTGCTTGCGCAGAAGCATACAGAAGTTGGGGGCAGTCAGGGGGCTGGGCTTGTTGGTTGAGGTAAAATAAACTAAGGGCAGGGAGGCGCTGGCGGAAACAGAAAGCCGCAGAGTTTCTCCCTTATTTTTTATGGTAAAAAGCAGTTCGTCTTTTTCCGGCTGGGCGATTTTGTTGATTTTGCCGCCTTCCAGAAGCGCTTTCATATCCTGCACCAGATTTGCTACTACAATGCCGTCAAATGCCATGATGTTTCTCCTTTTTCGTGATTACCGCGTTTCAAAGCCAGCCGTTCTCATCCTCGCAGGCACAGGCGGACGATTGACCTTTTGACACTGTAATCACAGTATACAAGATACCATGCGTATTTACAAGGAACAAGTTGACTTGTTTTAGTAATTGCACTATAATAATAACCGACTATGTATTATCTTAATATGGAAAAGGAGCCCCTTATCCTATGATTAAAAGCATGACTGGCTTTGGACGAAGTGAAATCATCACAGCGGAATACAAAGTCTCCATAGAGATGAAGGCAGTCAACCACCGCTATTTAGACCTCAGCATCAAGATGCCGAAGAAGTTTAATTCCTTTGAGGCAGCTATCCGGAATCTGCTGAAGACCTATATTCAGCGGGGTAAGGTAGATGTGTTCATAAATTATGAGGACTACACAGAAGAAAAGTTTTGCCTGAAATATAATGCTTCCCTGGCTGCAGAGTATTTATCCTGCTGCCGCCGCATGGAAGAGGAATTTGGGATTGTAAACGATATGACGGTCTCTAAGCTGGCCCGCATGCCGGAGGTGCTTACCATGGACCAGGAGCCGGAGGATGAGGAGCAGATGTGGAAGCTGCTTTCCCAGGCTCTTGAGGAAGCTGCCGGTCAGTTTGTTTCCTCCCGTATCCAGGAAGGGGAGAAGCTTCGGGAAGATTTGCTGGGCAAGCTGGATTATATGGAAGAACTGGTGGATTTCATCACTGGCCGTTCGCCCCAGATTGTGGCAGAGTACCGCAGCAGGCTGGAGGAAAAGGTAAAGGAATTTCTGGAAAACAGCGCCATGGACGAAAACCGGATTGCAGCAGAAGTTACAGTTTTTGCTGATAAAATCTGCGTAGATGAGGAAATGGTCCGTTTAAAAAGTCATATTGAGGCTACCAGAAAGGAACTGAACCAGGGCGGCAGCGTTGGCCGGAAGCTGGACTTTATAGCCCAGGAAATGAACCGGGAAGCCAACACCACCCTGTCCAAATCCAATGATCTGGAGCTTTCTGAGAAATCCATCGCTTTAAAGACGGAGATTGAGAAGATTCGGGAACAGATTCAGAATATTGAGTAAAACCAGGAGTTGCAGCCATGAGTGAAAAAGGAATTTTAGCAGTGGTTTCCGGATTTTCCGGCGCAGGAAAAGGAACCCTGATGAAAGCATTGCTGGAGCGCTACAAGGAGCAGTACGCCCTGTCCATTTCCGCCACCACCAGAAAACCCAGAGAAGGGGAAGAACATGGCCGGGAATATTTCTTCCTGACAGAGGAAGCGTTCTGCCGGATGATTGATGAGGACGACCTGATCGAGCACGCCTGCTATGTGGGAAACTATTACGGAACCCCCAAACAGTATGTGTTTGACCAGATGGCAGCAGGCCGGGATGTTATCCTGGAGATTGAAATCCAGGGCGCCTTAAAGGTAAAGGAAAAGCTTCCGGAAACCTTGCTTTTGTTTGTAACGCCGCCGTCTGCCGGAGAACTGGAGTCCCGCTTAAGAGGCAGGGGAACAGAGACAGAGGCGGTTATCCGGGAACGGTTAAAACGGGCGTCTGAGGAAGCCGCCTATATGGAACGGTATGATTATCTTCTGATCAATGATAACCTGGATGCCTGTGTAGAGGAAATGCACCGGCTGATTCAGTCTCAGCACCGGCGCACCAGCCAGAGCCAGGCCTTCATCGGACAGATGAAAGAAGAACTGAAAGCTATGCGGGAGTCTTTGGAGTCCTGATAAATAAAGAAACAGATGCTTATGCATCCCAGGAAGGAGCAATTATGTTAAGACCATCTTATACAGATTTGATCGATGTAGTAAACAGCGAGGTAGAGCCGGGAGAGCAGCCGGTAGTACAGAGCCGCTATTCCATCGTTTTGGCTACTGCAAAGCGGGCCAGACAGATTATCGCAGGCGAGAAGCCCATGATTTTCGGAGCCAACGACAAAAAGCCGTTGTCTGCAGCGGTGCAGGAGCTTTATGCAGGCGAGATAAAAATTGTGGGAAATGAAACCGATGAAGAAGAACCGGACCAGGTTGAGACTGGAGCCGAGCTTGCAGAGGAAACCCAGGAAAACTAATCAGGATACGAAAGGAGCAGAGCCGTCTCAAACATTTGGAGGAGATGGCTTTTTCCATAGAATAAGGAGATTGCGTAAGAATAATGAAGATATTGTGTGTGTCACTGGGATGTGACAAAAACCTGGTAGATACGGAGATGATGCTGGGCCTGTTAAACCGGGACGGCTACACCTTTACAGACGACGAGCAGGAGGCGGACATTATTGTAGTCAATACCTGCTGCTTTATCGGGGATGCAAAAGAGGAAAGCGTCAATACCATTTTAGAGATGGCAGAATATAAAAAAACCGGAAACTGCAAGGCTCTGATCGTAACAGGCTGTATGGCCCAGCGGTACAAGCAGGAAATTTTAGACGAGATTCCGGAGGTAGACGGCATTTTAGGAACCTCTACTTACGATGAAATCTCTGCAGTGCTGAAACGGGTATTGGAGGGAGAGACCGTCAGCCTGTTCCATTCTTTGGAGCGGCTTCCCCAGGTGGAGACAGAGCGGATGGTAACCACCGGCGGTCATTATGCCTTTTTAAAGATTGCAGAAGGCTGCGATAAGCACTGTACCTACTGCATTATCCCAAGTCTGAGAGGAAACTATCGCAGCGTTCCCATGGAGCGGCTGGTAAAGGAGGCAGAAGGGCTGGCAGCCAGAGGCGTTAGGGAGCTGATCTTAGTGGCTCAGGAGACTACCCTGTACGGCACAGATCTCTACGGCAAAAAGATGCTGCCGGAGCTTTTACACAGGCTGGCAGAGATTCCCGGCATCTACTGGATCCGGATTCAATACTGCTATCCGGAGGAAGTTACAGATGAGCTGATTGCCGCTATCCGGGATGAGGAAAAGGTCTGTAATTATCTGGATATTCCAATCCAGCACGCCAGCGATCCTATTTTAAAGCGGATGGGCCGCCGCACGAATCAGGAGCAGATTCGGGGACTGATTGAAAAGCTGCGCCAGGAGATTCCGGACATTGCCATCCGGACTACCATGATTGCCGGATTTCCGGGAGAGACAGAGGAAGACCATGAGGAAGTGATGGCCTTTGTGGACGAGATGGAATTTGAGCGGCTTGGAGTTTTTGCCTACTCGGTGGAAGAAGACACTCCGGCAGCGTCGTTTCCGGACCAGGTGCCGCAGGAACTGAAGGAAGAACGGCGGGATGAGATTATGGAGCTGCAGCAGGAAATTGCCTTTGAAAAGTCAGAGGCAATGGTAGGCCGTATCCTGGATGTGATGATTGAAGGCAAGGTGGCGGACGAGCCGGCTTATGTAGGCCGCACCTATATGGATGCGCCCAATGTGGACGGATATATCTTTGTAAACACGGGAGAGCTTTTCATGTCCGGAGATTTTGTCCGGGTGAAGGTAACCGGCGCTTCCGGCTACGACTTGATTGGGGAGGTATACGATGAATTTGCCAAATAAACTGACTGTACTGCGTATGATTTTGATTCCGTTTTTTGTAGTGTGCCTGTTGGCTCAGGGAGGCGCAGTTCCATCTCTGCGCTATGGGGCTGTGGCAATCTTTATTGTGGCCAGTCTGACAGATTTGCTGGATGGAAAAATTGCCCGGAAATACAATCTGGTGACCAACTTCGGAAAATTTATGGATCCGCTGGCAGATAAGCTTTTAGTATGTTCTGCCCTGATTTGTCTGATCGAATTGGAACAGATCCCCTCCTGGATGGTCATTATCATTGTAAGCCGGGAGTTTATTATCAGCGGCTTTAGGCTGGTGGCTGCAGAGCAGGGCATTGTCATTGCAGCCAGCTACTGGGGCAAGTGGAAAACCACATTCCAGATGATTGCAGTCATTTTAATGATTGTGAACATTCCGGCTCTGCAGACAGTCACCACAGTCTGCACCTGGATAGCCCTGATTCTGACGGTGGTTTCCCTGGTGGATTACATTTCAAAGAATCACAAGGTACTGACGGAAGGAGAGATGTAGCATGATAGCAGAACTGGTTTCTGTAGGAACAGAGCTTTTGCTGGGCAATATTGTCAATACCAACACCCAGTTTCTGGCAGAGCAGTGCGCCCTTTTAGGGCTGTCCATGTACCATCAGGTTGTGGTAGGAGACAATAAAGAGCGGCTTTCTGAGGTAATCCGCACTGCCCTTAATCGGGCGGATGTAGTCATTTTAACCGGCGGCTTAGGCCCTACGGAGGATGATTTGACAAAGGAGGTCTGCGCAGAGGTAATGGGAATGCCTCTGGCAGAGGACGCCCACACCAGAGAGCGGATTGAAGCATATTTCAAAAACAGCATTTACAAAGAGATTCCGGATAATAACTGGAAACAGGCAGTAGTGCCAAAAGGGGCCATTGTTTTGGACAATGACAACGGCACTGCTCCCGGACTGATACTGGAAAAGGACAAAAAAGCTGCTATTCTGCTGCCGGGACCGCCGGAAGAGCTGTATCCCCTGTTTTACCAGCAGGTGCGGCCCTATCTGGAAAAGCAGCAGAAATCAGTAATCCGCTCTGCTATGGTAAAGCTTTGCGGCGTAGGAGAGAGCATGGTGGAGGACAAGCTGCTGGATTTGATTGATAAACAGGAGAATCCTACCATTGCCACCTATGCAAAAACCGGAGAAGTACACATCCGTGTGACTGCCCGCGCAGGGGATGAAGAAGGGGCAAAAAAACTGATAAAACCAGTGGTAAAAGAAATTAAAAACCGTTTTGGAGATTTTGTTTACTCCGTAAAGGAACAGGAGACTTTGGAGGAGGCAGTGGTAAAGCTGCTGGCGAAGCACGATTTGACGGTGACTACGGCAGAGTCCTGCACTGGCGGCCTGGTGGCCGGCCGGCTGATCAATGCGCCGGGGGCGTCGGAGGTGTTTAAGGAAGGTTTTATTACTTATTCTAACAAGGCGAAACGGAAATACCTGGAGGTCAGCAAAAGCACTCTGAAAAAGTACGGGGCAGTAAGTCCGGAGACGGCCAGAGAGATGGCTACCGGCGGCGTGTTTGCTACAGACAGTGATGTCTGCGTGGCAGTGACCGGCATTGCAGGGCCGGACGGCGGCACGGAGGAGAAGCCGGTGGGACTGGTTTACATCGCCACCTACATGAAGGACAAGGTGCAGGTGGAGCGGTATCAGTTTAAGGGAAACCGTGGAAAAATAAGAGAGCAGGCTGTGGTAAAGGCGTTGGATTTGCTGCGCCGCTCAATTCTGGAACATTATAAATAAATGGAGGGCCCATTTATGGCGTGGAATTGGAAAAAACAGGCGTCTGCAGCCTACGGTTTTTCTCTGACCCGGTTGGCTTTAAATGCCTTGATGTATGCGGAGGAGCGGGAGGAAGTCTTCAAAAACAGGGAAGAAAAGCAGAACCGCTTTGATGAGGCATGGAACCAGGCGCTGGCCGGTTTTCTGGAGGGCCGGGATATACTTTTACAGGTTCAGGATATTCGGAAGCAAATTGAACAAGAGATGGAGACTGTGGTGGCGTTCACCGATGGATTCCAGATTTATGAATACGCATTTAACCGGGTGGAGCGACGGTTTGGAGAAGGCGGCCCGGTGCCGGACTGTTCTGATGAAGAATTTGCTGAACAACTGATGAACTTTATTACTTCCGAAAGAGCAGCCGAGGTGATAAACCGGCGGATCCAGGATGTGATGGGACAACTGCCGGTGCGTTTAACCAGACAGAAATATTACAGCATGGTAAAGGAGGCCCTGGGGGCCTATACAGGCTCGGAAAAGAGGGCGCTGGACAATGCGCTGTATCTGTTAAAGTGCGCCAGTATGGCAGGAATCCAGGGAGAGCCGGAAGCATCCCGGAAGGATTTGGCGGAATTTCTCCAGGTGCTGCAGCAGATTTCCTTTAAGGATATGACAGCAGAGACCTACCAAAAGGGAAAAGATACCCTGCGGCTGGCCAGTGAGCGGCTTCTGGGAGAATCGGAATTCTATACGCTTTTGCAGGACATGGTAAACGACCTGTATGTGCTGTGCCTGACCAAGGAAGATGCAGTGCGGGACGCAAAAGAGGAGGCCAGTGGGTTAAGGCTTTTGCAGAAAATCAGCCAGATGGGACAGGCCGGAGAGCCGGTTGATTTCCAGGTATTTGAAGAAGAACTGCAGGATCTGGAAGGGGTTCAGGAACGGTGCTATGAACGGTTTCTTCGTATGGAACCGGCGCCTGAGCGGCAGGCAGGGGAACAGCCCCAGGCTTTCCTGGGCCGCCAGGTGGAGCTGCTTTTGTCCACCAGCCCCTTTGTCTCTCTGGCTGAGGAAACGGATTCCGGGCAGAGCAGGGAAGTGACCCTTCAGGATGTGGAAAAGGCTATGGAGGAGTACATTGCCTGTGCAGACCCGGTTTTAAAATCTGTTCCGAAGCCAGTGGCCAGGGCCATTATGGCCGGGGCTTTAGAACTTCTTCCAGTTGTATTTCCCTCTTTGGAGGAGCTGGAAGCCTATGTGAAAAACAGCCTTTCCAGTTGTACGGATATGGCAGAGAAGAATGCTTGCATGGAACTTTTGGAACATCTGATGGAGAGTGAGGATTATGCGTTTTGACAGCCATCTGTATGTAGGCGAGAAGGCAAAAAAGGTGCGGTATGGGATTTTGCAGGGACTGAGGCAGCAGAAGCTGCAGCCGGAGGTTTATGTGATTACTCCCCCGCAAAATGGGAAGAATCTCTATGACATCTATCCCTCACCCATCCTGCTTCTGCCTCCTTACCGGGATCAGGATTTGGAAATTCTGGGGATAGCGGTTACATACTGGGAAGCCCTGGAGGTGGTTCGCCGGATGGTGGATGACAAGTACCGGAAAGCCGGAATTTGTCCGGAGGAATTAGAACTGAGAGAGATCGGCTGAAACGGTCAGGAAGGACTGCATGTTAGGAATTATTTTGGGAATCTTAAAAATAATAGGAATCGTGCTTCTGGTACTTCTTGGAATTCTTCTGACGCTGATTCTGCTGGTTCTGTTTGTACCGGTGCGTTACAGGGTGAAGGGAACGCTTGACGGAAAGCCCAGAGGCATGGGGGAGATCAGTTGGCTCCTGCGTCTGATTTCCTGCCGGGTTACCTATGAAGAAGAACTGGATATGGCTGTCCGGATTCTGGGAATCCGGGTGGGAGGAAACTGGTTTGGAGCAGATGAGCCGGAGGAAGACTGGAATCTGGGGGACAGCAGGCCTGCGGAATGGGAGCCGGTGAAAGCAGAGCCGGTTTCGGAGCCGGAAGCCGGGAAAGAGCTGGAGGAAGAAGACCGGGATGCAGCGGAAAGCGAAACTGGGAAATGGGAGCCGGAAAAGCGGCAGAAACAGTGGAAGCCGGAAGCGCCCAGGCAGAAGCCTCGCCCCTCCTTCTGGAGCCGGTTTAGGCCCAAGCACATCTGGAGAAAAATCAGAGTTACATTTCAGAAAATCTGTGGTAAACTGAAGATATTGATGGAAAAATGGCAGCAGCTTCTGGATTTTTTGGGTCAGGAAGAAAACAAACAAACCTTCCGGAATTTAAAAAGCCAAATGCTGGCCTTGTTTCGCCACATCCGGCCCAGAAAAATTACCGGCCGGCTGCGGTTCGGCTTTGAGGATCCGTCTAAAACAGGACAGGTCCTTGCCTGTGTCAGTCCCTTTTACGGCCTGTATGCAAAGGGCTTTACTCTGATTCCGGTGTTTGAGGAAGAAGTAATGGAAGGGGAGCTGGATATAAAAGGCCGGATTCGTCTGGCTGCTCTCATCTGGATTGGAATCAAGGTAATCCGGGACAAGAATTTCAGAACCCTGCTTAAGAAATGGAAAGCAGTATAGAGGAGGAATACACATTATGGCAGAGAATCATTTTGCGACTACGATTGAGGCACTTTTTCACGGAATGGACCAGTTTGTCACCACAAAGACCGTGGTAGGCGAGGCAGTAAAGGTGGACGACGCCATCATTCTTCCTCTGGTGGATGTAAGCTGCGGCATGGCGGCTGGTTCCTTTGCAGAAAACGCCAAGCACAACGGCGGAGGCGGCATGAGCGCCAAGATGAGCCCCAGCGCAATTCTGGTTATTCAAAACGGCGTCACCAAGCTGGTAAATGTGAAGCAGCAGGACGCTGTTACCAAGGTGCTGGATATGGTGCCGGATCTGATTAACAAGTTTACCAAGAAAGAAGAAATATCTTCGGAGGTTATGGCGGCCGCAGAGGAGATGGCGGCAGGAGAGGGCGTATAAAACGGCGCCGGAAAGGAAAGCTGGGAAGGAAGCGCATCAATTCTGGGACAGCAGCATAGGATGGAATATAATCCTGTAAGGACGGAGGTATCGTCGGTGAAACGAGTCTTCGGACTGATGTTGTTTTGTTTCGGAATTGGGATGGCGCTTCTTTTGTTTATTCCGGAGACGCTGTCTACGCTGATTTTTATTGTGGGATGTCTGACCCTGGGATATTATCTGTTCAGCTGTTAAAGCAGACGAACTTTTTGGCAACGCAAAAGGCTGCCTTTGCCGGGGAATTCCCTGGCGCGACAGCCTTTTAATGGTCAGATTTTATTATGCTCTCTCTACTAAGCCGGAACGCAGGCAAGAAGTACATACATACATCTTTTTGGCGCCTCCGTTAACTTTAACCTTAACAGATTTCACATTTGCTTTCCAGATTGCGTTGGATCTTCTATGAGAGTGGCTCACATTATTACCGAAGTGAGCAGCCTTTTCACAGATTGCACATTTTGCCATGATTGCACCTCCTTAACCGGTACTTGGTTCCTCCGTGGAAACCACAACATATGTATGATAGCAGATTCAGCACATTTTGGCAAGCATAATTTATATTTTTTCTAAAATAACTTGTTCAGAATAGACAGAGAGGAAGTCCTGTGGTATACTTTAGATAATTATGCAGAGAAGATATGATGGAAACTGTTGCAAAGAGTGTAGTGATGGAGGGGTTCTATGAAAGGACGCATTAACAACAAGCTGGGCGAAATCCAGATAAATTCAGATGTAATCGCTCTGTATGCCGGTATGCAGGCAGTAGAGTGTTTCGGAATCGTAGGCATGGCGGCTGTCAGCATGAAGGACGGCCTGGTAAAGCTTCTTAAGCGGGAAAGCCTGGCCAGGGGAATCAATGTGGAAATTGAAGACAATCGTTTAACCATTGATTTTCACGTCATCGTGTCCTACGGAGTCAGTATCAGCGCTGTTTCCGATAATCTCATGGAAAGCGTAAAATACAAAGTGGAAGAATTCACCGGCATGGATGTGGACAAGATCAATATCTATGTAGAAGGTGTGCGAGTGATTGATTAAGGAGGAACCTACCGGTGAGTTTACAGGTAATTGATGCCCGTCTGATGCAGAAAGCATTTCTGGCAGGCGCCAAAGGATTAGAAGCAAAGAAGGAATGGATTAACGAGCTGAATGTGTTCCCGGTTCCAGACGGAGATACGGGCACCAACATGACTATGACCATTATGGCGGCAGCCAGAGAGGTGGCAGCCATTGAATCGCCTACCATGGAGAATCTGGCCAAGGCCATGTCTTCCGGGTCCCTGCGGGGAGCCAGAGGTAACTCCGGCGTTATTCTTTCCCAGCTGTTCCGCGGATTTACAAAGGAAATCAAAGCTGCAGAGACAGTAGATGTAGCTGTGCTGGCTCAGGCGCTGGTGCGGGCAAAAGAGACTGCCTACAAGGCCGTTATGAAGCCTAAGGAAGGCACCATCCTGACTGTAGCCAAGGGCATGGCAGACAAGGCTGTGGAGCTGTCCGGCCAGACAGACGACATTATCTCTTTTGCAGAGCAGGTAATTGCCCACGGAGACTATGTATTAAGCCAGACTCCCGAAATGCTTCCGGTATTAAAGCAGGCAGGCGTTGTGGATTCCGGCGGCCAGGGGCTGATGCTGGTGGTAAAGGGAGCCCTTGACGGTCTGAAGGGAAAAGAAGTAGATTTATCTGTTCCGGTAACTGGAACCTCTGCTGCAGAAAAGGCCGGCGCCCCGGCAGGCAGTGCTGACATCGAAACAGCAGACATTAAGTTTGGCTACTGCACCGAGTTTATTATCAATGTAGAAAAGTCCTATGACGAGGACGAAGAACTGAAGTTTAAAGCATACTTAGAGTCTATCGGAGATTCCATCGTAGTGGTTTCCGACGACGATGTAGTAAAGGTTCATGTTCACACCAATGACCCAGGTCTGGCTATTCAGAAGGCGCTGACCTATGGCTCTCTGTCCCGGATGAAGATTGACAACATGCGGGAGGAGCATGAGGAACGGCTGATTCAGAATGCAGAGCAGGAGGCGGCCCGTCAGGCGGCTGAAGCTGCGGAAGCAAAGAAGGACGAACCCAGAAAGCCCTGCGGCTTTATTGCAGTTTCTGTGGGAGATGGTTTGGGAGAAATTTTTAAAGGCATCGGAGCAGACTATGTGATCGAGGGCGGCCAGACCATGAATCCCAGCACAGAGGACATGTTAAACGCCATAGACCATGTGAATGCAGACACGGTTTATATTCTGCCTAACAATAAGAACATTATCCTGGCTGCTGAGCAGGCAAAATACCTGGTAGAGGACAAGGAGATTGTGGTAGTTCCATCCAGGACGGTTCCTCAGGGTATTACAGCCCTTATCAACTTCATTCCGGAGCTTTCCCCTGAGGAAAATCTGGAAACCATGAAGGAAGAAATGGGCCGTATCAAGACCGGCCAGGTAACCTATGCAGTCCGCAACACCATGATTAACGACAAGGAGATTCACGAGGGAGACATCATGGGCCTGGGAGATTCCGGCATTCTGGCAGTAGGTCAGAGCATTGAGTCTACGGCAGTAGATACTCTGAAAGCCATGGTAGATGAGGAATCTGAGCTGGTTAGCATTTACTACGGAAGCGATGTAACCGAAGCAGATGCACAGGCAGTTGCAGAGCGGTTCAAAGAAAGCTGTCCGGATATGGAAGTAGAGATTCAGGAGGGCGGCCAGCCGATTTATTATTATTTGATGTCAGTGGAGTAAATTGTGAGGATGTTGCAAAGTATACTTACGCGCTTTTCTGTATTCGTGTTCCCACTCTCTTACTGACACAGGTTTGCCTATGACGGACTTTATCTGTCCTATTCAAACATGTGTCGTTGGAGATGCGCGGACACTGGATAACAGGATATGCACCAGTGTAGTTTGCAGCATCTTTTTATATTATGGCAGGAGCTGGAAGGGAAAATGAATCAGCAGTCTATTCAGTCATTAAAAGGAATTGGAGAGAAGTCAGCGGCGTTGTTTGGGAAGCTGGGGGTGGAAACGATTGAGGATTTACTTCACTATTACCCCCGGACTTACGATGCCTGTGAGGAGCCGGTGCCTTTGGGACAGGTGCGGGAAGGGGCGGTGGCAGCGGTGTCCGGCCAGTTGTTAAAAACAGCTTCTGTGCGCCGCTTTAAAAATATGCAGGTCATTGTCACTACGGTGAAGGATATGACCGGCAGTCTCCAGTTGACCTGGTACAATATGCCTTATCTTCGGACTACTTTGCAGATGGGAAAAATTCTGGTGTTCCGGGGGCGGGTGGTGAAAAAGCACAATCGTCTAACCATGGAGCAGCCGGAAATTTTTACGCCGGAAGCCTATCAGGCAGTGATGTATTCCATGCAGCCGGTTTACAGCCAGACAAAGGGACTGGGCAACAAGGCCATTGTCCGTGCAGTGGAGCAGGCTATGGAGCAGAGGCAGATGGAGCGGGAATATCTGCCGGAGTACCTGCGGCAGAAATATGAGCTGGCAGAATACAATTACGCTTTAGAGCATATTCATTTTCCGGCAGACCAGAAAGAGCTTTTGTTTTCCAGAAAGCGGCTGGTGTTTGATGAATTTCTCTTTTTCCTGCTGGCTGTCCGCCGGCTGAAGGAACAGAGACAGGACTGTAAAAGCCGGTTTTTGATGAAGCGGGCGCAGGAGACGGACCGGCTTTTAAATGATCTTCCCTATGAGCTTACGGCTGCGCAGAAAAAGGTGCTGGAAGAAGTGCGGAGGGACTTAGCCGGCGGCCTGGTGATGAACCGGCTGGTTCAGGGAGATGTAGGCTCTGGCAAGACCATCATTGCCGTGCTGGCTCTTTTGGAAACGGCCTGTAATGGGTTTCAGGGAGCGATGATGGCCCCGACAGAGGTGCTGGCAAAGCAGCACTACGAGTCCATTACCCGGCTGTTTCAGGAGTACGGAATTGAAAAGCAGGTGGTTCTGGTAACCGGCTCCATGACTGCAAAGGAGAAACGGGCTGCTTATGAAAAAATTGCCTCCCATGAGGCGGATATTATTGTGGGAACGCATGCTCTGATTCAGGAAAAGGTTCATTACCACAAGCTGGCTCTGGTAATTACAGACGAGCAGCATCGGTTCGGCGTAGGCCAGCGGGAAGCGCTGGGAGCCAAGGGGGAAGAAGACGAGGGCGCTCAGCCTCATGTGCTGGTAATGAGCGCTACGCCCATTCCACGGACTCTTGCTATCATTCTCTACGGAGACCTGGATATTTCCATTATCGATCAGATGCCGGCAGACCGTTTGCCGGTGAGGAACTGTGTGGTGGACACCGGATACCGGGACAAGGCATACCAGTTTATTGCCAGGGAGGTGGCGGCAGGCCGCCAGGCCTATGTGATCTGTCCCATGGTGGAGGAAAGCGAGCTGATCGAGGCGGAAAATGTGCTGGATTATACGAAGCTTTTGCGGCAGAAACTGCCGGAGGCCGTAACGGTGGAGTATCTTCACGGAAAGATGAAAGGCAAAGAGAAAAACCGGATTATGGAACGGTTTGCAGCAAATGAGATACAGGTATTGGTTTCTACCACCGTGGTGGAAGTAGGGGTCAATGTACCCAATGCCACGGTGATGATGATTGAAAACGCAGAGCGGTTTGGCCTGGCCCAGCTTCATCAGCTGCGGGGCCGGGTAGGCCGGGGCGCCCATCAGTCCTACTGCATCATGGTAAACTGCTCCGACCAGGATGGCACCCAGGAGCGGCTGGATATTTTAAACCGGTCCAACGATGGCTTTTACATTGCGTCAGAGGATTTGAAGCTGCGGGGGCCAGGCGATATTTTCGGCATCCGGCAGAGCGGAGATTTAGAGTTTAAGCTGGCAGACATTTTTACAGACGCCAATATGCTGAAGACGGTATCAGAGGAAGTGGACGCTATGCTGGCGTCAGACCCCGGACTGGAGCGGCCGGAGCATGAGGCTTTACGGCATCGGATGGCGGCCTATTTAAGCAAGAGTTATGAAAAATTAAACTTATAAAGTGGTTGACAAATCTGTTTCCTGAGCGTATGATAAGACCAATACAAGAAACCGTTGAGAAAGAGGAGTAAGCATATTGCAGACTTCACAGAGAGCCGCAGGCGGTGGGATTGCGGCAGGAATGGATTTGCTGAATGGACTTTCGAGGGCAGTTTTGAAACCGGCTGGAATTCTTTAAAACCGGAAAGTAGGGACTGACGGAGACCACAACCGTTATCTGGTGGCGCATATGTTAGTATGTGAAGGAAGTGGGCATTTTGCCAATTTGAGTGGTACCGCGGATGGTTTCTATTCGTCTCAAATACAGTGTAGCTGTATTTGGGGCGTTTTTTGTTTCCTTGGAAATCATTTCGCTGCGATGCGCACCCCTTCGCTTTAACAAATCTATTTAAAAAGCAGGAGGAAAAGGATATGAAGAAGAATTTAAACATGATGATGCTCGCAGCGGCAGCAGCAATGGTACTGGCAGGATGTTCCGGCAGCAAGGAAGAAACGGTAAAGGCCCCTGAGGCAGAGCGCTATACCATCGGTATCGGACAGTTTGCAGAGCACGGTTCCCTGGATAACTGCCGCATCGGCTTTCTGGCGGGTCTGGCAGAGGAAGGCTTTGTAGAGGGTGAGAATCTGACAATTCTGTTTGAAAACGCCCAGGCAGACGGCGGAACAGCCAATCAGATCATGGACAGTTTCCTGGCAAAGGATACAGACCTGATCTGCGCCATAGCAACTTCCATTGCCCAGAGCGCCTATGTGGCAGCGAAGGACGCTGAGATTCCGGTAATCTATACTGCAGTGACAGACCCGGTTTTAGCAGAGCTGGCTGCAGCAGACGGAAAACCGGTAGGAGAGATTACCGGCACCAGCGATAAGCTTCCGGTGGAAAGCCAGCTTAAGATGATCCGCACCCTGCTTCCGGATGCAAAGACCATCGGTATCATGTACAGCACCAGTGAGATCAACTCTGTTTCCGCCATCGAGGAATACAAAAAGCTGGCTCCTGAGTTCGGTTTTGAAATTGTGGAAAGCGGCATTTCCACCACAGCAGATATTCCGCTGGCAGCAGACGCTTTGCTGGAAAAGACAGACTGCATTACCAACCTGACAGACAACACCGTAGTCAGCTCCCTGCCTCTGATTCTGGATAAGGCGGCTAAGAAAAATATTCCTGTGTTCGGCAGCGAGGTGGAGCAGGTAAAGATTGGCTGTCTGGCAGCCATGGGTCTTGATTATGTCAGTCTGGGAGAACAGACCGGCCGCATGGCAGCCCAGGTGTTAAGGGGCGAAAAGAAAGCCAGCGAGATGAATTTTGAAGTAATCGAGCAGGCAGCTTTTTACGGAAACAATGTGGTAGCAAAGAATCTGGGTATCACCATTCCCGCAGAGTTATCTGATGAAGCGGCAGCTTTGTTTGAGGAGATTATTGCAGAGTAATGGAATGGAGAGTTGGAGGATGTTATGTCTATTGTAATCGGCATTTTGGAGGAGGGCCTGATTTATGCGGTCATGGCTCTGGGGTTATATATTACTTATAAAATTCTGGATTTTCCGGATTTGTCTGTAGACGGAACCTTTCCCATGGGAGCTGCGGTGACTGCAGCTCTCATCCTGAAGGGGATCCATCCGGCTCTGACCCTGGTGCTGGCGTTTCTGGCCGGGGCAGCGGCAGGCTGCGCGACCGGTCTGATTCATGTAAAGCTGAAGGTCCGGGACCTGCTTTCCGGCATCATCGTTATGACGGCTCTTTACTCCGTAAATCTGCGGATTGCAGGAAGGGCAAATGTACCGCTGTTCAGCAAGGAGTCTATTTTTAACAATGCTTTGCCGGCAAAGCTTCCGGATGGCCTGGCTCCTTACAGCGCTATTTTGATTCTGCTGGTGATTGTGGCTTTCTGCAAGATCTGTCTGGACCTGTTTTTGAAAACCAGAGCCGGTTACCTTCTGCGGGCAGCAGGAGACAACGAAGTGCTGGTAACCTCCCTGGCAAAAGACAAAGGGGCGGTGAAGATTTTAGGCTTGGCTTTGGCTAACGGATTTGTGGCTCTGGCAGGAGCCATCTACGGGCAGAAAACCGGGTACTTTGAAATCAGCAGCGGCACCGGCGTTATGGTGATGGGCCTTGCCAGCGTCATCATCGGAACCAAGCTGTTTCAGCGGATTTCCTTTGTAAAAGCTACTACTGCAGTGATTTTCGGAACCATTATTTACAAGGCCTGTATTGCGGCAGCCATTTCCCTGGGAATGGCGCCGTCAGACTTAAAGCTGATTACGGCGGCTCTGTTCCTGGTAATCCTGGTTGTAACCAGTCGGAAGGAAAGGAGGGTGAAGATCCATGCTTGAGCTGAACCATATTCACAAATACTACAATGCAGGAACTGTCAATGAGATGTGCCTGTTTGAGGATTTTTCCCTCTCTATTGAGGACGGCCAGTTTGTTTCCGTAGTCGGCTCCAACGGTTCGGGAAAAACTTCTTTGTTAAATATTATCTGCGGCAGCATTTCTGTAGACGCCGGTTCCATTCAAATCGGGGGAAAGGATATTACCCACATGCCGGAGTTTAAGCGGCAGCAGCGGATTGGCCGGGTTTACCAGAATCCGGCCATGGGCACCTGTCCCAGCATGACGATTCTGGAAAATATGTCTCTGGCAGACAACAAGGGAAAGCCCTTTAATCTGCGGCCGGGAACCAACCGGAAGCAGGTGGATTTTTACCGGGAGCAGTTAAGCCGTCTGGGGCTGGGATTGGAGGATAAGATGGATGTAAAGGTTGGGGTGCTTTCCGGCGGACAGCGCCAGGCCATGGCCCTTCTCATGTCTACCATGACGCCTATAGAATTTCTGATTCTGGATGAGCATACGGCAGCCCTGGACCCGAAAACCGCTGAGATTATTATGGAGCTGACGGACCAGGTGGTGCGGGAGAAGCATCTGACTACCATTATGGTAACCCACAATCTGCGGTACGCAGTTGAGTACGGAAACCGGCTTTTGATGATGCACCAGGGAAAAGCGGTGATGGATCAGGCCGGGGAAGAAAAAGGGGCTGTGAAGGTGGAGGAAATTCTGGAAAAGTTTAATGAGATTAGTGTGGAATGTGGAAACTGATTTTATAATAGTTTTATACTTTTGATGCACTTCTTATGGTATACTTACAGCATGGGGCTGACTTATGGGTGGGTCTGCCTGAAAGAGGTGCATTTTTTATGAAATTAAAAACAAGGCTGGCTATTGCCTTTTTGACATTTGGTCTCCTCCCCATTGGCCTGGTGGGCATTATTCTTTTTATGGGCCGTTTGTTTATGCTGCAGCAGTTTGATGGGCTGGAGAAAATGGGGCCGGAGGTGCAGGCTCTGGTGGTGCAGATGCTGGTATCCGGATTGATGATTTTAGGTTTTATCTGTGCAGCCATAACGGTCTGGGTATACCGCTCCTTCCTTCGTCCTTTGAATAAGCTGCAGGAAGCCACCAGAAAGATCCGGGACGGAAACCTGGATTTTACTCTGGAAGTGGAAGAAGATGACGAGTTCGGCGAGCTGTGCCAGGACTTTGAGGAGATGCGCATCCGTTTAAAGGAGAATGCGGAAGAAAAGCTTCAGTACGAGACGGAGAACCGGGAGCTGATTCGGAATATTTCCCACGATCTGAAGACGCCTATCACGGCTATCAAAGGTTATGTGGAAGGCATTATGGACGGAGTGGCATCATCGCCGGAACGGCTGGACAAATACATCCGTACCATTTACAACAAAGCCAACGATATGGACCGGCTCATTGATGAGCTGACCTTTTATTCTAAAATTGATACAAACAAGATTCCTTATCAGTTTACCAAAATCAATGTCAACAGCTACTTCGGAGACTGCGCCGAGGAGGTGGGGCTGGATATGGAATCCAGAGGCATCGAGCTGGGATATTTCAATTATGTAGCTGAGGATATAATGGTGATTGCAGACGCAGAGCAGCTTAAGCGGGTAATCAACAACATCATCAGCAATTCGGTAAAATATCTGGACAAGCCCAGAGGCATTATCAACATCCGCATCAAGGATGTGGGGGATTTTATTCAGATTGAGATTGAAGACAACGGAAGGGGCATTGCAGCAAAGGATCTTCCCTGTATCTTTGACCGTTTTTACCGGACGGATTCTTCCCGGAATTCTTCCCAGGGAGGCAGCGGCATTGGCCTTTCCATTGTGCGGAAGATTGTGGAGGATCATGGCGGCCGTATCTGGGCCACCAGCAAGGAAGGAATCGGCACAGAGATGCATCTGGTGCTGAGAAAATATCAGGAGGTAGTGCAGGAATGAGCAGAATCTTAATTATCGAGGACGAGATTGCCATTGCAGAATTGGAGAAGGATTATCTGGAGCTGAGCGGATTTGAGGTGGCTCTGGAGGCAGACGGCAGCCAGGGATTAAAACGGGCCTTAGAGGAGGATTTTGATCTGCTGATTTTAGATCTGATGCTGCCTGGGCTGGACGGCTTTGAGATCTGCCGCCGGTTCCGGGAGGTGAAGAATACCCCTATTATTATGATTTCCGCTAAGAAAGAGGACATTGATAAAATCCGGGGCTTAGGGCTGGGTGCAGATGACTATATGACAAAACCTTTCAGCCCCAGCGAGATGGTGGCGCGGGTAAAGGCTCACCTGGCCCGGTATGAGCGGCTGATCGGCAGCGGCAGCCCGGTCAACGAAATCATCGAAATCCGGGGCTTAAAGATTGATAAGACTGCCAGACGGGTGTGGGTAAACGGAGAGGAGAAAAACTTTACTACTAAGGAATTTGACTTGCTCACCTTCCTGGCCCAGAACCCAAACCATGTATTTGCCAAGGAAGAACTGTTCTCCAAAATCTGGGATATGGAGTCTATTGGAGATATAGCCACTGTGACGGTTCATATCAAAAAGATCCGGGAGAAGATTGAATTCAATACTGCCAAGCCTCAGTATATTGAGACCATCTGGGGAGTGGGGTATCGGTTTAAAGTGTAAGCAAAAAAGAAAAAGAGGGTGTGTCTATGGAAAAGGGCGGGATTTGACATTTCCTCCAAACTATGTTATAATATAAAATTGTGTACGCGAGAGGATTCAAGGTCTGTCTTGAATCCTCTTACTTTTTGCCCAATGCAACAAAGAAAGAATGAGGATATAGATTTAGTATGGAAACAGTAAAGTTTGAGGAATTACAGTTAGACGAGCGGATTCTGCGGGCTGTGGCGGAGATGGGCTTTGAGGAGGCGTCCCCCATTCAGACCAAGGCCATTCCGGCTCAGATGGAAGGGATTGACATCATCGGCCAGGCCCAGACTGGAACAGGAAAGACGGCAGCTTTCGGCATTCCGCTGCTGCAGAAGGTAGACCCTAAGGTGAAGAAGCTGCAGGCGGTGGTGCTGTGTCCCACCAGAGAGCTGGCTATCCAGGTGG
Source organism: uncultured Eubacteriales bacterium (assembly GCA_951800645.1). Classification (GTDB taxonomy): domain Bacteria; phylum Bacillota; class Clostridia; order Lachnospirales; family Lachnospiraceae; genus Brotaphodocola. Next base: position 3,639 of record CATOIK010000019.1, on the reverse strand, counting down.
CAGAGGAGATCCGTAATCTGGCTAAGTTTATGCACGGCATCAAGGTGCTGCCCATCTACGGAGGTCAGGAGATTGTGCGGCAGATTAAGGGGCTGAAGGACGGCACCCAGATTATCATTGGAACTCCGGGACGGGTCATGGACCATATGCGCCGCAAGACGGTGAAGTTCAACCTGGTTCACACCGTGGTGATGGACGAGGCAGACGAGATGCTGAACATGGGCTTTTTGGAGGATATGGAGACCATCTTAAGCCAGCTTCCTGAGGAGCGGCAGACCATTATGTTTTCTGCTACCATGCCGCCGGAGATTCAGAAGATTGCAGAAAGCTTCCAGAAGGAGCCTCAGATTATCCGGGTGGTGAAAAAGGAGCTGACGGTTCCTAAGGTGACCCAGTATTATTATGAGGTAAAGCCGAAAACCAAGGTAGAGGTTATGTGCCGTCTGTTAGAGCTGTACGGGCCGAAGCTGTCGGTGGCATTCTGCAACACCAAGAAGCAGGTGGATGAGCTGGTACAGGAGCTGCAGGGCCGGGGCTATTTTGCAGAGGGACTTCACGGTGATCTGAAGCAGATTCAGCGGGACCGGGTGATGAACAGCTTCCGCAATGGCCGTACAGAAATTCTGGTGGCTACGGATGTGGCGGCCAGGGGCATTGATGTAGACGATGTAGAAGCAGTGTTTAACTACGATATTCCCCAGGACGATGAATACTATGTTCACCGGATTGGCCGGACTGGCCGGGCCGGAAGGGAAGGCATCGCCTTCAGCTTTGTGGTGGGCCGGGAGGTTTACAAACTGCGGGACATTCAGCGGTACTGTAAGACCCGCATCATCCCCCAGGCAATTCCTTCTCTGGATGATATTACGGAGATTAAAGCGGAGAAGCTTTTAGACCAGGCCAAGACCGTGCTGGAGGAGACGGATGTAAGCCGCATGACCCATATTCTGGAAAAGAAACTTCTGGAAGAAGATTATACCTCTCTGGAACTGGCGGCAGCCCTTCTGAAGCTGAGTATGGGCGAGTCCAACGAGGACATTGCAGTAGACAGCCGTCCGGCTCGTTCTCTGGATGACCTGGATTCCTACGGACGCTCTGGAAGAGATGGCCGGGGCGGCAGACGAGGCGGTCGGGACGGCAAAGGCTATGGCCGGGATGGAGGAAAAGGAAAACGAGGGGGCCGGAACCGGGATGATGGCGATATGGCCCGCCTGTTCTTAAACATTGGCACTAATGTAAATATCCGGCCAGGCGACATTTTGGGAGCCATTGCCGGAGAGTCCGGTGTACCTGGAAGAATGATCGGAAGCATCGATATGTACGAGAAGTACACCTTTGTGGAGGTGCCGGAGGACTGTGCAGAGGAAATTCTGGCGTCTATGAAAAATGTGAAAATTCGAGGCAAGAATGTCCGCATGGAGCTGGCTGAGAAAAATAGATAAGGTGGATTTTTGGAAAGACCTGCGCTATAATGGTGGCAGGTCTTTTTGTATTTCATTAAAAAACAGAAAGGGTAGGAGACAGGAGAATGACAAAATATCCGTATCAGTTTGGCTTTATCGGCATGGGAAACATGGGGTACGCCATGTTAAAGGGACTTTTGAGTAAATGGGGAACAGAGACGGTTACTTTTTCCGCAAGAAACCGGGAGAAGATGGAGGCGGTGTCGGCCCGCACAGGGGTAACTTTTTCAGAAGGGAACTTAGCTTGTGCAGCCAACAGCCATTTTCTGGTGCTGGCAGTCAAGCCCCAGCAGTTTGATACTGTAATCGGAGAAATCCGGGATGTGGTGAAAGAGGACCAGGTAATCATCACTCTGGCACCGGGCATTACCATGGAAAATATCCGGAACCGGTTTGGAAAGCCCTGCCGGGTGGTGCGGGCCATGCCTAATACACCGGCCCTGGTAGGCGAAGGGATGACCGGCGTATGCTGGAATGAGGCAGAGTTATCGGATGAGGAGAAGGAGACGCTGCAGGCCCTGTTTGAATCCTTTGGCCGGATGGCGCTGGTGGAGGAACGCTTGATGGATGCTGTAGGCTGCGCCAGCGGCTGTTCTCCGGCTTATGTGTACATGTTTATGGAGGCGTTGGCAGACAGCGTGGTGAAATACGGCCTTCCACGGGCTACAGCCTATGAGATGGTGGCCCAGACCGTTTTAGGAAGCGCCAAAATGCTTCTGGAGACAGGGGAGCATCCCGGCGCACTGAAGGATAAGGTGTGCTCCCCGGGCGGAACGACTATTCAGGGAGTATCGGCCCTGGAGGAATATGGAATGCGAAACGCCATAATTAAGGCGACAGATGCAGTGTATGAAAAAAGCAGACGGATGCAGTAGTCAGGCGGAAAAGATAAAGAAGGAGGAAGTCATCATGGAAAAACTTACAAATACAGGGGCAGTTCCCCCGGTCATCCGAAAGAACCGGCAGTTGAAATACACAGGAACCATTTTAAAGATTTACGAGGACACAGTCATTGCCAACGGCCACGAGGCCCGCTGGGATTATATCCATCACGATGGCGCAGCGGCAGTGGTGGCAGTGGCCGATGACGGAAAGCTTTTGATGGTGCGCCAGTACCGCAACGCCCTGGATAGGGAGACTTTGGAGATTCCGGCAGGAAAGCTGGACGAGCCGGGGGAGCCTACTATGGAATGTGCGGCCAGGGAGCTGGAGGAGGAAACCGGCTACCGGTGCGAAAACCTGGAATATCTGATGAGCATGAACACTACGGTAGCTTTCTGTGATGAGCACATCGACATTTATCTGGCCCGGAATTTGATTCCTTCCAGACAGCGTCTGGACGAGGACGAGGTCATTCAGGTGGAGGCCTGGGAGTTGGAAGATTTGATGGAGCTGATTTTCACAGGAAAGATTACAGACGCCAAAACTTCGGCAGCCATTTTGGCCTATGCCCGGAAATGCGGAAGATAAAACGGTTCCCAGGCATGAAGCAGGCAGGGGCTGCGTAGAATAGAAAAAAACGGTGGCGGCAGATGTATGGGGTAAAACGGGAATACTATCTATTCTTCTGGCTTGCGGCAGGAGTGGCCTTTGCTACAGTGGCTGTAAACCGGCTGTTTGCGGCAGGAATTGTCAGCTATGAGGCCCTATACCGGAGTGTGGCCGAAGGCTGGAGCATCGGAGGACAGAGAAACATTCGGATTTTCCTGGTTCGGTGGGTGCAGACCGGGGCGATTCTCTGGGTCTGCCGCAGCGGTCTGCGGAGCCTGGGAATTTCCGCGCTTCTGTTTACTGCCGGGTTTTCTGCCGGAACAGCCCTGGTGCTTTTTACCTGGAGCAGAGGATGGTTTGGCCTGGTCTGCTTTCTTCTTTCTGGTTTTCCCCAGGAAGGATGTTATCTGATAGCCTGGGGGTTAATGATAATCCGCTATGGATTAGGGATGGATGTGCGGCCCGGCAGATTCTGGAGCGCAGTGCTGACTTTCCTTCTGGCAGGCCTTTTTCTGGAACTGAAAATAAACCCGCTTATCGTAAAATTTTTATGATATGATTTTGGCAATGACAACATGTTGAAAAGAGATTTTCTCCCTCTCAACATGTTGTGCTTTTTATTTCATAGGAAAGTTCGCCCTATGAAACAAAAACGCTCCGCGGGATGCGCACTTCGCGCTTAAGG
>CATOIK010000018.1 GCA_951800645.1 uncultured Eubacteriales bacterium | reverse complement strand
TTTCATAGGAAAGTTCGCCCTATGAAACAAAAACGCTCCGCGGGATGCGCACTTCGCGCTTAAGGAAAATGTCTGCTGACGCAGACGCGCTCCGGCGCGAGAGTCCGGTGAACCGGACTCTTTTTCAGAAAAAGAGGAATCAGAAAAGAACAGGAGAACCGGAATGGAAATCATGAAAAAAGAGCTGGTAACCCGGCTGGCGGATAAGGAAGCAGTGTTTTTTTCGCTGTTGTCGGCCTGCACCAGAGAACCTTATGTAGAGTGTGATGAAGAAACATTTGACGATAAAGTAATGCTGTTTTTTGAGGAGCAGGAAGCGAAAGAGACGGCGTCGGCCCTGGCAGAAAAGAAGGCTCCGGTAACCGTTATGAAGATGGCAAGCCCTCAGATGCTGATATTTTTCACTAACCTTTATACTATGGGCGTCAATGCAGTCCAAGTACATATGGGAGAAGAAAAAGCCATCGTTCAGCTTGATGAGATTGTAAAGCGGCGGGAACCAGAAACTATGCCGGACGGTACGGTCTGGGTAGAGAATACCCAGCTTCATCTGACAGCCATTTACTTTGCCCAGGAACTGAGAAAGCCGGCTGGGCCGGATACAAAAGAACGGTTATCGGAGCTGCAGGAGGAGCTGGCAGCCCATTTCCAAAAGAGCAGTTTCCTGTTTGCCCTGGAAAAAGAAGGTCAGGGAACGCCTGTAATCAGCCTGAAGGATGGTAAGAAATACCAGCCGGTGTTTACCGACGCCGTAGAGTTTTCCCGCTTTAACCGGGAAGGGAAATTCAAGGCTGTGGTAGTAGAGGCAGACAAGCTGGGGAAGGTGCTGGACAAGGAAGCCACAGGCGTTATTTTAAATATGGCAGGCGTAAATCTGCCGCTGATGGTTGGCCGGAATCCGGTAAAACAGGCATAAGACAGCAGGACTCCACAAACTGCAGGACTGCATAAAAGCAAGAATTCCTGCATAGCCTCTCTGCAGGAGGGGATAGAGATGAAGCTTTGCAACGGAGTATTTGAAGGCGGCGGCGTCCGGGGCATTGCCCATGTAGGCGCAGCCTGCGCCCTGGAAGCAGCAGGTTATCAGTTTGAGGCGCTGGCCGGTTCATCAGCGGGAGCCATTGTGGCGGCCCTTCTGGCAGCCGGTTATCCCTGCAGCCAGCTAAAACGAGAAATGATGAATCTGGACTATCGCCGGTTTAAGGGGAAGTCTTTGGGAGATTACTTTGGGACAGTGGGAAAAGCGCTGTCCCTTTTCTTTACCCTGGGAATATACGATACCGATTATTTAGAGCTGTGGATAAAGCAGATGTTAGAGCCTAAGGGAATCCGCACTTTTGGGGATGTGGCTGAGACAGGGCGGCAGCTTTTTATTACAGCCAGTGATTTGACAGACCGGAAGCTGCTTGTATTTCCGGGAGACGGGGAGGTGTTTGGCCTGAAGCCGGAGGAATTTCCTGTGGCTTTAGCAGTGAAGGCCAGTGTAAGCATTCCTGTGTTTTTTGAGCCGGTATGCATAAAAGATTCATCTGGGCAGATCCATGTTCTGGTAGACGGCGGTTTGCTCAGCAACTATCCAGCCTGGATGTTTGGCGGTGGTTCTGCCAGGCAGCCCACCTTTGGTTTTCAGTTTCAGACGGAAAAGGAGGCGGAAGGAACGACAGGCTGCAGCCATAAGCCTGGTCTGACCGAGTATTTAAAATCCATTGTGGCTACCTGTATGGACGCTATTGACAACAACTGTCAGGGGGCAGGGACAGAGCTTCATACCATTCAGATCTCTACGGCAGTAGGGACAGGAACCGGGCGGAGAAATATCGGCAGTACAGAATTTGGCCTGACAAAAGCCCAGCAGGAGGAGCTGTTTGAGAACGGAAGAAGGGCGGCCAGGATTACCCTGTCTCATATGTAGATCCGGTGAAAATACCGGTCTGAAAACCATCAGGGCGGTTCGGAAAAAACCGCGAAAAACAAAGAGAAAATGAGCTGAATTTTTGTGGAAAAATCAGATGGACAAAGGAGAAAAACTGGTATAAGATTTCCAGAGCGAAGAAGTGCACTTCCCCGAAGATGCAGTATGTCGCATGCGGCCGCCCTCGGCGCTGGAAAGTGCAAAAGCAGGATTCTTTTTCATTATTCACAGGGAAATAAAGCCTGTGAAACAAAAGGAGAGGACAACGATTATGGCAAAAAGTGCAACAAAAGATATGACATCCGGCTCCCCTACCCGGCTGATGCTGGGATTCTTCTTCCCTATGCTGTTCGGCATGCTGTTTCAGCAGTTTTACAACATGATGGATACCATCATTGTGGGAAAATATCTGGGGGTAACAGCTCTGGCTGCAGTAGGCTCTACCGGCTCCATCAATTTTATGATTATTGGGTTCTGTATGGGCGTCTGCAATGGATTCGCCATCCCGGTAGCTCAGAAATTCGGGGAGAAAAACGAAAGTCTCCTGCGAAAATTTGCAGCCAACGGCGCCTGGCTGTCCATTGGTTTTTCAGCCGTGCTGACGGTGACGGTATGTGTATTCTGCCGGCGGATTCTGGAATTGATGAACACTCCGGCAGACATCATCGATGGGGCATACCGCTATATTTATGTGATTTTTCTGGGGATTCCGGCCACCTTCCTCTATAATATGGTGTCCGGTATTATCCGTTCCCTGGGAGACAGCCGCACGCCTCTGATCTTCCTGGTATTTTCCTCTCTTTTAAACATCGCTCTGGATTTGACTACCATTCTGGTGCTGGGAATGGGGGAGGAGGGAGCCGCCTGGGCTACTGTGATTTCCCAGGCTGTGTCTGGAATCGGCTGCTTCATTTATATGAAGAAACGGTTTGAAATTTTGCGGATGACAAAGGATGAGGCGAAGCCGGACAAAAACATTATGCTGATTCTCTGCAACATGGGCGTGCCTATGGGACTTCAGTATTCTATTACCGCCATTGGCAGTGTGGTTCTCCAGACTGCAGTAAACGGCTTAGGCTCCATGGCTGTGGCAGCCGTTACCGCCGGTTCTAAAATCAGCATGTTTTTCTGCTGCCCCTTCGATGCGTTAGGCTCTACCATGGCGACCTACGGAGGGCAGAATATCGGCGCCCGGAAGCTGGACCGAATCAGCAAGGGATTTAAGGCTGCCGCCCTGATGGGCTGCGGTTATGCAGTTCTTGCTCTGGGAGTCCTGGCTCTGTTTGGGCCGTCCATTGCCATTTTGTTCCTGGAGCGGGACCAGACGGAAATTCTGGGTCAGGTTCACTTCTTCCTGGTGATGAACGCAGCCTTTTACATTCCGCTGATGTTTGTCAATGTGGTGCGGTTTTTGATTCAGGGTATGGGCTACTCCAAGCTGGCAGTGCTGGCCGGCGTCTGCGAGATGATTGCCCGCACAGCAGTCAGTTTCTGTCTGGTACCGTTGTTTGGCTATCCGGCTGTGTGCCTTGCCAATCCGGCTGCCTGGATTGCGGCAGATTTGTTTTTGATTCCTTCTTACAGACGGATTATGAAAAACTTAAGAACTAAACCGGGTTTCGCTATTGACGGAGACTAGGGAGGACTTTATAATGGAAAATACTTGTGCAAAATGGCATTTTGACCGTTTCGCCGGGAAAAGGGAAGGCTTGCAAAAGCCGGAAAGAGAGTTAAAGATATGAAAAAGAACTGGAGACAGCAGATAAGCCGTCTGATGCTTGCTGCCGCATTCAGCCTGGCAGTAGGCTCTGCCGCCATGGCAGAGGATACCAACACCTTTGTATCCGGAACTTCCGTCAATGGACTGGGAATTGCCGGACTGACGGCAGAGGGGGCAGCGGAGCGCATCAGCGGATTTTACGCCAGCGACTATAAACTGACGATAAAAGAGAAAGGCGGCAAAGAGGAGGTTATCACCGGACCGGAAATCGGATTTACGGTGGTAATTCCAGAGGGAGCCCTGCAGGAAATCTTAAATCAGCAGAATGCAGCAGGACGGCCCTTTGGCCCGGATGTCAACAACAAACACCGGATAGAATTGGCCAACAGTTTCAGTGAAGATGCCTTGACCCAGAAGATCAACAGTCTTATCTGCATCAGCGGCACCAGCATTGTGACTACTGCAGACGCCCATGTTTCCACTTATCAGGAGGGACAGCCCTTCACCATTATCCCGGAGGTGCGGGGAAATAATGTGGACGCAGCAAAGACGGCGGAGGTAATCCGCAGGGCTGTACAAAGCGGAGCCGCAGAAGTGGATTTGGCGGCTTCCGGCTGCTACTATGAACCTCAGATCTTAGCAGGAGATGAGAACTTAAAGAACCTTCGCGATACCATGAACCAGTGTCGGGAAATGACTATCAACTACACCATAGGAGAGGAAAGCCGTCTGCTGGATTCCGCTACCATCTGTTCCTGGATTTTAGGAACTCAGAACGGAGAAATTCAGGTAAACCGGGATGCAGCATCAGCCTGGGTGCAGGAGCTGGCAAACCAGTTTGATACTTTCGGAAAGACCCGGATCTTCCACACTGCCACAGGCCGGGATGTGGAGGTGACCGGACCTTACGGCTGGAAGATTGATGTAGCCGGAGAAACAAATGCCTTAATTGGCATGATCCGCACCGGCCAGACCCAGAACCGGGAGCCGAAATATGCCATAACTGCGGCAGTTCATGGCCCTCAGGACTGGGGCGCTACCTATGTAGAGGTGGATCTAACCGGCCAGCATGTGTATATGACAAAGGACGGAGCCGTGGTGTGGGACGCTCCCTGTGTTACCGGAAATGTGTCCAAAAATCACACTACACCGCCAGGAATCTTCCCTCTGACCTATAAAGAGCGAGACAGGGTCCTGCGGGGCGCTAAGCGGGCAGACGGCAGCTACGAGTACGAGAGCCCGGTTTCCTTCTGGATGCCCTTTAACGGAGGCATTGGCCTCCACGACGCCAACTGGCGGGGCAGCTTCGGCGGAAACATTTATAAAACCAGCGGCAGTCACGGCTGCATCAACCTGCCCCCTTCCAAAGTACCGGCTCTCTATGAGATGGTATATAAAGGCATGCCGGTTATTTGTTATAATTAAACGAAAGTAATTTAGGCCGCCGCTGAGAGTCCCCAAACAGTCCAGAGCAATAAAAAGTCCTGACCCGGAGCAGATAAACCGCTTCGGGCCAGGGCTTTTTCTGTTTCAGACTTATATCAATTACAGCTTAAATCCAAAGTATTTTACAGCGTTGTTGTAGCAGATGCCTTCTACGATTTTCTTTAAGGCCTTCTGGTCGTTGGGGTACTCGCCGTTTTCTACCCAGCCGCCAATCAGCTCGCACATAATGCGGCGGAAATACTCGTGACGGGTATAGGATAAGAAGCTTCTGGAGTCGGTCAGCATACCGATGAAGTTGCCCAGGCAGCCCAGGTTAGCCAGGCTGGTCATCTGATTGGTCATACCTACCTTGTGGTCATTGAACCACCATGCAGAACCCTGCTGCAGCTTTCCGGCAGCAGCGGTGTCCTGGAAGCAGCCCAGGATGGTGCCGATGGAAGCGTCGTCGTTGGGGTTTAAGGAATAAATGATGGTCTTCGGGATTTCGTTGGTTGCGCTCAGCGCGTTTAAGAAATCTGCCATCTGTGCAGAGGGAGCGTAGTTGTTGATGCAGTCGAAACCGGTGTCTGCGCCTAGCTGCTGATACATGTAAGCGTTGTTGTCTCGCTTGCAGCCGTAGTGAAGCTGCATTACCCAGTTCATGCGGTTGTACTCTTTTGCTACGAACAGCATGAACGCAGTCTTGAACTTTAATTCCTCATCCTTGGCAACAGCGCCGCCTGCCAGGCTCTTTGCCATAATCTGGTTTACTTCTTCCTCAGAAGCCGGATAGTACATCACATATTCCAGAGCGTGGTCGGAAACGGAGCAGCCGTGGTCGTTGAAGAATGCCATACGAACTTTCAGCGCCTCTTTTAAAGAGGTAAAATCCTTAACCTCAACGCCGCTTACCTTAGACAGGGAAGCGATGTAGGAAGCGTAATCCGGTTTCTCCACATTCATGGCCTTGTCCGGTCTCCAGGCCGGCAGTACCTGTACATCGAAAGTATCGTCAGCGGCGATTTTCTCGTGCCACTCTAAAGAGTCGATGGGGTCGTCGGTGGTGCAGATTAAGGTTACATTGGAAGCCTTGATCAGGCTGCGTACAGACCATTTATTCTGAAGCTGCTGGTTGCACAGGTTCCAGACCTCCTCAGCAGTGTCGCCGCACAGATGACCGGTATAGCCGAAGTATCTCTGCAGCTCCAGGTGGCTCCAGTGGTACAGCGGGTTGCCGATCAGCTTCTCCAGGGTCTCGGCCCATTTCTGGAATTTCTCCCGGTCAGAAGCATCGCCGGTAATGTATTTTTCATCTACGCCGTTGGAACGCATCTGGCGCCATTTGTAATGGTCGCCGCCCAGCCATACCTGGGTAATGTTGTCAAATTTTCTGTCCTCAGCGATTTCTCTGGGATTGATGTGGCAGTGATAGTCCAGAATCGGCATTTTCTCAGCGTAATCGTGATAAAGCGCTTTTGCGGAATCTGTGGTCAGGATAAAATCCTTGTCCATAAACTGTTTCATAGGTGATGATCCTCCTTTGAGTTAATGAAATTTAGTTGTAGCTCTTTTTATCAAATCGGCTGCAATGGTGGTCCGGCTGGGAACATTGCAGCCGTTGAAAACGCCCATTAGGGTAGTGACGGTGGTGGTGCAGAGAGCTTCCACCTTGCTGTCGATGGAGGTGATCTCCGGGTCGGTGCAGATGGAATAGATGGAATTATTATAGCCGATAATACTTAAATCATCCGGGATTTTCCGGCCGTAGGCGTGGGCGTACTTGACAGCCCCCACTGCCAGGGCGTCATCTGAGGTCAGAACTGCGTCAAAGTGAAGTCCCTCCTCGTCAAGCCGGCTTAAAAGCTTTTTGGTTTCCAGCACATCCTTGGGACAGTTCTGGATGTAGTCCTCCCGGACGGAGAGCCCCAGATTCATCAGTGCGTCCCGGTAGCCCTTCATCTTATTAGTGCCGCTGTAGGAATAGCTGGTAAACAGGTAGAGGATGTCATTGCATCCGCCGGATAAAAGCTGCTCCGCCGCCTGCCGCACTGCAGTCCGGTCATCGCAGAGGGTACAGTAGATGTTCTCCCCCTCCAGGTAGCCGTTTACCAGCATGATCGGCACATCTTTGGCTGCTTCCACCAGATAGCTGTTGTCCTTTGCCCGAAGCTCGATGAATTTGGAGCCGACTAGGATAAAGGCGTCTACCTTTTTGGACCGTAAAAGGTCAAAATACTGCCGCTTGTTTTCCAGAGAATTTCCGGTGCAGCAAAGGATGGAATCGTAGCCGCTTAACCGCAGTTCCCGCTCCAGATAGTAGATAGCATGGGCCAGATAAGGGTCTGAGGAGTCAGAACACATGATGCCGATAGTCCGGATGGTGCCAAGCCCCAGGCCTCTGGCAAACACATTCGGAGTGTAGCCGGTTTCGTTCATAACATCCAGTACTCTGGCTCTGGTTTTCTCACTGACATTGGGATTCCCATTTAAGACGCGGGAAACCGTGGCAATGGAAACGCCGGCTTTTTTGGACACATCATATATGTTCATGGACTGGATTCGCCTCCTTTTCTGTAAGTGCTTACAAGCTAGTTCCTATTATACTCCCACAGATGGGATTATGCAAGCATTTTGCGTTACTGTTCAGAGCAGAATAAAATTTTACCTGGCTTTAAACAGTAAAAATATCGACTTCTATATTGACTTCTCCAGTCAGATTTTGTAAAATAAATGTAAGCACTTACAATAATGGCCCGGCGCGAGTTTTCTCGGCATTTGCGGGCAGACTATAGAAAGAAGGAGATGGGAACATGCAGGATTTTATCAGGATTCATGAAGATGATAATGTGGCAGTGGCGCTTCGCCAGATTGCAGCCGGTGAAACTCTGACCGTAGGTTCTTATGAGGTAACTGCTTTAGAGGAAATTCCCCAGGGCCATAAGTTTGCCTTAAAACCAATCGGCCAGGGAGAAGAAGTGATCAAGTACGGCTTCTGCATTGGATTTGCTAAGGAAGCAGTAAAGGCAGGCGGCTGGGTTCATGTCCACAATCTGCGCACTGCTCTGGGAGATTTACTGGAGTACCAGTATGAGCCGGTGGTTTCCGGCCTTAAGGAGACGGAGCACGCCTGCTTTGACGGCTACCGCCGTCCGGACGGCAAGGTGGGCGTCCGCAATGAAATCTGGATTATTCCTACGGTAGGCTGCGTCAATTCCATTGCCCAGGCGTTAGAGAAGAAGGCGCAGAAGTTTGTAAAAGGCACTGTGGAGGGGATTTTCTCATTCCCTCATCCCTATGGATGCTCCCAGATGGGAGACGATCAGGAAAACACCAGAAAGGTGCTGGCAGACATGGTTCATCATCCCAATGCAGCCGGGGTGCTGGTGCTGGGGCTGGGCTGTGAGAACAGCAATATCCCAGTGTTAAAGGACTACATCGGAGAGTACGATGCGCAGCGGGTGAAATTTTTACAGTGCCAGGATGTGGAGGATGAGCAGGAGGCAGCTATGGCCCTCATTGAGGAGCTGGCCGCTTATGCAGGCGCTTTTTCCAGAGAGAAGATTGATGCCGGGGAGCTGATTATCGGCATGAAGTGCGGCGGCTCAGATGGCCTGTCCGGCATTACAGCCAATCCTACAGTAGGCGGATTTTCCGATATGCTGATTTCCAAAGGCGGTACTACCATCTTAACGGAGGTGCCGGAGATGTTCGGTGCAGAGACTCTTTTGATGAACCGCTGCGAGACGCCGGAGCTGTTTGAGAAAACCGTACATTTGATTAACGATTTCAAAAATTACTTTACCAGCCACAATCAGACCATCTACGAGAATCCGTCTCCCGGCAACAAAAAGGGCGGCATCTCCACTCTGGAGGACAAGTCTTTAGGATGTACCCAGAAATCTGGCAGCGCTCCGGTAAAGGGGGTTTTGGCTTACGGCGAGCCGGTGCAGGTAAAGGGACTGAACCTGCTTTCCGCTCCCGGAAACGATTTGGTGGCTTCCACTGCCCTGGCAGTTTCCGGCGCTCACATCGTCCTGTTTACCACGGGCCGGGGAACCCCCTTTGCCTCTCCAGTGCCTACGGTGAAGATTTCCAGCAATTCCAGTCTGGCCGGTCATAAGGATAATTGGATTGACTTTAATGCAGGCCGTATGGTAGAAGATAAGAGTAAGGAAGAAATGGTGCAGGAGCTGTTCAACTATGTGCTGGAGGTGGCCTCCGGCAGAAAAGTAAAGGCTGAAGAGGCTGGATTCCATGACATGGCTATCTTCAAGCAGGGAGTTACCTTATAAAATTCCCGGAATAAATTCTGCATAAAAATGTCACTATTCAGAGCCGCCTCCAAAATGCTGCGCATTTTCTCAGTGCGGCGTATCCGGCAAATAAAATTTTGCCTGCTTTGAACAGTAACACAAAAAGAGGTGCAGCTAATGAAACTTAACAGAACGACGCAGCGGACGGTCGATATATTAAAGCTGGTATCAAAAAATCCGGAAGGCATTACCCTGGATGAAATCTGCAGCCGCCTGGAGCTTCCCAAAACCAGCGCCTACGACATCGTGGTGACTTTGGCAGAGATGGGCATGGTCCATGTGGACCGGGGCCAGCGGCAGCGGTATACCATCGGGCTGACGGCATACCGGATTGGCATCAGCTATACCAATAATTCTGATACCATCAGTGTAATTGAGCCGGAATTAAAGGCGCTGGCCAGAGAAGTGGGAAAGACTGTATTCTTCGGAATCTGCTCCGGCAGCGAGGTGGTTTACATCTCCAAGGCGGAGCCGGAGAACCCGATTATCACCACAGCTACTGTGGGAACCAAAAATCCCATGTACTGTACCTCTCTGGGAAAGGCGATTCTGGCTTTCAGCGATGCGGAAACCAGGGAGACCCTGTTAAACCAGATACGGTTTAAGCCTTATACAGAGAACACCATCACAGACCGGGATACTCTTGCAGCTCAGTTGGAGGAGGTGCAGGAGGCCGGATACGCCATGGACCGGCGGGAGATGGAGGACCATATGCAGTGTGTAGGCGCTCCGGTATTCGGCCCGGACGGTCAGGTAATGGGAGCCATCAGTTTGTCCAGTTTGTATAAGCCGGCAGAGGATTATGACAGGCTGGGGCAGATCGCTGCCCAAAAGGCCAGGGAGCTGTCTAAATTGTTAGGATTTCTGGGTAAAAGATAGGCTTTTCTGTTGACAAAAAAATCGTTACGATTTACAATGAATCCATATGGTCGTATTTGCAATAATGAATCGCATATACGAATTTTATTAAAAAAGGAGAATATTACCATGAAAAAAGAACAGGTATTAGCAAGACTGAAAGAAGACTGCTTAGTAGCTGTAGTTCGTGCGAAGAACTTAGAGCAGGGCGAGAAAGTAATTGATGCTATCGTTGCAGGCGGCATCAATTTCATTGAGATTTGCATGACTGTAGATGAAGGCAGCCCCATCACCCTGATTGAAAAAATGGTAGAAAAGTACAAAGGCAACGACAAGATTGTGATCGGTGCAGGCACCGTTCTGGATCCGGAGACTGCAAGAATGGCAATCATGGCCGGCGCTAACTATGTAGTAAGCCCGTCCTTAAATGTTGAGACCATCAAGCTGTGCAACCGCTATCGTGTGCCCATGCTTCCCGGCGTTTTAACTCCCACCGAGGCAGTTACCGCCATGGAGTACGGCTGTGATGTAATCAAGGTATTTCCGGGCAACCTGGTTGGACCGGCTGCAATCACTTCCTTTAAGGGCCCCCTGCCCCAGGGTGAGTTTATGCCGTCCGGCGGTGTTGATGTAGATAATGTGGACAAGTGGATTGCAGCAGGCGCGTACGCAGTAGGCACCGGCAGCAGCCTGACCAAGGGCGCTAAGACCGGCGACTTCGCAGCAGTAACCGCAAAAGCAAAAGAGTTTGTTGAAGCTGTAGCTGCAGCCCGCAAGTAAAAGCGGAAGGTTCGGGAACCCAGGGTTTCCGCCTGAAATCACGAAGGCGGAATTTACTTCCGCCGGAGTGTGAAAGGACAATTTTTAGGGACGGAAAGTCCTTGTACGAGAAAATTGTCCTTTCTACTACCAAAAGCAAGAATGAAAATTATGGCGAAGCCATGAATTTTACAATATAAAGGAGAATAAAAAAATGGCAAAGATTGTAACCATGGGCGAGATCATGCTGAGACTGTCCACCCCCAACAACGAGAAATTCATTCAGGCTGACGAGTTTGACATCAACTACGGCGGCGGCGAGGCGAATGTAGCCGTATCTCTGGCTAACTATGGCCACGACGCTGAGTTCGTAACTGCTGTTCCTGCTAACCCCATCGGCGAGTGTGCAGTAGCTGCTTTAAGAAAATACAATGTAGGCACCAAGCACATCGCAAGAAGCGGTGAGAGACTGGGCATCTACTACTTAGAGACCGGCTCCGCTATGAGAGCTTCCAATGTAGTTTACGACAGAGCGCACAGCTCCATCTCCACTGCAAAGCCAGAGGAGTTTGATTTCGATGAAATCTTTAAGGATGCTGACTGGTTCCACTTTACCGGTATCACTCCTGCTGTCAGCGATGCTGCCATCGAGCTGACTGAGGCTGCTTTAAAGGCTGCCAAGGCTCACGGCGTGACCGTATCCGTTGACTTAAACTTCCGTAAGAAACTGTGGTCTTCTGAGAAGGCTCAGAAGGTTATGACCAACTTAATGCAGTATGTTGATGTCTGCATCGGAAACGAAGAAGACGCTGAGAAGGTTCTGGGCTTCAAGCCGGGCAACACGGATGTTACCTCCGGCGAGCTGGAACTGGCTGGCTATGTAGACATCTTCAACCAGATGGCTGACAAGTTCGGCTTTAAGTACATCATCAGCTCCCTGCGTGAGAGCTTCAGCGCTTCCAACAACGGTTGGTCCGCTTGCATCATGGATGGTAAGACCAGAGAGTTCTATCACTCCAGAAAGTATTCCATCACCCCGATCGTAGACCGTGTAGGCGGCGGCGATTCCTTCGCAGCAGGTCTGATTTGCGGCCTGGTAGACGGCAAAGACATGAAGGCTGCCCTGGAGTATGCAGTAGCAGCTTCCGCTCTGAAGCACACCATTCCTGGCGACTTTAACCTGGTTACCCGCGCAGATGTGGAGAACCTGGCTGGCGGCGACGGTTCTGGCCGTGTTCAGAGATAATTACAGATGATAAAAGAATAATAAAAGAGCGGGATTCCGGTTTGCGGATCCCGCTCTTTTTGCATGTGCGCCCAGTATGGCGCAGCTAAAAGTTATTTACCCTGGTACTGGTCTGAACCAAATCCCAGAATCATCATAAAGATGGGATTTAAGAACATCAGTCCCAATGTGAAGCCTACGCCGTGTCCAAAGGCCTTGGACAGTTTATAAAGCCCGGTAATACCGATTACCATGACACCCAGATTGCAGATGGTTCCCAGCCATGCGATGGAGCTTCCGAAGTTTACCAGAATGGAAGCAGCCAGTACCATAACCAGCCATACCCAGAAGATAGTAGTATTCCAGGTCAGCTTATACAGGATGTACTGATTGTAAAAGGGAATCAGACATTTCCATCCCGGCTCTCCGGCCTTGGTGAAAATTTTCCAGGTGGCAATAATATTTAATACCAACCAGATCAGGCCAATGACTAAGAATATCATCAAAGATCCTAAAATTACAGATGTAACTAGAGCTGCGTTTTCCATACTCATTCCTCCTAAAATGTAAATAAATTTTGTCTATATTATAAAATAAATAGTAAATTCTGTCAATTATGTTTTTGTATTCCTGCATTAAAATCTTACAACTCCTTACGACTTTATTACTTCCCTTGACCCTGGAACTGTTCCAGGGTGTAGAGTGTGCTCATCGGAAACAAACACCGAATCAAAGACAACAGAAAGTTGAAAGGAGAATGAAAATATGAAGAAACAGACAAAGCACACCGTAGTTGCCTGTGCGGCTGC
Organism: uncultured Eubacteriales bacterium; assembly: GCA_951800645.1. GTDB lineage: Bacteria > Bacillota > Clostridia > Lachnospirales > Lachnospiraceae > Brotaphodocola. The sequence goes on along the minus strand of CATOIK010000018.1, from coordinate 42,084 downwards.
GGCACTGACTATCGGAGCGTCCATGACCTCCTTTGCAGCCACCGGTTGGCTGCAGGAGGACGGCACCTGGAGATACTACGACAGAAATGAGGGCGCTGTAACCGACTGCTGGAAAAAATCCGGCGCCAACTGGTACTGGCTGGATGAGAACGGCGACATGGCAGTAAGCCAACTGATTGACGATGACGGCGACTACTACTATGTGAACGAGTACGGAACTATGGTAGCCAATCAGTGGCGGGAGCTTCCCAATGAGGATCCGGATGACGATGAAAGCGATACCAGCTGGTATTACTTCGGACCCAACGGAAAAGCTTATGCAGCTCCCAGTTCCGGTAAAACCGTGTTTAAAACCATTGTCCGGGCAGACGGCCAATCCAAGCGCTATGCTTTCGATGAAGAAGGCAAGATGCTGTACGGCTGGGTAGATGAAAACTCCCAGCGGGTAACCGGCGAGGACGCCTGGATGAACGGCACCTACTACTTAGGTGAAGCAGGAGACGGCGCCTTGCGGGAGAACGAGTGGGCCTGGCTGGAGGCAGAGGACAGCAGTCAGGAAGACGAGGAGTACGACGGCCACTACTGGTTCTATTTTATGAGCAGCGGTAAAAAGGCAGTCGATACCACCAAGACCATCAACGGCAGAAAATATCGTTTTGAGGAAAATGGAAACGCTGTGTTTAACTGGTATGCTACCCCTGGCGATGCAGCCACTTCCAGCGATATGTTCTACTCCCAGCCCTCTGATTCTTGGCTGAGCACCGGCTGGTTCTACACTGTTCCCAGCGAGACGCTGGATCCGGAAGGCTACAGCAACGGCGAACCCTGCTGGTTCTATGCAGAGAAGAACGGCGAGATTATAAAGAGCCAGATTAAGAAAATCGGCGGCTATTACTATGGTTTTGACGAGTACGGCAAGATGCTGGAAGGCCTGTACAAGATGAGTGTCAACGATAAGGAAATTCAGAGCTACGAGAAAATCGAGAGCGAGGACGATTTGCCGGAGGCAGACGAGGCCTGGGGCGTATACTACTTCGGCGGCAGTGCCAAGGCAGGCGCTATGAAGACCGGCACTGCAACCATCGACATTGACGGTGAGAAGTATTATTACAACTTCCAAAAGACCAGCGACGAGCGGGGCCAGGGTGTAAACGGCATCGATGACGACTGCATCTATGTACACGGACGCCGTCTGCAGGCTGACAGGGATGCCAGACTACAGGTGATCGAGTGGGAAGGCGAGGACGCAGGAAGTTACCTGGTAAATACCTCCGGAAAGATTCAGAAGAAAAAGAAGAATACAAAGGATGCTGATGACAATTACTTCTGCACCGACTCCCAGGGTATTGTAATCTATGAGGGCAGCGAAAAGTGCCAGAACCACAACGATTCCGAGGTACACGACTAAAACCTCCATCCATCACAATGCAATGCATACTCCCGATAAAATCATAAACAGCAAACGCAAGAAGGCGCCCGGCCAAATGGCCGGGCGCCCTCTTGCGTTTGTTGCTTGCGTGTATAGAAATTTTAGAATACCGGCAGGTACAGCTGCAGATAATAAATCTGCTGACCGCTTTCCAGACCTTGCATGGTAAAGGTACAGTACAACTGTTTGGATGTCATCAGTCCCTGATGTATGGCCCATTCTATCATGGGAAGAATCATGTCTGCTGTAGGAGTGCGGCTTTCGCTGCAGCAGAGGGTGGAAACACAGAGGGACGGCTGTAATACCGGACTGCTCTGATCTTCAAAATCGTAATCTACCACATCCGTCAAATTTTCATGGAGAAGCAGCTGGGTGTTTTTGTAATCCAGCCGGATTTCATTACCGTCCTGGTTCCAGGTGTATTCATCGTAAAGATACATCATATCCAGTCCTGGGTAAGTCTGGGCGTACTGAAACCACAGGCTGATGCTTCCCTGAAAATCTGCCCGGGGCACCACAATGCGGGCTGCCGGGCAATCCTTTAGGATCACCTGATTCAGGTGGTTCTGGATGTTTTCGCAGTCATTCCGGCTCATGCGAAGCCTTGCAATGGTTTGCTGATGGCGGCGGATTTCTTTCTCCTCTTCTTTTAACCGGTTATCCATCATCTGAGCCAGGGCGTCAATCGACGCCCCCTTTGCCCATAAATTTTCTATATCGTCCAGGCAAAAATCCATCTTCCGCTGATAAAGAATGCTGACCATGCGGCATATATCCGGGTCTGTGTAGTAGCGGTAGCCGTTTTCCCCCTTCTTAGAAGGCAAGATGCCCCGCTTTTCATAGTAACGCAGGGTATCCCGGCTAAGTCCCATCAGGTTTGCCAGATCACCGATGCGGTATACCTCGTTGCTTTTCTCTGTCATCTTGCTCACCTCCGTTAGCTTCACTGTGATACAGACTATGATATAGCAGAAACAAATGGAAAAATCAATGCAAGTAATAAAACCGTAAAGAAATGTAAGAATGATATTATAAACGAAATAATTTAGAACGGCGAAAAAAGCGGGAGGGAAGTAGGCGTTAAGCTTGCTTATAAGCCGACTTCTCACCCGCTATTTACATCGGATGAATATCCGATGCTTCTTGACCGGCTTTTTGGTCAAGAAGATAGCCGTTCGTGAGGGGCGAAAAAAGCGGGTGAGAAGTAGGCGTTAAGCTTGCTTATAAGCCTGGGATGAAGCAGATGTTGGTAAAATAGAGAGGAGGAAAAGATGACAGAAAAAGTGAAGCATTTTCTAGAAAGCTTAAGTCAGGAGCGCCGTTGGGAACTGGAAATAGCCAACCGCTGCGGCCCGGTTCTAAAAGCAGTGAAGGCAGCCAATCTTTTGGCGGTTCCATCCGGCGGCTGGCAGCAGGTGTGCGGGATTTTAAAGGACACCCCCATAATCTGCCATCTTCTCTATGCAGACGGACAGCGGGAAATACTTTATTTGTACCGCTATCACAATCTGCAGTGCCATTTAAAACAGCGGCAGGTTCAGGAATTTCTGTCTGCCTGGGGCTATGAAGCTGCAGAACCAAAGCCGGTGCTTCATCGTCTCAGCTATCGTTATCAGCGTTATGCTGGGGCAGGAGAACCTTTCCCCCATGAACTGGGGGTGCTTTTACAGTATCCGGTGGAGGATGTGGAAGGCTTTATCGCCCATAAGGGACAGGACTGGCTGGCGTCCGGTTACTGGAAGGTGTACGGAAATGTCCGGGAAGCGGAAGAAACCTTTGCAGATTACGACCAGGCTCGGTTTCAGGCGGTGACAGAGGTTCTTTCCGGCTGGCCTTTCTCTCAGGTGGCGTCTGCTGGCCTGGCTGACAGCAGTCAGATAATTTGAATGGATTTTAGCATGGAACTGTGAAGACATGGAATAATTACTCTTTCTTTTAAATAGGATATGTGCTATACTACACTTCAAAACCACATGCCGGGAAAGGATGGATTTTCATGAAAGAATTTGGCAGGAGGCGGCAGGCCCTGGCTCTCTTATTTCTGATTTGCTGCCTGCTCCTGGCTGGATGCCAGACCAGGCAGCCAGAGGAAACAGAAGATGCCAGGCTGAAGGTGGCGGCTACCGTTTTCCCTTATTATGACTTTGTCCGCCAGATTGCAGGAGAACAGGTGGAGCTGACCTTAGTGGTTCCGGCAGGGATGGACAGCCATTCCTTTGAGCCTACTCCGGCAGACATACGGACCCTGCAGGAAGCAGATTTGTTAATCTGCAACGGCGGCGCTATGGAGCTTTGGCTTACCCAGGTGCTGGACGCCGTCGATACCAGCTCCATGACCGTTCTTACTATGATGGATTATGTGGACGCAGTAGAAGAAGAACTGGTGGAAGGCATGGAAGCGGCGGAGCATAATGACCATGCAGACCATGACGGCCATGAGATGGAAATAGAGTATGATGAACATGTCTGGACATCGCCGGTTAATGCCATGAAGCTTGTTGAAGCTATCCGGGACGGCCTTTGCGCCGCAGATCCGGAACGCAAGGCCCTGTACCAGGAAAATGCAGAAAGTTATCTGGCAGAGCTTCATCGGATTGATGAGGCATTTAAAGAAGTAAATGAAGACCGGAAACGGAACATGATTGTTTTAGGCGATAAATTTCCCTTCCGTTATCTGGCGGAAACCTATGACCTGGAATATCGGGCGGCCTTCTCCGGCTGCAGCTCTGACATGGAACCCAGCGCCCGGACCATCGCCTACTTGATTGATAAAGTAGAGGAGGAACAGATCCCGGTGGTCTATTACCTGGAGCTGTCCAGCAAGCGGGTGGCGGAGATTATCGGAGAGGAGACCGGTGCCCGGCCTCTGCTGCTTCACTCCTGTCACAATGTAACCCGCGCCCAGTTTGACAGCGGTATCACCTACGCAGAACTGATGCGGCAGAATGTGGAGAATCTTAGAAAAGGAATTGCAGAATGAAACCACTGATTACCTGCGAGCACGCAGGCTTTGGATATGAGAATTACGACGCGGTCATTGACTTGAACCTGGAAATCTTTCCGGGAGACTATCTCTGTATTGTGGGAGAAAACGGCTCTGGAAAAAGCACCCTGATCAAGGGCCTTTTAGGTCTGTTAAAGCCTACTTCCGGGGTCATTGCCGTTTCAGAAGAATTAAGGAAAAGCGGTATCGGCTACCTGCCTCAGCAGACGGCTGCACAGCGGGATTTCCCGGCCACCGTCTGGGAAGTAGTGCTTTCCGGCACCTTAAGCCGACGGGGCTTAAGACCTTTTTACTCAGAAGCAGAACGGAAGCTGGCCTGGCGCTGTATGGAGCGGCTGGCCATTACCGATTTAAAGCAGAAATGTTACCGGGAACTGTCTGGCGGACAGCGGCAGCGGGTGCTGATTGCCAGGGCTCTCTGCGCCTCAGAGCAGCTTTTGATTCTGGACGAACCGATTACCGGACTGGATCCCTCTGCCATTCAGGATTTTTACAGCCTGATTCGCCAGCTTCACAGCCGGGATGGGATTACCATCATCATGGTGTCCCACGACATCCGGAATGTGCTGGGCGAGGCAGGAAAAATTCTCCATATGGGCCAGCGGGTGCTGTTTAGCGGCACAGTAGAGGAATATAAGAAAAGTCCGGCAGCAAAAGCATTTCTGGGAGACCGGACAGAAGAAGGAGGAAAGCGGCAGTGACGATGTTGATGGAAATGCTGTCCTATCCGTTTATGGTGCGGGCTGTTATCGGCGGCGCTCTGGTAGCTTTGTGCGCAGCCCTTTTGGGAGTCAGCCTGGTGTTAAAGCGCTATTCCATGATTGGCGACGGCCTGTCGCATGTATCCTTCGGCGCTCTTTCCTTAGCTGTGGCTTTTGGCTGGTCGCCTTTGTGGGCGTCTATTCCCCTGGTGGTGCTGGCTGCTTTTTTTCTTCTGCGGATTCGGGCAGGCGGCAAAGTGAAAAGTGATGCAGCCATTGCCATTATTTCCGCCAGTTCCCTGGCTGCCGGCGTTATCGTTACCTCTCTGACTACCGGCCTTACCACAGATGTAGGCAGCTACATGTTCGGCAGCATCCTGGCTATGAGCCGGGAGGATGTGGTTTTAAGCTGCGTTTTGTCTCTGGTAGTGATGGGGCTGTTTTTATTCTTCTATAATAAGGTATTTGCAGTGACCTTCGATGAAAACTTTGCTCAGGCTACCGGCGTCAATGTGGAGCGCTACAATGTGCTGATTGCCGTGCTGACGGCGGTAACCATTGTTCTGGGTATGCGGATGATGGGGGCCATGCTGATTTCCAGCTTGATTATTTTCCCGCCTCTTACTGCCATGCGGATTTTTAAAAGCTTCCGGGGCGTAGTGCTGTGCTCCGGCGTGCTGGCTGTGGTGTGCTTTTTGATCGGAATCACTCTGTCCTACGGCCTTTCCACTCCGGCGGGAGCCAGCGTAGTGATTGTGAACCTGGCTGCCTTTCTTCTGTTTTTCCTGGCGGAAAAGTTGCTGGGAAGAAGAAATAAAACGAATTGACAGAGGAACAATTATGAAAAAATTATGGAAAAAGCTGTTTCAGATACAGAGCCATATTACCCAGACCCAGTACATCGCTTATGGTTTTATCGGGATTATTTTAATAGGAAGCCTGCTTTTGATGCTTCCCATTTCCAGCAGGGACGGAACCGTAACTCCGTTTATCAACTGTCTGTTTACCGCTACCAGCGCCTCCTGTGTAACCGGTCTGGTGGTTTACGATACCTGGACCCACTGGACCTTGTTTGGCCAGTTGGTAATCATCACCCTGATTCAGATTGGCGGCCTGGGCTTTGTTACCATCGGCGTATTTTTGTCTATGGTGCTGCGCAGGAAAATCGGTCTGAAGCAGCGGGGGCTGATGCAGGAGAGCGTCAATACCCTGGAGATTGGCGGTATGGTCCGGCTGGCGAAAAAAATTATCATTGGAACCCTGCTGTTTGAGGGAATGGGCGCGCTGATTCTGGCCCTTCGGTTTATTCCGGAGCTGGGATTGAGCCGGGGCATTTATTACGGCATTTTCCACGCCATTTCCGCCTTCTGCAACGCAGGCTTTGACCTGATGGGGTATCAGGGAGAGTACAGCTCCCTGGTGAACTACTATAACGACTGGGTAGTAAACCTGGTAATCATGTCCCTGATTGTCATCGGCGGTATCGGTTTCCTGGTTTGGGACGATGTAAGCCGCCACGGATTCCATTTTCGGAAATACATGCTGCACACCAAGATTGTGCTTCTGACTACCTTTGTGCTGGTGTTCGGCAGCGCCTGGCTGTTCTGCATATTTGAGCGAAACAATCTGTTGGCGGGGATGGATGTAAGCGGTCAGATTTTAACCAGCCTGTTCAGTTCTGTGACAGCCAGAACCGCAGGCTTTAATACCACGGACACGGCGGCTCTTACGGACGCCAGCAAGCTTCTGACAGTAATCCTTATGTTTATCGGCGGAAGCCCTGGCTCTACGGCCGGCGGCGTCAAGACTACCACCATGATTGTTCTGTATCTCCATCTGTGGTCTGTAATCCGCCGGAGCCACGGTGTCAATGTTTTTGGGCGCCGGCTGGAGGAGGACGCCATCAAGCGTGCCAGCTCCATTTTTTCCATGAACCTGACCCTGGCTCTTGGCGTAACCCTTTACATTATGGCGGCGCAGCAGATTCCCATGCAGGATGTGTTATTTGAAACCTTTTCCGCCATCGGCACCGTAGGCATGACTACCGGAATTACCAGAGATTTAACCTGGATTTCCCGTCTGCTGGTTGCATTTTTGATGTACTGCGGCCGGGTAGGCAGCTTGTCTTTTGTACTGTCCTTTACCCAGAGGCGGCGGGCGGCGGCAGTGCGGCAGCCGGAAGAACGGATTATCATAGGATAAAATGATCCGGGACGGCGGGATGTTTGTTTAGAATAAGTATTTGAAGGAGCAAAATATGAAGTCAATTTTAATCATCGGAATGGGCCGTTTTGGCCGGCATCTGTGCAGGAATCTGGCAGATTTGGGCAACCAGGTTATGATTGTGGATGAAAAAGAAGAAAACTTAGAGGAGCTGCTTCCTTATGTGATCAGTGCAAAAATTGGAGACTGTACCAACGAAGCTGTACTTAAGAGCCTGGGTATCGCCAACTTTGATATTTGCTTTATCTGTATCGGAACTAATTTCCAGAGCAGTCTGGAGATCACCAGCTTGGTAAAGGAGCTGGGGGGCCGCTGTGTAGTCAGCAAGGCAAACCGTGACATTCACGCCAAGTTCCTTCTGCGGAACGGCGCAGACGAGGTTATCTATCCGGACCGGGATATTGCAGAGAAGCTGGCAGTCCGCTACAGCGCCAACCATGTGTTTGACTATGTGGAGCTGACAGAGGAATACTCTATTTATGAGATTCCGCCGCTGCCGTCCTGGGTGGGTAAGAGCATCCGGGAACTGGACATCCGCAATCAGTACCACATCAGCATTCTGGGCACCAAGGAAAACGGCAGGGCCAAGCTGATGCCCGGCGCAGCCTATGTGATTCGGGACGATGAACATTTGATGGTGATTGGAAAGAAGGCGGATGTGGACCATCTGCTGAAGAAGCTTTCCTGACAGACTGGGTTAATAAGAAAAAGTTGCCAGTTGACAAGCTGGCTTCTTTTGGTTATAATGGTTAGTGAGAACTAACTTAGTAATAACTAACCATAAGACAAGTGATTTGATAAAGGAGGAATCCTATGGAAAATAGTACCGTTGATAATAGACGAAAATGTATGATTGAGGAGCTGAAAAGAAAAGGCTACCGCATTACCAGCCAGAGAAAGGTGCTGCTGGATGTAATTTTGGAGCACGACTGCAGCTGCTGCAAGGAGATTCATTACCGGGCAGTAAAGCGGAACCCGGCTATCGGACTGGCTACGGTTTACCGGATGATGCAGGTGTTAGAGGATGCCGGACTGGTTCGCCGGCAGAGCCGTTTCCGGGTAGACTGCGAAGGATGTATAGAAGGGCAGATTGCCGGTTAAGGCCGGGTTTTTACAGAGGCGGGGATGTATTGACATTCCCGCTTTTTTGTGACAAAATGTAATATTAGTAATGAAAAGGCAGGGGAAACCCGGTGAAAGGCAGGCGTTAAGCTTGTTTATAATCAGGTCTTTATATCTGGGTTCCCGCCAGATGTAAGAGAAAAAGAAAGAAGGCAGATTTTATGACTAAAATTGATATTATTTCCGGTTTTCTTGGCGCCGGAAAAACTACTTTTATTAAGAAACTTCTGCAGGAAGCCATCGCAGGAGAACAGGTGGTTTTAATTGAGAATGAGTTTGGCGAGATTGGCATCGACGGCGGATTTTTAAAGGATTCCGGCATTGAAATCCGGGAGATGAATTCTGGCTGCATCTGCTGTTCCCTGGTGGGAGATTTTGGCAAGTCTTTAGAGGAAGTGCTGACAAAATACCGTCCGGAGCGGGTCATTATTGAGCCGTCTGGCGTAGGCAAGCTGTCTGATGTAATGAATGCAGTCCGGAATGTAGCCAGGGATTTGGATGTAAAGTTAAACAGCGCTGTGACTGTAGTCGATGCGGCCAAGTGCAAAATGTATATGAAAAATTTTGGCGAGTTTTTCAACAATCAGGTAGAGAATGCGGGAACCATCGTTTTAAGCCGTACTGATGTGGCCGATGCTGCCAAGGTGCAGTTGGATGTAGAACTGCTGCGCCAGCACAATCCGGAGGCTACCATTGTGACTACTCCCATCGACCAGTTGACCGGCGCTCAGCTTCTGGAGCTGATTGAGAAGCCGGACACCATGATGGAGGAGCTGATGGCGCAGGTAAAGGAGGAGCATGCTCACCACCATCATGAGCATCATCATCACGAGCACGGCGAGGAGTGCGGCTGCCATGAGCACGGCCACGAGCATCATCACCACGAGCACGGCGAAGAATGCGGCTGCCATGAGCATGAGCACGGCCACGCTCACGAGCATCATCATCACCACGAGCACGGTGAGGAGTGCGGCTGCCATGAGCATGAGCACGACCACGAGCACGAGCATCATCACCACGAGCATGGCGAAGAATGCGGCTGCGGCTGCCATGGGCACGAGCACCACCATCATCATGCGGATGAGGTATTCAGCAGTTGGGGCATGGAGACCATCGTTCCCTGCTCCAGGGATGAACTGAAGGAAATCCTGGAGGAGCTGGCTTACGGAAACGCTTACGGCGATGTGCTGCGGGCCAAGGGAATGTTGCCCAGTGAGAACCCAGGCGAGTGGCTCTACTTTGATCTGGTTCCGGAGGAGTATGAAATCCGCACCGGAAACCCGGATTACACCGGAAAAGTGTGCGTGATCGGCGCAAATCTAAAGGAAGAAGTATTAAATACCGCATTTGGCAGAAAATAGTGTTACTGTTCAGAGCCAGGCAAAATTTTACAAAACAGGCGTAAAATGAGCAGTATTTTAGAGATTGGCTCTGAAAAGTAACAACTGATCCGGAGGGAATTATATATGGGACCGATGATTGACGATGATATTACGCCGGTATTTCTTATCAACGGCTTTCTGGAGGCAGGCAAGACGGAGTTTTTGTCTTTTACTATGGAGCAGGAATACTTCCAGACAGAAGGCAAGACGCTGTTGATTGTCTGTGAGGAAGGGGACACGGAGTACGATGAGCAGTTGTTAAAGGACACCCGCACCTCTGTGGTGTATGTGGACAGTATCGCTGACATCTCCCCGGACCGCCTGACAGAGCTGGAGCTTTTATACCAGCCGGAGCGGGTGGTGATGGAGTGGAATGGCATGTGGAATCAGGACGATTTGCGTCTTCCAAAAGACTGGATCATTTATCAGCAGATCACGATCATTGACATGTCTACCTTTGATTTGTATGTAAAGAACATGAAATCCCTGCTGAACGCCATGGTGAAAAACTCTGAGCTGATCATCTGCAACCGGTGTGACGGCATCGAGGATTTAGAGCGGTACAAGCGGATGCTGATGTCTATGAATACCAGGTGTGAGATTGTATTTGAGGACGAAAACGGAGAAATTGATGAAATCTCCGAGGAAGATCTGCCCTACGATTTGAGCGCAGATGTGGTAAAGATTACTCCGGAAGCCTACGGCATCTGGTATATCGACTGCATGGACAAGCCGGAGCGGTATGTGGGCAAGACGGTGGAGTTTACGGCTATGGTGTTAAAATCCCCGGAATTCCCGAAAAACTATTTTGTGCCGGGGCGGATGGCAATGACCTGCTGTGCAGACGATATGACTTTTTTAGGCTATGTCTGCAAGGCAAAGGAGGCTCGTCACCTGGAAACTCGCCAGTGGGTAAAGGTGCGGGCAGAAGTGAAGCTGGAATACTGGCAGGACTACGGCGGAGAAGGCCCGGTGCTTTATGCAGAGGAAGTGGTTCCTGCAGAGCCTATTGAAGAAGTGGTACAGTTCGGATAAAAGCCTGCGGCCATCCGAAACGGACAGAGCAGAGGAGGAACGGGACATGAACGGACGAGAAAGGCATATTTTGGGCTTGCTGTGGCAGCTGGTCTGGCCGGTGCTTTTCTATGAAGCGGCCACAGAGCTGTCCCGCCTGATACTGGTCCGAATCTGGCCGGACGCGGGGCAGAAAGAGACAGCCCTGTTGTCCTTAGGCCTGGCGGCTGTTTGGACGGCTTTGCTGTTGGGCTGGTTTTACCGGGGGCTGCAAAAGCAGGAGACGGAAGCAGAAACGGTGCATCCGGCTGTATTCTGGTCCCTTCTGTCAGGAATCGGCTCTTGCCTTCTTCTAAATCATATGATGATGTTTTTGCCTGGTTATGCAGACCATGTAAGAACCGCAAATCAGGGCCTTGACAGTCCGTCTCTGCTGCTTCAGATCCTGTGTACCGGACTGGCAGTTCCCTTGGCTGAGGAGCTGGTATTTCGGGGGCTGGGATTCTGGCGGCTGCGCCGGGAAGTTTCCTTCCGTGCGGCGGCATTGGCTTCCGCCATCTGGTTTGGCCTGGCCCACGCCACCCTTTTGCAGATGACCTACGCCTGTCTGACCGGGCTTTTGCTGGCGCTTTTGATGGAGCGCACCTGCAGCCTTACATCGGCCTGGCTGTTTCACGCCGGGGCAAATGTATCGGCTTTGTGCCTTACTGCTTTGGGGGCGCCGGACCGGCTTTTGGGGAAGCCGGTCTGGATTTTGGCAGCAGCGGCAGCAGGCGGCCTGCTGCTTGTCTGGAGCTTTCAACATATTTTAGAGAATAAAAACGCTTTTCCAAACAAAACGAGAGAGGTTGAACGGACATGAAATTACTATCCATAGCCATTCCTTGCTACAATTCGGCAGCATATATGCGCAACTGCATTGAATCTCTGCTGCCTGGCGGAGATGAGGTGGAAATTCTGATTGTAAACGATGGTTCCACCAAAGACAATACAGCGGAGATTGCCGATGAATACGAAGCCCGCTACCCCGGCATCTGCCGCGCCATCCATCAGGAAAACGGCGGTCACGGAGAGGCAGTAAACGCCGGCCTTCGGGCTGCCACCGGCATCTATTTTAAGGTGGTAGACAGCGACGACTGGGTAAACAAGGAAGCCTACATGGAAGTGCTGGAGACTTTGCGTATGTTTGTCCGGGGGCAGCAGACGCTGGATATGCTGATTACCAACTTTGTCTATGAGAAGCAGGGAGCAAAGCACAAGCGGGTGATGCAGTACAAGACGGCGCTTCCCCGCCGTCAGCTTTCCACCTGGAAGGATGTCAAAGTGTTTATGCTGGGCCAGTACATTCTGATGCACTCGGTTATTTACCGGACAGAGATGCTGCGGGACTGCGGCCTGGAGCTGCCGAAGCACACCTTCTATGTGGACAATATTTTCGTGTTCCAGCCGCTTCCTTATGTAAAGACCTTTTATTACCTGGATGTGAATTTCTATCGGTATTTTATCGGGCGAGAGGATCAGTCGGTCAATGAGAAGGTGATGATTGGCCGTATCGACCAGCAACTGCGGGTAACCCGGCTGATGTTAAACTGCTACCACAATTCAAAAATTTCCAGTTCCAAGCTGCGCCATTACATGGTGCGTTATCTGGAGATTATGATGACTGTTTCCTCTATCCTGGCCATTAAGTCCGGAACAGAAGAGAATATGCAGAAGAAGTATGAGCTGTGGCAGGAGCTGCGCCGTCAGGATTTGCCTCTGTATCTGCGGCTGCGCTGGGGCTTTTTAGGCCAGACAATGAACCTGCCCGGAAAGAGCGGCCGGACCATTTCCATAGCCGGCTACAAAATCAGCCAAAAGTTCTTTGGGTTTAATTAAACGCACCAGACCAGGGCGGCGGAGAAAGCGGCAGGAAATCAGGCGTTAAGCTTGCTTATAAGCCTGAGTTCCTGCCGCTTTCTCCATCGAATGGCCATTCGATGATTCTTGCCCGCTGTAAGCGGACAAGAATCGCCGCCCTGTACTGATGCAGCAGAATAAAAATAAAAAAAGTGTAGAAAAAGTGTTGACAATTAGAACAATTACGGTTATACTGTGTAAGCAGTCTTGAGTGAGCAATCGCCGGGGCAGCTAGATATGGGGTCTTAGCTCAGCTGGGAGAGCATCTGCCTTACAAGCAGAGGGTCATAGGTTCGAGCCCTATAGGCCCCATACCAAATTAAATATGGCGGAATAGCTCAGTTGGCTAGAGCATACGGTTCATACCCGTAGTGTCGAGAGTTCAAATCTCCCTTCCGCTACTAAAAGACAGTTCTTGAAAATTCAGGAACTGTCTTTTTACATTACAAAAATTTAAAAAAATGTCATATTTTCGTAATAAAATTTCCTTGTACTCTGGATGCTGGTGTGCTATAATCCGAAAAGATATAAAAAAACGAGGAATTGTCAAGTGAAAAAGCTGTTAAAAAAATATGGCCATGCCTGGGTCATGGGATACATCTTTTTGTACCTTCCCTGGTTTTTCTGGCTGGAGGGCGTGGAGGTGGATGATTACACCATTCTTCACACCGCTATGGATGATTTTATTCCCTTTAATGAATACTTCATCATCCCCTATCTTCTATGGTTTGTTTATGTGGCTGGGGCGGTGCTGTATTTCTTCTTTACAAATAAACAGGATTACTACAGGCTTTGCGGATTTCTTTTTGTGGGCATGACCATCTGCATGATTATTTTTATGGTATTCCCTAACGGCACGGATTTGCGGGTAGCTGTAGACCCGGAGAAAAACCTTTGCAGCCGCCTGGTAGCCATGATTCACGCTGCAGACACCTCTACCAATGTGTTCCCCAGTATTCATGTTTACAATTCTCTGGGTGTACACGCTGCGGTGTTAAACAGCGAAACCCTGCGGGAGAAGCCCTGGGTGCGGCAAAGCTCCTTTATTCTGATGGTTTCCATCTGCCTGTCTACTGTATTCCTGAAACAGCATTCCGTAGTGGATGTAATAGGCGCCATCATTCTGGCTTATGTGATGTATGCCTTGTGCTACGGCTTTGAGTTTGCCGAAGTCCGCCGGACTGCAGAAAACAATGTAATTGGTTAGATAAGACGATAGGAAAGATGTTGCAAAATGCAGCAAAGCAGAAATGTGCATAGCTGTATTTGGCAGCATCTTCCTTTTTATCCTGACTTTAAAAAATTCTTGGGCGTTTTTCGTAATTTATGGTATAATAACGAGGAAAGTGTCTGTCGTGCTTGCACGAACAGACATTTGACGAGAAAACCATCGAGACGATAGTCGAGATGGTATAATAACGATAAAGCCCCATCCAGACGGCAGTCGAGATGGGATACTATAGCAGCAAATTGTGGGAGGTTTTCATGTATTACTTTATCGTGAATCCGAATGCACATGGCGGTCAGGGCGGAAAGGTATGGAGAAAGCTGGAACGCCGGCTGGAACGATTGGGAATTTCCTACGACGCCAGACTGACCCAGGCGCCGGGAGATGCCGGGAAATGGGCCGCAGAGCTTACCAGAGAATGCCGGGAGTCTCGGACCATTGCCGTGGTAGGCGGAGACGGAACCATAAACGAGGTATTGAACGGCCTTTCCTTTTCCTGTCCCATTACCCTGGGCCACATTCCTGTAGGCACCGGAAACGACTTAGGCAGGAGTTTAAAACTGCCCCGCAATCCCAGAAGATGTCTGCGGCGCATTTTAAAACCGAAAAATTGTTATAATCTGGATTATGGGATCCTTTCTTATGAGACCGGTCAGCCGGTGCACAGGCGCTTTGCCGTCAGCAGCGGAATCGGTCTGGACGCGTCAGTCTGCCACGATGTTCAGGATCACGTAAAACAGCACAGTCCGCTTGCACGCATCAGCGGAAGACTGCCCTATGTGGTGATTGGCTTAAGACAACTGATGCTGGCAAAACCGGCGTCCGGCTATCTGGTACTGGACGGAGAGAAAAAAGTGGAATTTAATCATATCTGGTTTATTTCCACTCATATCCATCCCTGTGAAGGCGGTTTCCAGTTTGCCCCCAAGGCAGACCCGGAAAGCGGCCAGTTGGAAATCTGCGTTGTTCACGGAAACTGCAAGCTTCGTCTGCTTCCAGTGCTGGCAGCAGCCTGGTTCCGGCGCATGGGCCGCAGAAAGGGCGTCCGCTTTTACCGGTGCAGGGAGGTAAAGATCCATATAAACCGGCCTTTTCCGGTGCATACAGATGGAGAAAGCTGCTTCTGTCAGACGGACATTGCTTTGCGCTGCGTAGAGGGAAAACTGAAAATGATTGTATAGAAAAGGAGATAAAAACATGCGGATTGGACAGGGATATGATGTCCACAAGCTGGTGGAAGGCCGGGACCTGATTTTAGGCGGCGTTACGGTGCCTTATGAAAAGGGCCTTTTGGGACATTCGGATGCAGATGTGCTGGTGCACGCCGTTATGGACGCGCTTTTGGGAGCTGCGGCCTTAGGAGACATCGGCCAGCATTTCCCGGATACAGACCCGGCCTACAAAGGAATTTCCAGCATTGCCCTGTTGGAAAAGGTAGGAGCTCTTTTGGAACAGCACGGCTACGCTGTGGAAAATATTGACGCCACTGTCATTGCCCAGCGGCCTAAGCTGGCGGCCTGGCGGCCTCAGATGGCGGAAAACATTGCGGCTGCCCTTCATTTGCAGCCGGATCAGGTAAGCGTGAAGGCCACCACAGAGGAAGGGCTGGGCTTTACCGGAACAGGAGAGGGGATTTCCGCTCAGGCCATTGCCCTGCTGACCCATATGCGGGATTTTGTAAATGACAGCCGGATGGAAAGCCGGGGCTGCGAAGGCTGCCCAGGCTGTAAACGATAGAAAAAGGAGAAGATTATGAAGATTTTTAATACATTATCCAGAACCAAGGAGGAATTTGTACCGCTGACTCCGGGCCATGTAAAAATGTATGTGTGCGGCCCTACAGTTTACAATTTTATTCACATTGGAAACGCCCGCCCTATGATCGTGTTTGACACAGTGCGCCGGTATTTTGAGTACAAGGGCTACCAGGTGGAGTTTGTGTCCAACTTTACGGATGTAGACGACAAGATTATCAAGAAGGCCATTGAGGAAGGAGTAGACGCCGATACCATCTCTCAGAGATACATTGCTGAGTGCAAGAAGGATATGGAGTCCATGAATGTAAAGCCGGCTACGGTGCATCCTCAGGCCACCCAGGAAATATGCGGTATGCTGGAGATGATTCAGACCTTGATTGACAAGGGCCACGCCTATGTAGGCAAGTCCGGCACCGTTTATTTCCGCACCGGCTCCTTTAAGGATTACGGAAAGCTGTCCCATAAAAACTTAGATGAGCTGCAGTCCGGCTTCCGGGAAATCAAGGTAACCGGCGAGGAGGACAAAGAAGACCCGTCGGATTTCGTGCTGTGGAAGCCTAAAAAAGATGGAGAGCCTTACTGGGAGTCTCCCTGGTGCGACGGCCGTCCAGGCTGGCACATCGAATGCTCCGTTATGTCCAAAAAATACCTGGGAGAGCAGATTGACATTCACGCAGGCGGCGAGGATTTAATCTTCCCCCACCATGAAAATGAGATTGCCCAGTCTGAGGCAGCCAACGGCAAGCCCTTTGCTGCTTACTGGATGCACAACGGCTTTTTAAACATCGACAATAAAAAGATGTCCAAGTCTCTGGGAAATTTCTTTACAGTTCGTGAGATTGGAGAGAAGTACGATCTGCAGGTGCTGCGCTTCTTCATGCTGAGCGCCCATTACCGCAGTCCTTTGAACTTCAGCGCAGATTTAATGGAAGCGTCTAAAAACGGCCTGGAGCGGATTTTGACTGCCATGGAGCGGCTGACCGGTCTGGAGGGCAAGGTAAGCGGCGCAGAGCTTACAGCGGAGGAGAATGCAAATGTGGCTGCAGCCAAAGAGCTGGTAGCCAAATACGAGGCAGCCATGGACGATGATTTCAATACTGCAGACGCAGTCTCTGCTGTTTTTGAGCTGGTAAAATTAAGCAACAGCACTGCCGGTGAGGAAAGCACCAGGGCTTATGTGGACTACTTAAAAGAGACTATTGCCAGACTGTGCGATGTTTTAGGCATTCTTACAGAGCGGAAAAAAGAGGTGCTGGACAGCCAGGTAGAGGAGATGATCGCAGCCAGACAGCAGGCCAGAAAAGAGAAAAACTTTGCTCTGGCAGACCAGATTCGTCAACAGCTTCTGGACATGGGCATCGTGCTGGAAGACACCAGAGAGGGTGTAAAATGGAAGAAAGCATAAAATTAGAAGGAGAAGTATCAGAGCATGGCTCTTTGGGCCTGCTGATGGCTCAGGCTCTGGAACTTCAAAAAATAGATCCGCGGATTTATTCGCCATTGGTGCTGGCTTATATCGGAGATGCCGTCTATGAGGTGCTGATTCGCACCCGCGTCATTAACCGGGGCAGTATGCAGGTCAACAAGATGCACAAAAAAAGCGCCAGCCTGGTAAACGCAGGAACCCAGGCCAACCTGATTAAGGTGCTTATGGAGGAGCTGACGGAAGATGAGTTGGCCGTGTATAAGCGGGGCCGCAACGCGAAATCCGCCACTACCGCCAAGCACGCCGCCATGATGGACTACCGGATGGCTACTGGCTTTGAGGCGTTGATCGGGTATCTGTACCTGACCGGCAGCTATGAACGGATGTTAAAGCTGGTGCACGACGGATTAGAGAAGATTGGAGAATTTTCGTAAATGAGATATGAAGAACTTACTATAGAAGGGCGCAATGCAGTGCTGGAAGCTTTTCGCTCCGGAAAGCCGATTGACAAGCTGTTTGTTTTGGACGGCTGTAAGGACGGCCCGGTTCAGACCATTGTGAGAGAGGCCAGAAAGCACGATACCATCGTGAATTTCGTGGCAAAGGAACGGCTGGATCAGATGTCTGAGACCGGAAAGCATCAGGGAGTCATTGCCTTTGGGGCGGCTTATGAGTATGCTGAAGTGGAAGATATGCTGAAGCTGGCTGAGAAAAAGGGGGAACCGCCGTTTCTGTTTCTGCTGGACGGCATCGAGGATCCCCACAATCTGGGAGCCATCATCCGGACGGCTAACCTGGCTGGCGCTCATGGGGTGATCATCCCCAAACACCGGGCCGCCGGGCTGACAGCCACAGTAGCCAGAACCTCTGCAGGTGCCTTAAATTACACTCCGGTAGCCAAGGTGACTAATTTAGGAAACACCATTGAAGACCTGAAGAAGCGGGGAATGTGGTTTGTCTGTGCCGATATGGGCGGAGAGGTAATGTACCGCCTGAATTTAAAAGGCCCTATCGGTCTGGTGATCGGAAACGAGGGAAACGGCGTTGGCAAGCTGGTGCGGGAGAAGTGCGATATGATTGCGTCTATTCCCATGAAGGGAGACATTGATTCTCTGAACGCCTCGGTGGCAGCAGGTGTGCTGGCCTACGAGATTGTGCGGCAGAGATGGATGTAGTGGATTGAAAGAAAATGAAAGAGATGCAAGGCCGGGCAGAAGAAGTGCCCGGCCTTGCGGCAGTTATTAAGAAAACAAGAGTTTCGTTTAGTCTTCCACAGTCAATACCCGCAGGGAATTGGAGGACCAGGTGTTTCCTATTACATAGGAGGTGTAGCTTCTTCCTGCCACAATGTTTACGGTAAAGGTAAGAAGCGGCTGCTGTATCACGCCGCCTACAATGGCTCCAATCATAATAATTGGCAGTTCCCGGACAAAGGTAAAGGTTCCCGCATTGCTTAAGGAGAACTGGTAAGTTCCGGCAATAGCCTGTTTGTAGGAAGTGACCTGCTGGAATCGGACATTGCGGAACACAGTTTCGCCGCCGGTCATGGTCAGATCAAAGTTAGAACCGCTGTAGGACATGTTAGCCAGCCGGTAGCAGGCAGAGTTGCAGGGCAGATTGGTACAGCCGGTGTCTACCACCCGCACCATTTCCAGGCCGCCGGAAGCACTGTCTGTCAGCACCATGGTTACCTTCTGCCCGGCTACAAAGGAGAAGGTCTGCTGCAGCAGAATATTGCGCAGTCCATTGGTACGGCGCACCGTTACCGTATGGAAGCCGTCCCGAACCCAGTCGTAGTTGGAGATGGTGGCAAAGTGAGAGTTGATGGCATAAGGCGTGCCGTCTATGGAGATGGTAACCGGGAAGGAGTTGGTAGAAGCGTTTAAAAACCGCACCTGCCCGAAAAACTGGGGAGATAAAGCCGGGGGAACTGGTTGGGGAAGGGGAATGACCGGAATACTGGGAGTCCAGCCGCCCATATTTCCTGGATAGACCGGCCCGCCTTCTCCAAAATCCGGAAGGGGCACCACTGGAGTGTTTCCTTCATCCGTGTTGCCGGGGTACACCGGCCCGCCTTCTCCAAAATCCGGAAGGGGCACTACCGGAGTATTTCCCTCGTCCATATTTCCGGGAAATGCCGGGATGCCTTCTTCAAAATCCGGAAGGGGAGTTGTCAGCCCATAGTTGTTGTCAGCCGCCGGTTCTGCCGTTCTGGTTTCCATCCCTGCAGGCATTGCCGGATTGGTATCATTGTAATGAGAATCATGTTCAGCCATAGAAAACCTCATTGTCGTTTTATTATACCTTATGAGGAAGATGGCTGCAAGGTGAGAGGGTTTTTAAATCTCCTTGTTGAAGGAAGGCTATGACTGCGGTATAATCAGTAAGAGATTGGCAGGAGATGGTCTTAAACTGTACACAGGCTTTATAAAATAAAAAAGAGGAGAGCCTTGATTTTCAAGGTTCTCCGCATTTTTCAAAAGAGCTGCTGACGGGAATCGGACCCGTGACCTCCGCACTACCAATGCGACGCTCTACCGACTGAGCCACAGCAGCATTTGAAGTTGTAACAGCCGCAGTTATCTGCGAACCTCACATAGTCTACCATGATATGTGGGAAATGTCAATACGCTGTGTGAAAAACATCGGAAACAGTTCAGCGGAACGGTTACAAGAATCGAAGAAAAGAAGAAAAGCAGGAGAGCAGGAATATTTTATGAATCAGGATAAGAAAAACAGATCCGGCTGGGGCCGCATCCTCCTTACCGGGATTTTGCTGGCAGCGCTGGCAGTAAGCGGCGTCGGCCTTTGGCAGCAGCAGGCGGCATCCAGGCGGCAGCAGGAGGAGCAGGAACAGTTGGTATCCCTGGCTTCCAAAGAGGAGACTGCAGCAGAAGAAGCACCGGAGGAAGTTGCAGAGACAGAGACAGAGGCAGAGCCGCCTTATGTTTCCCCTATTGACTTTGACGCCCTTTGGCAGGAAAATCCGGACACAGTGGGATGGATCCGGATTCCCGGCACAAACATCGACTATCCTATTGTGCAGGATACGGAAAGCAATGATACCTATTTAACCAGAGATTTTTACGGAAAGGAAAGCGTCTACGGCGCCATTTTCCTGGACGCAGACAGTGAACCGGATTTCTCCGGCTGGAACCATCCCATCTATGGACATCACATGAAAGACGGTTCCATGTTCAAGGATGTGGTGAGGTTTAAGGATCCGGAGTATTTTAACGAGCACCAGTTTTTTGAGATTTATACGCCGGAGCGGACGATACATCTGAAGGCAGTATCCTGTTACTATACGGATTCCAATGGCATTGTGCGTAAAACCGGGTTCCGCTCTCAGGAGGAATTTGACCAGTGGGTATTGGAGCGGTTAGAGCCCTGCAGCTTTGCCCGGATTCCGGAAGCGTCTGTTTCTTCCATGTATGTGCTGGTAACCTGCAGTTACGAGTTTGAAGATGCCCGCACCCTGCTGTTTGCTGTGGAGGTGGAGTAATCCGTCGGGAAGGGGGTAAAATATCTTTTGACCCTAACCTTATTTTATGCTATTATATAATGAATATCAGCGCCGTCGGCCAGAAAAACGCCGGGCGCCTGGAATCACATAAGACGGAGGAACCTTGTGATGGAGAAAGAGAAAGCGGTTTTGGAGACTGGAGAGAAGGAAACGGTTTCCAAAAATTTTATTGAGCAGGAGATTGAGAAGGATCTGGCAGAGGGCGTGTATGACCATGTACAGACCCGGTTCCCGCCGGAGCCCAACGGCTACCTGCATATCGGACATGCCAAGTCCATTCTGTTAAACTACGGCCTGGCTCAGAAATACGGCGGCAAGTTTAACATGCGTTTTGACGATACCAATCCTACCAAAGAGAAGACCGAGTTTGTAGAGTCTATTCTGGCAGACATTAAGTGGCTGGGGGCAGACTTTGAGGACCGGCTGTTCTTTGCGTCCAATTATTTTGAGCAGATGTACGAGTGCGCCGTGCTGCTGATTAAAAAAGGCAAGGCCTTCGTCTGCGACCTTTCTGCAGAGGAAATCCGCCAGTATCGGGGAGATTTTACCAACCCCGGAAAGGAAAGCCCCTACCGGAACCGAAGCGTTGAGGAAAACTTACGGCTCTTTGAGGAGATGCGGGACGGAAAATACAAAGACGGCGAAAAGGTGCTGCGTGCCAAAATTGACATGGCATCCCCCAACATCAACATGCGCGACCCGGTTATCTACCGTGTAGCCCGGATGAGCCACCACAACACCGGTGACAAATGGTGCATTTATCCCATGTACGACTTCGCCCATCCCATTGAGGACGCCATTGAGCATATCACCCATTCTATCTGCACCCTGGAGTTTGAGGATCACAGACCGCTGTACGACTGGGTAGTGCGGGAGTGTGAGTTTGAGAATCCTCCTCGTCAGATTGAGTTTGCAAAGCTGTATCTGACCAATGTGGTTACCGGCAAACGCTACATTAAGAAACTGGTAGAGGACGGCATTGTGGACGGCTGGGATGACCCCAGACTGGTATCCATTGCCGCCCTAAGAAGAAGAGGCTACACTCCGGAATCCATCCGCATGTTTGTGGATCTGGTAGGCGTATCCAAGGCCAACAGCTCTGTAGATTATGCAATGCTGGAGTATTGTATCCGTGAAGATTTAAAACTGAAGCGGGCCCGTATGATGGCTGTTTTGGATCCGGTGAAGCTGGTAATTGACAACTATCCGGAGAATGAGACAGAGATGCTGGAAATTCCCAACAATCTGGAAAATCCGGAGCTGGGTTCCCGTATGGTACCCTTTGGCAAAGAGCTTTATATTGAGCGGGAAGACTTTATGGAGGAGCCGCCCCGCAAATATTTCCGTATGTTCCCAGGCAATGAGGTGCGCCTGATGGGAGCCTACTATGTAACTTGTACTGGCTGTGAGAAGGATGCAGACGGCAATATTACTGTAATCCACGCTGCCTATGACCCGGAGACCAGAGGCGGTTCCAGCGACCGGAAGGTAAAAGGCACCATCCACTGGGTGGCTGCAGCTACTGCAAAGCAGGTGGAGTGCCGCCTGTATGAGAATATTGTGGACGAGGAGAAGGGCAAGTTAAACGCAGACGGAACCCTGAATTTAAATCCCAATTCCCTGACGGTTTTAAAAGAGTGCTTTGTGGAGCCGGCTCTGGCAGAGGCTAAGCCTTACGACAGCTTCCAGTTTGTGCGAAACGGTTTCTTCTGCGCAGACAGCCACGACAGCCAGCCGGGAGCGCCGGTATTTAACCGGATTGTATCTCTAAAGAGCTCCTTCAAGATTCAGAAATAAGACATGGAACTTTTAATTCCCCTGGATGGAGCATCCAGAAAACCATTGTATGAACAGATTTATACCTATATCTGCCGGGAAATCCGGAATGGAAATCTGCAGGCGGGAGAGCGCCTGCCTTCCACCCGGATGCTGGCAGAGCATTTAAAGGTAAGCCGCAGCACCACCCAGATGGCCTACAGCCAGTTGGAAGCGGAGGGCTATATTGAGGCCCGTCCCTGCCTCGGCTATTTTGTATGCCGGGTAGAAGAACTGGTGGAAATCAGCCGACTGGAAAACGGCCATACAGAGCAGGAACCGGAATGCCCGGATAAGAATGAGATTCTGGTGGATTTTTCTCCCAGAGGCATCGACCTTAACAGCTTTCCTTATAACACCTGGCGGAAATTAAGCCGCAATGTGTTGGCAGACGAGCAAAAAGAAATGTTTCTCCCTGGTATCCGTCAGGGAGAATTGGATTTAAGGGAGGCGATCCGCAGCTATCTTCATGGAGCCCGTGGGGTAAACTGCAGTGCGTCCCAGATTATTGTAGGCGCCGGAAACGAGTATCTTCTGATGCTGCTGGCCCAGATTCTGGGAGGCAGCAGACGGATTGCCATGGAGAATCCCACCTACAAGCAGGCCTACCGGGTGTTCCGAAGCCTGGGATTTTCCGTGTGTCCCATAGAGATGGATGAAAACGGCATGTCTTTGAAAGGGCTGGAGGAAAGCGGGGCGGATGTGGCCTATGTGATGCCGTCTCACCAGTTTCCCACCGGAATTGTAATGCCGGTAGGCCGCAGGCAGGAACTTTTAAAATGGGCGGAAAGCGGCCGGTATTTAATTGAAGACGACTATGACAGTGAATTCCGCTACCGGGGAAAGCCGGTTCCTGCTCTGCAGAGTTTAGACCGGGCCGGCCGGGTGATTTATTTTGGCACCTTTTCCCGGTGTATCGCTCCGGCTATCCGGGTCAGCTATATGGTTCTTCCGCCGGAGCTTTTGGAGCGATACCGCAGACAGGCAGGATTTTATGCGTCTACTGTGTCTCGGATTGACCAGAATATTCTGTGTCAGTTTCTGTCTAAGGGCCACTTTGAGCGCCACTTAAACAGGATGCGGGCCATTTACAAGGCAAAGCACGATGGGCTTTTGGAAGCCATAGCTCCTTTGGAGAAAGACTTTTCCATCCGTGGAGAGTATGCCGGAATTCACATTCTGCTGACATGCAAACAGGGAAGAAGTGAAGAAGAACTGATTGATCAGGCAGAACAGGCAGGGGTGAAGGTTTACGGCCTTAGCAGCTACCGTATTGGAAGCGGAGCCGACCGGGCCGCCACTCTTTTATTAGGCTACGCCAACTTAACCTTGGAACAGATTTGTTCCGGCGCAGATTTGCTGATTCAAGCCTGGAAATCGTAAGAGGGCGGAAGGCAGACCGGGGAAGCAGCCATTCATAAAAAGGCGTCAGGATATGCCATGCAGCACATCCCGGCGCCCTTTTCTTTTTCTAAATATAACTTAGTTTTCTTTCTGATTCTCGTCTTCTAAAGCGGAAACCGTATCCACTGCAATCTCAATGCCGTCTTCTGCTTTTTCAACTGCATCCTCAAGTTTCTCAGCAGCCTTTTCCAAAGTGTTTTTTGCTGCATCCGCAGCATCCTCTGCTTTTTCAATCAGATGTTCTGCGAAAGAATCCTCCTCGCCCTCAAAATCATCTTCAAAGTCATCCTCAAAATCCTGAGAATCATTGCTGAAGGTAATCTTGTCAGCAGCAGCGTTCATGGCTTCTCTGGTGGTGTCTGCCACAATGGAGGCAGCGTCCTTCATAACATTTTTTGCTGCGTCAGCCACATCCTTAGCGGCGTGGAGCATATCTCCGGCAGCTACGATCAGTTCATCTTTGTTTGCATTCAGGGAAACATATTTCCGGTTCATGGTGTTATCCGGCACCGGACCTTCCATGTCCTCATCCTCAAAATCGTGGAAATCCTCGTCCAGACCTTTATTAAACGACTGGTATTTTCTGAAATAAGAAATTCCGGCAGCTGCAGCGCCTGCCGCAGCGGCCAGTGCAACCAGCTTTCCAAATCCTTTTTTTCCCATAACTCTGCTCCTTCCTGCATCAGGTTACTGTTCTGATGCACTATATTATTGAATATAGATAACTGATCAGCAGGCCTGCGCATTTACTGCGCTGACCGTACGAAAACTTTGACAAGCAGGCCGAAATCCTGCCGCCAAAGGCGAACTTAAATGGATTTTGGCTCGTGGCTGCGAAGGTACTGAGCAGTTATGAACATTGTAATACGAATGCTGTAAAAAAGAAAGGGGAGAATTGAAAAATTTTTATAAAATTAGCACTCAATACTTGACAGTGCTAACAAGGCGTGATATAAATGGTTACAGGAAAAATAAGTATATAAGGAGGCATCATCCATGAAATTAGTACCGTTATTTGACCGGGTTGTTTTAAAACAGTTGATTGCAGAGGAGACTACCAAGTCCGGCATCGTGCTGCCGGGACAGGCAAAGGAAAAGCCCCAGCAGGCTGAGGTAATTGCAGTGGGACCGGGCGGTGTGGTTGACGGAAAAGAAGTTACCATGCAGGTAAAGGTTGGCGACAAGGTAATCTATTCCAAGTACTCCGGAACAGAAGTGGAAGTAGAGGATGAAAAGTTCGTGGTAGTAAAGCAGAACGACATCCTGGCAGTAATCCAGTAAGTAAAATTTCATCATAGATTTGGAGGACAAAACATTATGGCAAAGCAGATTAAATATGGCGTAGAGGCCAGAAAAGCACTGGAGTCCGGCGTAAATCAGCTGGCGGATACCGTTCGTGTAACCTTAGGGCCGAAAGGCAGAAATGTAGTTTTAGACAAGTCCTTTGGCGCTCCCTTAATCACCAATGACGGCGTGACCATCGCAAAGGAGATTGAGCTGGAAGACGCTTTTGAGAACATGGGCGCACAGTTGGTAAAAGAGGTTGCTACAAAGACCAATGATGTAGCAGGCGATGGCACCACCACCGCAACCGTTCTGGCACAGGCCATGATCAATGAGGGCATGAAGAACCTGGCAGCAGGCGCAAACCCCATCGTTTTAAGAAAAGGCATGAAAAAGGCTACGGACGCAGCCGTAGAGGCCATTGCAAAGATGAGCCAGCCTATCGAAGGCCGTGACAGCATTGCAAGAGTTGCCGCTATCTCCGCTGCAGACGATGAAGTAGGCGAGATGGTAGCAGAGGCTATGGAGAAGGTATCCAATGACGGCGTTATCACCATCGAGGAATCCAAGACCATGAAGACGGAGCTGGATTTAGTAGAAGGCATGCAGTTTGACCGCGGCTACATCTCCGCATATATGTGCACTGATATGGATAAGATGGAAGCAAACCTGGACGATCCCTATATCCTGATTACAGATAAGAAGATCAACAACATCCAGGAGATCCTTCCGGTTCTGGAGCAGATTGTTCAGTCCGGCGCAAAACTGTTGATCGTGGCCGAGGACATTGAGGGCGAGGCTCTGACTACCCTGATCGTCAACAAGCTGCGGGGCACCTTTACTGTAGTAGGCGTTAAAGCTCCGGGCTATGGTGACAGAAGAAAAGAAATGCTTAAGGATTTGGCTATCCTGACCGGCGGTACTGTAATTTCCGAGGAACTGGGCCTGGATTTGAAAGAGACCACTATGGCACAGTTGGGCCGTGCAAAGTCCGTAAAGGTTCAGAAAGAGAATACTATCATCGTAGATGGCTGCGGCGATAAGGCAGAGATTTCTGCAAGAGTTTCCCAGATTCGGGCACAGATTGAGGAGACCACTTCCGAGTTCGATAAAGAGAAGCTGCAGGAGAGACTGGCAAAGCTGGCAGGCGGCGTTGCAGTAATCCGGGTAGGCGCTGCTACTGAGACTGAGATGAAGGAAGCAAAGCTTCGCATGGAGGACGCTCTGTCTGCTGCAAGAGCAGCCGTTGAGGAAGGCATCATCGCAGGGGGCGGTTCTGCTTATGTACACGCCATTGAGGCTATAAAGGCTTCTGTAGATGAACTGGAAGGGGATGAAAAGACCGGCGGAAAGATTATCTTAAAGGCTCTGGAAGCTCCCCTGTACCACATTGCAGCAAACGCAGGTCTGGAAGGCTCCGTAATCATCAACAAGGTAAAAGAGTCTCCCGTAGGCACCGGTTTCGATGCTTATAAAGAGGAGTATGTGGATATGATCAAGGCAGGCATCCTGGATCCGGCAAAGGTTACCAGAAGTGCGCTGCAGAACGCTACCAGTGTTGCGTCCACACTCTTGACAACCGAGTCTGTTGTGGCTAATATTAAAGAAGAAACTCCGGCTATGCCGGCAGGCGGCATGGGCGGTATGATGTAATTACATGCCAATGCAGGGCGCAGGGACGGAAAACCCAACGAGTTTTCGTCCCTGCGCTTATTCTATATTCCAAGGAAAAGGAGCCACCGCTATGAATGAAACTTATGCAGAATATCTTATTAAACGGAAAACCTCGGTTTTGTCCTATGTACTTACGGCTGTGTCAGGGGCAGTTACCGCAGTTGCCTTTCTGCTTGCCATGACAGGCGGATTTTTGTTCCTGGCCGTGTTTGCAGCAGCCGGTTTTGCCACTTACCTTTCCTGGAGAAATCTCAGGGTAGAGTTTGAATATCTTTATGTAGACAAACAGCTTGGGATAGACCGGATTGTGGGACAGGCCAAGCGGAAAACTGTGTACGAGTGCAGTATGGAAGAGATTCAGATGATTGCGCCGGAAGGTTCCGGAGAACTGAAGAACTACAAGCTGAACGGAAAATCCCTGGATTTTACTTCCCATCTTCCCGGAAAAAAGATCTACGGCATTGTGGTTCAGAAAAAAGGAGAAAACCAGAAGCTTTTGATTGAGGCAGACGAAAAGCTGCTTCACTGCTTCCGCCAGACTGCTCCCAGAAAAGTGATTTTATAGACTGTTTTGCTAGGGGGGAATTCAGTGGAAATAGTGTTTGACAAGCGGACGCAGATTTGTTAAAATATCCACTAATATTTCGGAGTTTTCCTTCCGGAATCACACAAATAAATATACAAACGAAAGAGAGGAAACGGAAAAATGGGTACCATTATCGGTGATGGCATTACTTTTGACGATGTATTACTTGTACCGGCATATTCCCAGGTCATCCCCAATCAGGTGGATTTGACTACTTATCTGACCAAGAAGCTTAAACTGAACATTCCGCTTATGAGCGCAGGCATGGATACAGTAACGGAGCACCGCATGGCAATCGCCATGGCGCGCCAGGGCGGTATCGGAATCATCCACAAAAACATGTCTATAGAGCAGCAGGCAGAAGAAGTAGACAAAGTAAAACGGTCGGAGAACGGCGTTATCACCGACCCGTTTTTCCTCTCTCCGGAACATACTCTGCGGGATGCAGACGAGCTGATGAGCAAGTTCCGTATCTCCGGCGTGCCTATTACCGAGGGCCGCAAGCTGGTGGGTATCATCACCAACCGGGATTTGAAATTTGAAGAGGATTTCTCCAAGAAAATCAAGGAGTGCATGACCTCTGAAAACCTGGTTACTGCAAAGGAGGGCACCACCCTTTTAGAGGCAAAGCAGATTTTAGCAAAGGCCAGAGTGGAGAAGCTTCCCATTGTAGACGATGATTTCAATTTAAAAGGACTCATCACCATCAAGGACATTGAAAAGCAGATCAAGTATCCTCTGTCCGCCAAGGACGATCAGGGACGGCTGTTATGCGGAGCTGCTTTAGGCATCACCGCTAATGTATTAGATCGGGTAGAAGCTCTGATTCAGGCAAAGGTAGATGTGGTAGTGTTAGACTCTGCCCATGGCCATTCTGAAAATGTACTGCGCTGCGTCCGCATGATTAAAGAGAAGTATCCGGATTTGCAGGTTATCGCAGGAAATGTAGCTACCGGCGAGGCTACCAGGGCCCTGATTGAGGCTGGCGTAGATGCAGTAAAGGTAGGCATCGGACCCGGCTCTATCTGTACCACCCGCGTAGTTGCAGGTATTGGTGTTCCCCAGATTACCGCTGTTATGGACTGCTATGCTGTGGCAAAAGAGTACGGCGTGCCGATCATTGCTGACGGCGGCATCAAGTATTCCGGAGATATTGCGAAAGCCATTGCTGCAGGCGGAAATGTCTGCATGATGGGCAGCCTGTTTGCAGGCTGTGACGAGAGTCCGGGAACCTTTGAGCTGTTCCAGGGAAGAAAGTACAAAGTATACCGGGGCATGGGTTCCATCTCCGCCATGGAGAACGGAAGTAAAGACCGTTACTTCCAGTCTGACGCCAAAAAGCTGGTGCCGGAGGGGGTTGAGGGCCGTGTGGCTTACAAAGGCCTGGTAGAAGACACTGTATTCCAGATGTTAGGCGGCCTGCGGTCCGGCATGGGCTATTGTGGCGCACCGGACATCAAGACCTTACAGGAGACCGGACGGTTCATCAAGATTTCCGCCGCATCCTTAAAGGAGAGCCATCCTCACGACATTCACATTACAAAAGAAGCGCCCAACTACAGCGTGGACGCCTAAAAATTTCCAGGAAGATGCTGCAAAATATATGCAAGTGTATTTTGCAACATCTTCTTTTTTGTGTTATACTGTATGAATGAGAATCTCTGCAAAAATCCATTGGAAATGTGGCGAAGCAGATATAATTATGCTATACTTAACAAAGTATGCTTTACACCTAAAAGAAGCAGGATGGGAAGGATTTATGCTGAACGAAGATAAAATTAAACTGATGACCAGTATAGCCATGTTTGAAAAGCGGGAAGGGAAGGCCATTGCCCCGGCCGGCCGCTATTTCCGGAGCGACTATGTCAGCGGCCGGATGCTTCGGTCCTTCTTTTTCTATACCTTCAGCTATTTGCTGTGCGTGTTTGTTACAGTGCTTTATAAGCTGGATGAGCTTTTAAGCGCCACAGATTTTACACCGGTTATTCAGTTGGCCAGGGGTTCCGGTTTTCTGTATATTGCAGGTTTGGTTTTTTATCTGGCAGTAACCTTTTTCGTGTACAGCAGGCGGTATGAATACGCCGGACGGGGCATGAAGGTGTATGTGGCAAAATTAAGACGGCTGGAAAAACGATATGAATTTCAGAGCCGGACAAGAGAGTTGACAAAGGAGGGCAGCCGCTATGATGATGTTTCTCGTGCTTAAAGAACGGCTGAAATCATTTTACGGAAAATACGCAACCCTGGCTAACGGCCTGGTTAAATTTTTATACAGCTTTGCAGCCCTTTGGATGATGAACGACAGTATAGGGTTTATGACGGCTCTGCAAAATCCGTTCCTGATGCTTCTGCTGGCTCTGATATGCGGCTTTCTGCCCTACGGCGCCATTGCCTGTCTGCTGGCCCTGGTAATGTTGGTTCATATCTATACGGTATCTTTGGAGATTACCTTGATTACAGCAGTATTTCTCATGCTGGTGGCTTTGCTTTACTACGGTTTTCAGCCGGGAGACAGCTACTGGCTGGTGCTGGTGCCTATGGCGTTCTTTTTAAAGATTCCCTTTGCGGTGCCGCTGGTGGCCGGTCTTTCTGCCGGTCTGGTATCTGTAATTCCCGTTAGCTGCGGCGTGGTAATCTACTACATTCTCCTCTATGTGAAGCAGAATGCAGGGGTGCTGACAAATGATGCGGCTGTGGACATCACCCAGAAATTCCTTCAGATTATTCAGGCTCTGTTAGCCAACCGGACCATGGTGGTCATGATTGGCGTCTGCGCTGCAGGTATCCTGGTGGTGTATCTGATTCGGACCCTGTCTGTGGACTACGCCTGGGTGATTGCCATTGTAATGGGCACCGTTGCCCAACTGGCAGTGGCGTTTGCCGGAGATTTTGTTCTGGATGTGTCTATGCCGGTAGTTCAACTGCTGGCCGGCGCATTTATTTCCATCCTCATTGCCGGTGTGTATCATTTCTTCGTGTTTGCAGTGGACTACACCCGCACGGAGTACACCCAGTTTGAGGACGATGATTATGTTTACTATGTAAAGGCAGTGCCCAAGGTTTCAGTATCCAAGCCGGATGTGCGGGTACAGCGGATCAACAATCCGGTTCGCGGGCAGCAGTCAAGACGCCGGTAAAAGAACCGGTTTTCACAGAGTTTATTCTAGTTTGCAACAGGAAAGAGAGGCATTTTGGCTATGGCAGGCATCTTCCATGATTTCGGGACAATGTTCCACGGACTTCGTTCCTGGCTTTCATTTCTGCCCCGGATTACAGTGGGAAATTTAATAGAGATTATCATTATCGCAAGCCTGGTGTATTTTGCGCTGCTGTGGATTAAGAGCACCCGCGCCTGGTATCTGCTGCGGGGCCTTGCCATGATTCTGGCTTTCACCCTGGTGGCGGCCATTGCCAGATGGAACACCATCCTGTGGATTGTAGAAAAGAGCGGCGCCATTGCAGTGACGGCTCTGGTTATCATTTTTCAGCCGGAGCTTAGAAAGGCTTTGGAAGAGCTGGGCAGCAAGAATCTGATTTCCGAGATTCTCCCTTTTGACGACAGTATGGAAAACCGGGGCTTTACAGAGCGCACTGTCAACGAGCTTGTCCGGGCTACCTTTGAAATGGCAAAGGTAAAAACCGGCGCTCTGATTGTTATTGAGCGGAATGTCTCTCTGGGAGAGATTGAACGGACCGGAATAGAGATTGACGGACTGGTTACCAGCCAGCTTCTTATCAATATTTTTGAGCATAACACTCCGCTTCACGATGGAGCGGTAGTAGTCCGGGGAAACCGGGTAACGGCAGCTACCTGTTATCTGCCCCTTTCTGACAACATGATGATCAGCAAGGATTTAGGGACCAGACACCGGGCGGCCGTAGGCATCAGTGAGATTACAGACAGTGTGACAGTGGTGGTGTCTGAGGAGACCGGGCGGGTTTCTTTGGTAGAAGGCGGAAGACTTCGCCGGATTGAAGATGCGGAAACCTTAAAGGAAGCCTTGTCTGCAATGGAGGAGCAGGAAGTTTCCGGCAGCAGCCGGTTCAGGATTTGGAAGGGAAAACGGAAAAATGAGAGAAAAGCTGATTAACAATCTCGGACTGAAAATACTTTCTGTCTTTTTGGCGTTTTTCGTGTGGCTGGTGGTTATGAATGTATCTAACCCCCTAATCTCAGATTCTGTGGAGGTGCCTCTGGAGATAGTCAATGAGCAGGTGCTTACGGCAGCAGGCCAGACCTACGAGATTGTCGGAAAACAGACTGTTACAGTTAGTTATGATGTCCATACCCGGGACAATTACCGGATTCGTTCATCGGATTTCCGGGCCTATGTGGACTTGGCAGAGCTTTACGATGTTACCGGCTCTGTTCAGGTAAAGGTGGATATTTTAAGTAATCAGGGCTTTATTATGGACGCCGCCGCCAGACCGGGGGTAGTCCGGGTAAATATTGAAGAACTGCAGACCAAGAAATTTGAGCTGAGATCCGCCAGAACCGGTACGGCGGCAGAGGGCTACGCCTACGGCGGAGTTTCCCTGTTTCCCGCTTATGTGACGGTGACCGGCCCTGTATCGCAGGTGGGCCAGATCAGCTATGCCGGAGTGGAATTTTCTGTGGACGGCTTAAGCGCCAACGCAGAGCAGATAACCCATCCCCAGTTCTATGACGCTAACGGAAACCAGTTGACTTTAAGCGACCGGATGAGCGTAGATATAGAAGAGGTGACCTGCCAGATTGGCATCAACCGGGTAAAGGCACTGCTTCTGGATTTTGACATTTCCGGAACTGTGGCGGAAGGCTATCAGTTTACCGGCATTGACAGCAGCGTCCGGGAAGTAAATGTGACTGGTCTGGTTACCAACTTAGCTGAGGCGAAGCGGGTCATGATTCCGGCGGAGGTGCTGAACTTAGACGGCGCATCCGGAGATGTGACGGTAACCGTAGATGTGCGGGAATATCTGCCGGAGGGGGTTAAGCTGGTGGAAACAGAAGATCCCATGGTAGAAGTGCGGATGAAGGTGGAAAAGCTGGTGCAGCGGACCATCACTCTGGCAGAGGGAGAGGTGGAGCTGCGAGGCGCCTCTGAGGAATACCAGTATCATCTGTCTCCCAACCGCATCCAGGTAATTGTGGAAGGACTGGGAGAGGATTTAGAGCAGATCAACGGTGCAGATCTGGCTGCTTATCTGGATGTGGAAGGCGTGGAGCCTGGAATCCACAGACTGGAAATTCAGTTTGAGGCAGACGCAGCCTTTGATATTATTTCCCATGAGGAAACAAAGCTTACGGTAAGCCAGGATTCCCCTGTGGTTGACGCAGGCAGCAGCACCGCCTCATCAGAGGAGGAATCTGAGGGGGGAACTTCGCAAAACGAGACATCAGAGAGCAGCGGAGAATCGGGGTCTGCCGCTGAGACTCAGGGAGAGACAGAAAGCTAGGCGGAAACCGTCAGTTAAAGAAAAGCGAGGAGTATTGTGGTAAGAAGGGAATTGATAATCAAAAACATATCGGGGCTTCATCTTCGGCCTACGGGGATACTGTGCAATGAGGCGATTAAATACCGGTCTGAAATCCGGTTTGAGAAAGACGGCTCCTTCACCAATGTCAAGAGCGTGTTAAGCGTTCTGGGAGCTTGTATCAAATGCGGAGACCGGGTGGAGTTAATCTGCCAGGGTCCGGACGAGGAAGATGCTATGAACGCTCTGACTGCTTTAATTGAAAGCGGACTGGGCGAGTAGATAAAACAAAAAGGAAAATCTTAAGGGTAAGGAGGAACCATTATGTTTAAGGGAGTGAATGCATCATCTGGAATCGGTATCGGAAAGGCTGTCATTGTAGAGGAGACCGAGCTGGTTATCCAGAGAGAGACGGTGGCTGATTCGGTGGCTGAGGTAGAGCGCTTTAAAAGCGCCCTGGAACAGACCATGCAGGAGACGGAGGCTATGGCAGCAGACCTGGCTCAGCGGATTGGGGAGAAAGAGGCTGAGATCATGAACGGCCACTTAATGCTGCTTATGGATCCCATGCTGACCGGCGAGGTGGAGACCTCTATCAGCAGCGAGCAGATCTGTGGCGAGTATGCCATTGAACAGGTATTCACTATGTATGCAGGCGTATTTGCAGCAATGGATGATGAACTGATGCAGCAGCGGGCCACCGATATGCTGGATTTAAAGACTCGTCTTCAGAAGACCATGATGGGCGTGGCTTCCGCAAACATTGCAGATCTTCCAGCAGGCACCATTCTGGTAGCAAGAGACCTGACTCCGTCCATGACTGCAGGCATTAACCCGGAGCATGTAACAGGCATTGTTACAGAGCTGGGCGGAAAAACCTCCCACAGCGCTATTTTAGCCCGTGCTCTGGAGATTCCGGCAGTTGTGGCTGTAGGCGGTTTCCTGGACAATGTAAAAAATGGCGATGAAATCGTGCTGGACGGTTCTACCGGAGCCGTGTATGTAAATCCGGACGCTTCAGTGGCTGATGAGTACCGGCAGAAGCGTGAGGCATTCCTGAAAGAAAAGAAAGAGCTGGAGCAGTACATCGGAAAGCCTACTGTTACGAAGGACGGTGTTTCCGTAGAGCTGGTGGCAAACATCGGCCGTCCGGAGGATGTGGAGAAGGTACTGCAGTACGATGGAGAGGGCGTAGGTCTGTTCCGCACGGAATTCCTCTTTATGGACCGGAACGCTATGCCTACAGAGGAAGAACAGTTTGAGGCTTATAAAACGGTGGCTGAGATGCTGGAGGGCAAGCCGGTTATTATCCGGACTCTGGACATCGGCGGAGATAAAGAAATCCCCTACATGGGACTTGCAAAAGATGAAAACCCATTCCTGGGCTACCGGGCTATCCGTCTGTGCCTGGATCGGAAGGAGGATATTTATCGTCCCCAACTGCGGGCTCTGCTGCGTGCCAGCGCCTACGGAAAGATTCGCATCATGATTCCCATGGTGACTTGCATTGACGAGCTGCGGGAAGCCAAGGCCCTGATTGCAGAGATTAAGGGAGAATTAGACGGTCTGGGTGTAGCTTACGATAAAGACATCCAGGTAGGCGTGATGATGGAGACCGCTGCTGCGTCTCTGGTGGCAGATCTGTTTGCCAAGGAAGCAGATTTCTTCAGCATCGGAACCAACGACCTGACCCAGTATACCATGGCAGTAGACCGGGGCAATGACAAGGTTTCCTATCTGTACTCCACCTTTAACCCGGCGGTTCTGCGCAGCATCCGCCACATTATTGCCTGCGGCCGAGCAGAAGGCATTATGGTAGGCATGTGCGGCGAGGCAGCCAGTGACCCCATGATGATTCCGCTGCTGCTGGCCTTTGGCTTAAACGAGTTCAGCATGAGCGCCTCCGCTATCTTAAAATCCCGAAAGATGATTACCGGCTACAGCATGGAGGAACTTCAGGCTGTGGCAGAGAAGGCCATGTCCTTTGCTACTGCCGGTGAGGTAGAAGCCTATATGAAGGAGTTTGTAGGCTGATAGTCAGCAAATATGTAACTGAAACAGTTTGGCTGCCGTTTATCACAGCGGCAGCCATTTTAACAACGATGGAAAGTATTTGACGAAAGACAGGAAGAATATTTATGGCAGTTTATCTTATCTGTTATCTGGCAAGTTATTTACTGGCGAGAGGAGAGCATTACAGTCTTTCCGGCGTCGCCCTTATGGCTGCAGCCTTCTGGCTGTACTTCAAGGATTATAGAAGCTCCGGGACTCTGATACATCTGCGGGGTCTGTTTTCGCTGTTCTGGGTTGGGGGACAGGGCATTGCCTGTCTGAAGCTCAGCAATCTGCAGACAGACTGGTCCTGGATGACCTGGCTGTGCTTTGCCCTGGCCTATGCAGGCTTTTGGGCCGTGTTTGAGGGTCTGACCCGGATGTATGGAACAGGACACAACCGCTACGGCAGATGGAGAAGTTTTACGGCCAACTCCATTCCTGTCTTTCACATGATTTGTGCCGTTACGGTTGTTTCCTTGATTTCCTTTCTTTTTGAAGCAGTCCGGTTAGGGTATGTTCCTCTGTTTGTCCAGGGGGTGCCTCACGCCTATTCTGAGTTTCATCTGACCGGGATTCATTATCTGACGGTTTCCTGCGTATTGGTGCCGTCCATGACAGTGCTGTATTTCCACACAGCCAGAGGCCGGGGCAGCGACCGGCAGGTAATTACTGTCTTTGTGATGACAGTGATTTCCCTTCTCATTCCCATCCTGTGCGTATCCCGGTTCCAGTTTGTGTTTGCCGTGATGCTGGCGGCCCTTACCTACATTTCGCTGCAGAAAAGCTTTAATATCCTGTATCTTCTGGGACTGTTTGTAGTTCTGATTCCAGTGTATCTTTTACTGACTGTAGCCAGAAGCCACGACGCAGAGTATTTAAACAGTATTTTTGAGATGAAAAATGAGGCAATGCCTTTGTTTGTCAGCCAGCCCTACATCTACATTGCCAATAACTATGACAACTTTGACTGTATGGTGGAGGCGCTGCCTGCCCACAGTTTTGGATTGAAGGGCCTGTTCCCCCTGTGGGCTCTGACCGGCCTGAAATTCTTTTTCCCGCAGTTGATCAACTTCCCAATCTATGTGACGAAAAAGGAACTGACCACTTTGACTATGTTTTACGATGCCTACTACGATTTCGGCTGGCTCGGCGTTCTTGCATTTTCCTGCCTGCTGGGGCTTTTGGCCTATCTCCTGGTGGTAAAGCTGCGGGAGATGCACAATCCCTTCGGGTATCTGCTTTATGCCCAGGTGGCAGCCTACATGATCCTGTCCTTTTTTACCACCTGGTTTTCCAACACCACCACCTGGTTCTATCTGATTCTGACCGGGCTGATGGCGGTTTACTACAGCTTTAATGCCCACAGACGATAGAGGAATGACAGGAGGAAATGTGGATGATTTCGGAAAAAATGAGACCCTTGGTGGAAAACAATTCGGTAATCCGGGTGATGTTTGAGGAAGGCAAGCGGCTGGCTTCCATCTATGGAGCGGAAAATGTGTATGACTTCAGTTTGGGAAATCCCAGCGTTCCGGCGCCGGAGCAGGTAAATCAGGCTATTCTGGATACCCTGGCTCAGGAGGATTCTATGTTTGTCCACGGCTACATGAGCAATTCCGGTTACGAGGATGTGCGGGCCGCCATTGCAGAGTCCTTAAATAAGCGGTTCGGCACCGGCTTCCATCAGGGAAATATTTTGATGACAGTGGGAGCGGCCAGCGGTCTGAATGTAATTTTAAAAACCCTGCTGAATCCGGAAGATGAGGTGATTGTGTTTGCCCCTTATTTCCTGGAATATAAAAACTATGTGCGGAATTACGATGGAAGGCTTTTGGAGGTTGCTCCCAATACAGCAGATTTCCAGCCTGATTTGGAAGAATTTGAGAAAAAGATTACGGCCAGAACCAAGGCGGTCATCATCAATACTCCAAACAATCCTACCGGCGTAGTGTATTCTGCCAAAACCCTGACGGCTATGGCAGATGTGCTGAGAAAGAAACAGCAGGAATTTGGAGTCCAGATTGCCCTGATTTCTGATGAACCCTACCGGGAACTGGCCTATGACGGAGTGGAGGTTCCTTTTGTGACGAAATTTTACGACAATACGGTAGTCTGCTATTCCTACAGCAAATCTCTGTCTTTGCCTGGCGAGCGAATTGGTTATCTGGTAATTCCGGACGCCTTTGCAGACAGCCAGGAGGTATTTTCCGCCGCGTCTATCGCCAATCGGGTGCTGGGCAGTGTCAATGCTCCGTCTCTGATGCAGCGGGTGATCAAACGGTGCGTAGAGCAGGATGTTACCGTAGATTTAGAGGCTTATGACCGAAACCGGAACCGGCTGTATCAGGGGCTGACAGACCTGGGATTTTCCTGTATCAGGCCTCAGGGCGCCTTTTATCTGTTTGTCAAGTCTCCGGTAGCGGATGAAAAGGCTTTCTGTGCTCAGGCTCAGAAGTACAATCTTTTGCTGGTACCGGGCAGCTCCTTTGCCTGCCCCGGCTATGTGCGGATTGCCTACTGTGTTTCCTATGAGCAGATTGTGCGTTCCATGCCGGCCTTTAAGAAGCTGGCGGCTGACTATGGGCTGACCGCAGATTGTGGGCCGGATGAAGCTCGGAAGGGTTAAAGTAAGCGGGCAGCATGGAATGGGATAAAGAAGGTGATAAATTGAAGGATGCAAAGTATTACGCAGGAATTCTTTTGAATATTCTGGTGCCGGTGGTGCAGATTGGTCTGGTGTGCCTGATAGTGCCTAAAATGCTGGTGTTCTTCCTGCCTTTTGCCATTGGCTGGGTAATTGCCATGATTGCCAATCCTCTGGTGCGGATGCTGGAGCGGCGGGTAAAACTGGTGCGCAAACACAGCTCTGCCCTGATTGTGGTGACAGTTCTGGCAGCAGTCATTGGACTGGGATATTTTCTGATTTCCAGGCTTCTGATTCAGGCCTATGAGCTGGTGGGCGATATACCGGAGCTGTACGCTTTGGTTTCCGCTGAGGTGAAGGAAATTTCAGTCCGGCTGGAGGATTTGTTAACTATTCTTCCGGACGGAGTGCAGCGGGAGTGGCAGAAGCTGGCCGGTGATGTAGGTAATGCAGTAGGTCAGGTGTTAAGTCTGCTGGTGCAGAACATTGCGCC
Organism: uncultured Eubacteriales bacterium; assembly: GCA_951800645.1. Classification (GTDB taxonomy): domain Bacteria; phylum Bacillota; class Clostridia; order Lachnospirales; family Lachnospiraceae; genus Brotaphodocola. Next base: position 3,961 of record CATOIK010000018.1, on the reverse strand, counting down.
TCCTACAGTGGAGGCAGCCGGAAATGTGGCAATGCGGATTCCGGCGGTATTAGTGAATGTGGTGGTAACCATATTATCTTCCTACTTTTTCATTGCAGAGCAGGACCGAATTGTAGAGTTCTGGAAGAATCATGCCTCCGGCGGCTTCAAACGGTATTACGGCTATCTGCGGGACGATGTAAAACGGCTGATAGGCGGCTATTTCCTGGCCCAGTTTAAAATTATGTTTGTGGTGGGGCTGATGCTGTTTGTCGGATTTGTGGTGCTGGGAGTAAAATACAGCGGCCTTTTGGCTATTCTGGTTGCCATGCTGGATTTCCTTCCGGTGTTCGGAACTGGAACCGTCCTGATTCCATGGGCGGTCTTTAAGGTGTTAAGCGGCCAGTACGCCCTGGCTGCAGGCCTGGCCCTGCTATATGTGCTGACTCAGGTGGTGCGTCAGTTGATCCAGCCGAAAATTGTAGGAGACACCATGGGCCTTCCCCCATTGTGGACCCTGATATTCCTGTTTTTAGGTTTTAAGCTTCACGGCATTTCCGGTATGATTCTGGCTGTGCCCCTTGGAATTATTGTGATGAATCTTTACAAGTACGGAGCATTTGATTCTCTGATTGCCAATGTGAGATTGTTAGGGAGGGAGATTCAGGAACTGCGGGAAACAGGCAGTGCTCAGACGGAACTTGAGAAGGAAAGAGAGAAAGACGGCTGTAATCGTCCTTGATGGGGCGATGCAGCCGTCTTTTTAAGTGTTCGGCGCGTTTGTTATTGGGGATTACTGCTTGTTGCTGTTTTCTGATTTGGGATCTGCTTCGTGAATCGAGGCGCCTGCTTTTTCGATTGTTTCCGGCAGATTTTTTTTCTTGTTCTTTTGTGCCTGACGCTTGTCAAAGCGGATAACAGCCCGCAGAATCAGTGCCAGGATTCCGATTATGACTGCCAGCACAATTAAGGTGGGCAGGCTGGTTATTACCATTACGAAGAAGTTTACCAGTCCGTCAGATACGAATTTCAGATTTCTGGAAAAGCCTTTCTGGATTCGCGTTCCAATGGAGTCGGGGCTGGTGGGAGTAAATACCTTTACCTCCGACAGGTCAATGTGTACGGTGCTGTAATCTACCTGATTGTCGTAGGTCCGAAGCTGGGATTCCATAGATTCAAGCTGATAGCGAATCTCCGAAAGACGGGATTCCAGGGCGATGACTGCATCCATGGAGGCTGCTTCAGCCAGAAGCTCTAAAAGCCGTTCCTGCTCTATCAGAAGGGTCTTTTTCCGGCTTTCAATATCCGTATACTGCAGGGTAACATCCTCTGTGGATTCAGACCGGTTGGTAACATTTCCCTGGGATTCCATTTGATTCAGAAAACCATCTAGCTGGTCTGAGGGAATCCGGACGATGAGACTGGCATAACGACAGCTTTCTGAGGATGCCAGAATGCTGCTGCCGGATATATTGGAAGATTCCATGTATCCGCCCAGCTCCGCAACAGTCCGGGAAAGATTTTCCAGCAGCGGCTCAAATTCTGTGGTTTCCATGGTAAGGTAGATCGTGCGGATGAGCTTGCGGCTGGCGTCTTTGGGGGTGTTTGCAGTTCCTTCTTCAGCGGAAGCCTCAGAGCCTGGCGAAACCTGGGGCATGGCTCCGAACATGCTTCCTGCCATTCCGGCGCCTGTGTCAACGCTAGCCTCCTCCATCATAGGGGCGCCTGCCATGTTTTCCACCACTGCCATGGCAGCGTCCTTCGAGAATTTGGCCGATGCTCCGCAGCCGGTGAGTGCTGCAGCCAGAACCATCGCAGTCAATAGACATCCAATTTGTTTTCCTTTTGCCATAAGCAATCCTCCCTTTTTCTTTATCATAAAGGGAAATCTCTGATCATGTCAATAAGCGGGGGGATTTCTTAAATATATTTATACAATATTTTTAAGAAATTTTATTGTGCAGATGGTGCAAATTATGTATAATGAAGGTTATCAATTCAGGACGGCGGGAAGACAGGTATAGAGACCGGTGTTAAGCTTGTCTTTAAGCCTGCCTCTATATCTGGATTCACATTGGATGAATATCCGATGCATTTTGTCCGACGAGAACGGGCAAGATGAAAGCCGTCCGGTTATCGTCAGGACAGAGAAAGCTGTCTGGTTATTGTCGGGCAGAGAGAAAGCTGTCTGGCGGCGCCGGACAAGGTGAAGCCTGTCCGGAACGACCTAAGCAAATTCAGGAGGAACGAATGTGAACAGAGAGAAAATTATCGTGATCGATTTCGGCGGCCAATACAACCAACTGGTAGCGCGCCGGGTTCGTGAATGCAATGTTTATTGCGAGATATATTCCTACAGAACCGACATTGCCCAGATTAAGGCCATGGAGCCAAAGGGCATTATTTTGACCGGCGGCCCGGATAGCTGCTACCGGGAAGGCGCGGCTACCTGCGGCAGAGAGCTGTTTGAGCTGGGCGTGCCAGTGCTGGGCCTGTGTTACGGTGCTCAGCTGATGCATCATGTTCTGGGCGGCAAGGTAGAGAAGGCGCCGGTTCGTGAGTACGGAAAAACAGAAGTAATGGTAGAGACATCGTCTCCCCTGTTCCAGAGCGTAGAGGAGACCACTACCTGCTGGATGAGCCACTTTGACTACATTTCCAAGGAAGCCCCTGGCTTTGACATCGTGGCTCATACCAAGGACTGCCCTGTGGCTGCAGCAGAGAATCAGGCTGCAGGCCTGTACTCCATCCAGTTTCATCCGGAGGTGCTTCACACCCTTCGCGGCAAGGAGATTCTTTCCAACTTCGTATATAATGTCTGCCATTGCTCCGGCGACTGGAAAATGGACGCATTCGTGGAGCAGTCCATCCAGGCCATCCGGGAGCGGGTGGGAAACGGCAAGGTGCTGTGCGCCTTATCCGGCGGCGTAGATTCCTCTGTTGCCGCTGTGCTCCTTTCCAAGGCCGTAGGTAAGCAACTGACCTGCGTTTTCGTAGACCACGGTCTGCTGCGCAAGGATGAGGGAGATGAGGTTGAGGCAGTTTTCGGCCCCAACGGAGATTACGACTTAAACTTTATCCGGGTCAACGCCCAGGAACGCTATTATAAGAAGCTGGCCGGTGCAGAGGATCCGGAAACCAAGCGCAAGATTATCGGTGAGGAGTTCATCCGCATCTTTGAGGAAGAAGCGAAGAAGATTGGCCGGGTAGATTTCCTGGTGCAGGGCACCATTTACCCGGATGTGGTAGAGTCCGGCCTGGGCGGCGAATCTGCTGTCATCAAGTCCCACCACAATGTAGGCGGCCTTCCCGAACATGTAGACTTTAAGGAGATTATTGAGCCGCTTCGCGACTTGTTTAAGGATGAGGTCCGCAAAGTGGGCCTGGAGCTTGGCATCCCGGAGTACCTGGTATTCCGCCAGCCCTTCCCCGGCCCTGGCCTTGGCGTGCGCATCATCGGCGAAGTTACTGCCGAAAAGGTCCGCATTGTCCAGGAAGCCGACGCCATCTTCCGCCAGGAAGTAGCAGCCGCCGGCTGCGACAAGACCATGAACCAATACTTTGCAGCCCTCACCAACATGCGTTCTGTAGGTGTTATGGGGGACGAGCGCACCTATGACTACGCCGTAGCCCTTCGGGCTGTCAGCACCATTGACTTCATGACCGCCGAGGCCGTAGAAATCCCCTGGAGCGTGCTGCAGAAAGTCATGAGCCGGATTATCAATGAGGTAAAAGGTGTCAACCGGGTATTCTACGATTTGACATCTAAGCCGCCGGGGACGATTGAGTTTGAGTAACGGACAAAATCCCGGAAATGCTGATAAAATGGGCGTTTCCGGGATTGCTTTATGGAGCCTATGAAACTTTTTCTGTAAAATAACCACGATAAGGTCCTTCTATGATAAAATAAATATCATTAGGAGGGCTTTTTACTATGGCAAGACAAAAGAAACCGGTTCACAGAGTTGAAATGACAGAAGGA
>CATOIK010000017.1 GCA_951800645.1 uncultured Eubacteriales bacterium | reverse complement strand
ACCACCATCCGGGACTGGGCGCAGGTCTATGGAGAACTGAGTATCATGTATGAAGGACGGCTTCCAGAATAAAGAAAAATAAGCGGAAAGACAGGCGGTAAGCCGCCTGCTCTTGACATGCATGGAAGTACCTGTTATATATAAAACAAGGGTGAAAAGCCTTATTTAGAAGCTTCTCACCCTTCATTATCATAGAAGAATCTTATTTACAGAAATTTTCTCATACTCTCAATGGTTTCCATCCTTAGCCTTGATTTCTGTGATGTCAGTTACACATTTTTCAAGTGGCTTACCGGATTTGAAATCCCGTTTCAGAAGATCATCTGACTTACGCGCTTCTCGATCAGCTCTGGTAATACCATTTGGCTTACGCTTTGGCCGATGGCTAAGGCCTATTTCATCCATAACCCTGTAGACGGTTCTCTCACTGGGGATTTTGGGTCCTTCCGGTTGCTTAAGGGGAAGTGCCTGATACATGCGAATACGCTTATAGGTATTATTGCATTCATCCTCCGTATTGATTGCTCTCATAGCATCAGCGAGATCCTGATATTTCCAGGGTTGATCTTTATGAGGAAGATATTTGTAGAACCCCTGGCGGCTAACGCCAAGCATCTGGCAATAGAATGAAAGTTTTCTCTTAATCATGCCGTCTTCTGTTTTTATGGCAATGAATGTTATTTTTTGGTTCTTGCTGACTTCCGACGGCTGGCTGCGAAAAAAGCACTTGCTTCCTCGAGAAATTCATTTTCCTCTTTCAGACGCCGGATTTCTTTATCCTGATCCTTAACGCGTTTGCGGAGCATGGCAAGCTCCTCAGCAAGGCTCATCCCACTTTCTGGAGTATGTGCACCATCGCCTATATCTAAAGCGCCTGCTCTAACTGCTTTCAGCCATGTATGGATGGTTCCTTCTGGAATACCTAATTCTTTGGCTGCCTTAGTACCGCCTGTTTCTCTGGCGAGTTTGACAGCCTGGACCTTATATTCATGGTCGTATTTGCGTTGGGTACGTGACATTGAGAGTTTCTCCTTATTCTCTTTATTATACATGAATTCTTTGAGAATAAAGTGTCAACTTTATTTATACAACATCACTAATCTATATGCAAAAAACAGGAGACAAGCCGGGGGAATCGGTCTGTCTGCCTGTATTTTTTTGTGATACTGTTTGGATAACTGTATTTAGTAATGCGATTTTCTGTTCAGAAGGGCAGTTTAACTTTTGAATATACCGGCTCACAAAATCTGCATGAACGCTTGCCACACATTTTGCCAGCTCATGTTTTCCTTCCTCTGTTGCCGGGTAATGAGCAATGATATTGATGGGAGCATTTCTTCTGATAACAACACACCTCCAGTTGATTTAACTTATGAGCTGGGGCGTGTCCGTTATTACCAGTATGGTACTTGAGACCGCGATGCTTTTTGTGACTATGGAATCATGTGATTGCTCTGGCAGTCCTTTTGAAACTTTTTGGGCGAAATGTTAAAGGTTTTCGAAAATGCTTTATTAAAATGAGCATAATTTGAAAAACCAGATTCGAGGCAGGCTTCCATTACGGTTTTTCCATTTTCCAGCAGAGTGCGTGCCAGAAGAAGGCGCTGGATGATTACATAATTCCAGACAGAGATTCCCATATGCTTCTTAAATAGATGAGTGAGCCAAGAGGTACTGACATATAAAGCATCTGCAATTACCTGAACTGTCAGTTCTTCTTTCAAATGAATATTGATGTAGTCAATAGCATTTCGGATAATATCCGGAGAAACATTGTTGGCAGTATAAGGCACATGCTTATAAGTATCAATAATAATTGACAGCAGAACACGAAGATAAGCATGGGAAAGAATATCACATCCATAAGGCTTATTCTTTTCAAAATGGATAATTACATTGGAATACTCAATAAAATATTTTGCTGCAGAGTCGTTTAGGTGGAGAATCCGGTGATCCCGGTCCTGAAATATTTTTATCAGGGAGGTTTCTGCTGGAAACATGGTAAGCAGTGCTGTTTGCTGGATATGAAGAGGGATTCTTTCGTAATTCAAACTGTTTTTTACAGAATATCCATGTAAAGTATTTGGCGGAATAAGCAGAACATCCCCAGGCTCCAGCTTGTAAATAGAGGTTTCAAAAAAGAACTTGACATCGCCGGAAATGAAGAAAAAGATTTCATATCCATTATCATGTACATGAAGCAGATCTTTTGAAGTGTTGAAGGTGGTATCATGTGAAATTCTGATAGCAGGGTGTATGCTTTCGGAAATAAAATCGTTCATGTCCCTCTCCTCTCTGAAAAACAGGATAGTAAATCAAATAAGCTTATAAAAATTAACAGACACAGTATAGCATAAATGATTACTTTTCACAACGGCAATGAAAAACAACCGGATATGACATAAATACAGTTTGAAATTTATCGAGATATAAGAGGAAGAATGTTACTATAAAGGTAACTTGTTGGTATAATATAACAGTTTTGAGTAGTGTGCTGTTAGTTTTATCTGACAAAACAACTAAAAAATCAAAAGCGGGGGGAGGATGGTTTGGTTAAAAGTTGAGAAAGGTAGTTATGCTTTGAAAGTTTCGTAGAAAAGGAGAAAGGAAACATAATGAAAAGGACAAAGAGAATTTTGAGTGCAGTGTTATCGGCTGCATTGACATTTTCCACAGTCGGAGTACAGCCGGTTCTGGCAGCACCAACAGATTTATTTTCGCTGGAGCTGGATGGAAAATACCTGGTGGAAGGTGCCTCCAAAAAACTTTATCTGGATAGTCTGGAAGGCGGAAAGGACTTGGCGATTCAGTCCGTTGCATACAGCGATGCAACAGGGAAAGTAACTGTAGACGAAAAAACAGGGAATATCTCCATAGCACCGGGAACAGAGATAACTGACGGAGAGAAGGTTACCTTAAACGCCACCGTAACCTATTACAATCCTGAGGATGTTATTTTTTATGATAACTTTGAAGGAGAAAAGAAATTTACAGAGGCTGCCCCAGCTTCCTATAAGCATTCTGCCGTAAAATCTCATTGGGGCAGAACGGCAGGAACGCCTGTGTCTGGAGTAACAGGGCCGGCCACCCATACGATTTCAAGTGAAATGAATACAGTGGGTTCTGTAACCGTCTGGTTTTATGATACGGCAGAAAAAAAGGTTTCAGGGGATCAGGCAAAGCTGGCGTTTGAAGTAAACAAAAGGGGAATCAGCGGAAACCATGCTGTGGGAGTCGTGTTTGATACGACGATGATTGAAAACAATGTCGGAAGCAATGAAAAGTATGTCTATCGTGATGGCAAATCTGCTCCGAATTATGGCTGGTTTATCACTGATGTAGTTCGTACCGAAGGATGGCATAAGCTGCAGTGGGATGTGACAGAAACTGGGGCAACCGCTTCTATCGATGGCACAAAAGTTTACGAAAACGCTGCGCTGACAAGCATTGGCTGGGTTTCCATGATGACTAACTGGAATGTCAATAATCCTGAAAACATTGATGAAAAGATGTTCTTTGATGATGTGATTGTGGTAAAACCAAATGCCAGAACGGAAACAACAACAGTTTCCAAGGAAATTACCCTGAGAAAACAGGTGGATTATAGCCTGGAAGGGGAAACGGAAGTCCGCTTTGATAAAGATGCAGCACCGAAGCCGGAAGTTTCCATTACCATGGCACCGAATGTGGACCCGAAACTGGAGATCACATTAAACGGAACATCCTTGACAAACGGTGTCGAGTACACAGTAGCAGGTAATAAGATCAGCTTCGACAAAAACTATATTGCTGATCTTCCGTGTGGAACACATGAGTTTTTATTACATGTGTTAGATAGGACCCTTACATTTAAGGTGATTGTATTCAGTACGGTTGGCAGAGAATATTACTTTAGTAATGTAACTGGTAATGATACCTATGATGGTTCCAGGGAACACCCATGGAAGACCCTGGATAAATTAAATTCCATGACATTGCAGCCGGGTGATACGGTTTATCTGGACGCCAAGAGTACCTGGGAAGGTCAGATCATTCTGGACGATTCCGGCCTGGACGGTATGCCGATTACGATTACCAAGTACAATGCAGACAGTAGGGATGAGCGTCCGGTAATCAATGCAGGATCTTTCTTTGTGAAACAGGCTGATATCAGAAAACCAAAAATCCTTACGCTGGCAAACCAGGGAGCTAACTGCTATGCAGCCGGTGCGATTGAAGTGCTCAACGCCAGCTATATCAACATTTCCGGCCTGGAGATCACCAATCATGGCGGGGAAGCTGACAAGGCGAGGTTGATTGGACGAAATGGTATTCTGGTCATCGCAGATTTGCCGGATAGTACAACAAATGCAAGCTACATGACTGAGTGGAACAAGGCAAAACAGACCGATATTCATATTTCAGACTGCTATGTACATGATGTAAACAGTGCTGCCGCATATAAACTGTCCGGCGGTATCAACTTTATGGGAAATATCGATAACATTGTGGTAGAAAACTGTACGGCTATAAACTGTGATGTTGAAGGTATCCGAAATGCAGGCCTTTATAATCGCAATAGCGCCTGGCCGGCTGTACATCATGTGACATTCAAAAATAACTATATTGAAAGAAGTACCGGCGACGGTATGGTAATTTCCAATGTGCTGGACAGCACCATTTCCGGCAATGTGGTAACCCAGTGTGGAAAACCGGAACTGTCCGGTACTGCAAACTATGCTGCACTGTGGCTGTGCGGTTCTGACGGCGCTGTGGTAGAGCATAACGAGGTGTTCAATAATCCTTATATCACCGCAGATGACGGAGAAGCCTTTGACTTTGACCATGGTACAAAAAACAGCGTATACCAGTATAATTATTCTCATGATAATTATGGCGGAACCATTCTCTTTATGAACAGTATGGGGGGCAGAAATATGTTCCGCTACAATATCAGTGTGGATGACGGCGGTGACCCGCACAATCCTCATGTATTGTTCCATAATGCAGTAAATGGAAAAGCTCCATATATTTATAATAATGTATTTGTGCTGGCACCAGAGGCAAAATGGCTGTATGGTCAGAATAACAATGGAACAGAAGTTCATTTTATCAACAATATTGTGATGTCACTCAATGGTAATCTGCCGGGATTCTCAAAAGCAGAACTGAAGACCGGTGAAATTAAGAATAATATTTTCTGGCCCCAGGAGTTGTATGATAAAGCCCAGGAAAAATTTGGTACTGCAACAGCTGAGAGCAACTTCGCAGCAGATCCACTGCTGGCGTCTGCAGGAAGCAAGCCGGAAGGTATTATTATGAATCCGGGAACGGCAGAAGCAAAATTTGATGCAGAAAAACTGGTAGCATATAAGCTTCTTGAAAATTCTCCGGCAATAGATAAAGGTATTGTAGTTGACTTGACAGGAACAGGAATCGAACCTGAGATTGCAGCCCTTGATCAAGATCTGTTTGGAAATGCGATTAGCGGAACTCCTGATATTGGCGTTCATGAATGGAGTAATGATTCTCCTGTGATTTCATTGCCGAAGTCTGTAGAGGTGACTGCGGATACTACAGAACTCCTTGTAGGAGAGACCGTAGAGCTTCAGGCGACTGTGCTTCCAGAAACTGCCGATCAGACAATCAGATGGGAAACTTCTGATAAGGAAGTTGCGACAGTGGATGCTAACGGCGTGGTAACTGCAAAAGGGCTGGGAACAGTAACCATCACTGCAGTTTCTGTAGCAGATGCAAGCGTAAAAGGAAGCATTGAAATTAAAGTAACGAAATTTGGTCCTGGTGTTTTATACGGATTTAAAGTATGTGCAGAGGATTCCTTTGTGGTAGCAGGAGACAGAGTACAGCTTTCTGTAGAAGGAATCGACCGCTTTGGAGATCCGGTAGAGGTAGCGCCGGAAAATATCGTTGAAGTGATTTATACCACAGATGAAGGTACTGTTGATGAGAATGGCGTTCTTACAGTGCCTGAAGATGCTGTGAAGCAGGAGGTTTCTATCCATGCACAGGTAAAAATGAAATCCGATGAATATGTAGAAACATTTGAAACAGGTTCCACATTGACAGGCGGAAACTTAAGCCTGGAGAGAGTAGAAAACTTTGGTCATGATGATGATTATAGTATGAAAACAGTAAACTGCAGTACTGCTGATAATGATGCCTCTCAGATATTTGAAGCTCCTCGTCAGGGTACAGTCAGCCTCTGGTTCTATGATTATGACCCGGCCGTAACATCTGTGAGAAAATCAATTTCTGTCTCTCCTAACACCACATTACATGCCATTGGCGTTCATTGGGATGGTGCGTCTGGAAGTCCGGAGAATTATGTATATCGTACAGGTGATACAACATGGCATGATTCCGGAATGAAACGAGAAGAAGGATGGCATGAATTTAAGTGGGACTTCTCTGACGAAGGACTGAAATTATTCATTGATAGCGAGCTGGTAGGAGAAAATCCGAACGTGTTCAATTATAAGAGAATTGATATTTTGTCTCGTAAGGGTTGGTCAAATGGAGGAAATACCGGTTTCTATATTGATGAGATCTGTGCATATCAGGATGAACAATATGAGACAGAAAGCATCAGTCTGGATATTATTGCAGAAGGAGAATTCTACACAGAGTATATTAAAGTCGTAGAAGATCCGGATAAGATGGTTTACAATATTGGCGAGACCTTTGAACCGGAAGGAATGAGAGTAGTTGCAGTCCAGAAGGCAAGCCCAAGTAATGCAACTCCGGCTAATGCAGATTCAATCGATGAAGATCCAATCGATGCAGATATAATCGATGCAGATATAATCGATGAAGATTTAATCGATGCAGATCCAATCGATGCAACTCCGGCCAATGCAGATTCAATCGATGTAACTCCAGCCAATGCCGACCGTGATGGAATCACCAGAGAAGTAGAACTTGACTTAAGCGACCTGGAGTTTGAAAATGATGTATTTGAGGAAGCAGGAAAAGCAACCGTAACCGTTGTGTATACGGAAGTAAATGGCAATCTGGAGGAAAGAAGATTTACTGCTCCTGTTCATGTTACTGTAAATGAAGATGGAATGCCGGAAGACGAGTATTATACCTTATCCATTAAAAAGACGAAGAATCCGGATAAAATGAGCTATAAGGTTGGAGATTCCTTTGATCCGGAAGGAATGGTGATTACGGTACATCAGAAAGCTACTCCAAGCAACGCTGAACGGGAAGAAGTCGTTCCAAATGATGAGCTTACATTTAAGCCTGAAACCTTCACGAAATCAGGAAGGCAAAAAGTAACTGTTATTTATGATGGACTGGATAAGAATCTGGAAGAAAAACGCTTTACTTTAACCTTTACCGTGAATGTACAGGGAAGCTCAGTACCAAGCACAGGTGGAGGCAGCTCATCTTCTTCCGCAGGACCGGCTAGTGTAAGAGGAACCTGGAAACAGAATGCGACCGGCTGGTGGTTTGCCTATGAAAATGGTGGATATCCTGTTAATAAGTGGGAAAAAGTAAATGGCAGCTGGTATTACTTTAATGAAGCTGGCTACATGGCAACCGGTTGGAACAATATCAATGGCAGCTGGTACTATCTGGATTCGGTAACAGGAGCAATGAAGACAGGCTGGTATCAGGAATCACAGGATGGTTTCTGGTATTACCTTGATCCGGTAACAGGAGCAATGAAGACAGGCTGGATTCATTTAAATAGCGGAAGCTACTATCTGAATGAGACACCATTAGAGCCTTCATGGAGCTTTAATGCAGAAACAGGAAGCTGGAGCTATGCGAAAAAAGGCGTGAGACCACATGGAGCCATGTATCAAAATGAAGTGACTCCGGATGGAGAAAAAGTTGACAGCAACGGGGCAAAAGTAAAGTAATATCGCAGAGAAATTAGTTTGTTCTTCGGAGTTTTAACATATTTGAAAATGAAAGTGCTGCAGGGAAATTGACATTGAGGAGAATACGATATGAAAAGGAAAAAGGTGATTGGAAAACTGCTGGCCTGTGCTGCGGTCTTGAGCATTGCCATGACGGCCTGTGCGAAAACGGAAAATGTTGAGACAGGGACAGCAAAGAGCACAGAGGAAGCAGTGCTTGCCAGTCAGACGGATACAGATGACAATGAGGTACTCTTTACTGTAGATGGGTATCCGGTGAGCCGTAAAGAATTTTCCCTGTTTATCAGAAATCAGCGTGCAGCTGCAGCACAGCATTTTTATACCACATACGGGCTTGAAGGCGGTGAAGGGTTCTGGGATACAGAGTATGATGGACAGACGCCGTCGGAGTATTGTAAGGAACTGGCATTAAAAGACATCATAGAATATAAGATGGAGCGGATTCTTGCCTATGAACGGGGACTGGTTGAGCATGTGGACTATCAGGATCTGATGGGAGACATGGAGCAGTTAAACGAAAAGAACAGAAAACGTACGGAAGGCCAGACTTCTTATGGATTGATGAACTATGAGCCGTGGCAGTACCTTCTTTATATTCGCTCCGACTGTGGCGTTCAGCTACTGAAGGATGAAGCCAAACGCTGCGGAAAAAGTGTTTCAGAGGAAGAACTGAAGGCGCGTTACGAAGCGGAAAAAGAAGCTTACAACAAAGGATATGACATGACATATGAACGTTTAGATGTTTTCTCAGTAAAAGATGGATATCAGATAGAGAAAGCATTAACAGCAGTGGCAGACAGGGCTTCTAAGACAGGAGAAACCCTGAATGCAGCAGCTGCTGCACTGAATTTGTTTGAAGAGTATACAGCGGAAGAAAAAGTAAGCTCTGAAGAAGTTGTCGGCAAAGATGATTTGTGGGGACAGTGGATTCAGGCAGAGGCACAAAAGCTGGAAGAAGGAATGATAACGGAACCAATGGTGATAGCATCAGATGCTGGAAGCCTGCTTCGCTGTATAAAGAAGGAGGCACTGGGATACATCAGTTTTGAGGATGCAAAGGATGATGTGCTCAGTCGGTATGCAAAAGAATCTCTTCAGGCAGAGATAGAGCAGAGAATAGAAGCTGCGTCGGTTGTATTCGTTGACGGCAAGTATGAGCAGATAACGGTTGAATAATGGTTATATAGTATAAAAATACTGAAAGGTACAGTATTCGTCAGGGAGTGATTTCCGGATACTGTACCTTTTGCTCTTTTATGAGCAAAGCAGAGAATTAAAATTGTCGCCGGGATAAGATGAAAGCCTTACTCAAATGATAAATATCAATAAGACACATCGATGTGAGGAGGATATTGTTGAAGGAAAATGAGGACAGAATCGCTATATATTCCCGTAAATCAAAGTTTTCCGGTAGGGGTGAAAGTATTGACAATCAGATTGAATTGGGAAAAGAATATGTTCGTGTCCATTTTGGAGAAAAAGCAGTGCGGGGTATTGCTGTCTATGAGGATGAAGGTTTTTCGGGTGGAGATCTGAACAGACCGGCGTTAAAAAAATGATGGAGGATGTCAAAGAACTGTATACCCTAAAATGGTTTTTTATTGCGTAATATTTCAAAATGCCATGCTGTGTGTTTCTTCTTTAGATGGTTGGTACAGGCCCCATTGTAGGATAATTCTTATTTTATGTTTTTGAGTTTGATTGCAGACTTTGGCTGCGGTATGATATATTTTATAGGATCCGGAAAAGGGATTTTTAAAAAGCAGTGGTTGTGTGAATGAAATGAAAGATTATTAGGTATGGACATTTAAAGTTTCTATATTTATAATTGTGGATTGGTTCGCCCTTTTCGGGCTGGCGGGCAGAAAGGATAAAAATTAATGGAACAGACATTTATGAGAGAAAAAAAGATTCTGCCATTGGTATTGTCCATGTCTTTACCTATGGTCATTTCCATGGCAGTAAACTCTCTTTACAATATTGTAGACAGCTACTTTGTGGCAAAGCTCAGTGACAATGCCATGACGGCGCTGGCGCTGGTATATCCTATCCAGAATCTGATTATCTCTATTGCGGTAGGCTTCGGCGTGGGAATTAACGCTGCGGTGGCTTATTTTCTGGGAGCAGGAGAGCAGCGGCGGGCAGACCAGGCAGTCAGCCAGGGGATTTTGTTCAGTGTCATTCACGGACTGATTCTGACTGTAGTGTGCATTCTGGGGATGCCTCTGTTTCTGGGGATGTTTACTCAGGATGCAGAAGTGGTCGGAATGGCTCTGACCTACTCCATGCGGGCCTTTCTGTTTTCTGTGATGGTAACGGTCGGCGTAACCTTTGAAAAGATTTTCCAGTCCATTGGCCAGATGAAGGTGTCCATGTTCAGTATGATCTGTGGCTGCGTCACCAACATCATTTTAGATCCGCTTATGATCTTTGGCGCAGGTCCCATTCCAGCCATGGGAATTGCGGGCGCTGCCTATGCTACAGGAATTGGACAGATTGTTTCCCTGGGGATTTATCTGTTCACTTATTTCTTACATTCAGTGCCGTTTAAGGTGCGGCTTTCCTGTTTAAAGCCGGACAGGCAGGTGTTGTCTCGCCTTTATTCTGTAGGAGTTCCTGCAACCCTCAATATGGCTCTGCCATCGTTTCTGATTTCAGCTTTGAACGGGATTCTGGCAGGGTTTTCCAGTCAGTATGTACTGGTGCTGGGCGTGTACTATAAGCTGCAGACCTTCATTTATCTGACGGCCAGCGGCATTGTTCAGGGAATCCGTCCTCTGATCGGTTACAATTACGGAGCAGGAGAGCGGGAACGGGTGGAAGAAATTTATCACACAGCGCTGAAGCTTGCTGTACTGGTGATGATTATGGGCACTGTCCTTTCCTGGGCTGTACCGGAGCAGCTTATCGGCCTGTTTACCTCCAGCAAAGAAGTTGTGCGTATCGGTGTGACAGCACTGCATATTATCAGCGTCGGCTTTGCAGTCTCCGCAGTTTCCGTTACGGTGTCCGGAGCCTTAGAAGGACTGGGACTTGGCATTCCATCCATGTATATCTCCCTTTCCCGTTACATCGTTTTGATGATTCCGACTGCGGTTCTTTTCAGCCGCTTTCTGGGGGCCAACGGAGTGTGGCATGCCTTCTGGTTCACTGAGTTTGTGACAGCAGCGTTTGCTTGGCTGCTGTACAGGCGGATATTTGGGCGGGTAATGCCGAAAGGGAAAAATGATACATTGTGATTTGGGGACAGAAAATAAACTTAACAGGAGAACACCATTGAAGAAACTGGTAATTGGCATCCTTGCCCATGTAGACGCAGGAAAAACAACCCTTTCAGAGGGGATTTTATATCAGACAGGAACCATACGGAAGCTGGGACGGGTGGACAACCGAGACGCGTATCTGGACACTTATGCTCTGGAGCGGGCCAGGGGTATTACCATCTTTTCCAAACAGGCCCGGTTTACTATGGGGGACTGGGAGGTAACTCTCCTGGACACGCCGGGGCATGTGGACTTTTCGGCGGAGATGGAACGAACCCTGCAGGTGCTGGACTATGCAGTGCTGCTGGTCAGCGGTGCAGACGGAGTGCAGGGCCACACGGAGACTTTGTGGCGGCTTTTGAAACGGTATCAGATTCCTACCTTTGTGTTCGTAAATAAAATGGACCAGGCTTGGACAGACAGGGAAAAAAGCCTGGAGGAAATCCGGAAGCGGCTGGATGAAAACTGTTTGGATTTTGGAGAATACGATGGGCAGTCGCCGGTTTCGGAAGAATTTCTGGAAAGCCTGGCTATGTGCGATGAGCAGGCGTTGGAAGCCTATCTGGAAACAGGAGCAGTGGAAGCAGGCGCGGTACAGCGGATGATTGCAGAACGGAAGGTATTTCCCTGTTATTTTGGTTCTGCCTTAAAGCTGCAGGGAGTGGAAGAGCTGCTGGCTGGGATGGAGAGGTGGTGCAGGGAGCCGGAATACAGTTCGGAGTTTGGCGCCAAGGTTTATAAAATATCCCGGGATGAGCAGGGGAACCGGCTGACTCATTTAAAGCTTACCGGCGGTACCTTGAAGGTAAAAGAACTTCTGGCTGTATTGGGGTCGGAGGCAGGAGAGAAAATCAATCAGATCCGGGTCTATTCCGGCTCGAAATTTGAACTGGTAAATGAAGCAGAGGCAGGAATGGTCTGCGCTGTGACAGGCCCTTTGCTTACCAGACCAGGCCAGGGACTGGGGGTGGAAGCGGAGTCAGAGCTTCCCCTTCTGGAACCGGTTCTTACTTACCGGATAACATTGCCGGAAGGCTGCGATATTCATAAAATGCTGAAAGATTTAAAACAACTGGAGGAGGAAGAACCTCAGCTTCACATCGTCTGGAACGAAACTCTGGGAGAGATCCAGGCCCAGGTAATGGGGCAGGTGCAGATGGAAGTGCTGAAAAGCATGGTGAAGGAGCGCTACGGCGCAGAAATTGATTTCGGTGCGGGAAGCATCGTTTATAAGGAAACTCTGCTGGAACCGGTGGAGGGAGTGGGGCATTTTGAACCACTGCGCCATTATGCGGAGGTCCATCTTCTGATGGAGCCGGCAGAGGCGGGAAGCGGTCTGCAGTTTGACACTGCCTGCAGCGAGGATGTGCTGGACAAAAACTGGCAGCGGCTGATTCTCACCCATTTGGAAGAAAAGCGGCATGTGGGAGTTTTGACCGGGGCGGAGATTACGGATGTGCGGATTACCCTGGCGGCAGGGCGTGCCCATTTGAAGCATACGGAAGGCGGGGATTTCCGCCAGGCTACTTATCGGGCTGTGCGGCAGGGACTGCGGCAGGCTCGTTGCCGTCTTTTAGAACCTTACTATGATTTCCGGCTGGAGGTGCCTCAGGAGAGTGTGGGCCGGGCTATGGCGGATTTGGAGCGGATGCAGGCTTCCTTTGAGGGGCCGGAGCAGGATGGGGAGACGATGACCCTTACCGGTTATGGACCGGTAGCTCTTATGGGGGATTATCAGCAGGAACTGATTTCCTACACCGGAGGCCGCGGGCGGATGATGTGCACCCTGCGGGGGTATCTGCCCTGTCATAATGAGGAAGATGTGCTGGAGCAGATGGGATATGACCCGGAGGCAGATTTAGACAATCCTACCGGCTCTGTATTCTGCGCCCATGGCGCCGGTTTTGTAGTACCCTGGTACGAAGTGAGGAATTACATGCAGGTGGAGACGCCGGCACTGGTAACAGAGCGGCTGCGGATGAAGGCCGGGAACGGCGGTGAAGACGGCAAGGGTTGGGAGGATGCCGGAACAGGCACCGGAAATGGAAGAAACCCAGGAATGGGAAGTTTGGGACTGGGAAACCGTCCTGGCATCGGCGGCAGTACAGGCGGCAGAGCCAGCGGCACCAGCGGTGGTACAAAGGGCGGCTGGGACAGAGCTTTCGGAGCAGAGGAAAAGGAGCTGGAAGCCATCTTTACCAGAACCTACGGAGAAAGCCGCCGCAGACTTCCGGGAGATGGAGGCCCCAGACTGGTAACTTATAAGCCGGATACAGCTCAGGATTTTTCCTCCGGTACATCCATTCATAGCCATGGAAAACCGGGATACATGAAGAAGCAGCAGTCCTCAGCAGAGGAATATCTGTTGGTGGACGGCTATAACATCCTTTATGCCTGGGAGGATTTGCGGGAACTGATGCAGGTGACCTTAGACGGAGCCAGACATCGGCTGATGGATATTCTCTGCAATTATCAGGCTTACCGGCAGTGCCGTCTGATTGTGGTGTTTGACGCATACAAGGTGGCCGGCGGCATCGGCAGCGCCCAGGATTACCATAATATCCATGTAGTCTACACCAAAGAGGCGGAGACAGCAGACCAGTATATTGAAAAATTTGCCCATCAGATGGGACGGAAAACAAAAGTGACGGTGGCTACCTCCGATGGAGTGGAGCAGCTGATTATCCGGGGCCAGGGCTGTATGCTGATGTCGGCCGCTGACCTGCGGGAAGACATTGAGCGGGTTGGCCGTCAGATAGAGGAGGAGCGGGGAAATCTTCCCAGGCCGGGAAAAAATTATTTGTTCCAGGATGTGGATCAGGATTTAAAGGAGTATCTGGAGAAGCTGCGGCTGGGAGAAGAACCGGAGCGGAGAAAATGAATTGAGAAAATCTTAGGTGAGAAAATCTCAAAACTGAAAATCAAGCCAGAATCTTGCAAAAATGTTTAAAATGAAGTACAATGAACTCAGGTGCGTCAAAGTTTAAACAAACTTAGGCGAGAGCATTTGACAAAGACCGGAACCCGGTCGTTAAATTGTAAGGAGAAATCAGAATGAGAAAGAAACCAGTGGTATTGATGATCCTTGATGGGTATGGATTAAATGACAAGTGTGAGGCCAACGCAGTCTGCGAGGGCAAAACACCGGTCATGGATCAGCTAATGAGCCAATGCCCCTTTGTACACGGACAGGCCAGCGGTATGGCAGTAGGCCTTCCGGACGGCCAGATGGGCAACTCTGAGGTAGGCCATCTGAACATGGGCGCAGGCCGCATTGTTTATCAGGAACTGACCCGCATTACCAAATCCATTCAGGATGGAGATTTCTTTGAGAATAAGGCGCTGATGGAAGCTGTAGAGAACTGCAGGAAGCAGGATTCTGCGCTGCATATGTTCGGTCTGGTATCTGACGGCGGCGTTCACAGCCACATCACCCATATTTACGGTCTGCTGGAGCTGGCTAAGAGAAACGGTCTTAAGAAGGTGTATGTTCACTGCTTCCTGGACGGCCGCGACACACCGCCGGCATCCGGTAAGGACTATGTGGCCGCATTGGAAGCCAAGATGGCTGAATTGGGCGTAGGTAAGGTTGCTACGGTAGCCGGCCGTTACTACGCTATGGACCGTGATAAAAACTGGGATCGTGAGGAACTCGCTTACAAGGCTCTGACAAAGGGTGAGGGCGTGAAGGCAGACAGCGCAACTGCCGGTATTCAGGCTTCTTATGATGACGGCAAGACAGATGAGTTTGTTATGCCTATGGTCGTAATGGAAAACGGCGCTCCCGTTGCTACCATCAAAGACGGCGACTCTGTAATCTTCTACAACTTCCGTCCGGACCGTGCAAGAGAGATGACCCGCATTTTCTGCGACGACGAGTTTACCGGTTTTGACCGGGGCCAGCGGGTGAAGACCACCTTCGTCTGCTTCACAGACTATGACGAGACCATCCAGAACAAGCAGGTGGCTTTTGTAAAGGAATCCATCACCAATACCTTCGGTGAATTCCTGGCAGCCAACGGCTTGACCCAGGCCCGTATTGCTGAGACAGAGAAATACGCCCATGTAACCTTCTTCTTTAACGGCGGCGTTGAGGAACCCAACGAGGGCGAGGACCGGGTGCTGGTTCCCTCTCCGAAAGAGGTAGCTACCTATGACCTGAAGCCGGAGATGAGCGCACCGGCAGTATGCGATAAGCTGGTAGAGGCCATCAAGTCCGATAAATACGATGTAATCATCATCAACTTTGCAAACCCGGATATGGTAGGCCACACTGGCGTAGAGGCAGCGGCTATCAAGGCCATCGAAGCTGTAGATGAGTGTGTAGGCCGTGCAGTGGACGCTGTCAAGGAAGTGGACGGCGTGATGTTTATCTGTGCAGACCACGGAAACGCAGAGCAGCTTGTTGACTACGAGACCGGCGAGCCCTTTACTGCTCACACCACCAACCCGGTTCCGTTTATTCTGGTAAATGCAGATCCGTCCTATAAGCTGAGAGAGGGCGGCTGCCTGGCAGACATCGCTCCCACTCTGATTGAGCTGATGGAGATGGAGCAGCCGAAAGAGATGACAGGAAAATCTCTGCTGGTGAAATAAAAAATCACGAAGAAAGACCCTGCATAGAGCGAACTCTGTGCAGGGCCTTTTTGAATTTAACAAAAATCAATCAGCTTTCAAACACCTTCCCATAAACCTCCTCTGCCAGCATGTCCACATAGGACTGGTCTGCCAGGTCGTGATTGGTAATCAGGATGTCCTGAATCAGCTCAAACCGCTTTAAGCTTAATTCTTCCGGGGACAGGTCTCCGGATTCGGCCTGAAGCTGGGCGTCCATGGCCTCAGCCGTGTAGTTTTCTGTGAACCACTGAGTCAGAGCTTGGGTGGCCTGTTCTTCTTCACTTGCCTGGCTGCGTACCTTCTTGGCACACTGGAAGGATCTCCAGGAAATATAGAGAGAGCCGAGGCCCATAACAGTCAGAACCAGCTTGATGATGGGGCTGGAAAAGTTGTTTCCCGGAAAAGGAATAAATCCGGTCCATAAAAGCACGGAAACGGCAGTTAAGGCGCCGCCTACCAGCAGGAATGCGTCGGCAGAAGAACGCAGGTCGCTGTATTTCTGGGATTTCTTTACATAGACCTGGCTGTGGGGCAGAGCATTGCGCCCTTTTTTTACGGCGATGACGCTGGCTTCCTCTTCCTGATGGTTTTCCTCTTCACCGGATTCTGTCATTTCGGCCATTTCTTCTTCATAGGCTTTCTGCATGGCTTCAAACTCCGCCTGTTTTCTGGCCTGTTCCTCTTTTTGGGCCTGCCGCTTCATGGCTATGGCCGCTTCCTTTGATTCCACCAGAGGGCCTTTGCAGTCGCTGCAAACGGTGATTCCCTCCACAAATTCCATATCGCATTTGGGACAATAAGGCATGTTATGTATTCCTCCCTGAATCCATCGTATTGGTTTCATTATAAGTCACCGGGCGGCGTTCGTAAAGGGAAAACTGCGGATGGAGATGTGATTTTTCTGGTGGAAAAAAACTGTTATTTGTGTTAGACTTATAAACAAACTGTCTTGTGGGACTGTTACAAAATTCAGTTATGCACAGACAGGAAAATGGTTTAAGGCAGGAATGGATTTATGGAAACAAAATCAATGAAAACAAAAGTGCTGATGAAGCGCTTTGCCCCTTATTATGGCCGCTACTGGCGGACGCTGGCGTTTGATCTGTTCTGCGCCGCTTTGACTACGGTCTGCGAGCTTTTGCTGCCCATGATTCTCCGTTATATAACCAATCAGGGAATGCAGGATCTGGCTTCTATTACGGTAGGGATGATTCTGCGGATTGGGCTGTTGTATTTTGGGCTGCGGATTATTGATGGGCTGGCTGCTTTTTATATGGCCTACACCGGCCATGTAATGGGCGCCCAGATTGAGACGGATATGCGGCAGGACGCTTTTGAGCATTTGCAGAAGCTGTCGGACAGTTATTTCAATAACACCAAGGTAGGTCAGATTATGGCCCGGATCACCTCGGATTTGTTCGATGTAACTGAGTTTGCCCATCATTGTCCGGAGGAATTCTTTATTGCAGGCATTAAAATTCTGGTTTCCTTTGTGGTGCTTGCAGGAATCAATCTGCCTCTGACGGTTATTATCTTTGTGCTGATTCCGGTCATGGCAGTGTCCTGTACTTACTTTAACTTAAAGGTGCGGGCGGCCTTTCGGCAGCAGCGGTATCACATTGGAGAGCTGAATGCAAAGATTGAGGACAACCTGTTGGGAAACCGGGTTGTGCGGGCTTTTGCCAACCAGGATATTGAGATTGAAAAATTCCGTCAGGACAACCAGGCGTTTCTGGACATCAAGCGGGAGACTTACAAGTACATGGCTGCGTTCCAGGACACAGTCCGTATGTTTGACGGTCTTATGTATACGGTGGTAATTCTGGCAGGCGGTATCTTTATGGTAAAGGGGCTGGTAAGTCCCGGAGATTTGGTGGCCTACACCATGTATGTGACGACGCTGCTGGCTACTATCCGCCGGATTATCGAGTTTGCGGAGCAGTTCCAGCGAGGTATGACCGGCATCGAGCGGTTTGTGGAAATTATGGATTCTACCGTAGAAATTTTGGATGAGCCTGGCTCTGCGTCTATGGAAAAAGTAGAAGGCGGCATTCAGTTTGACCATGTCAGCTTTGAGTATCCGGATGACCACAATCCGGTGTTAAATGACATCAGCTTACAGATTCGTCCTGGAGAGAAGATTGCCCTGGTTGGACCCTCCGGCGGCGGAAAGACTACGCTCTGCAACCTGATCCCCCGGTTTTACGATACTACCAGAGGCAGCATTTTAATTGACGGCCGGGAGTTAAAGGGCATTACCCTGCAGAGCCTTCGGTCCAGCATCGGCATTGTGCAGCAGGATGTGTATCTGTTCTCCGGAACCGTGTATGACAACATCGCTTACGGAAAGCCGGACGCTTCCCGGAATGAAGTAATGGAGGCGGCCAGACTGGCCGGCGCCCACGGCTTTATTTCGGAACTGAAGGATGGGTATGATACCTATGTAGGCGAACGGGGCGTGAAGCTGTCCGGCGGGCAGAAGCAGCGAATCAGCATTGCCCGCGTATTCTTAAAGAATCCGCCGATCCTGATTCTGGATGAGGCCACCTCTGCTCTGGACAATGAAAGCGAGCATGTTGTCTCCCAGTCCCTGGAGCGGCTGGCCCAGGGCAGGACTACGGTAACCATTGCCCATCGGCTGACAACCATTCAGAACGCAGACCGCATTCTGGTGCTGTCCGGCGGAAGGATTGCGGAGGAAGGCAGCCATCGGCAGCTGTTAGAGAAAAAAGGAATGTATTATCAATTATATATGTCAGTGCAGGACGAGCCTTCAGGCAGCCTGCCGGAAGGAGTATGAGATGAAAGTAGCAGTAATCACAGACAGCAACAGCGGAATGACCCAGGAGGAAGGAAAGCAGTTGGGAATTTATGTGCTTCCCATGCCGTTTATGATTGATGAGGAAACCTTTGAGGAGGGGGTCAGCTTAAGCCAGGAGGATTTTTATTCCCGCCAGGCCCAGGATGCAGACATCAGCACCTCCCAGCCGTCTCCGGGAAATGTTATGAACCTGTGGGATGAGGTATTAAAGGAGTATGACCAGATTGTTCACATCCCTATGTCCAGCTCTTTAAGCAGCTCCTGTGAAACTGCCCTCATGCTGGCAGAGGATTACGATGGACGGGTGGCTGTGGTAGACAACCAGCGGATTTCTGTAACCCAGTTTCAGTCTGCGCTGGATGCAAAGGCTTTGGTAGAGGCCGGTTTTAACGCTCAGCAGATCAAGGAGATTTTAGAACGGGTGAAGGCAGAGTCCAGCATCTATGTTATGGTGGACACTTTGAAGCATTTAAAGAAAGGCGGACGGATTACTCCGGCGGCTGCCGCTTTAGGCACATTGCTAAGGATCAAACCGGTGCTGCAGATCCAGGGCGGAAAGCTGGATACCTTCTCTAAGGCCCGCACCATAAAGCAGGCAAAGACTACCATATTAAATGCCATTATTCACGATCTGGAAGGGCGGTTTGGAGATCCGGAAGCAGAAAATACCTGGCTGGAGATTGCTCACACCTGTAATGCAGAGGCAGCAGAGGAGTTTGTACAGGAGGTCAGGGAACGGTTCCCCAAAACAGGAGAGATCATTATGGCTCCCTTATCCCTGAGCGTGGCCTGTCACATTGGGCCGGGGGTTCTGGCTTTAGCCTGCAGCAAGAAGCTGGATATTGAGGCGGAAAAGAAACGCTATGGAGTATGAGGATAAGCGCCGCATCCTGGACTGGAAAAACTGGAAATTCAGTTTAAAGCTTCCTATTACCCTGCTGCTTGTGCTGTTTGGAGTGCTTCCCATGATGCTTTGTGCCCAGACCGTAGTCAGCTCCTTTCGTCAGGCGCAGATTGATGCCCGGATGATAGAGGTGCAGAATCAGTGCCAGATCCTGTCCAGCAAAATGACCCGAACCGGGTATCTTCAGACGGAAAACCGGGCGGTCATAAACAGCGAGATTGAGATTATGGCAGATGTTTACAACGGCCGCATTGTAGTGGTAGACCAGAACTTTAAGATTGTGACGGACACCTTTCACATCGCAGAGAATCGAACCAACATTGCGGAGGAGGTTATCCGCTGCTTTCGGGGAGAAAACAGCAGCAGCTATAACCGGGATCGCCATTATTTTGTCCAGACCATTCCCATTTACCGGGATGCAGACCAGAAAAAGGTAGACGGCGTGCTGATCATGACTTCCTCCACAGAGCTGATTCTGGCTTTGGCAGATGGGGTGGCAGATAAGGCGTTTTTCTTCCAGATTGTGGTGGTGCTGCTGCTTTTGATTCTGGGAGTGGGTGCGGCCATTTTGCTGGTGCGTCCTTTTAAGGAGTTTCAGCACAAGCTGGACCATGTGGCAGCAGGAGATTTGGAAACAGATATTAGCGGCGGACTGTATCAGGAAAACCGGGATATTTCTCAGTCTGTGGCCCAGACCATTTCCAAGCTGCGGGAGGTAGATCAGTCCCGCCAGGAGTTTGTATCCAATGTATCCCATGAGCTGAAGACCCCCATCACCTCTATCCGGGTGCTGGCAGATTCTCTTATGGGCATGGGCGAGGTGCCGGTGGAGCTTTACCGGGAGTTTATGGAGGATATATCCGATGAGATCGACCGGGAGAGTAAGATTATCGATGATTTGCTGTCCCTGGTAAAGATGGACAAGTCAGAGGCAGAGATCAACATCGCCCAGGTAAACTTAAACGCTCTGGTAGAGCAGATTTTAAAGCGGCTGCGGCCTATTGCCAACCGCCAGAAGGTGGAGCTGATTTTTGAGAGCATCCGGGAAGTGACGGCGGATGTGGATGAAGTAAAGCTGTCCTTAGCCATCAGCAACCTGGTGGAGAATGCCATTAAGTACAATGTAGAGGAGGGCTGGGTTCGGGTAACTCTGGACGCAGACCATAAATTTTTTTATCTGCGGGTGGCAGATTCCGGAATTGGGATTCCTGAGGAGGTACATGACCGGATTTTCGACCGGTTCTACCGGGTGGATAAGGCCCGCTCGCGGGAAACCGGCGGCAGCGGCCTGGGCCTGGCCATTACCCGGAATGTGGTGCTGATGCACAAGGGGGCCATCAAATTAAGCAGTAAGGATGG
The DNA here is from genome assembly GCA_951800645.1 of uncultured Eubacteriales bacterium. Taxonomy (GTDB): domain Bacteria; phylum Bacillota; class Clostridia; order Lachnospirales; family Lachnospiraceae; genus Brotaphodocola. Next base: position 35,216 of record CATOIK010000017.1, on the reverse strand, counting down.
GGAGGGAAGCACCTTTACCCTTCGCATTCCTTTAAATTACATTGCATAGCAGGAGGCGGAGCATGAGACAATGGAGAAATAAGCCGGTCTTTCTGGCCCTGTGGCTGCTGGCAGTGGGGCTGATTGCCGGGGTGACAGGCTGCGGGAATAAGGAAGCGGATCTGGCAGAAGGGGAACGGCTGTTTCAGGTGTATTACTTAAATCCGGCCATGACCCGGCTGGTAGGGCAGGAATACCGGTCATCCCAGGAGGATCCGGGGCTGCTGGCGGAGGAGCTGATTCAGGCTCTCTGCAATATCCCGGCAGATTTAGATGCCCAGGTGGCTCTGGGGGAAAAGGTGATCTATAAAGGCTGCCGGCAGGAAGACATGGTGCTGTATCTGTTTTTTGATCCAAACTACACCAGTATGGAGGCAAGCCGGGAGATTTTGTGCCGGGCGGCCCTGACAAAAACCCTGACCCAGATTCCCGGAGTGGATTATATCAGCATTTATTCCGGAGAACAGCCGCTGATGAACCAGAGCGGAATGCCGGTAGGTTTGCTTTCTGCATCGGATTTTGTGGAAGGTGTTTCGGATGTCAATTCCTATGAGCGGACAGACTTGACCCTGTATTTTACCGATGAAGAAGGGATAAAGCTTTATCCGGAGACTCGCAGCGTGGTTCACAGCGTCAATACATCGGTTGAGAAAGTAATTTTGGAGGAGTTGATCAGCGGTCCGGAGCAGGCGGGGCTTTATCCTACTCTGGAACCATCTACCAAACTTCTCAATGTCTCGGTGAACGAAAATGTGTGTTACCTGAATTTTGACAGTGGATTTCTGGTCAACAGTCTGGAGGTGGAAGACTACATCCCCATCTATTCCATTGTCAATTCCCTGGCGGCCCAGCCTACGGTAAACCGGGTGCAGATTACGGTAAACGGAGAGCAGAATGTGATGTTCCGGGATAAGATTTCCTTAGGCTCCATGTTTGAACGAAATCTGGATTATATAGGAGGAAACGAAAATTAAACGACCGCTGCTGTTATGGACAGGAGGATTCGTACTTGGAGAGGTAGTAATCCTGCAAAGCAGAGCGGCTTTGGAACTGTGTTTGGCGATAATGATTTCCCTGGCGTGCCTTTTTGCGGCAGAAGGATGGTTTGGCCGCCGGTTAAAGACAGACGGTAAGGGTGCTGAAAGGCCGGAAATCAGATTGGGCAGACAAAAAACAGGCAGGAGCTTTGTCATATGGCTTCTGCCTGCTTTTTTCTTTCTGGGGATGTTCCGGGGATGGCAGGCAAAAGAAATGGGAGAGCGGGAGTTTAAGCTTTCTCTGGATGGAAAGGAAGCGGCAGTAACCGGCCAGGCAGCGGAGATTAAATGGTCCGGGGATTGGGTGGTGCTGGTGCTTACAGATGTGTCAGGAGAGGCAGATGGAATCATGGAGAATGAGGCTGACATCAGGTTTTCTCTTAACCGGATACAGGTGTATTTGGATGCAGCAGAGGCCGGGGCCGTGGAACGGCTTGCGGATTTGGCGGTGGGAAACCGGGTGACGGTGCAGGGAGAGTGCGCCATGTTTCAGCCGGCCAGAAATCCGGGGGAGTTTGATTTTCAGCTTTACTACCGTTCTATGAAGCTTCACTATCGGATGTTTGCAGAATCCTGGCAGGCAACAGATGAGGAAACATGGCCGGTCCGGAATTTCCTATACCGGGCGGGACGGTGGGCCGCTGCCCGGCTTTCGGAGACTGCCGGAGAGGATGCAGGGATGTTTCAGGCCCTGATGCTGGGGGATAAGTCCGGCCTTCCGGAAGAAACGCGGAAGCTTTATCAGGATAACGGCATTGCCCATATGCTGGCTATCAGCGGACTTCATCTTTCTTTGGTCAGTATGGCAGTTTACGGCCTTCTGAGAAAACTGGGAGTTGGATACGGAGCGGCGGGAATTTTGGGCGGCAGTGTGCTGGCTGCTTTTTCCGCCCTGGCCGGAGGCTCTCCTTCTCTCATGCGGGCGCTGCTTATGGCTCTCTGCGGATTTCTGGCAGCCTGTCTGGGGCGGACCTATGATTTGTTGTCTGCTCTGAGCCTGGCCGGGCTTTGGCTTTTGTGGGACAGCCCTTACCTGGTGTGTCAGGCGGGAGTACAGTTGTCCTTTGGCGCTTTGGCTGGAATTGGGGCGGCGGCCCCCAGGCTGGCGGCTTTGTCCCAGTCCGGGCCAGTGTTAAAGCAGGATTCAAGGGAAGCTTCGGAGCAGATGACTGATAAAAAAGGGAGACCGGTTCAGGGTTTCTATGTCAGTGTGGGCATGCAGCTGGTTACGGTTCCCATGGTGTTGTTTCATTTTTTTCAGTTTCCGTTGTACGGCATTTTTCTGAATCTTTTAACGGTTCCTCTGATGGGGATCGTGGTGGCTTCCGGGGCGGCTTCTGTGTTTTTAAGCGGGCTGGTCTCTCTGCAGGCCGGGCAGTTTGCCATTGGGGCAGGCAGGCTGATTCTGGACTGGTACGAGTGGTGCTGCAGTCTGTTTGAGCTGCTTCCCGGCAGCAGTCTGGCGCTGGGGCGGCCTGCGTTCTGGCAGATGGGAGCGTATTATGGGATTTTGATAACAGTATTGTTTGGAGGCGTGGGAAAGAGCGGAAATAGGAAAGGCGGCACTGGAAGGAAAATTCTTCTTGCTCTGGGCATATGCTTTCTGCTTCCTGTTCCAGTGCGGGGGCTGACAGTCACATTTCTGGATGTAGGCCAGGGAGACGGCATGGTGCTGCAGACCAGGCAGAATACCATTCTGGTAGACGGCGGCAGCAGCGATGAGAAAAAGCTGGGAGAGAACCGGCTGGAGCCGTTTTTGAAAAGCCAGGCCATCCGTCAGGTGGATTACGCCATTGTCAGCCATGCAGACCAGGACCATACAAGCGGTCTGATTTATCTTTTGGAGGAGTCGGAGGCAGTTAAGATCCGGAATCTGATTTTACCGGCAGCCGGGCAACAGGATGAGGCGTATAAAAAGCTGGTAAAGCTGGCAGAATCCAGAAACTGCCGGGTGCACTGGATGGAGGCAGGAGAATGTCTGGCTTTGGGGAAATTGAAGATTCGCTGTCTTTATCCGGCAGCGGATTTTCAGACGAATGACCGTAACGAGCATTCTTTGGTGCTTCATGTGTCCTACGACGCTTTTGATTTGGTGCTGACCGGAGATATGACAAGCGCCGGAGAGGCAGAGCTTTTGAAAGAGCCGGACAGACTGCCAGATCAGCCGGAGGTGCTTAAAATTTCCCACCACGGTTCCAATACTGCTACCTCGGAGGGATGGCTGGAACGGCTGAAACCAGGCTGCGCCGTTGTCTCCTACGGAGAAGAAAACCGATACGGCCATCCTCACCAGGAAGTGATGGAGCGCCTTGCCCGCCGCTGGATTCCGGTGTATGAAACTGGAAAGAGCGGCGCTGTAAAGGTAAAAACAGATGGTATGGAAAATTCTATAGAAATCTTGTATAATGGAAGATAACAGTGCCGGCTCCCGGTCAAGATAAGAGCCGCGGCTTCAGAATGACGCAAACATAGAAAACTATCATCAGAGGACTTTTATGCAAACCTTAAATAAAGACATTAAAGAAGGAACCTTCCGCCCGGTATATCTGCTTTACGGAGAGGAAGAATTTTTAAAAAACAGCTATAAGAACCGGCTGAAAGAGGCCATTGTAGGGGATGACGCCATGAATTTTGCCAGCTTTGAAGGAAAAGGGCTGGACTTAGACGAGGTAATCCGCCTGGCGGACACAATGCCCTTTTTTGCAGAGCGGCGGATGATTCTCATTGAGGACAGCGGCTTTTTTAAAACCAGTGCTGATGAACTGGCGAATTTTCTGCCGTCTATGCCGGACACCACCTGTATCGTGTTTGCAGAGTCCCAGGTGGATAAGCGGAATAAGCTGTATAAAAAGGTGAAGGATTTAGGCTATGCGGCGGAGCTGGGCCGTCAGGACAGCGCCCAGTTGGCCCGTTGGGCAGGAGGTCTTCTGGCCAAGGAAAATAAAAAGATTACCAGCCGCACCATGGAGCTGTTTTTAGGAATGACCGGAGACGATATGGAGCACATCCGGATGGAGCTGGAAAAGCTTATCAGCTATACCATGGGCCGGGATGTGATTACAGAGGCAGATGTGGAAGCTATCTGTACGGTTCAGGTAACCAACAAAATTTTTGACATGGTGGCGGCCATTGTAAACCGCCAGACCAAAAAGGCTATGGACCTTTATGAGGATTTGCTGACCTTAAAGGAACCGCCTATGCGGATTCTGTTTCTGATTGCCCGCCAGTTTAACCAGCTTTTGCAGGTGAAGGAATTGATGGAGCAGGGGATGGATAAGGGAACCATTGCTTCCAGGCTGAAAATGCAGCCGTTTGTGGTAGGAAAGACCATACCCCAGGCCCGTCAGTTTCCCAGAGACCAGATACTTTCCTGGGTGAAGCTTTGTGTAGAGACAGAGGAAGCAGTGAAAAGCGGACGGCTTCAGGACAGGATGGCAGTGGAACTGCTGATTGCAAAAGAAAGCTAAGGGATGAGGCGTGTTGGAAGATTCAGCTATTTTCCTATGACGGATTATTCCTCTTTGGTTATACAAAAAGAGCCGATTCCCCACACCATTGGGAATTGGCTCTCTTACATGTATTATTTTATTCCAGTCAATGATTATGCAATGCCGTTTACAGCCTTTGCCAGACGAGAAATCTTTCTGGAAGAGGTGTTTTTGTGATATACACCCTTGGAAGTAGCTTTCTCGATTTCAGTGGTAGCAGCAACTAAATATGCCTGAGCAGCAGCCTTGTCTCCGGCAAGCACAGCAGCGTCCACTTTCTTGCAAGCAGTTTTTACTTTGGATCTGATTGCTTTGTTTCTAGCAGCTTTGGTTTCGTTTACTAAGATTCTCTTTTTAGCAGATTTAATGTTAGCCAATCTGGGCACCTCCATAATAGATTTTATTCTTAAATTTGGTTTGCATCAAAGTCTGGACACGGACAGTTCAATGTAAACATACTTTTGTATTCTACCTAATCCGCCGATAATTGTCAATACATAAAATGCGCTTTTTTGAAGAAAACTAGGAAGAAACCTAGAAATAACCAGGAAAGAAGGGCAGATTATGAAGGATTATGTGATTGAGTTGGAAAAACCGGATTTTGAGGTGCGGACAGACCTGGCGGTGGAGGAACGGGAAAGCTTTCCGGGGGACGGAGGAGAGATTGCCGGGGTTTCCCTGCGGGAGTGGCATGAAGAAGATTCCTGCGTGAAAATGACAGAGGTGAAAATCCTGGATGAGCAGGGAGCCAGAGCCATGAGAAAGCCGAAAGGAACCTACCTGACTCTGGAGGCAGACCAGTTGGCAAAGAAGGACGAAGATTTCCATGAGGAGGTAGCCGCAGAGCTGTCCCGGCATATTCGCCGGTTGATGGAGGGCCTTCTGGGAGCAAAAGCAAAAACCCCGGCAGAGTATAAGATCCTGGCAGTGGGTCTGGGCAACAGCCAGGTAACGCCAGATTCTCTGGGGCCGGAGGTAGTGGGAAATCTGCAGGTAACCCGCCACCTGGAAGGACAGTACGGAGCCGGATTTTTAAAAGGACGGAATCTGCCCAGTTTAAGCGGCATTGTGCCTGGAGTGATGGCTCAGACTGGCATGGAGACGGCAGAGATCCTGCGAGGCATTATTAAAGAAACGAAACCAGATATTCTGATTGCTATTGACGCTTTGGCTGCCCGCAGCATAAGACGGCTTGGCACAACCATCCAGTTGACAGACACCGGCATCCATCCAGGCTCCGGAGTGGGAAATCACCGTCATGGATTAACCAGAGAAAGCCTGGGAATCCCGGTACTGTCCATTGGTGTGCCTACGGTAGTGGGGGCGGCGGCCATCGTCCAGGATACCATATCGGCTCTTATCCAGGTGCTGTCAAAACATGCGTCCACCCAGGGAATGGGACAGTATGTGGAGGATTTGGATCCGGATGAGCAGTATCTGTTAATCCGGGAACTGCTGGAGCCGGAGTTTGGCAGCCTGTTTGTGACTCCTCCCAATATTGATGAAACCATCGTACAGTTAAGCTTCACCATTTCTGAGGGAATCCATAAGGCAATTTTTGCGTAACGGGGCAAGGGAAACAGTTGAAAGCCCGGAAATTCTGTGATATGATACCATGTGGCGTTCTTTGCAGATTTCAGGCAGGGAAATGCATTTGAGAAAAGCATAACAACAGAAGAAAAGAGACTTAAAATACATGTTGCCCTATTTGATTGTGTGTCCGCTGGTGTTTCTGGCGGGCTTTGTGGATTCGATTGCCGGCGGCGGGGGACTGATTTCCCTGCCGGCTTACATCATAGCCGGAGTTCCGGCCCACTACGCCATCGGAACCAACAAGCTAAGTTCCTCAATGGGAACAGTGGTTTCCGCAGGGCGGTACTTAAAAAACGGATATTTAACCGGGAAGCATATGATTTCCCTGGCAGTAGTCAGTTGTATTGCATCCCTGGCTGGCTCTGCCGTTGGTTCCAGCTTATCCCTTTTAGTCAGCGAGCAGTTGCTGAAAAACATGATGATCCCGGTGCTGCCGGTGGTGGCTTTCTATGTGCTGCGAAACAAAAACCTGGGAAGTGTGGAGGCAAAGGCGCCGCTGCCTCAGAGCGTCACCTATCTGGTTGCCGTTCTGGCTTCTTTGGTAATCGGCGCCTATGACGGATTCTATGGCCCTGGAACCGGCACCTTCCTGATCCTGGTGCTTACAGGGGCGGCCAGGATGGATGTGCGGAAGGCCTCGGCCCTTACCAAGGTCATCAACCTGTCTTCCAATATTGCAGCCCTGGCAAACTTTTTAATGAACGGAACTGTCTGCTACGGACTGGGACTGGCAGCCGCTGTGTTCTGCATCGGCGGACATTACATCGGCTCCGGGCTGGTGGTTCACAACGGCCAGCGGATTGTACGGCCGGTGATTTTAGCAGTTCTGGCTATTTTATTTGTGAAGATTTTAATCGGTGCATAAAACAGAAAAGGAGACAATCTATGAAGTGGACAAAATTTACGCTGCAGACCACCACAGAGGCGGTGGATTTAATCAGCAGCATGCTGGATGAAATTGGTATCGAAGGCATCGAAATTGAGGATAACATCCCCCTTTCCGAGGCAGATACCAAGGGCATGTTTATCGACATTCTGCCGGAGCTGCCGCCGGACGATGGAAGCGCCAGAGTAAACTTCTATTTAGAAGACTTAACCAATCTGGAGAACATTTTAAACCAGATTGAGGAAGGATTAGACGAGTTGAGCCAGTTTGTAAATGTAGGCGAGCGGACCATTGCTATGTCGGAGACGGAGGATACAGACTGGATTAACAACTGGAAGCAGTATTTTAAGCCTTTTACGGTAGATGATATTCTGATTAAGCCTACCTGGGAGGAGATTCCTGAGGAGCACAAGGACAAGCTGCTGATTCAGATTGATCCGGGAACTGCTTTTGGAACCGGTATGCATGAGACTACCCAGCTCTGCATCCGCCAGCTTCGTAAATTCGTAAACAGCCAGTCTAAGATTCTGGATGTGGGAACCGGAAGCGGCATTCTGGGCATTGCTACCTTAAAGCTGGGAGCAGCTTCTGTGTTCGGTACAGACCTGGATGAAAATGCCATTACTGCAGTAAAAGAAAATCTGGAATCCAATGATATTTCCACAGACAGATTCCGTGTGGTTCAGGGCAATATCATCGATGATAAGGCGATTCAGGATGAAGCCGGTTACCAGTGCTACGACATTGCAGTGGCAAATATCCTGGCGCCGGTTATTATCCTTTTGCAGGAGGAGATTCCCCGGCATATAAAACACGGCGGTATTTTCATTACTTCCGGCATCATCAACATGAAGGAACAGGATGTGCGGACGGCCATGGAGGCCAATCCGGAGTTGGAAATCCTGGAAACTACTTATCAGGGCGAATGGGTGTCCATCACTGCCCGCAGAAAATAAAGGAGCGCTGGACCGTGTATCATTTTTTTGTAACGCCTGACCAGGTGCAGGATGGGTATGCCCTTATCACCGGCCAGGATGTGAACCATATCCGCAATGTGCTGCGGATGAAGCCGGGAGAGCAGGTGGGAATCCGGGACGGCATTTCCAGAAGCTTCTTATGTGAACTGGAGACCATCAAAGCAGAGGAAATCCGGGTTCGCATTTTAAAGGAAGAAGACACCTCCAGCGAGCTTCCTGCCAGATTGTACCTGTTTCAGGGACTGCCTAAAAGCGATAAGATGGAACTGGTAATCCAGAAGGCGGTGGAGCTGGGAGTATATCAGATTATTCCGGTAGCAACCCGCAGAGCAGTGGTGAAGCTGGACGGTAAGAAGGAAGACGCAAAGATTAAGCGGTGGAATGCCATTGCAGAGAGCGCAGCCAAGCAGTCGGGCCGGATGCTGATTCCGGAGGTGACCAGGGTGATGAGTCTGAAGGAAGCTTTTGAATATGCCGGAGATTTTGATTTAAACCTGATTCCCTATGAGCTGGCAGAGGGGATGGAAGGAACCCGCCGGATTTTAAGCCAGGTTCGTCCCGGTATGCAGATTGGGATTTACATTGGCCCGGAGGGCGGTTTTGATACAGATGAGATTGCCCTGGCGAAGGAGCGTCAGGTTCATCCCATTACCCTGGGACGCCGCATTCTGCGGACAGAGACTGCCGGACTGACGGCCCTGTCCATTCTGATGTTTGAGCTGGAACAGTAAGGAGAAAAACATGGAAGCATATTTTGACAACTCTGCCTCCACCCAGGTTCTGGACAGCGTCCGGGATATTGTGGTGAAGACCATGACAGAAGATTATGCCAACGCCTCTGCCAAGCACAGAAAAGGCATGGAGGCGGAGCAGTATATAAGAGAAGCCAGAGCTATTATAGCAGGAACCTTAAAGGTACAGGAAAAGGAGATTTTGTTTACCTCCGGCGGCTCTGAGTCTAACAATATGGCCCTGATCGGCGGCGCGCTGGCAAACCAGCGGGCAGGAAAGCATATTATCAGCACTGCAGTGGAGCATCCGTCCGTCTACAATCCTCTGACCTGTTTGGAGGAGCTGGGCTTTGAGATTACCTTTTTGCAGGTGGATAGAAACGGCCATATCAGCCTGGAAGAACTGGAGGCGGCAATCCGTCCGGATACCATCCTGGCGTCCGTCATGTATGTAAACAACGAAGTGGGCGCAGTGGAGCCGGTAGAGGAGATTTCCCGGATTATTAAGAGAAAGAACCCAAATACACTGTTTCATGTGGACGCCATTCAGGCCTACGGAAAGTATCAGATTCGGCCGAAAAAACAGGGCATTGATCTGCTTTCTGTCAGCGGCCACAAGATCCATGGGCCAAAGGGCGTCGGGTTTTTATATATCCGCAACGGTGTGAAGGTAAAGCCGCTGATTTACGGCGGCGGCCAGCAGTCAGGAATGCGCTCCGGGACAGAGAATGTGCCTGGCGTGGCAGGACTGGGGGCGGCAGCCAAAGAGATGTATACCAATCATCAGGAAAAGATTGGTAAGCTGATTCAGTTGAAGGATTATATGACCGACCGGCTGGGAGAACTTGAGGATGTGGTGATCAACAGCAAAAAGGGAACGGACAGCGCTCCCCAGATTGTCAGCGCCAGCTTTGGCGGCGTCCGCAGCGAGGTGCTTTTACATGCGTTGGAGGATAAGGGCATTTATGTGTCCTCCGGCTCTGCCTGCTCCTCCCATCATCCAGGCGTCAGCGGAACCCTGAAAGGCATCGGCCTGGAACCGAAATATTTAGACGCCACCATTCGCGTCAGTTTTGGAGTGTTTAACACGAAGGAAGAAGTGGACTACTGTATTGATACCTTAAAAGAGCTGCTTCCGGTACTGCGCCGGTATCAGCGGGGATAAGCAAAGGAAAGGAAACATTATGGTATATCAGTCATTTTTAATTAAGTACGCAGAGATCGGCACCAAGGGGAAGAACCGCTATCTGTTTGAGGACGCTTTGATTAAGCAGATTAAGAATGCCTTAAAAAAGGTGGAGGGCCGTTTTTTAGCTTCCAAGGAGTCTGGACGGATCTATGTTCAGGCAGAGGGAGAGTACGACTGTGATGAAGTCATTGAGGCGCTGCAGCGGGTATTCGGCATTGCCTGGATCTGCCCTATGCTGCAGATTGAAAATAAGGATTTTGAGAACATCAAACAGGTAGTTTTAGATTATATAGACCAGGAATACCCGGACAAGCATTTTACCTTTAAGGTAGACAGCCGCCGGGCAGATAAAAATTATCCGGTTCACTCTGAGGACATGAACCGCCAACTGGGAGAGATGATTTTAAACGCTTATCCGGAAACCTCCGTAGATGTGCACAATCCCCAGGTACTGTTAAAGGTAGAGGTGCGGAAGGTTGTCAATATTTATTCCAGAATGATTCCCGGACCAGGAGGTATGCCGGTGGGCACCAACGGAAAGGCTATGCTTTTGCTGTCCGGCGGCATCGACAGTCCGGTAGCAGGCTGGATGATTGCCAAGCGGGGCGTTAAGATTGACGCAGTTTATTTCCATGCGCCGCCTTACACCAGCGACCGTGCCAAGCAGAAGGTTATTGACCTGGCAAAGCTGGTGGCCAGGTATTCTGGCCCTATTCCGCTTCACATCATAAACTTTACGGATATTCAGCTTTACATTTATGAGCAGTGCCCCCACGAGGAGCTGACTATCATCATGCGCCGCTATATGATGAAGATTGCAGAGGAAATCGGCAAAAAGACCGACTGCCTGGCCCTTATTACCGGCGAGAGCATCGGACAGGTGGCGTCTCAGACGGTACAGTCTTTAGCAGCCACCAACGAGGTGTGCACCGTGCCTGTATTCAGGCCGTTAATTGGCTTTGATAAACAGGAGATTGTGGATATTTCCCAGAAGATCGGAACCTTTGAAACTTCCATCCAGCCCTATGAGGACTGCTGTACCATCTTTGTGGCCAAGCACCCGGTAATCAAGCCGAACCTGAACATGATTCACAAATCCGAGCTGGCGCTGAATGAAAAGATTGATGAGATGGTAAAAACCGCCATTGAAACCGCAGAGTTAGTCTGGTGTGATTAAAATAGGGCGTTCTTTTTGAAAAAGAGTTCGCCCTGGCGGACTTTCCTATGACACAAAAAAGAAAAACATGGCGGAATGCCATGTTTTTCACTCTTAAATAATTTAGATGATATAAGGAGCGAGGATATTTAAAATTTCTTCAATTCCAGCTTCAGCATGGATGTTTAAGTCAATGGGCTTAGACAGATCCAGGCTGAAAATGCCCATGATGGATTTGGCGTCGATTACATATCTGCCGGAAACCAGGTCAAAATCCACATCAAATTTTGCTAAGTCGTTTACGAAGGATTTTACCTTGTCAATGGAGTTTAAAGAGATGCGTACAGTTTTCATATGGGGAAACCTCCTTAATGGTTTTTGATATAATTTATGCAGACGGGGACAAATTCCCGGATGCTTTATAATCAATACTACCGACAAGTGGGAGAAAAGTCAAGTGAAACATAAGTCAAGGAGAAAAACGATGCAGACAGCAGCATTGCACAGCTTGGGCTGTAAGGTAAATTCCTATGAAACAGAAGCCATGCAGCAGCTTTTAGAGGCAGCAGGCTACCAGATCGTACCCTTTACAGAACCGGCAGATGTGTACTTAATCAACACCTGTTCCGTAACCAATATGGCAGACCGGAAATCCCGGCAGATGATCCACAGGGCCAGAAAACAGAACCCGGACGCAGTGGTAGTGGCCGCCGGCTGCTATGTGCAGGCAGACCCGGAGAAATTAAAGCAGGATCTGGCGGTGGACCTGATTATCGGAAACAATAAAAAACAGGATCTGGTAACGATTCTGGAGGAGTATTTAAAGGACCGGAATATCCCAAAGGCCCACCTGATTGAGATTGGCGGCACGAAGGAGTACGAAGAACTGAAGATCAACCGTATTGCAGACCATACCCGCGCCTTTTTAAAGGTGCAGGACGGCTGCAACCAGTTCTGCAGTTACTGCATTATCCCCTACACCAGGGGGCGGGTCCGCAGCCGAAAGCCGGAGGATGTGGCGGCAGAAGTGGAGACTTTGGCAAAAGCCGGGTATAAGGAAGTGGTGCTGACCGGCATCCATTTAAGCTCTTACGGTGTGGATTTTCCAGAGGAGGAGCAGACGGATCTTTTGGGGTTGATTCGGCAGGTACATGAGATTGAAGGAATCCAGAGAATCCGTCTGGGCTCTTTGGAACCCCGGATTATTACAGAAGAATTTACAGGGGCGCTGGCAAGGCTGGATAAGTTCTGCCCCCATTTCCACCTGTCTTTGCAGAGCGGCTGTGACGAAACCTTAACGCGTATGAACCGCCATTACACCACTGCAGATTATGAGGCCCGGTGCCAGATCCTGCGGCGTTATTTTAAAAACCCGGCTATCACTACGGATGTGATTGTAGGATTTCCGGGGGAGACGGAAAGCGAGTTTGAGAAAACCCGCGCCTTTTTGAAAAAGACCGGCTTCTATGAGATGCACATTTTCAAGTATTCCAGACGGGCGGGAACCAGGGCAGACAAGATGCCGGATCAGATTCCGGAGCCGGTAAAGACCGTCCGCAGCGACGCACTTCTGGCATTGGAAAAAGAAATGTCCTTACAGTACCGCAGAAGTTTTTTAGGCCAGGAAAAGACCCTTCTTCTGGAAGAAGAAGTGGAGATAAACGGAAAAAACTACCTGGTGGGTCATACGAAGGAGTATGTAAAAGGCGCGGCGCCGGTGGAGGCCGGGAAGAAAAACCAGATGGTGGAAGGGAAATTTACGCAGATTCTGACAGAGGAAATCCTTCTCCTGCAGTCCTGAGACATACGAAAAAACCGCTTGCCGAATTGGACAAAGTAGTATAGAATAGAGAAGAATAGTTAAAGGACGTGAGGAACATGGGCGAAATTCATAACACACAGTTTTTCAAGGCAGTACAGGAGACAAAAATGGATGTCAGCCAGGTATTGGAGCTGGTCTATGCAGCACTTACAGAAAAGGGATACAACCCGGTAAACCAGATCGTAGGGTATATTATGTCCGGAGACCCTACCTATATCACCAGCCATAAAGGGGCAAGAAGTTTGATTATGAAAGTGGAGCGGGATGAGATCCTGGAAGCGTTGATGTCGGTTTACATTGACGCAAAACTGAAGTAAGAGAGTGCCTTTGTTGCGGCCTCCTGCATCATAAAAAACGAAAGAAGACTGCCAGCCGGATCCGTTGGAGCACGATGGCAGTCTTTTCCAGGTTTTTCTAAAAGAGCTTTCCAAAGAGGCAGTTTTTGGGAGACAAAGGGCGGAAAGGCAGTGTTATGAGAATATTAGGATTGGATTACGGATCTAAGACCGTAGGGGTGGCTGTATGCGACGCCCTGGGGCTGACTGCGCAGCCGATGGAAACCATTACGCGGAAAGAGGAAAATAAGCTGCGTAAAACTCTGGCCCGGATTGAGACCTTGATTGCAGAGTACGAGATTGAAATCATTGTTTTGGGTTATCCTAAGAATATGGATGACTCCATTGGAGAGCGTGCAAAAAAGACGGAAGAATTTCGCGATATGCTGATCCGCAGAACCGGTCTGCCCGTTGTGCTGTGGGATGAGCGTCTGACAACTATTGAGGCAAATGAAATACTGATTGAGAGCGGAGTGCGGCGGGAGGATCGGAAAAAAGTGATCGACAAGATTGCGGCTGCCCTGATTCTGGAGTCGTATTTAGGCTCCATAAAGGAGTGAAAACAAAACATGGCACAGGAAGAAAAGATTACCTTACAGACAGAAGACGGAGAACATGTGGATTTTTATGTGCTGGAGGAAACCCGGATTAACGGAATGAATTACCTGCTGGTGACGGATTCCCAGGAGGAAGACGAGGATGGCGAATGCTATATTTTAAAGGATGTATCTAAGGCAGAAGACAGTGACGCAGTGTACGAGTTTGTGGAAAATGACGATGAGATGGATTATCTGTTCCGGATTTTCACGGAGCTTATTGAGGATATGGATGTAGAACTGCGTAAGTAAAAAAGAGTCCGGTTCACCGGACTCTCGCGCCGGAGCGCGTCTGCGTCAGCAGACATTTTCCTTAAGCGCGAAGTGCGCATCCCGCGGAGCGTTTTTGTTTCATAGGGCGAACTTTCCTATGAAATAAAAACCTGCATCTGCAGGAACAGCAAAGAAATTGAAAACAGAGAGGACGAATATGAGCGATATGACAGTAGAACGCCAGATGGAACAGGCAGTGGCGCGCCTTGCTGAGCGGAGAAGCGCAGAGCGGGGAGAAAGCCAGAATGCCGGACAGAAGGCAGAAACAGAGAAAGCAGAAAAAACAGAGAAAATAGAAAAGACAGAGAAAATAGAAAAGACAGAAAAAAAACAGCGTCCGGTACGCCGCAGCGGAAACAAAAATGCCGGGGAACGGTCAGTAAACCGAAATACAGGTGAGAAGACCGCAAGCCGGGGCGGCAGCCAGCCCCATGCAGGACGGAAACCGGCAGAGAGACCGGGGAATCGGGCTGTATCGGAGAAGACCGCAAACCGGACAACTGCAGAGAAAACAGGAGGGGGAACTGAGAAAAACAGCCGCAGCCGGATGACCGGAGAGAAGCCGGCTGCCAGAGGCGTAAACCGCAGCGTCAGACCTTCCGCCAGAGCAGCAGGAAAGGCTGTGCCTCAGGACGGTAATAAACCGAAAGTAAAAATCATTCCCTTAGGCGGATTAGAGCAGATTGGCATGAACATTACCGCCTTTGAGTACGAGGACACCATTGTAGTGGTAGACTGCGGACTGGCCTTCCCCACAGACGATATGCTGGGCATTGACCTGGTTATTCCGGATGTGACTTATTTAGAGCGGAATTTTGACAAGGTAAAAGGCTTTGTGATTACACACGGACATGAGGATCACATCGGTGCTCTGCCCTATATTTTACAGAAAATCAATGTGCCGGTGTACGGCACCAAGCTGACCATCGGCCTGATTGAGAATAAATTAAAAGAACACAACCTGATGAAGAACACCAAGCGGAAGGTGGTAAAGCACGGCCAGACCATTACCCTGGGAGACTTTAAGTTAGAGTTTATCAAGATTAACCACAGCATTGCAGATGCGGCGGCTCTGGCTATCTTTACTCCGGCAGGCGTTATCGTCCACACCGGAGACTTTAAGATTGATTATACTCCTGTATTTGGAGACGCATTCGACTTACAGCGGTTTGCAGAGCTGGGCAAGAAGGGGGTTCTGGCTCTCTTAAGCGACAGCACCAACGCTACCCGCCCCGGTTTTACGGCTTCTGAGCGGACCGTAGGCAGAACCTTTGACGCCATTTTTGCAGAGCACAAAAACAACCGTATTATTGTAGCTACTTTCGCATCCAATGTGGACCGGGTACAGCAGATTATTTCTTCTGCAGAGAAGTACGGCCGCAAGGTAGTGGTAGAGGGCCGCAGCATGGTAAATGTCATTGGCACAGCCAGCGAGCTGGGCTATATCAACATTCCGGACGGCACTCTGATTGACATCGACCATCTGAAGAATTATCCGGACGAGCAGACGGTGCTCATTACCACAGGCAGCCAGGGCGAGTCTATGGCGGCTCTGTCCCGGATGGCTTCCGGCATGCACCGGAAGGTTTCCATTAAGCCTAACGATGTAGTGATTTTAAGCTCCACTCCCATTCCCGGCAATGAAAAGGCGGTTTCCAAGGTTATCAACGAGCTGTGCATGAAGGGTGTGGAAGTCATTACCCAGGACACCCATGTGTCCGGACACGCCTGTCAGGAAGAAATTAAGCTGATCTACTCCCTGCTTCATCCCAAGTTTGCCCTGCCGGTGCATGGTGAGTACCGCCATCTGGTAGCCAACCGTTCCATTGCTATAGCCATGGGAACTCCCAAGGAAAATGTGCTGATTATGTCTTCCGGAAATGTGGTAGAGCTTTCTGAGGACTCCTGCCGGGTGGTAGACCAGGTACAGGCAGGCGGCATTTTAGTAGACGGTTTAGGGGTAGGCGATGTAGGGAATATCGTACTGCGGGACCGTCAGAACCTGGCCCAGAACGGCATTATCATTGTGGTGCTGACTCTGGAAAAATACAGCAACCAGCTTCTGGCAGGACCGGATATTGTGTCCAGAGGTTTTGTATATGTGCGGGAGTCTGAGGATTTGATGGACGAGGCCAAGCGGGTAGTGGACGACGCAGTGGCAGACTGCTTAGAACGCAATGTGACCGACTGGGGCAAAATTAAGAACTTGATCCGGGACAGCTTAAGCGACTTTATGTGGAAGCGGATGAAGCGAAATCCCATGATTCTTCCTATCATTATGGAAGTGAGCTAGAATATCTTTGTAACAGTCCAGCCTTGCGAAGATTCAGACAGAAAAATGGGTTAAAAACTTGTTTTTATAAGCGGTTTTCTGCCTGAATCTTCATAAGGCAGACGCCGCAGGCTTCCTGTTCGCTGCAAGCGGGCAAGAAGATGCAAGGCTGAACTGTTACATATCTTTTGGTGAGACAGGAGAGCGGCCATGAGTCAGATTGCAAAAGACATCAATAAAATAACCGGCACGATTATCGGCGTCTCCGGAAGGCTGATTTTGTACGCTCTGGTGATTCTGCTTGCGGCAGAGGGCGTCACCAGAGGGTATGCTTTCGGCCATTCCATCTTTTATCAGCAGGCTGTGGAGGAAGCGCCGGGAACGGACAAGGGCATTACGATTACCGGAGCAGAGTCGGAGCGGGAAGTGATTGAGCAGTTAAAGGATTTGGGACTGATTGACAGCGTGCTGACAGCCCGGTTCCAGATGCTGTTTTACGAGTATGAAATTCAGCCGGGCACATACACCCTGAATACCTCCATGACTTCCAAGGAGATTCTGCAGATGCTGGACGAAGGTTTGGAAGAACCAGAGGAAGGCGGGGACGGACAGTGATGGATCAGAGACGAATTACAGATTACATCAATTCCCTGGATATGGGACACGGCCCGTTGCTGGACAGGATTGCAAAAGAGGCGAGGGCTGACTTTGTGCCCATTATCCGCAGAGAAACGGCTGCCTTTTTACAGACCCTGGTGGCGGCAGTCCGTCCTGTAAGGATTTTGGAAGTAGGCACGGCAGTTGGGTATTCGGCTCTTTTAATGGCCCAGTCCATGCCGGAGGGTGCCCACATTACAACGATTGAAAAGTACGAGCCGCGTATCCCCTTAGCCAGGGAACATTTTCGGCTGGCAAAGATGGAGGATTCCATCACGCTGATAGAGGGTGACGCAGATAAGGTTCTGGAACAGCTTTCCGGAACCTTTGACTTTATTTTTATGGACGCAGCCAAGGGGCAGTATATTCACTGGCTGCCTCGGATTTTAGAGCTTTTGGCTCCCGGCGGGCTTCTGGTAACCGACAATGTGCTGCAGGATGGGGACATTGTAGAGCCCCGGTTTGCGGTAGAGCGGCGGAACCGGACCATTCACGCCCGGATGCGGGAATATTTATATACCCTGACCCATTCGGAGCAGATGAAAACCAGCATAGTGCCCATTGGGGATGGAGTGGCCCTTAGCGTAAAGGTACAAGGAGAGAACCATGAGAAAAACTGAACTTCTGATTCCGGCCGGCAGCCTGGATGTATTAAAGACTGCAGTGATATACGGCGCTGACGCCGTATATCTGGGAGGCGAGGCCTTTGGACTGCGGGCCAAGGCGAAGAATTTTACCAATGAGGAAATCAAAGAGGGCATTGACTTTGCCCATGAGCGGGGCGTAAAGGTATATATTACTGCCAATATTCTGGCTCACAATGACGACCTTCCCGGAGTGGAGGCATATTTTAAGGAATTAAAGGAAATCGGGCCGGACGCCCTGATTATTTCTGACCCCGGCGTATTTGCCATTGCAAGGCGGGTGCTTCCGGAGATGGAAATCCATATCAGCACCCAGGCCAACAACACCAACTACGGCACTTACTTATTCTGGCATCAGATGGGGGCTAAGCGGGTGGTTTCTGCCAGAGAGCTTTCTTTAGAAGAGATCAGGGAAATCCGCCGGCAGATTCCGGAGGATATGGAGATTGAAAGCTTCATTCACGGAGCTATGTGCATTTCCTATTCCGGCCGGTGCCTGCTCAGCAATTTCCTGACCGGCCGGGACGCCAACCAGGGCGCCTGTACCCATCCCTGCCGCTGGAAATATGCTTTGATGGAAGAAACCAGGCCGGGAGAGTATATGCCGGTGTTTGAAAACGAGCGGGGCACCTACATCTTCAATTCACGGGATTTATGTATGATTGAGCATATTCCTGAGCTGATTGACGCAGGCATTGACAGCTTTAAAATTGAAGGGCGCATGAAGACTGCCCTCTATGTGGCTACTGTGGCCAGAACTTACCGGAAGGCCATTGACGATTACAAGAAGGATCCGGCTCTTTATCAGGCTAATTTAGACTGGTACCGATCAGAGATCGGCAAGTGTACTTATCGGGAATTTACCACTGGGTTTTACTTTGGAAAGCCGGATTCCGGCGCCCAGATTTACGACAACAACACCTATGTGAAAAACTATACCTATCTGGGAACTGTGGAGGAGGTGCGGGCAGACGGATTTGGCCGCATCGGCCAGAAAAACAAATTCTCCGTGGGAGAGACCATTGAGGTGATGAAGCCGGACGGCAGAAATGTGGAGGCTGTGGTGCGGGCCATTACGGACGAGGACGGAAATCCTCAGGAGAGTGCGCCTCATTCCAGACAGATTCTGTATGTGGATTTAGGAACGGAACTTGCGCCCTACGACATTCTCCGGCGCAGTGAAATGGAAGAAAAACAGTAAGGAGTAGCTATGCTGACTTGGATTCTTGCAGGGGCGGCAGTGATCTGCCTGGCCTATTTCGGAGTGATTGCCGCCTACGCCGGTTTGGGCGGAGGCATTTCAATCTGGCTGGTGTTTGGCGGCCTTTTAGGGGCGGCATCCTTTGGGGTGCGCTATTATCAGAAATATCCGGATCGGGTTCCCATGTGGATTCCTGTGTCTTTAGTAACCCTTTGCGTTTCCGGCGGTCTGATTCTGGTGACGGTGATGATTTTAATCTTCGGGCGGATTCCCCGGACAGCCCAGCCGGATTTGGACTATGTGATCGTGCTGGGAGCGGCAGTGCGGGAGGACGGCTTAAGCAATACCTTAAAACTGCGGCTTGACAAGGCGGCAGAATATGCGGCCCAGAATCCGGATACCATTCTGATCCTCTCTGGGGCAAAGGGCCAGGACGAGCCTTGTACGGAAGCCTTTGCCATGCAGCAGTACCTGCTCCGGCAGGGAGTTCCTCTGGAAAATATGCTGCTGGAGGAACAGTCTGCCAGCACCTTGGAAAACATTGTTTACAGCCGGCTGCTGTTGGAAAAACAGGAAAAGCAGCCTGAGAATATCGGAGTTCTTACCAGCAATTTCCATCTTCTGCGTGCCAGAATGATTGCAGAACACCAGGGCCTTGGCAAGGTGGCAGGAATTGCCGCAGAGTCAGACCGGGTGATGATGGCCCACAACAGTCTGCGGGATGTGCTGGCTATATTAAAAGACCGGTTAATGGGTAACCTGTAAGTATGACGGAAAAGGAGAACGAACGACCATGAATCAAATGGAACGAATCAAGAGCCTGGAGGCATATGAATTAAAGGAACACAAGACCATTCTGGAAACTCAGTCGGAAGGCTATGTGCTGGAACATAAACGAACCGGTGCAAGGCTGTTTCTGATGTCCAACAAGGACGACAACAAGGTGTTCTGCATCGGCTTTCGGACGCCGCCGGATGACGATACCGGCCTGCCGCATATCTTAGAGCACAGCGTACTGTGCGGTTCAGAAAAATTCCCCTTAAAGGACCCCTTTGTGGAACTGGTAAAGGGTTCCTTAAACACCTTCTTAAATGCCATGACCTACCCGGACAAAACTGTTTATCCGGTGGCTAGCTGCAATGAAAAAGACTTCCAGAACCTGATGGATGTTTACATGGACGCAGTACTCCATCCCAACATCTATAGAGAAGAAAAGATTTTTAAACAGGAGGGCTGGCACTACGAGCTGGAGCAGGAGGACGGCCCTATTACCTGTAACGGCGTGGTTTACAATGAGATGAAAGGGGCTTATTCTGCCCCGGAAAGTCTCTTGGATTCCTGTATTCAGAAAACCCTGTTTCCGGACAACTGCTATGGCAGGGATTCCGGCGGAGACCCGGCCTTTATTCCAGGCCTGACCTATGAAAAATTCCTGGATTTCCACCGGACCTACTATCATCCCTCCAACAGCTATATCTATCTCTACGGAGATATGGATATGGAGGAAAAGCTGAAATGGCTGGATGAAGAATATCTGTGCCATTATGACAGGAAAGAAGTAGATTCCCGGATTCCAGAACAGAAAGCCTTTGCTGCCCCGGTAGAGCGGGAATTCCATTACTCCATTACGGAGGGGGAGGAGGAAACGGACGCCACCTATTTATCCGTAAATACCGTAGTAGGCACAGACTTAGACCCAAAGCTTTATGTGGCCTTCCAGATTCTGGAATACACCCTGTTAGACGCACCGGGCGCACCGGTAAAGCAGGCTCTCATTGACGCAGGCATTGGAAAGGATGTGCTGGGCGGCTATGAAAACGGCATTCTCCAGCCTTTCTTCAGCGTGGTGGCAAAGGACGCCAACCTGGATCAGAAGGGAGAGTTTCTGGCAGTGGTGAAAGGCACTTTGCGGAAGCTGGCAGATGAGGGCATCAACAAAAAGAGCCTGCTGGCAGGCATGAACTACTACGAGTTTAAATACCGGGAAGCAGACTATGGTTCTGCGCCCAAAGGCCTGATGTACGGCCTTCAGTGCTTAGACAGTTGGCTGTACGACGGCGACCCCATGATGCATCTGCAGTACCAGAAGACCTTTGAATTCCTGAAGCAGGCAGTGAACGAGGGCTATTTTGAGAACCTGATTCGGGAATATCTGCTGGATAATCCCTTTGAGGCAGTGGTCATTGTAAGTCCGGAGCGGAACCTGACGGCAAAAGAGGATGAGCAGACTGCAAAGAAGCTGGCTTCCTATAAAGATTCTCTGAGCCAGGGGCAGATCAAGGCTCTGGCGGAAGACACCAGGGCGTTAAAAGAATACCAGGACACTCCTTCCGCACCGGAAGTTCTGGCAAAAATCCCGCTGCTTGAGCGGAAGGACATTGACAAAAAGGCGGAGACCTTCTCTTATACAGAAAGAGAAGAAAGCGGCGTCAAGGTGCTGTATCACAATTTCTTTACCTCTGGGATCGGCTATCTGAAGGTGCTGTTTATGACCGATACGGTTCCTCAGGAGGACCTTCCCTATGTGGGCCTGTTAAAGTCTGTGCTGGGCAGCGTCAGCACGGAAAAGTACAGCTATTCAGATTTGACCAGTGAGATTCACTTAAACAGCGGCGGCCTGGATTTTTCAGTCAGCTCCTTTGCAAACCTGGCGGAGCCGGAGCATTTTACCGGGGCGTTTATTGCCAGTATCCGGGTGCTTTATGATAAGCTGGACTTTGGCTTTGGAATTATAGAGGAGATTTTGAACCATTCTGTTTTAGACGATGAAAAGCGGCTTTGCGAGATTATCAAAGAGACACGCTCCAGGGGACGGATGCGGCTGGAAAATGCAGGACACAGCACTGCAGTTTCCAGAGCTACTTCCTATTTCTCCGCTGCTGCCTATTACAATGAGCTGACCGGCGGAACCTCCTATTATCACTTCCTGGAAGACCTGGAAAAGAATTTTGAGGTCAAGAAGGCGGAGATTATTGGGAAATTAAAGGAGGTAAGCAGAAAGCTGTTTGTCTGCTCCAATATGCTGGTAAACTACACGGCAGATGAGGAAGGATATTCCTGCCTGCCTGCAGCCCTTCCTCTTTTGACAGATAAGCTGCCGAAGGAAGGAGGAGAAAAATATCCCTTCTATCATCCGGTGGAGAATGTGAATGAAGGTTTAAAGACCTCGTCCCAGGTCAACTATGTGGCCCGGTGCGGAGATTTCCGGAAAAAGGGCTTTGCCTACACCGGAGCCTTGAAGATTCTGCAGGTTATGTTAAGCTATGACTATCTGTGGCTGAATATCCGGGTAAAGGGCGGCGCTTACGGCTGCATGAGCGGCTTTGGCCGGTCCGGAGAAGGCTACCTGGTGTCCTACCGGGATCCCAACTTAAAGGAGACAAATCAGATTTACGAGGGCATTCCGGCTTATTTAGAGCAGTTTGACCCGGATGAGCGGGATATGACTAAGTATGTAATCGGCACTATCAGCAATTTAGATACTCCTCTGCCCCCGTCTGTAAAGGGAAGCAGAGGCCTGTCTGCATATCTTTCCGGCGTGACAGAGGAGATGATGCAGCAGGAGCGGGATGAGATTTTAAACGCTACCAAGGAAGATATGCGGGCGCTGGCCGGTCTGGTACAGGCAATTTTAGATACCGGAAGCTTCTGCGTGGTAGGGAATGAGGAGAAGATTGAGGCAAACCGGCAGATGTTCGGGCAGGTAGCCAATCTTACGAGAGGATAAAGATGTATGGCAAAGAAATCTGGAACACTGGATATTGAAAAACTGATGGCGGAATTAAACCCGGCCAAAACAGCAAAAATGGCAGCAGATGGAAAAGGGGACGCCGGGAAGAATCAGGAAACTGCAAAGGCTCCGGTTCAGAAAAAATCCGGCTTTGTAACCTTGATCGGCCGTCCCAATGTAGGCAAGTCCACTTTGATGAATCACCTGATTGGACAGAAGATTGCCATTACATCGGAGAAGCCTCAGACCACAAGAAACCGGATTCAGACTGTGTATACGGACGAGCGGGGACAGATTATTTTCCTGGATACCCCCGGCATCCATAAGGCGAAAAACAAGCTGGGAGAGTACATGGTAAATGTGGCGGAGCACACATTAAAAGAGGTGGATGTGGTGCTGTGGCTGGTAGAGCCGACCACCTTTATCGGAGCAGGAGAACGGCACATTGCAGAGCAGCTTTGCAAGGTAAAGACGCCGGTGATTCTGGTTATCAACAAGATTGACACCCTGAAAAGCCAGGAGGAAATTCTGACTTATATCGAGGCCTATAAAGATATATGCAATTTTGCGGAAATCGTACCGGTATCGGCTTTAAGAAAGAAAAACACAGACCTTCTGACAGACCTTCTGTTTAAGTATCTGCCCTATGGCCCTCAGTTTTACGATGAGGACACAGTGACAGACCAGCCTATGCGGCAGATTGCGGCAGAGCTGATTCGTGAAAAGGCGCTGCGGCTTTTAGACGAGGAGATTCCCCACGGCATTGCAGTGACTATTGAGCGGATGAGCGAGCGGCCAAACGGCATCATTGATATTGAGGCCACCATTATCTGCGAGCGGGATTCCCACAAGGGCATCATCATTGGAAAGGGCGGAGCTATGTTGAAGAAAATCGGCTCCACTGCCCGACGGGAGATTGAGAAGATGATGGAGACCAAGGTAAATCTGCAGCTTTGGGTGAAGGTGCGGAAAGAGTGGCGGGACAGCGAGATTCTGATGAAAAACTATGGGTATAACCCGAAGGAGTAAGATAAGTGAGGGATACGGCGAATCTGACCGGCATGGTGCTTAAAGCTGCGCCGGCAGGGGAATTTGACCGGCGGCTGGTGATTCTCACCAGGGAACGGGGGAAGATCACAGCCTTTGCCAGAGGGGCCAAGCGGCCCGGCAACCATCTGATGGCAGTAAGCCGACCCTTTGTGTTTGGCAGCTTCCGGCTGTTTGAGGGACGGGATTCCTACAGTCTCCAGAGCGCAGACATAAGCAACTATTTTGCAGAGCTTTCCAACGATGTGGAGGCCGCCTGCTACGGCTCCTATTTCCTGGAGGTGGCGGATTATTACTGCAGGGAAAATGTGGACGGTACGGAGATGCTTCTTTTGCTTTACCAGTCCATGCGGGCATTGCTTAAGCCTGCCCTGCCGAATCCCCTGATTCAACTGATTTTTGAACTGAGGGCCATGGTGGCAAACGGAGAGTACACGGAGCGTCCCCCCAGACCGGTCAGCGATTCCGCCGCC
Source organism: uncultured Eubacteriales bacterium (assembly GCA_951800645.1). Taxonomy (GTDB): domain Bacteria; phylum Bacillota; class Clostridia; order Lachnospirales; family Lachnospiraceae; genus Brotaphodocola. The sequence continues at coordinate 11,070 of CATOIK010000017.1, read as the reverse complement.
TATGCCTGGGAGTACATTATTGCCACACCGCTGGAATCTCTTTACACCTTTGTTCTGACAGATGAGGTGCAGCGGGAATTGAAGCTTTGTGTAGACATCAACAAGAAGCGGTTTCTGGACCGGACCTTCTATTCTCTGGAGATTCTTCAGATGATGCAGAAGGGGTATTGAAATTCCAGCCATTTACAGGTATAATCCTAGATAGCTTTACCCAGATTGCTGGGCGTAGGAGCAGGAGGAGAATTATGAAAAAGAGAAAAGCTGTGCTGGCAGGGGTTGCGTGCCTGATGCTTGCCGGCTGCGGGCAGAATACGGCTGCAGACGGTTGGAATGCCGGTGAAAACAGCATTTATGTTACAAAGGACCTGGCTGTGGAAAGCGCCATGGTCTACACTGCAGAGAAGGCCAACGACCTTTATACTCAGGAAGGGTTAGAGAATTACGCCAGGGACGCAGCGGCTTCCTACAATAAGGACCAGGGAGCAGCGGAAGACTTTGAAAACAGTGAAGATAGAGAAAAGCTTCCGGTTGCGTTAAAGGACTGTAAGCTGGAAGGCCAGACCGGAACTTTGGTATTTGAGTATGGTTCTGCAGAGGACTTTGTGAAGTTTGCAGAGGCCACCGGAGACAATACCCATTCTGTTACAGCGCTGTATACAGGAAGTGCAGAGGAGCTTTCCGAAAAGTTACCGGATGCGGATGTTCTGACATCAGATGGAAAAGACGCAGGATTTTCCCTTTTAGGTTCTGACGGAGCGCCGGAGGCAGACGCCCTTTCCAAGCTGAAGGGCTGTCAGGCGGTTATTACAGAAGGCTCTGCTACCGTGTATGTAGAGGGTAAGATCGCCTATGCAACAACCGGCGTTACGGTAAAGGCAGGGAATGCGGCAATTATGCCGGATGAGCCGGCCTGCATCTTTTTTAAATAGAAAAATTCATAGAGTAAAATAAGAGAGGATAGCTGACTATGGAAAAGACAATGGAGAAAATTGTAGCACTGGCAAAGAACCGCGGCTTTGTATATCCGGGCTCTGAGATCTACGGCGGTTTGGCAAACACCTGGGATTACGGCAACCTGGGTGTAGAGCTGAAAAACAATGTAAAGAAGGCCTGGTGGCAGAAGTTTGTGCAGGAGAGCCCTTATAATGTAGGCGTAGACTGCGCCATCTTAATGAACTCCCAGACCTGGGTGGCTTCCGGACACCTGGGCGGCTTTTCTGACCCGCTGATGGACTGTAAGTCCTGTAAGGAGCGGTTCCGTGCAGACAAGCTGATTGAGGATTATCTGGCAGAGAACGGCATTGAGATTGAGGGCAGCGTAGACGCCTGGTCTCAGGAGGAGATGAAGCAGTTTATCGATGAAAATAATATCTGCTGTCCGTCCTGCGGCAAGCATGATTTCACCGACATCCGCCAGTTTAACCTGATGTTCAAGACCTTCCAGGGTGTAACCGAGGATGCAAAAAATACCGTATACTTAAGACCGGAGACAGCGCAGGGTATTTTTGTAAACTTTAAGAATGTACAGAGAACCTCCAGAAAGAAGGTTCCTTTTGGTATCGGCCAGATTGGTAAGTCCTTCCGTAACGAGATTACCCCCGGAAACTTTACCTTCCGTACCCGTGAGTTTGAACAGATGGAGCTGGAGTTCTTCTGTAAGCCTGGCACGGATCTGGAATGGTTCCAGTACTGGAGAGGATTCTGCCGCGACTGGCTGCTGTCCTTAGGTATCAAGGAGGACGAGATGCGTCTCCGCGATCATTCTCCAGAGGAACTTTGCTTCTACAGCAAGGGCACCACAGACATTGAATTCCTGTTCCCCTTCGGATGGGGCGAGCTGTGGGGCATTGCAGACCGTACAGACTACGACCTGACTCAGCATCAGAACACCTCTGGCGAGGACATGCTGTACTTTGACGATGAGACCAAGGAAAAATACATTCCTTATGTAGTTGAGCCGTCTCTGGGCGCAGACCGTGTTACTCTGGCTTTCCTGTGCGCAGCTTACGATGAGGAAGAATTAGAGGGCGGCGATGTCCGCACGGTACTTCACTTCCATCCGGCTCTGGCTCCGGTGAAGATTGGTATCCTTCCTCTGTCCAAGAAGCTGAACGAGGGAGCAGAGAAGATTTACGCAGAGCTGTCTAAATACTACAACTGTGAGTTCGATGACAGAGGAAACATTGGTAAACGCTACCGCAGACAGGATGAGATTGGTACGCCCTACTGCATCACCTTTGACTTTGAGTCCGAGACCGACGGCGCAGTAACCGTTCGCGACCGTGACACCATGGAGCAGGTTCGCGTTCCGATTGCAGAGCTGAAGAATTACTTTGAGGACAAGTTCCGTTTCTAATTGAAAATAACGCAAAAGCGGGGAAGATATTATTTCATATCTTCCCCGGTTTGATTAAAGCAGTTCTTTTACTTTCCGGATCACCACATCGATGATTTCGTTCATGGACAGGTTTCCGCATCCTGCTACATAGTGGTTGCAGCGGCTGACAGGCATCAGAATCTGAAATGCCCGGCTGCTGCCTACTGCAGCGGCCATGGCAGGGGTGACTTCCCCAAAAAGGGAGTCTGCAATGACGATGCCAATAGGCCCGATAATAATATCGGAATCTCTGGCGGCCACAATCACCGGGTTCTCCCCGGTAGCGCCGCCATCGGCTCCGGCCTTTAACATGGCGGCAGTAGCGATGCCGTTGGTGCCGATAGCCAAAAGCTCTTGTTCCGGAAATTCTTTTTTTAGCTGTTCGATAATGGCTTTTCCCATGCGGCCTCCCTGGCCGTCAATAATCGTAATTTTCTTCATTATTCTTTTGTCCTTTTCCACAAGATGATTTCGTCAGTTCAGCTTACCATAAAAGAGGGAAAATGTAAATTTAGGGTTGAAAAAATACAGGTTTTTCTTTTTCGAGGAAATGAAACTTTACCGGTTGGACCGGGTGTGATAAGATAAGAGCATGACAAGAATAGCCAAGGAGGATTTGAATATGGCAAAAGTATATGCAATGTTTGCAGACGGCAGTGAAGAAGTAGAGTGCCTGGCTGTTGTGGACATACTTCGCAGAAGCGCAGTTGAGACCGTTCTGGTAGCTGCGAAAGAGGGGCGGGATGTGGTATCCTCCCATAATGTGCGGATTCAGACAGACGCCGCTATCGGAGAGGTGGATTTTTCCGATGCAGATGTGATTTTCCTGCCTGGCGGCATTCCGGGAGCAACCAATCTGTCAGACTGTAAGCCGTTAATTGAGGCGCTGAAAGCACAGGACGCAGCCGGAAAACGGATTGCCGCTATCTGCGCAGCTCCGGCAGTGGTGCTGGGGCGTCACGGCTTTCTAAAAGGCAGGAAAGCCACCTGCTTCCCAGGCTTTGAGGAGGAGATGAACGGCGCCGTCCTGACTGACGCAGGAGTAGTGACCGACGGAAACATTACCACAGGTAAGGGCCTGGGCTGGTCTCTGGACCTGGGGCTGGAACTGGTGAAATTACTGACTGATGAAAAAACTGCCAGTGAAATGAAAGAGAAAATCCAGTATGGAGAGAGATAACTGTGACTGGAGTGAGGGGGCTGCTGCAGCATCTTCTTCTTCTTCATTATAGTAAAATCGCATATACGAATGCAACACGCACATGCGAAAATGACAGAATTTGAAAGCGCTTTCATCCGATTTTGCTGAAATTTGTAGAAAATTTTTCTATTTTTTCGAGAAAAAATCTTTACTCGTTTCCAAAATATGTTATACTATTAACGGACTGTTCAAGGGCCTTTTTTCGTTGTGCGTGGGAAAAGTGCAGTCGGGAACGGTAAAAACTGTAGACAGTAATCTACACACATTTAGGAGGAAAAACCAATGGCAAAAAAGTGGGTATATTTATTCACAGAAGGCGATGCCAGCATGAGAAATCTGCTTGGTGGTAAAGGCGCAAACCTGGCTGAGATGACCAATATCGGTCTTCCGGTTCCTCAGGGTTTCACCATCACTACTGAGGCATGCACACAGTATTATGAGGATGGCCGCGAGATCAACAGCGAGATCCAGGGGCAGATTAACGAGTACATCGGCAAGATGGAGGAGATCACCGGAAAGAAATTCGGCGATCTGGAGAACCCGCTGTTAGTATCTGTTCGTTCCGGTGCAAGAGCATCCATGCCGGGTATGATGGATACCATCTTAAACCTGGGCCTGAACGAAGAAGTTGTAAATACCATTGCTGAGAAGTCCGGCAATCCCCGCTGGGCATGGGACTGCTACAGAAGATTCATTCAGATGTATTCTGATGTTGTAATGGAAGTTGGTAAAAAATACTTTGAGATTCTGATCGACGAGATGAAAGAGAAAAAGGGCGTGACCCAGGATGTTGATCTGACCGCAGAGGACTTAAAGGAGCTGGCTGGCCAGTTCAAGGCTGAGTACAAGGCTAAAATCGGTGCAGATTTCCCGTCTGATCCGGTAGAGCAGTTGATGGGCGCTGTTAAGGCTGTATTCCGTTCCTGGGACAACCCCCGCGCAAACATCTACCGCCGCGACAATGACATTCCTTATTCCTGGGGTACTGCTGTAAATGTACAGTCCATGGCATTCGGTAACATGGGCGACGACTGCGGTACCGGCGTTGCATTTACCCGTGACCCGGCTACCGGCGAAAAAGGCCTGTTCGGTGAGTTCTTAACCAACGCACAGGGCGAGGATGTAGTAGCCGGCGTTCGTACTCCGATGCACATCAACGAGATGGCAGACAAGTTCCCGGAGGCATTCGCACAGTTCAACGAAGTGTGCAAGACTCTGGAGAATCATTACAGAGATATGCAGGATATGGAGTTTACCGTTGAGCACGGCAAACTGTACATGCTGCAGACCAGAAATGGTAAGAGAACCGCTCAGGCAGCTTTAAAGATCGCATGTGACCTGGTAGACGAGGGCATGAGAACTCCGGAAGAGGCTGTAGCTATGATCGATCCTCGTAACCTGGATACTCTTTTACATCCCCAGTTTGATGCAAAGGCTCTGAAGGATGCTCAGCCGCTGGCACAGGCTCTGGCTGCATCTCCCGGCGCTGCATGCGGTAAGATTGTCTTCACTGCAGAGGATGCCAAGGCATGGGCTGCAAAGGGCGAGAAGGTAGTTCTGGTTCGTCTGGAGACTTCTCCGGAGGATATTGAGGGCATGAAGGCCGCTCAGGGTATTCTGACTGTTCGCGGCGGTATGACCTCTCACGCAGCAGTAGTTGCCCGCGGTATGGGTACTTGCTGTGTATCCGGCTGCTCCGCTATCGCTATGGATGAGGAAAACAAGAAATTTGTTCTGGCTGGCAAGGAATTCCACGAGGGCGACGCTCTGTCCTTAGACGGTTCCACCGGTAAGATTTACGATGGCATCATCCCCACCGTAGACGCTGCAATCGCAGGTGAGTTCGGCCGCATCATGGCATGGGCTGACCAGTACAGAACCCTGAAAGTAAGAACCAACGCAGATACTCCGGCTGATGCTAAGAAGGCAAGAGAGTTAGGCGCTGAGGGTATCGGCCTTTGCCGTACCGAGCATATGTTCTTTGAGGGCAATCGAATTGACGCATTCCGCGAGATGATCTGCTCTGAGACCGTTGAGGAGCGGGAGGCAGCTCTGGCTAAGATCCTTCCGGAGCAGCAGGGTGACTTCGAGAAGCTGTATGAGGCGCTGGAGGGCAACCCGGTTTGCATCCGTTTCCTGGATCCGCCGTTACATGAGTTCGTTCCCACCACTGAGGAGGACATCAAGAAGCTGGCTGACGCACAGGGCAAGAGCGTTGAGACCATTAAGAACATCATCAGTTCTCTCCATGAGTTCAACCCGATGATGGGTCATCGTGGATGCCGTCTGGCAGTTACCTATCCGGAGATTGCTAAGATGCAGACTGCAGCAGTTATCCGCGCAGCCATCAATGTGAAGAAGGCACATCCGGACTGGAATGTAGAGCCGGAGATCATGATTCCGTTAATCGGCGATGCAAAAGAGCTGAAATATGTTAAGAACTTTGTAGTAGAGACTGCAGACGCTGAGATTGCAGCAGCAGGCATCGAGCTTAAGTATCAGGTAGGTACCATGATCGAGATTCCGAGAGCAGCTCTGACCGCTGACGAAGTTGCAAAAGAGGCTGAGTTCTTCTGCTTCGGTACCAACGACTTAACTCAGATGACTTACGGCTTCTCCCGCGACGATGCCGGTAAGTTCCTGGATGCTTACTATGATGCCAAGATCTTCGAGAACGATCCGTTCGCAAAACTGGATCAGATTGGCGTAGGCAAGCTGATGGAGACCGCTATCAAGTTAGGTAAGCCAGTTCGTCCGGAACTGCATGTAGGTATCTGCGGCGAGCACGGCGGAGATCCGTCTTCCGTAGAGTTCTGCCACAAGATTGGCCTGGACTATGTATCCTGCAGCCCGTTCCGCGTTCCGATTGCAAGACTGGCAGCAGCTCAGGCGGCTATTAACAACAAATAATTAAATTTCCTTTAAAGGAAAGAAAGCCTCCTGCGTTTTGGCGCAGAGGGCTTTCTTTTTGTTGACGAAAAACTCCCATTGCGGTATCCTTGTGATAGTTCGGTTTGGGGAGTGTGAATACTATGAATTATATTTGTTCCAGATGTGGAAAAACAGAAGATGTGTCCACCCGCAAGGCAAAATGTGACTGCGGCGGGCTGTGGAAGCTGGATTTTCAGCCGCCGAAATTCCGTTTGGATTTAGTAGATAAGGATACCTGGAGTATCTTTCGTTATCGTAAGTTTATGCCCCTGTTAGACGAGTGCTGGAAGGACATCAGCCTGGGAGAGGGGATGACGCCGGTGATAAACTGGGATGAAGACCTGATGCTGAAAATGGATTATTTCATGCCTACGCTGTCTTTCAAAGACCGGGGAGCGGCTGTGCTGGTAAGCCACTGCAAGGCAATCGGCGTGGACAGTGTGGTACAGGACAGCAGCGGAAATGCAGGAAACAGTGTGGCTGCTTACTGTGCAAGGGCAGGAATTGCATGTGAAATTTTTGTGCCGGAAGGAACCTCTCCCAAGAAAATTGATATGATTCGTGCCCACGATGCAAAGGCCAATGTGGTGCCTGGTTCCAGGGATCACTGCGCAGATGTCTGCCGGGCTAAGGTGGAGGAAGAAGGAAAATACTATGCCAATCATGTGTATAATCCGTTCTTTTATGAAGGTACGAAGACCTATCTTTACGAGGTTTATGAGCAGCTGCACCGGGTTCCGGAAAATATTTTCATTCCCCTGGGAAACGGCACCCTGTTTATTGGTGTGGTAAAGGCTCTGGAGGAATTTTTGGAGAGCGGAATCATTGACCATATGCCCAATGTGGTGGCGATTCAGAGCGAATACTGCGCCCCTTTTCTGAAAGCCTATGAAAGTGGGATGATGGAGCCGGCAGCGGCAGAGGTAAAGCCTACCATCGCAGAAGGTATTGCTATTGGCGTGCCTATGCGGGGAAGGGAAATTCTGGAATATATCTACAAATACGGTTTCCAGGTGATTGCTGCGCCGGAAGATGAGATATTAAGCGCCAGAGCAGCTCTGGCCCGGCGAGGGATTTACTGCGAGCATACCACAGCGGCCAACTACGCAGCTTATCTGCATTACTGCAGACTCCATGGCCGGACGAGAGACAGCCTGATTCCCATGTGCGGGGCAGGGCTGAAATCCGATCATTAGAGCTGCAGGAAATGTTAAAACGGAACTGTGCTGCAGAGGTTCAAAACGGCTTGTGAAAAACAGGAATGTATAGTACAATGGTCTGTGTTTAATAAGAGACAGACAGGCCTGGTACGCCTGTTTTGAAAGACAGAAAGGTACGGCAGACAGATGGAAAATACAAAGACAACGAAGCGGCGCAATGTGCCCAGGGAGCTGGCGGTTTCTGGTTTGTTTGCTGCCCTGATTGCGGCGGGAGCGTTTATTAAGATTACTATTCCGGTGCAGCCCTATCCCATGCATTTTACCCTGCAGTGGTTCTTTGTACTGCTGGCGGGGCTTTTGTTTGACAAGCGGCAGGCGGCAGGCAGCGTAGGTACTTATTTGCTGATTGGCCTTTTGGGCGTGCCGGTGTTTGCAGCAGGAGGGGGACTGGGATATTTGGTGCGTCCCACTTTTGGTTTTTTGCTGGGATTTTTCCTGGCAGCCTATGTTATGGCCGGGATCTGTGAGCAGATGCGGAAACGGACGGCTATGAATGTCTGGAAGATGATGATTCCGGCAACGGCAGGTCTTTTGGTTTATTATGCCATGGGCGCCATTTACTTTTATATAATCAGCAACTATGTGATTTCTATGCCCATCGGCTGGAAACTGGTGCTGATCAATACGGTGCTTTTGACGATAGGGGAGGACTTTATCCTCTGTGTGCTGGCAGTCATGGTGGCCGCCCGGCTTCGCCCGGCAGTGATGCGTATGATGGAATAGAAAAATAGAAATCTGTGCCGACAGGCACTGCAGCAAAAAGAGGTCAACCAGTTAACGGTTGGCCTCTTTGTAAATATGGTAAATATCTTCTTCAGACAGAACCTTGAATGTGCCGATCGTGCGGCTCTTTTGGTAAGAGCAGCGGAAGGCTAAATCCCGCAGCGCTTCGTCGGTCTGGATACCCAGCTCCCGGCTTTCTAAAAAGCAGGTGGGCATGCCGATTTCTGCAAAATAATCTACGGTGGCCTGAATACCTGCCTGAATCAGCACAACTTCGTCTTCACCGGAAAGGTTCCAGACATTGCGGGCGTAGCGGGCAAAGCGAGAAGGCTTTGCATCCCAGACAGCGTTAGCCCAGGAACCCCACACAGCAGCCAGAGATGCGCCATGGGCAATATCAAACTTGGCGGACAGCTCATGGCCTAACTGGTGAACCGCAAAATCTCCAGGGCCGCCCAGGCCGGTAAGGCCGTTGTGAGAAAGAGAGCCGGCCCACATCAGCTCGCTCATGGCATCGTAATCGTGAGGATTCTTTACGGCAATCCGGCCTTTTTCAATAACGGTGCGAAGTAAAGCTTCTGCAATGGCATCCGTCATCTCATTGTCGGCAGGGTTAAAATACCGGTCCAGGGTGTGCATCATAATGTCAGTGACACCGCAGGCCACCTGGTAAACCGGAAGGGTATAGGTCAGCTCCGGGTTCATAATGGCAAATTTAGGCCGGTTGAAATCCGTTCCCAGGCCCCGCTTGCTGCCTGTGGCAGAGTTTGTGAGAACCGAGGAATTGCTGGTTTCGCTTCCGGCTGCCGGAATAGTCAGGATGGCGCCGGCAGGCAAAGCCGTTTTAACCGTTTCCTTACGGCACCAGAAATCCCAGAGGTCTGTTTCCGGGTTAGCTGCTCCAATGGCGATGGCTTTGGCAGTGTCAATGGCGGAGCCGCCGCCGATTCCCAAAACAAAATCAATGTCTGCTGCAATGGCTTCCGTTACTCCATTTCGGGCGTGCTCCAGCGTAGGATTGGCTTTTGCACCGCCAAACTCCCGGCAGAAGCAGCCTGCGGTTTCCAGAGACTGCCGCACCCGGCTTAAAAGCCCGCTGCAAACCACGCTTCCCCCGCCGTAAACTAAGAGCACACGGCTGCCTCCGTATTTGCGCACATAGGTGCCGGTCTGCTGTTCCGTATTTTTTCCGAATACCACTTCTGTGGGAGATAAGTATGTAAATGCCTGCATCATCCGTTCCTCCTGAAGAATATCTGTTTTTTATCATAGCACAGAGAGGCCGGTTATGCCAGAGGAAACGGCAAAAGGTTTGTCATGCTCTGGGAAGGGCAGCGGACGGGGCAGATTCTGTGTTTACCAGTTCATCCAGGGAGTGGAACTGATACCCCATTTCCTCCCATTTGGTCAGCAGCTCATCCAGGATTTCTCCGTTGGTTTTGGAGGTGCTGTGGAGCAGCACGATGGCTCCTGGGTGGATGCGTCCTAAAAGCTTCTGAAAGGCTTCCTCATGGGTGGGCTGCTTATCCTCGTACCAGTCTACATAGGCCAGACTCCAGAAGAAGGTGTGATAACCGGCATCCTTTGCCATCTGCAGATTGGCTTCGCTGTATTTTCCCTGAGGAGGACGGTAGTATTTTTTCATAGGCTGCCCGGTGACCTGCTGATACAGGGCTTCTAAATCTTCCAGTTCTTTGGCAAAGGTTTCCGGGGTGGAAATTTTGGACATATCTGGATGATGGAAAGTGTGATTTCCTACAATGTGGCCTTCTTCCACCATACGCTTTACTAAATCCGGACTGGTTTCCAGATAGTTTCCCACCAGAAAGAAGGTTGCCGGAGCATTGTGCTTTTTCAGGGCATCCAGAATGGCCGGTGTGTTTCCGTTTTCGTAACCGGCATCGAAGGTCAGGTACAGGATTTTTTCCTGAGTGTCTGCCGCATAGTAGGCGTTAAACTGGCTTAAATAGTCGGCGGTGGCGTTGGCAACCGGAGGTTTGCCCTCCTGCTGGAAGCTTAAGCCCCAGTTTCCATCGGCAGAAGCAGGGGTGGCTTCCGGCAGGCCCAAAGTGGCAGAGGCAAGCAGGTTTCCGGCTAAGAAAGACAGAAGGAATAAGCTCAGGAGCCCGGCTGCCTTTTTGGAATAGAAACGCCGGGGGTAAGAGATTGGATTCATAAGAGACTCCGCAAAAACTTTATTATTACCAGTATATGGAAAGAGACCACGCTTCATGCCGGTGATGGGAGATGTGGGTATCGGGAACTTTAAGAAAGTTGTCATTTTTTTGGATGTAAATTTGTGCTATACTGTATGAGGATTGTGGGAGCACGAAGTGCGGAGCAATCCGGCACCTTTAAGAAGTAACTGGAAAAGAGGAATTGTTTGAATGAAATACTGGAAGAAATTTGCGGCTCTGGGCCTTGGGCTTACTATGATGCTGGGCCAGACTGTATATGCAGATACCATTGTTCCCCCCATCCCCACCTTTGAAATTCCGGAGGAGGGAGGCGTAACCGGCTCGGTGACGGCGCCCCAGCAGCCCGGCACAGGAACCGGTACAGTGACGGCGCCCCAGCAGCCCGGCACAGGAACCGGTACAGTGACGGCGCCCCAGCAG
>CATOIK010000016.1 GCA_951800645.1 uncultured Eubacteriales bacterium | reverse complement strand
TCGTTTCTTATCTGCATTTTTCGTCATCATAAAAAACACCGCCTTTCTGATAGTTCCATTATACCAGAAAAACGGTTATAAATGTAGAAAAGCCCGGCATATGCCGGGACTTTGTCTACAGTCTGAATGTGGCAGATGTTATTCATCTGCCACATTTTATAGTTCATCCATTGTATACATTCGCTCAGGAAGATCCCCCCAGAACTTAATCAAAGCATTAAAGTAATCAATAAAATCTTGTTCTTGTATCATCAGCGTGGGTTCAAGCAGTGTCGTGTGATAGAGAGACATTAAATCATATTCTGTTCCACAAACATCTTGGGTGAAGTAGTCAGGCCTAAGCTTTCTGAGCTTTTGTTCTGAATCTCCTTCTGCGTGCTTTATCACATTAACCAACAAACGAAGCTCTTTTATTTTTCCCCAAGAATCCAGTTTTTCAAAAGGTTGTTGATGCCATTCAAAAACATCTTTTGAAAACGCAAAACCACGTTTAATGTCGGAAGGGTCATATTTAAGACCTTCTTGCTCTGCTTCATGTATGACGAAGGAGTATAGTTGTTGTTCCCATACTTGACACAAACACGCCAACCACATTCCGATATTCCGATATCGCATGAGTGAAAGCATATCATACCGTTCGACTGCTTTTTCCTGAACGAAATCAACATAATCGCTAGGGTCAACATAGTCATCTTCAGTACAAGGACGGTTCATAATGCTTCCCCATAATTCGTTTTGATATTCTTCCGCCTCAGATTCTGCGTTTGCAAAAACAGGCTGAATTCGCTCTACAAACATTGTTTTTATTAAAGTCAAATCATCAATGTATAGTTGTTTTAGTGGTCCCCATAAGTACAGTTGTGAGCGCATGATAGACCCCCCTTTCTTACCAAATTATTATATTCCGAAATACTGAACTTTTCAACATAGGAGGTATAAATTGAAACTGATTATCGCAGAAAAACCGAGCGTAGCAAAATCTATCGCGTCGGCCCTGGGTGCTTCATCCAGGGCCGATGGCTTTTATGAAGGCAACGGCCTTCTTGTATCCTGGTGTGTGGGGCACTTGGTATCCCCGATAGATGCTGGTGGCTATGACGAGCATTTCAAAAAATGGCGCTATGACGATCTTCCCATTCTGCCGGAGCCGTTCCGCTATGTGCTGGCACCGGGCAAGGAGGACGCTTTTGAAAATCTCCGCACCCTGATGGACCGCCCCGACGTGGATACCGTTGTCAATGCCTGTGACGCCGGGCGCGAAGGGGAACTGATCTTCCGTCTGGTGTATCAAATGGCGGATTGCCACAAACCGATCCTTCGTCTTTGGATTTCCTCAATGGAGGACAGTGCCATCCGGGAGGGATTTTCTGATCTGCGCCCCAGCGCCGACTATGAAACCCTGTATCAATCTGCCCTCTGCCGCCAGAAAGCGGATTGGCTGGTAGGAATCAACGCCACGCGGTTGTTTTCCGTTCTCTATCACCGCACCTTGAATGTAGGGCGCGTCCAGACGCCGACCCTTGCCATGCTTGCCGAGCGTGACGCAAAAATCACACTGTTCCACAAAGAGAAATATCATCTGTTGCGCCTGATGCTGGACGAAGCCGAAGCAGTGTCGGAGAAGTTCACCGATCCGGCGGAGGCGGAACAGGCAGCGGCTATGTGCAAGGGTGCAGCCGTCACCTGTACCTCTGTCACGAAGGAACAGAAGAAAGAACAGCCGCCGAAGCTCTATGATCTCACCGCCTTGCAGCGTGAGGCGAACCGCCTGTTTGGATACACGGCAAAGCAGACTCTCGACTACACCCAGAGCCTTTATGAAAAGAAGCTGCTAACCTATCCCCGCACGGACAGCCGGTATCTGACTTCCGACATGGTGGAAACGGCCTCCTGTGTGATCCATCTGGCGGCAAAGCTGCCGCCCTTTGATGGTTGCACAAACTTCTTCCCGCTGGTAGAGACCATGATCTCCGACAAGGACGTATCCGACCACCACGCCATTATCCCCACAATGGAGATTGAAAAAGCGGATATCAAGGCTTTGCCTGTGGGCGAGCGCAACTTGTTTCTGTTGGTCTGCTGCAAGCTGCTGTGTGCGTCGGCAGAGCCGTATGTGTATGAGGCGGTCACGGCAACTTTCAACTGCTGCGGCCAGTCCTTCACCGCAAAGGACAAGCGCATCCTCTCCGAAGGTTGGCGGGAGATCGACCGCATTTTCCGTGCTTTCCAGAAAGAAAAGCCTGCGGATGGGAACGGCGGCACGCTCCCGGACTTCACCGAAGGGCAGACCTTTGACAGTGCGAAAATTGCCGTTACCGAGCATTTCACCCAGCCGCCGAAGCCCTATACCGAAGATACCCTCCTGTCCGCTATGGAGAACGCAGGCAAGGATGATATCCCCGATGAAGCAGAGAGAAAAGGACTTGGCACGCCTGCGACCAGGGCGGCCATCATCGAAAAGCTGGTGGCAGCCGGTTTTGTGGAGCGCAAGGGCAAGAGCCTGATCCCCACAAAAGCCGGTATCAACCTTGTCACGGTCCTGCCGGAGCCGCTGACCTCTCCCGTGCTGACAGCGGAATGGGAACAGAAATTGACGGAGATCGCAAAGGGCAATGCTGACCCGGATACCTTCATGGACGGTATCCGCGCGATGATCCAGGAGATCGTGTCCACCTATTCCTGCATTTCCGAGGATGGCAAAAAGCTGTTTGCCCCGGAGAAGGAAGTGATCGGTACCTGCCCCCGCTGCGGTCAGCCGGTCTATGAGGGCAAGAAGAATTTTGCCTGTTCGGATCGCTCCTGCGGTTTCATCCTCTGGAAAAATGACCGCTTCTGGACGAGCCGCAAGAAGGAGCTGACAAAGAAGATGGCAACGGACCTTCTGAAAAAAGGCCGCACCAATGTTAAGGGTATGTGGTCTGAAAAGAAACAGGCTGCTTATGACGCTGCGGTGATCCTGGACGATACGGGCGGCAAGTACATCAATTTCAAGCTGGAATTTCCAAAAAGAAAGGTTGGTGCTGATGGCAGAAAATAAGACTTTGGAACATTTACCCGAAGTGAGGGCGGCGGTGGCTGCCCTCTCCCCGGAGGATCGGGAACTGTTGGCGGCGGTGCAGGCCTCGCCCTTCAAGCTGACAACACCAGAACAATTTAAGGAGTTTGCGGACAACATCGACTCTTTCGTATTTGAGCCCAATATCCACGATCTGAACGATCTGGGCTGGCGGTATCTGGCACAGCACATGGATACGCCGTTACCCCCGGAACTTCTGAAAGCAATCGACCCTGTTCCTTTTGGCAAGTACGCCATGCAGGAGGAACAGGGGCATTTTACGGAACACGGATACATTTCTCTTTCTGGCGATGAGTGGAACCATGAACGCCCTGCGGAGCCGGAGAAAAAGCCTTCCATCCGGGAACGGCTGGAACAGGGCAAGAAGGAATGTGCGGAGAAAAACAAGGCGCAGCCCCATAAAGAAAAATTTGCGCCGGAACTGTAAGGAGATGCTGATATGCCATATTACGATCACGACAAGGATTATCCCTTTGCCGCCTTTATCACCAATCTTGGGAAGTACAATGAGGGCGAGCTTGTGGGCGAGTGGGTGAAGTTTCCCACCACCGCCGAGGAATTGAAGGAAGTATTTAAGCGTATCGGGATCGGCCAGAAGGATGACTTCGGCAATCCCTATGAGGAATGGTTCATCACGGACTATGACTGCTATGTGGACGGCCTTTACAGTAAGCTGGGTGAATATGAGAATCTGGACGAGCTGAATTATCTGGCGTCGAAGCTGGATGAAATGGACCAGAGCGACTATGCGAAGTTCCAGGCCGCTATGGAGATCGGTGACTATACCAGCAGCCTGCAGGAAATCATCAACCTCACGGAGAATCTGGATTGTTATGAGATTTACCCCAATATCGAGGATTATGACGATCTGGGGCGTTATTATCTCGAAGAACTGGAGGTTTCAAAAGTTCCCGCCCACCTGCAGAACTATATCGACTATGAAGCCTATGGCCGGGATGTGGCGTTGGAGGAAAACGGCACTTTCACCGATCAGGGCTATGTGTGGGATACCAGAGAAGCCTTCCATGAGTATTATGACGGCGAGCGCGGCAGTATCCCCGACGAGTACCGGGTGATGACTTTTCAGGACGATCTTCCCGAAGAAGAAAAATCTGAATGGGCTATGGATATCGCCTTTGACATGGACGAGTTTTTCCGTCAGAACGATCCGCAGTATGCGGCGGAGCACCCGGAGGCACACGCCGCAAAGGAAGAACTGTATGAAAATCTGATGGCCGGACGCATTTCCGCTTTGGATGAAAAGCTGGCGGCACTGGGGCAGACGCAGGAGGGCTATCTTCCTTCGGGGATTGAAAAGTTCAAGGACGCCACGGGCTATGAGGAATTTCTTGATTTTGACCCGGCGGAGGTCAAGGCCGCTTTGGATGACCCGGACAAGTCCCATGCGGATGAAATGCTGTCCGCTGCGGAGAGGACTGCCTCGGAAAAGATGACTGTGCTTGTAGTGGAGCCTATGAAGGAACCCTATGTGAAGGAGATCGCCCCCGACCTTCATTCCCTGCAGGCAGAGGTTGGCGGTGATATTGGGGCAACCTATCCCTATTCTGACCCGGTGGCACTGGTTTGTAATGATGAAGGAAAGCTCATCGGGCTTGGCCTGAACCGTGGACTGCGGGATAAAGATGGAGAAATTTATGATATTGTAGCAGGAACTTTCCTGGTGGTTGGACTTGGTGAGGAAGATTTTGCGTCCCTGTCCCCGGAACTGATCCAGAAATACACAGAACAGTTCAAAACGCCGGAACGATTTATGCAGATCAATGGCAATATCGTTGTTCTCCCTGTCCCGGCAGAGAAGCAAGACCTCGCTTATCTGCCAGACCGTTTTGAAACTGGCGAACGTGTGCAGACACCCAGGGGCAGCTTTCAGGTGACGGCTATGAGCCGGGAGCAGATGGAGGCGGCCGGTTACGGCGTCCACCATATTTCCGATGACGGAAAGTATCTTATTATGGGAAACGGCACACGGGCATTTGCCGTGGCAGCGGAGCAGCCGGAAAAGGATAATCCCCTCCGCACGGTCGAAATGACGTTGGAGGATGACTACGGCATGATTGACGGCGTTATCAACAACGGCAGACGCGGCGAAGAATTGGAAAAAGCCCAGGAGTACGCAGAACGGACAACGCCGGAGAAGCCTTCTATCCGGGAACGGCTGGAGGATGCCAAACGGGAATGTGCCGAGCATAAGCCACCGGAGGGCAAGAAGCCCGGTCGTGATGTGCCGGAGCATGACTGCCTATGAGCCGAAGCAAGAAGTGGCGGCTGGAATGGGCGTTCTTCCTGGGCGAGAACGGCAGGCGGCAGTATAACCATATCTGTAAAAAATGTGTTCATGGCTGCAAGCAGAGTTTCCGGGCGTGTCTGGTCGCTTGTCCGTATTACAATTCCAAACGATCTAAAATCTGTGAAGATAAGGGTGGAAAAACCGCAGAATAATTCCCTGTATCCGTATTTTCAAAGGGAGCCTTTATGATTTCTCATGTGTCGGTCTGATTGCTGGTACACGGAGAAAAAGTCTCGATTGCAAATACTTTCTGTCACACAAAACGGGAGTACAGCTTTTCGGTTTGTCCGATCGGCTGTACTCCCGCTTTTTTTATTTATTTTCGTCATTATCAGGCTTTTCCGTTTCCGCTACACTTTCTATCATGTCAACGACTACGGCATTAAGCTGTGCGGCGTTCTGCGATGTAATGACCGGCCGCCCGGTATCCTTTTCGATATCCTGCCGAACCTGACTGGCATAGCTGCCGCCACGACGGGCAATCTTCTGACTTTCAGAAAAACCTTCCGGCTGATGTGCTTTTGACAGTTCTGTGGTTGTTGCCTCTGCCAACATATTCAAAACAATTTCCATCGTACTCATATTATCACGGAGGTTTTCTTTTTTCAGACCTTTCAGCTTCTTATATTGCCGAGTAGTCATGCCAGACCATGCTTTGGTGATCTCATCGGTGAGAATGGCATACTCTTTGCCCTGCTGCACGCCGCGCTCCTGCCATTCTGCGGTAAGCTCGTTACGGACACGGATGGAAAGGAGCCGCTGATGAATCCAGCCTGTATCATAGCCCTTTTTCTGATAGGTCTCTAATGCGCGGTCGATTGCCTGTTCCGGGTCAATCGTTTCTTCGATGCGTTCACGGCCGACCTGAGCAAGCCAGAGTTTGAATGGTTCAGCCTTAGGTGATGGGATGGACTGAATAATGCGTAAGATCTGTTCAGCCGTTGCCGCCAACACTTTACGCTTTTTGCCTGTTGCACCCATCATTGCTACCTGGGGACAATTTGTCCCCAGGTAGCTTGCAAGCTGTTCATCACGCTTACGCATTTTTTTGAGGTAGTCTGTTGGATTAGAGCTATCTGTCAAGACAGCAATAACATCCACAACAGAGAAATACCATTCTTCTTGTTCTTCGTCCCATGCGGTGCGTATTTTTCTATCTTCAAAAAGCTGGATGGAATTATTTTCGTCCATGCGCTTTAACCTCCTTAGAGTATGTATTTTAATTTTAACATGAAAGGGTTTCTATTTCTATAAGAGAAGCAAATTTCGCCGTAGTAGGCGTTTTGGAAAGGTTCATGTGCTTTATTGCCACACTAAAAAACTTAATTCAAACAATTTTTATTACGCAAAACGGGAGTACAGCTTTTCTGTGAAGTTTCCGAGGGCTGTACTCCCATTTTTGTGCTTTCAGAAGCGAATTCCTAATAAGCCACCATCTTCTTGCTCATCTGAAATTCGAAGTACGATACTGTCATTGAATTGCTTAGTAAATTCGTCATCAAACTCCTGATACGGCACCATGTCAGAATTGATAAGGCATATATATTGAAATCCAAGCTCAACGCTCTTTAACTGAGCAAGCATCAATGCTCTTGCAACTTGCCTTTCATCGACCCCATCAAAAATTGTACTATCATGCACCAGAAAATCAGGATAATGTGCTTTTGAATGTCCCAACTCAGCGAGAACCATATCATAGCAAAAGACTTTCATGTAGTTTACGCCTTGACTGCGAGAACTCTTGATATCAACTCCAAAGGAATACCCGCTTTCCTTCAAATCAATAGTTAATGTTCCCGCTTCTGGGTACAAGAACTCTGTGTTTGCCTTGAATAAAGAAATGGCTTGTTCACGGGTTTGAATCCTCTCGTTATAGTCTTGCCGAGATTTTAGTAAAAGTTCTTGACTTTCAATTTTTAAGCGGCTTTTACTATCTTCAATATATTCTGCTGATTCAAGCCGCTTCTTCGCATCTTCTAAGAGCTGTTTTGCTTTTGCATAGCGATCCTGAATAAGTACATACTCGGCTAATGCGCCATGAGTTTCCAGTACTTTCATTAACTCTGCACGCTGAGAACTTAAATTCTCAATTTGCTCATTCAGCTTGTCAATTTCTTTGCGTAAAGAAATAATCTCACTATGGAGATATTCCCTGCGATTTGCGACAATCGTTTTATGAAAATTGATTACATCGGAAAGAGGTTGAAGAATTGAATCTCGGAATAGAATCCCTGCTTCGGAATAAATCTTTTCAATGTCAGCAATAGGGAGTTCCGGTGTTTCATCACTATAGCTTGTCTCATATCTTTCCAGTAGTTGTTGACGAAGAATAAGCATATTGGTGCACGAGTGAATTCGTTCAGTCAAGTCATTAGCGTCCTTAGAAATTTCCTCATACTGGGGGTGGATTTGAAATGCTTCTAACTGCTCTTTAAGTGCATCAACATCATTTTGACGAGTGATAACTTCGGTGCTTAGTTCACCAATGTTTAGGCTAAACGCTCCAATGACGCCAGATTGTGCAGCATGTTTATAGTCATCAATTCCTTTCTTCTTTTCCTTTAGACTCTGAAATTGAGCAGCATATTCCATGCTTAGATTTAGAAAATAAGCGTTGCATGCCTGTACACTGGAGGCTTTTTGACGAGAAAAGAACTCAAAAGCACTCTTATATCCTTCAACATTTTTTCGAACTGCATAAGAAATTAATTCTCGAAATGTCGGAAGATACTGTTGGCTATTATCAACCATTTCAATGCCATAGAATTCTGTCAACATTACTTTGTTGAAAATTCCGGGGGAAACATAGTAACGATGTTTAATCTGATCGTACTTACAGTCAAAGTCGAGAGACGATAATTCTCCATCAATATAAAGTTTTCCTGGACAATCCGTAAAGCGTTCGATACAATATGCTTTCCCTCTGACATCTATTTCTAAAATGAAAGACCAGCCTTTAAGGTTTTCATTCTTAAATACGGAATTTCGAGTCACCTGAGAACCTAAGCAAAAATGTATGATTTCAACCAATGTTGTTTTTCCAGCACCATTTCGTGTACGCTTTTCTTCGGTATCACTACCACGCTTACGATCGGCCAAAACAACATTAAAACCAGAATGAAACACTACCGGTTTGAATTTTGGATTATTGCTTCTAACTGAGTGAATCATTCCTACACCTCACAATCAAACCATCCTTTATGCTAATAGCGCCAATTAAATACAGAAAATCTAACGTTAGCAAAAATTTCTCATAATTTACTAAAGTTTCATGAGTTTTAGATTTATCCCATAGTAACGATACGGTTTGCGGTTCAGAAATTTCATCTAATACGATGGCACCACAGTTTAATAAAGAATACTCAAGTTTTATATTTTTGTCTGGCAAAATCATTTTTCGAACACCTCACACTTTTCGAAAAAGTAGGTTAGTATGCCAAGACCTGCCGCTTTATAGGAAAAATCAGAATTATTCCCGCTTGCAAAAGTCCAAAGCTCATCAAAGATTTCATAGTTGTCTAATCCATTCGATTTCAGTTCTCGATACTTTTGAGCCATAATATTAGTCAATTTTGCAGCAAATAACGGGTCTGGGTGCCTGTTTAAGTAATCTGCAATCGTGAAATTGCTGGATAACCCCATTGTTATATACTTTTGAACATCTAGCAAAGAATTTTTCTTGATTTTCTCATCGATTTTCAACAGAGAAAAAGATGAGTTTGTTTGCGCAGGCGCTGTTGATGATACTAAATACTTTGCCAGCACTTCTAATTCAGCAAAACTGTAAGAAATAGATTTTTCCTCTAATTTTTGTGTAACCCATTGTTCGTGTTGCGCTTTTAGAGCGAATAGTTCATTTGCTGGATATGAAGCCACATCCGTATCAATCTTCTTATGACAATTACAACAAAGAAAAATTAAATTTTGCTCACTATTTACGAAAGAAGAATCTTTAGTTGAGTCATATCGTGCAGCATCGGGCTTTTCACCATAAATATGAGCGTTTTCACCAACACATGCAGCAGAAGGGTTTACAACATCGACCAAAATTGTTTTGCACATGGCACAACGATTTCCGCTTTTTGTATGTAATAATCGCTCATCTCTCTTTGAAATAGTAGCCTTGTTCGACATCTTCTCACCCCAGTACATATAATAATCCATAATCATTATACTTTGGTTAGAAAGATAGGTCAATATGGCTTCCATTATTTCTGTTATAATTGAAAATCATGCGCATGATTCAATTCCTTTGGAACGGCCAGCAGCGCATCCACATTCTGCTTAACGGTATCGTATTCCTGGGCTTCGGTTCTTGCGGCTTTGTATTCAGCAAGGAGCCGTTCCTTTTCTGCGGTGAGATTGGCAAGTTCCTTTTTCATGCTTTCCGTTGTCGGCAGCGGCACAGTCCCCAGCCGTTTTAATTCTCTGGCGGCCGCTTCAAAAAGGATGATCTCGCTCTCATGCCCCCGCAGAAACTTTTCTTTATCATTCGATTTACGGTATCGGTCATAGAGCGGTTTTAGCTGACGGTAAGTTCCGGCGTGCTTCATCACAAGGGCAAGTTCGGCACTTCTGCTTTCTACCCGCTTGATTTCTGCATGAGCGGCATCCCTGCGTTCAGACACGGCGGCCAACCTGCTTTCCAATTCCTCATAGCTGCCGATGCCATGCTCCGTCAAGAAGTTCATCGTTTTAGCGGCCTGTTTCAGATTGTTCAGCTTCGCCCAATGGGTGAAGCCTGCACTCTGCTGCGCCTTGATGTTGTTCTGAATATCAATGAGCAGACTGATCTTTCCGTCCTGCTGTTTCGGCTGGCGGGAAGGTCTGGCGCGTCCGGCGATCCGGGCAGCAAGGGCTTCTTCGGTGTAGTCCACACCCAGGGTTTTCAGACGGGTGAACCGTTCCTGATCCGGTGCTCTGGCGGAGATATACTTGCCTCGCTTGATCTCATAACCTTCTCTCTGCAGGCGGCGAAGCAGTTCTTCTAAATCGGAACAGGCTGGTAGGAGCCGGTCGATGGCCGCTTTTAGCTTCACCTTATAGCTGGTGCCGCTCTGCGTGGCCTGATGTTCAATATAGCTCTTGCCCTTGTCCTGTCCGGGAATGATGACAGACAAGCCGTGTTCCTTGCAAAGCCGGTCGCTGGTACGGCGGATATCGTGATAGCTTCGCTTGTTGGAATGATAATGCTTGTAATCCGCAAAGCTGACCGCATTGAAAATCAGGTGATTATGAACATGATCTTTGTCTATATGAGTGGTAAGTACAAACTCATACTTGCCACCCAGGATTTCTTTTGCAAGCTCCATGCCGATCTCATGGGCTTGTTCCGGCGTGACCTCCCCAGGCTGAAAGGCTTGGATCAGGTGACGGCCCAGGTTCGTTCCCTTGTCGATGGCATGGCAGCGGGTCCAGGAAAATTCGATATCCGCAGTTTCGGCGGCACAGCCATAGGAAGAAACAAGCAGCTTTCCGTCCGTCTTTTCCGGGTTGCAGATATAGTCAATGGCTGCTTTCAGCGTTGATTTGATAGGATGTGTCTTTGTAACTGCCATATCTCGTCCAGCCTTTCCCGTATCTCGTCCATGTCGGCCTGATACGCAGGACCTCCGGCGTTGATCCGCTTGGCGATCTGGTTGATGTTCCGGCCGATGGCAGAAAGCTCTTTGATAAATGCCTTGATATCTGCGGTGTCCGTATAGATGATATATCCGTCAATCGCCATCTTTCGGAGGTAGGCACCATATCTGCGTGTGGGGAGCTGGCTCATTTTCTCGTCTATGAGCCGTTTTTCATCCTCCGTAACATAGAATTTCATTTGGATATTCCGTTTTCGATTTGCCATGCGCCGCCTCCATTCTTTATAAGGGTTTGGGACTATCCCAACAAGCAATTTTGAATTTTCGGGCAAGGGACCTGAAAATCTCAAAATTCGCAAGCGGGTACTCGCTTGCTGTGCTTGCTACCGTATCTTATCCCTACTTATAAAGCGTTGCGGAAGCCCCAAAATGCCCACAAAATAAGAAAAACAGAGGATGTTCAGACACCCTCCGTTTCTTCATTCGGCTTTTCAATTTTTAAGGCCCCGTCAATGGCACCCTCCACGATAGGCAAATACTGTTCCGGGCAGAGCTTTAACTTCTGTCCGACCCGCTGGCGCAGCTCGCTTTCCTCTCGCATGACCTCTGGATTGAAATATCTCTCCATCGGCAGGCCGCAGATTTTTACAAGCTGAATAATGACCGGCAAGCTTGGGATCGTGCCCTCGTTTTCGATGTTGGCAAGATACCTGGTATCAATATTCACCTTTTCAGCTAAATCTTTTCGTGCAAGGTTCTTCGCCTTCCGTGCTTCTTTTACATCCGCACCGAAGGTTTCAAAGCCAGGGCAGTCTTTCACTTTTGCCATTCAACATCACCCACATACATTCTATATTTCATAGTCTGCACATGGAATGATGTGATATCTATTCTTCCTACACTTTATATTTCATATCTCGGTATTGCTATCATTCGGCTAACCGTATATAATAATGACAAAGGATTTTTTACGGGAGGATAGCAAAATGCTTGAATATATCTCTGCCCCAGAAGCGGCAAAAAAGTGGGGCATTTCCGAACGACGGGTTCAAAAGCTGTGCGAAGAAAACCGAATACCGGGTGTTGCAAAATTCAGCCGTATGTGGTTGATACCAAAGGACGCGGAAAAGCCGGCGGACAACAGGCGGAAAGAAAACAAGAGTTTACAGGAGAAGCAAACAATATGAACAAGATTTATTGGGATAAAGACAAAATAACAATACTTACAGATCAGATTGAAGCAGTTGAGCATAAGCATTACGCAATGCAACTTTTTCTCGGGCTGGAAAAAGATTTGAACATCGATGTTTCTGAGAAAATGTTGAACTGTAATTGCATTTTGATAAATCAAAATATTTGCCACAGCTTTTCAACAGGAAATCGTTTGCACATATCAATAATTATTGAGCCTACTTCTGATTTTGCTGAACAGCTACGCGTAATCATGGGAGAGAATGAGTATTGTATTTTCGATACCACCAGTCGAAATGATGTGGTGGAACATGGATATAATCTTTTACATAGCGATGACCTTGAAATATACAGAGCTTTTATGCAAACGCTATATCACTTCTTGGGGATAATTGAAAATGATAGGCAGTTTGATGATAGAATTAGAGAATTGCTACACCATATTGAGAATTGCAGCTGTGATGAACATTCTATTTCTTCATTCGCAAATATGGTTTCGTTATCTTCGAGTAGACTATCGCATTTATTTAGGGAACAGGTAGGAATACCATTAAAAAGTTATATACAACTGCACCAAATGCAAAAAGCATTCCTTGCATTGTTAAATGGCAAAAATATCACAGAAGCATCAATGCTTGCAGACTTTGATACCCCCTCGCATTTTGCCGCTGTCACAAAAAGAATGATGGGGATGCCTGCAAGTCTTTCTTTGAAGAATAGCGTATTTTTGAAAGTATTTCACGCGTGAATCCTTTATAGTTAAGTCAGCAGGAGGACTTAATTATGAATGAAGAATTTTTGACCGAAACGAAGATACTGAATTATAGTTCAAATCTCATACAGGATCTTATCCATACTAGCAAGTGGAATAAGCTAAATCAGTATGACAAAATTAAATCCATATATGACTTCGTGCAAAACGAAATACTTTTTGGTTACAACAATTCTGATACTTTAACTGCGGAACAAGTTTTATTAGATGGATATGGACAATGCAATACAAAAGCTACACTCTTAATGGCATTATTACGAGGGGTAGGCATCCCTTGTCGTATTCATGGATTTGAAGTATCAAAAGATTTTCAACGCGGAGCGACTACCGCATGGATTTCAGTCCTTGCGCCATCCAGAATTATTCACACTTGGGCAGAGGTTTATTATAATGGGCAGTGGTTGGCTTTAGAGGGAGTTATTACCGACAAAAGATATTTTGGCGCTGTCAAGGCGATGTACCCCAATATCAGCAAAGAATTTAGGCGTTATGCTATTGCTACGGATGATTTTGAAAATCTCTCAATAGATTGGGTTGGCAATAATACTTATGTTCAGAGTGCTGCTGTTGTAACTGATTTTGGGATATTTTCAAGTCCTGATGAATTTTTCGCAAAACACAGCCAACATTGGTCAAAAGTAAAGAATTTTATGTATGTGCATTTTGGTAGAAAGATAATGAATTACAATGTGGCAAAGATAAGGAATCGTTTTGAGGGATAGTATGATAGAAACTGAATGGATATTATGCCCTGTCTGCAAAAATAAAACAAGATTGAAAATACGAGAAGATACAATACTTGATAACTTCCCGCTGTTTTGCCCAAAGTGCAAACAGGAAACGCTAATCAGTGTAAAAGAATTACATACATTTGTTATCATAGAGCCAGACGCAAAGACGCAGAGCCGATAACCCGTTAGCCAGCAGGCGCACGGATTATCGGTTCTCTTTGTTTAATATTCTTTCAACCACACTACAAGACCGTTAAGATCGGCCTTGCGGCGCAGGACGGCGGTTTTGAAACATCACATTTCAGGCCGCCGTTTTCCTTATGAAAAAATTGGATTTACGGAGGGTGTGTTAAAGTCGCCCTTTTTTAAGGACACGGCGGTTTCCGAGGAGGTATCGCCGTGTCCTTTTCTCTTTTCCGCAGTATCCATGATCTGCACCAGTTAAAAAAAGCGTAGCCCCTCCGTCGGAGTCGTCCGGCTTTGGATATGAACTATACCATGTAAGCACTCTTCTTTATAAAACACTTCTGCGCCCAGCAGGTCCGTTGCGACTTGCTGGGCGCTTTTTGCTGTTTTCCGAGGACAAACCCGCCTCGAAAAAATTTTTTAAGAAATTTTCAAAAAGGAGGCTTTTAGCGGGTAGCGAGCGGCTTTGCGTTCGCCTTGTTAGCGGAAAGGGAGAAACCCACCTCATTCCCCCAGGAAAGGGGGTGAAAAGATGGATATGATCCCCCGCAATGACTATGGCGAGCGGTGCCAGTTCGATGCTTACTGCAAGCTGGTACTCTACCATGAGGCAATCGACTACCTCCGGGAAATGCAAAGACGCCGTGACAGGGAACTGTCATTCAGCGACCTTCCGCAAATGGAGATGGACAAGCTCTGCGTTGTAGATCATTACCCCAGTGACAGATTTACATTCTCGTCCCACGGGTATGACCTACATATTGAAAATGAGCTTGTGGCTGATGCCTTCGCCGGTTTGTCCGTTCAGGAGCAGAGTATTTTGATCCTGCATTTTGTTCTGGACCTGCCAGATCAGGAGGTCGGCCGCCTTGTGGGAATGTCCCGCAGCGCCGTGCAGCGGCGACGGGCAAAATCACTCAATGAGCTGCGGATCAAATTGGCTGCACTCATGCCGAAGGGAGGTTAAAGAAACGATGAAGCCTACATACAAGAGCAAGGAGCTTCTTCCTCTTTCGGTGATCGACGCCGCCCGTGATGGGGATTCCCAGGCTGTGGATCAGGTGCTTCGGTACTATGAGGGCTATATCAACAAGCTCTGCACCCGGACACTTTACGATCCTGACGGCCAGCCCCATGTTCGGGTGGACGAATACATGAAGCGCCGATTGGAGATCAAGCTCATTCATTCCATTGTCAGCATGAGTTGACAAGCCCGGTCTGAAAGCGAAAACAGCTTACCCTTTCCCTGTTTCCTCTCTTTCGTGGCCAGAGGCAGCACCTTGACAAAGAAAGCCCGTTGGGAGGCCAACGCCGCAGTATAAGGCAAACGGATACATTCCTGTTTGTGCCGAGCCATACGGCCGGTGCGCCATGACCTCCCTCATGGGAGCGAGCGATCCACACCAAGCCGCAAAGCAAGCGTGGCAGCTTGTGGGCGATGACACACGGGCAGTGTTAAAGATACTCGCGCATTGAACGCCCACAAAGCATTGTGCGCCGCACCCATCAGCATGGGCCGGGGTTAGACTCCCGTGGAGCTGTGCCAACAGCCGTCCGTAAGCCTACTTTTCCTTTTTGAAAGTTTATGGATAGATCGTAAACTTTTCAATTAGCAGCAGACAAACATGGAGCAGCACGGTAAAATGATGGTGGAAGTTATATTACCCACACATATTCGTGCTGTTCCTTTTCATAACTGAAAGGGGGTTCTCATGTCTCAAACATGGAACGGCACGAAGAAAGAAACCCCTGAAAGAAGGACGTATACGGTTGACGATATTGCTCAAATTCTGGGCATCGGAAGAACTTCCGCATATATCCTTGTAAAAGAAGGGCACTTCAAAATCGTGCGAATTGGTAACGCCATACGCATTTCCAAGCGGTCATTTGACGAGTGGCTTGACTCCCTCGACCTGTGATCCAAGAAAGGAAGAACGATATGGCATCTATTATCAAGCGAAAGAAAAACTATTCCGTTGTTTACAACTATGTGGACAAGAACGGAGAAACCAAACAGAAGTGGGAAACCTGGCATACCCACAAAGAGGCCTTAAAGCGCAAGGCGGAAATCGAAAATCAGCAGCACACGGGAACTTTTCTCCCGCCAAGCAATCAGACGATCACCGAGTTCCTTTATGACTTCGTATCTCTTTACGGAGAAAAGAAATGGGGCGTATCTATGTATGACAGCCAAACAGCGCTGATTGCCAACTATATCAATCCGATCATCGGTGATATGGAGGTACAGGCGGTTACTCCCCGTGCGGTTGACGGTTATATCCAGACCTTGCAGAAAACCAAGTCGGTGTCTACCAAAACCCGAAAGGCCGTTACCACTTATGTCAGTGACAAGACCATTGAAAAGATCATCAAGCTCCTGCGGTGTGCGTTTAAGCAGGCGGTACGATGGGAAATCATTGCAAGAAACCCCTTTGACAATGTGATCCTCCCGAAAACGGAGTATGCGAAACGGGATATCTGGACAGCGGATATGATCCGTCTTGCTCTGGACAAATGCACGGACAGCAAACTCTATGTGGCAATGAACCTTTCCTTCGCCTGCTCTCTGCGTATGGGTGAAATCCTGGGGCTGACCTGGGAGAACGTCCATATTTCCGATGAAGATATTGCGGCGGATAATGCCTATGTCTACATCGACAAGGAGCTGACGAGAGCTTCCAAACGGGCGATTGAAACGCTGGGCGAGAAGGATATCTATTACATCTTCACCCCGCTCATGCCGAACACCAGCACAAGAATTATTCTGAAAAAACCGAAAACCGATTCCAGCATCCGTAAGGTGTGGCTGCCGAAAACGCTGGCCTACATTCTGCGGGAATGGAAGAAATCCCAGGACGAACTGAAAGGTTTCCTGGGCGACGAGTATCAGGACTTCGATCTGGTTGTGGCACTTCCCAATGGACGGCCCTGCGAGGGTCGTATCATCCTCAAAGAATTTGCAAAGCTCCGTGAGGACGCAGGGCTGCCGAAGGTGGTCTTTCATTCTCTCCGTCATTCCAGTACCACCTACAAACTGAAACTCAACCACGGCGATCTGAAAGCCACCCAGGGCGATACGGGCCATGCCGAGATCGACATGATAACCAGTATCTATGCTCACATTCTGGACGAGGATAGAAAGGTCAATGCTCAGAAATTCGAGACAGCCTTCTATGCCAAGCCTGATCTTCGCAATGTCCGTCCACCGGAAGAACCGGTAAAATCGGAGCCTGCGACCCTGGATCTTGAAAGCCTTGTGGAGCAGCTTCAAAAGTCGCCGGAGCTGGCAAGTGCGCTCGCAGCCCTGATAGCGGCGCAAGCCCCGGCAAAGTGATCCGAAAAATCGAATTAGCAAAACGCAGAATTTTCTTAGCAAATTTCTGAAAAGCGTTCGAGTCCAATTAGCAAATATACATCATGCGGCGCATAAAAATCTCCCGGTAACGGAAGTGAAATTACCGGGAGAAGGAGGAACAAAAAAACGCTGCAAACCCCGAAAAAAGGCTTGCAGCGGTGCTTTCTGGCGTCCCAGAGAGGATTTGAACCTCCGACCCCACGCTTAGGAGGCGTGTGCTCTATCCAGCTGAGCTACTGAGACATTTATAAGTTTTATGCAATTTTCAAGGCTCGAAGGAATCGAACAATCTGCCGCTTAGGAGGCGTGTGCTCTATCCAGCTGAGCTACATGGACATCTGTAAAATTATTCAGTTGTTTGCCTCATTTGGACTCGAACCATCTACCGCTTAGGAGGCGGTCGCTCTATCCATCTGAGCTACGGAAACATTTCCCAATCTATCTCATTATAAAGAAAAACGCCTTAACCGTCAAGGCGTTTTTCTTTTTGTTTATTTTACTCATCCGCAAACTTAGCTATACCCTGCATCCACACCTGGCCTTTAAACCGGCGGCCTACTTTTGGTTCGCCCATAAGGTCGGCGGCAGCCACGCCTACATGGAACACCATATCGTTGCAGTCCAGAGTCAGGTCGTAAACCAGCTCGTCAGTTATCTGATTCTTCTTTTCCTCAATGTGGGTGATCTGCCCAATTACGGAATACTGGTCGCACTCAACGCCGCAGGGCATAAAGCAGGAATCCACAATAGAATAAATATCCTCCTTCATCACCCGCCTGGAAATCTGGGAGTAGAGGTCGATGTCCTCGATAGTCAGGGTTTCCATAGCGTCTTCATCACCGTTCTTGGCAGCCTCGATTAAGGAGTTGCGGTCTTTGGAAGCCACCCTGGCCATCTCAATCTGCTTTCTGGTTTTGTAAAGGGGCAGAAGAATCTTTCCTTCCATAGCCAGGCCCACTAAATTGACATACTCCACCTTCCGGGACTGGCAGTTCAGCTTCCGCTCACGGTACTCAAACCCATTTTCCAGATAAAAAATCAGGGAAATTCCCACCCGGTACTCGTCCAGAAGACCGGCGTAGGTTTCCTTCTCTGTGTGCCGCTGGATAGAGCAGTCTGCCCTGGAAGACTCGTCTGTGCCGGTCAGATAGGGATAATAATACTCCCGGTGGAAAACGCCGTTGTCGTCCACCTCGCCAAAAATGGCCACTCCCATCCCCGGCGCCACCTCCGCCCGAATCTGGCACAGATTTTCGTCTGTTTCCACCTGAAGGAGCTGCTTTGTTCCCGCATCCTCCAGGCGATTTAACAGGCTCTCGATGTCTCGTTTTTTCTGATATGCGCTAAATCCAATGCTTCGCAAAAATCTGTGCATTTTCGCTCCTTATACCACGCCCTGGGCAATCATGGCGTCTACTACCTTCTCAAATCCGGCGATATTTGCGCCAGCCACATAGTTGCCCTCTACGCCGTAGCGCTTTGCAGCATCCTGAACCTTGTCGAAAATGTTTACCATGATGCCGTACAGCTTCTCATCCACTTCCTCAAAGCTCCAGGACATTCTTAAACTGTTTTGGCTCTGTTCCAGACCGGAGGTAGCCACGCCGCCTGCATTTGCAGCCTTACCCGGCATAAACAGAATCTTCTTCTCTACAAACAGATCGGTAGCCTCTCTGGTAGACGGCATGTTTGCGCCCTCAGCCACTGCGAAGCAGCCGTTTGCAACCAGCGTCTTTGCATCGTCCAGATTCAGCTCATTCTGAGTTGCACAGGGAAGCGCAACATCACAGGGAATGCTCCAGATGCCCTTACCTTCCGTGTAAACTGCACCCGGCACCATATCTGCATACTCTTTGATGCGGCCGCGGCGCACTTCCTTAATCTCCTTAACAATATCCAGCTTGATGCCGTCCTTATCGTAAATGTAACCGTTAGAATCGCTCAGCGCAACTACCTTTGCACCCAACTGCTGTGCCTTCTCCGCAGCGTAAATAGCCACATTACCGGAACCGGAAACGATGACGGTCTTGCCGGCCAGATCCTTTCCGTTGGCTTTTAACATCTCCTGTGTGATGTAGATAAGGCCGTAGCCGGTAGCTTCTTTCCGGGCCAGGGATCCGCCGAAAGTCAGACCCTTTCCGGTAAACACGCCCTCGTACAGGCCGGTCAGCCGCTTGTACTGTCCAAACATGTAGGCAACCTCTCTTGCACCTACGCCGATGTCTCCTGCCGGAACATCCGTATCTTTGCCGATGTGGCGGTACAGCTCGTTTACCAGGCTCTGACAGAATGCCATTACCTCATGGTCAGATTTGCCCTTAGGGTCAAAGTTGGTGCCGCCCTTACCGCCGCCCATGGGAAGGCCGGTCAGGGAATTTTTCAGGGTCTGCTCAAAGCCCAGGAATTTCAGAATACTCTGGTTTACAGACGGATGGAAACGCATGCCGCCCTTGTACGGTCCGATGGCGCTGTTAAACTGCACCCGATAACCTTTGTTTACCTGCACATTTCCGTTATCATCCACCCACGGAATCTTGAAGGAAATGATTCTCTCCGGCTCCACAAAACGCTCCAGGATACCGTTCTTGCGGTATTTCTCCTCATTGGCGTCAATCACCAGCTTTAAGGAATCCAAAACCTCTTTCACTGCCTGGTGGAACTCCGGCTCACCCGGATTCTGTGCCACAACTCTCTCATAGATCTCATCAACATAGGACATATTCATTCTCCTCCTTCTCAGCCTGGGGCATTTGCTCCCCGCTTTTTCAGCGATGAATCTGCTGCCTAATGGGCAAAGGCTCTGCCATACCGGCAAAGCCCTTACTGCTCAATTTAGATTTAACTGATTATAACAAGTTACCGTAGTGAAGTCAACTATTTAAACAAAATTTTCCACCAAAATACTGTTCTCCCGAATATGAAATGCAGAAAAATAGGCGTTCTCCTTTGGAATCCACTCCTGCTGAAACCGTTTCGCCATGACTTCCCCATTCCGCAGACGAATCCGGTTAAGCTGCTCTGCCGGGCTTACCCGGCAGAAAAATTTCAGATCCCACACATCACCAAAATAGGGATGCTGGCTGTAAGAGCCTTCTACCAGATTCAAACGATTCCAGGACGCCGTAATCTTCTGATCCAGATGCTGCTTCTGGCAGCTATAAACCTGGTAGGTAAAACCATCCCTGTCTCCCATATGCCCCAGCACTTCCTTTTGAAAGCGCTCATAATCCACATTTCCGCCGACTTCCTGAATCCTGGCCTCTGTCCGCTGATGAGGCTGCAGAAAAAAGTCATCCATGTGAAACAGATTGCACTGGTAAATTCCCTGGAGTATCCGGCCCATGGTGCTTTTTCCTCCGGCACACATGCCGTCAATAGCCGCCAGCACCTGACCGCCGTCTTTTTGGCTCAAGGCCATATCAATCTGCCGGAACACCTCATAATACCGAACGAAACAGTCTGCCACTACCCGGTATGCAGGGTGATACTGCTCCCGGAAAATATCGCTGTGGCTCACTGCCGGATAGCCCTGCTGCCGATATTGTTCCAGATAGGTCCGAACCTGCTCCTCATTAAAAGGCAGATCTCCACTTTTACAGCATTCCACCAAAAGCGCTAATTTATTCTCGAAGGATTCTCTGGTTCCCACCTTCCGGTCTGCCGTCTGGACAAACATCTCATTCAATGTCTCTGCCGCCAGGCCATCGTCTAATACCGTCAGATGAATCCGATACATTCCGCCGCCGATATTTTCGCACATCGCTTTTGCGGCTCCCCTGTCTGCGGCAGCTTCTGTCCGGGTATCTGCCTCCGGGTGGCCAGCCGCCTTATCCCGATCCTGTATGTCCTTCCACTCCCGCCGAATCCGTTCCAGGCTTCGGGCCGGGTCTGCAATCATATGTCCGCCGCCAAACTCGCTCTGGTACAGCAGCTTTACTGCGTCCGAAATCTGCATTTTCGGATATTTTCTGAAATGCTCCAACAGAACTTTTTTCATTATTTACTCACTACCTTTGCTTTCTGTAATGCAGCAATTACCGAGGGAATCAGCACAAGCTGAACCACAATGCCTGGAACCGCCTTAAGCAGCGCTCCGCTTAAAAAAATCTGGAAGGAAAAGGCATTGCCCATTACGCCGTAAAGAACCATGCTTACCAGTCCCCACACTATGCGGCCTGCAATCATAGCCCCAATCAAGCTTATGTAAAGAGATGCCATGTTTTTCTCCAGCCGCTCATATAAAATGCCGGTCACTGCGCCGTAGGCCGCCAGTTCAAATGCCATAGCCGCAGCCGTAGGCATCATAGGCGGCATACCGAACATGGCACTTCTAAGCAGGGGCAGCACAAAGCCCACCAGCAGTCCCCAGGGCCAGCCGCATACATAACCGCAGATCAGCACCGGAATGTGCATAGGTAAAAGCATGCTGCCTACCGCCGGAATCTGTCCGGTAAAAAACGGCAGCACAATGCCCGCCGCCAGGAAAAAAGCCGCCATGATCATGTTTTTTGTCGTCATTTTTTGTGTCATACTCGTTTGCTCCTTTTCCATAAACAGCACTGGGTTATCCCTAAAAAGAAAATGCCAGAATTATACGGCCCTTCTGGGCACAGTACCTTCCTGGCATTTGTTTTTATCTGTTTATGTCTCTTTTATTTTTGTACATGAAGACGGCTTCTGCCGAAATGCTGACTTCTGTCAGCCAATGAAGCTATTATACCTCTGCAGTGTCTGTCCGTCAAGGATTTTGACAGAAGTAACCTCGCCAGGCAGCGGTAGTTTTACAAGCTACTGCTCCGCAATCTTCGCAGCCAACTCCTCCAGATACATCCACCGCTCCATCTTTTCCTCCAAAGCCGCTTCCGCAGCTTCCTTCTCCGCCATCAGATGGTTCAGCTTCACAAAATCGCTGGCAGAGGCCTCTATTTCCTGTTCCAGAGAAGTAATTTTATCTTCCAGGACAGCAATGTCCCCCTCAATGGTTTCATAGTCCTTCTGCTCTTTATAGGAGAATTTCAGCTTCTGGGGGCCGCGGGTCCGCTGGCCTTTGCCGCCGCTCTGAACTGTCCCGGCAGACTGTCCCGCCTGGGCTCCGTTTTTCCCTTCTCGTCCTGCTCCCTGCTCCGCACCCTCCAGCGCTTCCTTCCGGATGCAGGCCGCCTGGTAATCCGTAAATCCTCCTTCATACTGGGTTATCTTTCCCTCTCCCTCAAAAGCAAAAATCCGCCGTACTGTCCGATCCAGGAAATACCGGTCGTGGGACACGGCAATTACAATTCCCTGGAAGCTGTCTAAATAATCCTCCAGGATGGTGAGGGTACGGATGTCCAGATCATTGGTCGGCTCATCCAGTAAAAGCACATTCGGCGCGTCCATCAAAATCCGCAGCAGATACAGTCTCCGCCGCTCTCCGCCGGAAAGGCGGCTGATCTTAGTATACTGAACACTCCCAGGGAACAGAAACCGCTCCAGCATCATAGACGCACTTACCATGCCGTCCGCCGTCTGCACATACTCCGCCACATTTTTAATGTAGTCGATAACATTCAGGCTTTCGTCCATGTCCTCGTTTTCCTGGGAAAAATATCCCAGCTTCACAGTCTGACCTATTTCAATCTGACCGGAATCCGGCTGTACCCAGCCTGCAATCATCTTCATCAAGGTAGACTTTCCACTGCCGTTTCTTCCCACAATGCCCACCCGGTCATTTTTCAGAAACACATAGGAAAAGTCCTTTATCAGGATTTTAGAGCCGTAGGCTTTGCAGACGCCTTCCAGTTCCACCGTAGTGCGCCCCAGACGGCTGGAGACAGAGCTTAACTCCACCTCCTTGTCAAGCTCCGGCCCTTCCATATCCCGCAAAGCCTCATACCGCTGAATATGGGCCTTCTGCTTGGTAGAACGGGCTCTGGCCCCACGCTGCATCCAGGCCAGCTCCGTCCGCAAAATAGACTGCCGCTTCCGCTCCGCCGCCGCCGTCATATCCATCCGCTCTGCTTTCAGCTTTAAAAATCCTGCATAGTTGGTCTGATAGCTGTAAAGCTTTCCCTTGTCCAACTCTACAATCCGGTTGGTTACACTGTCCAGGAAATACCGGTCGTGGGTAATCATCAAAAGCGCGCCGTGAAACCGCTTCAAATAATCCTCCAGCCAGTCTGCCATCTCACTGTCCAGATGGTTGGTAGGCTCATCCAGAATCAGAAGATCTGCCGTAGAAAGCAGTACGCTGGTAAGAGCCACCCGCTTTCTCTGGCCGCCGGACAGGGTTTCCACCTTTGCATCAAACTCATAGATTCCCAGCTTTGTAAGGATCGTCTTTGCGCTGGCTTCCATCTCCTCTCTGGAAGAAAAATGAGGCTCCTTTTCATTATCCCGGACGATGGCGTCCAGCACGGAATCTCCCGGCGTAAACTGGGGAATTTGTGGCAGATAACGAATATAAAGATTCCGCCGGCGAACCACTGTGCCATCGTCCGGTTCCTCCAGCCCTGCCACGATTTTTAAAAGAGTGGACTTGCCGGTACCATTGATACCGATCAAGCCCACTTTCTCTCCTTCCTGGACACTGAATGCTGTATCGTCAAACAGCAGCCGCTCCGTATAGGATTTTGTCAAATTCTCTATGGTAATTAAACTCATCTCAGTTATCTTCTTCCTGCTTCTCAGATACAGAGAACACGAAACGCTTTCTTGCCATCTCATCGCTCTCCAAGTATTCATCATAAGAAGTGATCTTATCAATCAGCTTCCCGCCTACAATCTCCATGATCCGGTTTGCAGTGGTCTGCACAATCTGATGGTCGCGGGATGAGAAAATCAGTACGCCCGGAAACTTCATAAGACCGTTGTTCAAAGCAGTGATAGATTCCATGTCCAGGTGGTCCGTCGGCTCGTCCAGCATCAGCACATTGGCGCCGGAGATCATCAGCTTAGAAAGCATGCAGCGCACCTTCTCACCACCGGAAAGCACCCGTACTTTCTTTACACCGTCCTCGCCTGCAAACAGCATACGGCCCAGGAAGCCGCGTACATAGGTAACATCCTTTTCCGGAGAATACTGGGTCAGCCAGTCTACAATGGTATCATCGCTGGCAAACTCTGCACTGTTGTCTTTGGGGAAGTAGGACTGGCTAGTGGTCAGACCCCATTTGTAGGAACCCTCGTCCGGCTCCATCTCTCCTGCAAGAATCTGGAACAGTACCGTCTTTGCCCGCTCGTTGGGGCCAACCAATGCTACCTTATCCTCACGGTTTAAAGTGAAGGTCAGTCCGTCTAAGATTTTCTCGCCGTCAATGGTCTTAGACAGATTTTCCACCGTAAGCACCTCATTTCCGATTTCTCTGGCCGGGCGGAAATCAATATAGGGATATTTCCGGCTGGAGGGCTTAATATCATCCAGCTCAATTTTCTCCAAAGCTCGTTTTCTGGAAGTAGCCTGCTTTGATTTGGAAGCGTTTGCAGAGAACCGCTGGATAAACTCCTGCAGTTCCTTAATCTTTTCTTCCTTTTTCCGGTTAGCTTCCTTCATCTGCTTTACCATCAACTGGCTGGACTCGTACCAGAAGTCGTAGTTACCGGCATACAACTGAATTTTTCCGTAATCGATGTCTGCAATATTGGTGCAGACTTTATTTAAGAAATAACGATCATGAGAAACCACAATTACCGTATTCTCAAAGTTAATCAAAAACTCTTCCAGCCATGCAATCGCATCCAGATCCAGATGGTTTGTCGGCTCGTCTAAAAGCAGGATGTCCGGGTTTCCAAACAGCGCCTGGGCCAGCAGCACCTTTACCTTCAAAGCGCCAATCAAGTCCTTCATCATGCTGTAATGATACTCCGTATCAACGCCCAGTCCGTTTAACAGATTGGCTGCGTCAGACTCTGCCTCCCAGCCGTTCATCTCTGCAAACTCGCCTTCCAGCTCCGCCGCCTTAATGCCGTCCTCATCGGAGAAATCCGGCTTCATGTAGATTGCGTCTTTCTCTTTCATTACCTGATACAGCCGCATGTTGCCCATGATAACTGTATCCATAACTGTAAATTCATCGTATTTAAAGTGATCCTGCTGCAAAAAGGACAAACGCTGTCCGGCCGTGATCACCACATCGCCGTTGGTTGGCTCTAACTGCCCGGACAGGATCTTCAAAAATGTAGATTTTCCTGCGCCGTTAGCCCCGATAAGGCCGTAGCAGTTTCCTTCCGTAAACTTAATATTTACATCCTCAAACAATGCTTTCTTTCCCAGACGGAGAGTTACGCCATTTGCACTAATCATGATCTGACACCTTTCTTTGTATAAAACAATTCCACATTCACAATAGAAGATGGAGGCATTTGCTGTCCCCATCTTCTGTATCATATCTATTCTACAGGAAAATCCTGAATTTGCAAGCGTTTTTCACGATTTTCAACCGAAAAAGTCACGAAAAGTTTACAAAGATGGCATCACTTTCCTCCTTATAATACCATATACTCCATAGGATAGGTCAGATAGGGGTGTGGCTCTAACTGGTCGCAGGTAACATATCCGGCAGGAGCGGTCAGAAGGGACGGGATTCTGTTTACAACAGTTGCGCAGGTATGTTCTACCGTTGCCGGTTTCACTACATGGAATTCCGTATTCGGCTCACCAGTCAGCCACCAGTCGCACATATCTCCGTCGTCCGGGCCATATACCTT
Organism: uncultured Eubacteriales bacterium; assembly: GCA_951800645.1. Classification (GTDB taxonomy): domain Bacteria; phylum Bacillota; class Clostridia; order Lachnospirales; family Lachnospiraceae; genus Brotaphodocola. The sequence goes on along the minus strand of CATOIK010000016.1, from coordinate 32,434 downwards.
TCCGATGGTCTCCTCCTCAATGGTAATGCCCTGCATAGTTTCAATGGTTACCACTGCCGACATGCCAATGCAGCGGCCTGCCTCAATAGTCAGACCCATAGTAGAGCTGTATACATCATGGTCTACAATATAAGGAACATGCTTCTGCTGGATCGACTTAATCGTAAGTCCTAACTTGCTGCAAAGAGCCTCGCTGGCATTCCAGGCATAGGACGGCTCAAACTCTGCCGGATGAGCAATCTTCTGTTCAAATTCTTCCTTAGTCAGGTTGCAGCCGTGAGCGTTAGCCAAAGCCAGGCCGTAATCCTCTACATTGTAGCTGTAAGCGCCCTTAATCTTTGTAAGCTTGTGACAGCCACTGGCAGCCATAGCCACCATGTTGATCCAGAAAATATCCTGCATACCGGAACCGGTAATGGTGCAGTTATTTTCAACAGCCAGGGCATCCAGGCGGTTAATCTGGGCAGCCGCTGTGTTCCAGGGATAAATAGCCTCCTCACAGGTCGTAATAACATTGATGCCCCTGCTCACACATTTCTCCACATGATCGTAGATGTCACTGATAAAGCTGAACAGCGTTACAATAGCCACATCTGCATTGCACTCGTCCAGCACCTTATCTGCATCGCTGGAAATCAGAATACCAGTCTTTACGCCCAGTTCCGCATAATCGCCTACATCCATGCCTACGATTTCCGGATTTACATCAATCGCACCAACGATCTGTGCGCCGTGCTCATACAAATATCTCAGCGTATATTTTGCCATCTTGCCACATCCGTACTGAACTACTTTAATCTTTTCCATGCAAAATACCTCCTGTTCTCCCTAACGGGCTGAAAATTAAACTTATGCGGACATTCACATCATTTTTGGAAGGTCACGGGAACCTGAAGCCGCAAAAACATACTTCACGGATCATTGTCAAACACATGGAATCCCGTCATTACCTTACAGATATAATTACCAAAAATGCAATAGTTATCCTTCATATAGTATTCCCGAAGCATCGCCTCATATGCGATTTTTACATCGTAATTATCCACATAAATACAGGTATACATCCCGCTGATAGAAGTCGTCCGCTTTTTTCATGTTATCGCAACTTTTCAACCACTTGTATATTCTTCTCTGCCATGATACAATGGCAAAAAAATCCATACACAAAAGGAAACAGAAACATGAATTACTTAGAAAAGCATCCTATGATCATGATTGTGATTGGCGTTATCGGCATCTCTCTTTCAGCCATTTTCGTCAAATACTCCCCTGCTCCGTCTGTGGTGACAGCCGCCTATCGGCTTTTATGGACCGTGGCTCTTATGGCCCCGGTGGTGCTTGGCTCTAAGGCCCGGCGAAAGGAGCTGTTTCAAACAAATAAAAAAACCACCCTGCTCTGCGCAGTCAGTGGTATCTTTTTAGCTCTGCATCTTGTGCTCTGGTTTGAATCTTTGCAGCACACCTCAGTAGCCAGCTCCACTACCATCGTCTGCACCGAGGTAATCTGGGTGGCTTTGGGATTCTGCTTATTCCTTGGAGGACGGATTTCCGGCAGGGCTGCCCTGGCCATTGCCATTACCGTATTGGGAAGTGTCCTCATTGCCTGGTCCGACTCTGCTTCCGGCGGAAACCATCTTTACGGCGACATCCTGGCCCTGATCGCCGCCATCTCCACTGCCATCTATACCTTAATCGGACAGAAGGCGCGGCGCAATACCTCCAATACTATATACACCTTCATTGTATATACCTTCTGCGCCGCCACACTGCTGATTATCACTCTGGCTCAAGGACATTCCCTGACCGGGCATGGGGCAAGCAGCGTCATTGTAGGACTTTTGCTGGCTGTATTCTCCACCATTTTAGGCCACAGTATCTTTAGCTGGTGCTTAAAATTCCTCTCCCCTGCCTTTGTATCTGCCTCCAAGCTGTGCGAGCCGGTAGTTGCCGCCGTCTTTGCCATGTTCCTGTTTGGAGAAATTCCGGGAATAATGCAGGTTATCGGCGGCGCAGTAATCCTGGGCGGCGTGCTGTTCTACTCTCAGGTAGAACAGGCTGACAGCCCATCTTAATTACTTCAGCATCTCCCCATATCTTCCAAGGAAACTTTGGGTTCGCTCGTTGGAGGAGGCAAACACCTCCTCCGGCGTTCCTTCTTCTACAATCACCCCGTCTGCCATAAAAATCACCCTGTCGGAAATATCTCTGGCAAAGGCCATCTCATGGGTCACGATCACCATGGCAATGTGAAGATCCGCCAGGGATTTTATCACCTTTAAAACCTCTCCGGTCAGCTCCGGATCCAAAGCCGATGTAGGCTCATCAAAAAACAGGATCTTCGGATTCAGAGCCAGCGCTCTTGCAATAGCAACCCGCTGCTGCTGGCCGCCGGACAACTGGCAGGGATAGGCGTCCGCCTTATCCTCCAGTCCCATTTTCCGAAGCAGCTCCATGGCTGTCTCCCGCACCTCTGCTTTGTTTCGCTTCTGCACAGTAAGCGGCGCGTCCATAATATTCTTCAGCACAGAAAAATGGGGAAACAGGTTAAAATTCTGAAATACCAGCCCATAATTCTGCCGGATTTTTTTTAAGGTCTGACTATCTCCATAAACAGTCCTTCCGTTTTTATCATTCCAGGCTGCCTGTTCTCCCAGATAAACCAGCTCTCCGCTGTCCATGGTCTCCAGCATGGTGGCGCACCGAAGCAGGGTAGACTTTCCGGAACCGGACGGCCCGATAATAGATACAATTTCTCCCTCTCCTACCTGCAGAGAAATATCGTGGATGACCTCCAGTCCTCCAAAAGACTTTTTCACCCGATTCATTTCCAATAAATTCATGACTTCCTCCGATATTATTGATAGTAGGACAGTTTCTTTTCAGTCTGGTCCATAGCCACTGCCACCACCAGATTAAATATGTAGTAGAATAATCCTGCCGCCACAAAGGGAATCATACTCACCTGGGAAGAAGCCAGAGCTTTCGCCGTGGTAAACATCTCTCCTACGCCAATGGTGAAAGCCAGAGATGTGTCCTTAACCAGGGTAATCACCTCATTGGTAACAGACGGCAGAATCCGTTTAATCACCTGTGGCAGAATAATACGGAAAAAGGTCTGGATTTTGCTGTAGCCCAAAAGCTGCGCCGCCTCATACTGTCCCACCGGCATAGATTGGATTCCGCTTCGGTAAATCTCTGCAAAATAGGCTGCGTAGTTGATTACAAAGCCGATCATAGTTGCCCATATTCGATAGCTGCTGCCTACCTTAATGCCCAGCAGGTAGTGAGGTCCAAAATAAACCACCATAAGCTGCAGCATCAGTGGTGTTCCCCGCATAATTGATATATAGGTCTTTACGATGGCCCGGAGAATGCCATTCTTTGACATTCTTCCAAAGGCCACCACCAGGCCCAGGGGCAGGGAGAAAACCAGTGTCAGCACAAATATCTGAATGCTGACCGCCATTCCTCCTGCTAACTTTGCAAGCATAACGCTGATTTCCATAACGCTCCTCTTTCTGCCTTCTTACTTTCCGATGGTAGTCACATCCCGGCCAAACCACTTATTGGAGATTTCCTCCAAAGTACCGTCTGCTGCCATCTCCTCCAGGGTTTTCTGAACCTGATCTCTCAGCTCATCATTTCCCTTCTTAAATCCGATTCCATACTCCTCAGAAGCCAGGGATTCCTCTAAAATCATAAAGCTGTCGCCGTTTTCTCTCTGCTCAATCTGATAACCGGCTACAATGACATCCATTGCAATGGCGTCCACAGCGCCCATCTCCAAATCCATAAATGCCGTGTTGTAATCCGGAACCGTCTGCAGTATGCTGAATGTAGCTGTCAGCTCCGCATTCTCCTTTAAAGCTGCCTCTGCAGAAGAATCTGCCTGAACCTCCACAACCTTTCCGGCCAGATCTGCAACACTTGTAATACCGGAATCTGCTGCAACTACAAATACCTGACTGTTATCCATGTACGGCTCGCTCCAGGTATACCCATCCTCACGGCCGTTCATGGTGAAACCGTTCCAGATGCAGTCGATAGTGCCTGCTTCCAGCTCCATGTCCTTTGCGTCCCATGCAATGGGCTGCGGTACAAAGGTAAGTCCTAACCGGCCTGCCACTTCCTCTGCCAGTTCCAGATCAAATCCTGTATATTCTCCGTCATCTCCCACAAATCCCATAGGCGGGAAATCCTGGTCAAAGCCTACGGTAAAGGTAGCGCCTGCCGCCTCAGAGGGAGCTGCTTCCGATACCTCCGCTTCTGTGATTTCTTCTGCCGCTGCCGTTGTCTCTTTTGCATCCTGACCGCAGCCAGCTAAAGAAACAGCCATCATACCAACCATTGCCAAGCTTAAAATATTCTTTTTCATAATAGTGTCCTCCTCGTTTTTGCTGCCTCACCTTGCTATGTTGTGATATTGTTTTATCATAGTAGCATAGTAAAGCGTTTTTGTCTACTACTTTTTTCTTTGAGAGCTGGAAATTCAACTGGTTATTTCTGACGCAGACATTTTCCTTAAGCGCGAAGTGCGCATCCCACGGAGCGTTTTTGTTTCATAGGGCAAACCTTCCTATGAAACAAGAAAGCGAAGCCCTCAACAAGCTCCGCTTTCCCATTTCTTTATTTTACAACAAGCTCTTACTTCGCGCTGTTCTTTGCATCTCCATAATAAGCTTTCAGATACATCTCCTTAATCTCGCTCATCAGCGGATACCTGGGGTTAGCACCGGTACACTGGTCATCAAAGGCCTGCTCTACCATCTCATCCAGAGTCTCTAAGAAGTATTTCTCATCTACGCCATACTCTGCGATCGTCTTCTTCACGCCTACAGCAGCTTTAAGCTCCTCGATCTTCTCAATCAGCTTTTTCACAGCCTCCTCATCCGTAGCAGCCTGAATGCCTACAAAACGCGCGCACTCTGCATAACGAGCCATGGTATGGGGATACTGGTACTGAGAGAATGTACCCATCTTCCGCGGGCACTCCTCTGCGTTAAATTCCACAACCAGAGAAATCAACAGTGCGTTGGCAATACCGTGGGGAAGGTGATGGAACGCCCCCAGCTTGTGAGCCATAGAGTGACACACACCCAGGAAGGCATTGGCAAATGCCATACCAGCCATACAGGAAGCGTCTGCCATCTTGCTTCTGGCCTCTACATTGCTGCCGTCATCGTAGCAGGTAGGCAGATACTCAAATACATTCTTCATGGCCTTCAGTGCAAGACCATCGGTGTAGTCGGTTGCCATTACAGAAGCATATGCCTCCAAAGCATGGGTCAGAACATCTACACCAGATGCGCTGGTCAGACCCTTGGGCTGGCTCATCATGTTGTCGGTGTCAATGATTGCCATGTTCGGCATCAACTGGTAATCAGCCAACGGATATTTTACGCCGGTCTCCTGATCGGTAATAACGGCAAACGGGGTAACCTCAGAACCAGTACCGGAAGATGTGGGAACAGCTACAAAGTAAGCCTTTTCACCCATCTTCGGGAAGGTGTAAACTCGTTTCCGAATATCGATAAACCGCATAGCCATATCCTGGAAGTCTACCTCCGGATGCTCGTACATTACCCACATAATTTTAGCTGCGTCCATAGCAGAACCGCCGCCCAGAGCAATAATCACATCCGGCTGGAATGCAGTCATGGCCTTTGCGCCTGCCTGAGCGTTAGCCAGGGTCGGATCCGGCTGAACATCAGAGAAGCACTGATAAACGATGCCCATCTCATCCAGCTTGTCGGTGATCGGTTTGGTATAGCCATTCATATATAAGAAGGAGTCGGTTACAATAAAGGCTCTCTTCTTGTTCATAACAGTTCCCAACTCATCCAGGGCAACCGGCAGACAGCCCTTCTTGAAATACACCTTCTCCGGCGCTCTGAACCACAGCATATTCTCTCTCCTCTCAGCCACAGTCTTAATGTTCAGCAGATGCTTCACACCTACATTCTCAGAAACGGAGTTTCCGCCCCAGGAGCCGCAGCCCAGAGTCAGGGACGGAGCCAGCTTAAAGTTATACAGGTCTCCGATACCGCCGTGAGAAGACGGAGTATTGATCAGAATACGGCAGGTCTTCATAGCCTCTGCGTGCTTCATGATTTTCTCATGCTCGTTGACATTGACATACAGGGAAGCAGTGTGGCCGTAGCCGCCGTCTGCCACCAGCCGCTCTGCCTTGGCAAGAGCCTCGTCAAAATCCTTTGCCTTATACATAGCCAGAACCGGAGACAGCTTCTCGTGAGCAAACTCCTCGCTGATGTCTACGCTCTCCACCTCGCCAATCAAAATCTTGGTATCCTCCGGAACCTCAACTCCTGCCAGCTTTGCAATCGTGTGAGCGCTCTGGCCTACAATCTTTGCATTTAATGCGCCGTTGATGATAATGGTCTTTCTTACCTTCTGGATTTCATCTCCATTTAAGAAGTAGCATCCCCGGTAAGCAAATTCCTTCTTTACTTCCTCATAGATCGGTTCCAAAACGGTTACAGACTGCTCAGAAGCACAAATCATACCGTTATCAAAGGTCTTAGAATGGATGATGGAGTTGACAGCCATCTTCACATCAGCAGTGGTATCAATGATAACCGGCGTATTTCCGGCGCCAACGCCAAGAGCCGGCTTACCGGAAGAATAAGCAGCCTTTACCATGCCAGGGCCGCCTGTAGCCAGGATAATGTCTGCATCCCGCATTACCGTGTTGGTCAGCTCCAGAGACGGAACATCAATCCATCCGATGATTCCCTCCGGTGCGCCTGCCTTCACAGCAGCTTCCAGAACAATCTTAGCCGCTGCAATGGTAGAATCCTTCGCACGGGGATGGGGGGAAATGATGATTGCGTTTCTGGTTTTTAAACAAATCAGAGTTTTAAAAATAGCGGTAGAGGTAGGGTTGGTAGTAGGAATAACTGCTGCTACCAGGCCAATCGGCTCTGCAACCTTTTTGATACCAAATGCCTTATCTTCCTCTACAACGCCGCAGGTTTTGGTATCCTTGTAAGCATTGTAAATGTACTCTGCTGCGTAGTTGTTTTTGATTACCTTATCTTCCACGATGCCCATGCCAGTCTCAGCTACAGCCATCTTAGCCAGCGGAATCCGCATTTTATTTGCTGCGGACGCTGCCTCAAAAAAGATCTTGTCTACCTGTTCCTGAGTGAATGCAGCAAACACTTTCTGTGCTTCCCGCATTTCCTTCATCTTCGCTTCCAGAGCTTCTACATTGTCAATTACCGGCGCTGTTGTTTCTTTCTTTGCCATAACGATTTTCCTCCAATGAATCACTGTCATTTGGTTACCTGGCGTACTGTATCACTCACATTTCACAGAATGACTTGTCTGAATTTCCATCTGCTGCGTTGCCGTCAACTGACGATGCCACTGCATCGCCTCATTTCTCCGCCTTGCAGGCTGAAAATACATTCTGCACCATTATGCTGAAAGTGAATAATACCGTACTTTAGTTACTGATTTATGTGTTCGATATTTTTTTAACAATGTTGCTATCTGTATTATATGTTCTCGTTAAATATTTGTCAATACCCCTTCAGTTAAACTTTCCTAAACTTACAAAGATTTTTTTGTGCATATTTGATAGTCCCTACTGTTCCTTTTCAATATACCCCAATGCCTGCTCCAGCGCCATCTTCTCCTCATTTCCCAGAGGCGTATCCGTCTGCCCCCGGTCAATATCCTTAATATAAAGATAGCATCCCTCTCTGCTGTGGACTGAATTTATCACAAATCCTGAGTTGGTATAATCCAGCATCGCCAGAGCAAAGCTTAAATTTCCGCCCATTCCCTTAAATGCATTGTATTTCACAATCCCTACCTTCTGGAATGCTGCCCGGCTGTTTTTATTTGCTGTACGGATAGAATCCTTATTAGCCCGGTCCTGGCACTTCAGTTCGATGATTTCGTTCATCTGATTGATAATCATCTCCTCCATGGACTCCGCATCTTTTCCCCGCATAAAAATATCATAACGGCGATATAACTTTCTTATTTTTACCACACACACGATTACCGTCACCAGCAAAATCAGCGTAATCACCAACTGGCCGATAATCAGATAGGTGGGATCGAATCCCATACTGTTCAAAACATTTTCCTCCATATGGTTTATTCTAATTTATCATTTTACCGGATGGATTCAATCAGCTCTACAATCCGCTCCAGTTCTGACTCCGAATAATACTCGATCTCTATCTTTCCCTTGGTCCGATCTTTTCTGCTGATGTTTACCTTAGTCCCCATCACCGTTTTCATCCGGTTTTCCAAATCTTTAAAAATCAGTTCCAAAGCCTCATCTTCCGTCTTCGGTTTTCGCTCCCGCTTTCCGTTGGCTAAAAGCTTTACTGCCTTTTCCGTTTCCCGCACACTCATACGAGTTGCTTCAATCCGCTTTGCCAGCTCCAGCTGCATGTTTGCATCTTCCAGTCCCAGAAGCGCACGGGCATGTCCGCTGGTAATCCGACCTTCTGTCAGCATCGTCTGCACCTCTGGTATCAAATTCAAAAGCCGCATGCTGTTGGTAATCGTGGTGCGATTCTTAGAAACCCGCTCCGCAATTTCTTCCTGCTTCAGATCAAACTCCTGCATCAGCCGCTGATAAGCCAAAGCTTCCTCAATGGGATTCAAATCAGCCCGCTGGACATTCTCGATCAAAGCTATTTCCATGGCCTGCTGAGGACTGTATTCCCGGATTACAACCGGGACTTCCTTTAATCCCGCCAGCTTGGCAGCTCTCCAACGCCGCTCTCCGGCGATAATTTCAAACATGCTGCCCTTCTTCTGCACCAAAAGGGGCTGTAAAACCCCATATTTCTTAACAGAATCTGCCAGTTGATGCAGCTGTTCCTCGTCAAAATCTTTTCTCGGCTGTTCCCGGTTAGGCTCAATTTTAGAAATTTTAAGAGTGAGTTCCTTTTGTTCCTCCGGCTTTTCAAGAGCAGCTTTTCCTACTGCGGATGTCCCCTCTGCGCCCTGTTTTTCCACATTTTTCTTTGCAGCAGACCTTTTTTCCACAGACTCGCTTTTCTCCTGCTTTACTTCCTCTACTACATCTTCGCCAAAAAGAGCCCCCAGGCCCTTTCCTAATCCTCTTTTTGCCATATTATGCTTCTCCTCTGCTGATTACTTCCGCTGCCAGCATCCGATAGCTTTCTGCACCAGTAGACCGGCTGTCGTAAAGGTTAATCGGCATGCCATGGCTGGGCGCCTCTGCCAGCCTAACATTTCTCGGAATAATAGTTTTGTAAATAGTTCTGTTTAAATGACGCTTTACATTTTCTACGACCTCCAGAGACAGATTTGTTCTGGCGTCATACATGGTAAATACCACGCCCTCCAATTCCAGCTTTGGATTCAGTTTCTTCTTTACTAAATCTACAGTCTGCAGAATCTGGCTCAGTCCCTCCAGTGCATAGTACTCACACTGAATCGGCACCAGCACCGTATCGGAAGCAGTCAATGCATTGATGGTAAGAAGACTGAGAGATGGGGGACAGTCAACGATGACAAAATCGTATTCTTTCTCCACTTTCTCCAGTTCCTTTTTCAAAAGAAATTCCTTATCCTGCTCATCCAACAGCTCAATCTCTGCTCCTGCCAGATTTACATCCGATGGAAGCACATCCAGATTTTCCTGCACATCCCGGATGATGCACTCATCCAGACTGCACTCTCCCATCAAAAGTTCATAAACCGTTTTATCCATATACCCTTTTTCAAATCCCAGTCCACTGGTGGCATTTCCCTGAGGGTCAAAATCCACTGTAAGAACCTTCTGACCGGCCTCAGCCAAACAGGCTGACAAATTGATTGCTGTCGTTGTCTTGCCTACGCCGCCTTTCTGGTTTGCGATTGCTATTATTCTTCCCATATTTTACCCTTTTCGGTTGAATTTATGACATTGTTTACTCTTTACTTTTATTGTCAAATGCCTGTTCCTGCAAGCACGACATCCTTTTCCTCGTTATTATATCGTGATTTCATCACTCAATAATTTCGCCGTTTGTCAAGAGTGCGCAAGCTCCCTCAACTCTCCTGTGCTCATTATATCATATCTTGCTATCTTTTCATATGTTTACGGTGAAACTTATGTGGCGAATTTTTAAAATGTTTCACATGAAACATCCGACAGTTTTCACAGATTTCTTTGTTTTCGTTGTATAAGACCTGGTTTTGTATTATACTATGTATAGATTTCAAAACGGTACAGCCGTTCCACACAGATCAACTGATAGTTACAGCAAAACCGTAACTGTCGCATAATTTAAGGAGGCTTCATTCCATGCAAACTAAAAATAAATTACTCACTCTGCTGGTTCTCTCCGCAGGTGCTGCCGCTTCTATTGCTGCTATCAACAAATTCATCAAAGTGACAGCTATCTCTAAAAATATTCTGGCAGAACCGGAAGCTCTTTGCTATAAATGGCGTTTTGGAAACATTCACTACACAAAAGCCGGTACTAGTAAACCTCTTTTGTTGATTCACAATTTAAACGCCGCATCCAGCGGCTATGAATGGAATCAGATGATTCCTCTTTTACAGGAAAAATATACAGTTTATACCATTGACCTTTTAGGATGTGGTCGCTCCGAAAAGCCTAACATGACCTATACCAATTATCTTTATGTCCAACTGATTTCTGATTTTATTAAATCCGTTATTGGCCATCGGACAGACATAATTGCTTCCGGAGAATCCGCTTCAATTCCAGTTATGGCCTGCGGTACCAATCCGGAGTTGTTTGATCAGATCATGCTGGTAAATCCCTTAAGCCTTCTGAATTCCAGTATGATGCCCGGCAAAACTGCTAAAATATATAAGTTCTGCCTTGATCTTCCTATTATAGGAACTCTAATCTACCACATTGCATCCAGCAGACAAAACATTACAGATAAGCTTTCTGCCAACTGGTTTCACAATCCTTATTTCGTAAAGGCTGCTCAGGTAGACGCCTGCTACGAAGCTGCCCACTTAGGCACTTCTCCCAGAGCGCTCTATGCCAGTGTAAAATGCAACTACACCAAGTGTAATATTTCCAACACCTTAAAGAAGATTGACAACAGTATTTACCTGGTTGGCGGTGGAGATTTTGAGGATATGGAAGAACGGCTGAACGAATACAAAAATCTGAATCCGGCTATTGAGACTGCCATCATTCCTGATGCTAAGGCGCTTCCCCACGCAGAAACTCCCACAGCCTTTTATAAACTGGTTCAGACCTATTTCCAGTAAAATGTTTCACGTGAAACATTTTTATACGCAGCATAAAATAGTTGCTTTCACACTATCTTAAACAACATAAAGGAGATTATCCCATGACTGCCTTCAATCATTTCAATTTTAATGTTTTAAATTTGGAAAAAAGTTTGAAATTCTACAAAGATACTTTAAATCTGGAACCCGTCCGTGAGAAAACCGCAGAAGATGGTTCCTTTAAACTGGTTTACTTAGGAGATGGAACCACAGACTTTACTCTGGAGCTTACCTGGCTCCGTGACCGCACCGAACCCTACAATCTGGGCGAATGCGAATTCCATCTGGCCTTCAAAACCGATGAATACGAAACCCTTCATCAGCTCCACAAAGACCAGGGCGTCATCTGCTATGAAAACGAAAAAATGGGCATCTACTTTATTTCCGACCCGGACGGCTACTGGATTGAAATCGTCCCTGAAAGATAAAATAATTTCCCACTCCAAATCAGCAATTATCTTTTCCCACCCTAGCGTAGCGACGGGTGGGATTCTTTAAGTAATGGCAGAGGGAGTCGTCTATTACTCCCTCTCAAAAAATCACTTCTTTATCGGCTCCTTCGCCGGCACCCCCGCTTTCCGCGGAAACTTCTTCGGCGTAGCCTTCCCCTTCTTAATCACTACCAGAGATCTTTCCCCTTCTCCGACCATCAGAGTAAACCACACCACATTTTCAATACTTCCACCCATACTCTCAATAGCCTTTGTCCCTTCCGCCAACTCCTCATCAATCTTACCTGACTTATAAGGTACAAAACATCCCCCTACCTTCACAAACGGAAGACAATACTCCGATAAAGTAGCTGTGTTTGCCACTGCACGAGATACACAGTAATCATACTGCTCCCGATACTTGGGATTCCGTCCAAAATCCTCTGCTCTCCCATGAATCGTCTCCACGCTCTGCAGTCCCAACTGACCAATTACTTCATTCAGAAAACCAATCCGTTTATTCAAAGAATCCAACAGCGTCATCTGAAGTTTGGGAAATGCAATTTTCAACGGTATTCCTGGAAAACCGGCCCCGGTTCCTACATCAATGACACGCTCTGCCTTTTCCCCCATTCTGGGAACCGCCTTTACCAGAGCCAGACTGTCCAGAAAATGCTTACTAACTACTTCATCCAATTCTGTAATGGCAGTCAGATTCATTACCTTATTCCATTCTGTCAAAAGCTCATAATATTTGTAAAACTGCCCGATCTGAACATCTGTCAGCTCTATCCCCAATTCCTTAGCCCCAGATCTCATGTTATCCACAAATCTCTGTTCCATAATTCCTCCCTTGTTGAAAACCTGAATCATTTAAAGAGAACTTACCCTAACTTCTTCCCCCATGCCGCATCTGCTCCAAATGTACCAACAGCACCGAAATATCTGCCGGAGAAACTCCAGAAATCCGGGATGCCTGTCCAATAGACGCAGGCTTATACAGATTCAGTTTCTGTACTGCTTCCCGCCGCAGACTTTTTACCTCTGAATAGTCAAAATTTACATCCAACTTTTTGCTCTCCAGCTTCTTAAACTGAGCCACCTGCTGCTGCTGCCGTTTTAAATATCCCTCATACTTAATATTTATGTCAACCTGTTCTGCCACATCAAACGGTAATTGCGGACGCTTTTCATCAATGTCAGTTAACATAAAATAGCTAAGTTCCGGACGCCGCACCAGCTCTGCCATAGTTGCTCCCGTCTTTAATTCTGTGCTTCCGTGAACCTTCAAAAACTCCTGCACTCTGGGATTTGCTCCTACCGTTGTCCGCTCCAGCCGTTCAATTTCTTCCTGAATCTGCCGCTCCTTCAGCAGTACCTTCTCGTAGGTTTCATCATCCACCAATCCAATTTCGTGTCCAATCGCCCGCAGCCGCAAATCTGCATTATCCTGACGAAGAAGGAGCCGGTATTCCGCCCTGGATGTCATCATCCGGTAAGGCTCATGATTTTCCTTGGTTACCAGATCATCAATCAGCACACCAATATAAGCCTGAGACCGGTCCAGCACATAAGGCTCCCGCCCCAGCACCTGCATGGAAGCATTCACTCCGGCTATAAAGCCCTGAACTGCAGCCTCCTCATAACCGGAACTTCCGTTAAACTGGCCGCCGGAAAACAGTCCCCGAATCGCCTTAAATTCCAATGTAGGCTTTAACTGACGGGAATTGATGCAGTCGTACTCAATGGCATAAGCATTCCGCACAATCTTCACATGCTCCAGTCCCGGAACTGTCCGGTACATTGCGTACTGGACATCCTCCGGCAAAGAACTGGACATGCCGCCTAAATACATTTCATTGGTGTAAAGTCCTTCCGGCTCCACAAATACCTGATGCCGGTCCTTATCCGGAAATTTCACCACTTTATCCTCAATAGAAGGACAATACCGAGGGCCAGTTCCCTCAATCGTGCCGGAAAACAGAGGGGATCGATCCAGATTATTCCGAATAATCTCATGGGTCTTCTCATTGGTATAAGTCAGCCAGCAGGAAACCTGTTCCTTCTGCACAGATTCCGGGTCTGTAGAAAAGGAAAAAGGCACCACCCTCTCATCTCCCAGTTGTTCTTCCATCCTGGAAAAATCAATGCTCCGCTTGTCCACCCTGGCCGGCGTTCCCGTCTTAAACCGATACATCTCAATGCCGTTGGCAATCAGGGAATCTGTCAGATGATTAGCTGCCTGCAGCCCATTCGGGCCGGTATAAGTGCTTACATCTCCGTAAATACACCTGGCCTTTAAGTAGGTTCCCGTAGCCAGCACAACCGCCTTTGCACGGTAAACTCCGCCGGAAAAGGTCTTTACCCCGGCGATGCTCCCCTCCTCCACAATAATCTCAGTCACCTCTGCCTGCCGCACTGTCAGATGGTCTGTATTCTCCAGCGTCATCCGCATCTGTCTGGTATATTCCTGCTTATCCGCCTGAGCCCGCAGAGAGTGAACTGCCGGCCCCTTGGACTGGTTCAGCATTTTGGACTGAATAAAGGTCTTATCAATGTTCTTTCCCATCTCTCCGCCCAAAGCGTCCAGCTCCCGCACCAGATGACCTTTAGAGCTTCCTCCAATATTAGGATTGCAGGGCATCAGGGCGATGCTGTCCACACTGACCGTAAACATAATCGTTTCCAGTCCCAGCCTGGCCGCAGCCAACGCCGCCTCACAGCCTGCGTGACCGGCTCCGACTACAACAATATCATAAGATTCTTCTACAAATGGCATCTTTCCATCCCTCTTTTTACTATTCCATCTACATCATTTGCCAGTACAGAATTTCCGGAAAATCTCATTAACCAGATCATCCTCCACAGCCTCACCGATAATGGTTCCCAGCCGTTCATAAGCGTCCATCAAATCTATGGTAAGAAAATCTTCCGGCATCTGATCGGCAATGCTCTGCCGCACCATCTTTAAGCTGTTTAAAGCCTCCTCAAGCGCCGTCTTATGCCGCACATTGGTAATCATCACCTGATTGTTAAAGTCGATGCTTCCCTGATAAAACATCTCCTGGATCTGCCGCTCCAGCCGGTCAATCCCCAGCTCCTCCTTGGCGGAAATTCCGATAACCGTCTGGCCGGTTTTATGCGCCAGCTCAGCCTCCGATACCTGTGTTTCCAGGTCTGTTTTATTCAGCAGGACTACCGCTTTCCGGCCCTGGATCAGCTCCATGATCGCTTCATCATTTTCATCCAATGGGCAGGATCCATCCACCACATAAATGATCAGATCTGCCTGGTCTGCCGCCTGTCTGGCCCGGTCTACTCCAATCTGCTCCACCACATCTTCTGTTTCCCGGATTCCGGCCGTATCAATAATATTTAAGCTGATGCCGTGAACCTGAATCCGTTCCTCTAAGGTATCCCTGGTCGTTCCCGCAATATCCGTTACAATAGCCCGCTCCTCTCCTACCAGCACATTCATGAGAGAAGATTTTCCAGCGTTAGGCTTTCCCAGAATTACGGTGCGGATGCCTTCTGCTGCCAGCTTTCCGTTATCTGCAGACTGAATTATGATTTCCAGCTCTCCGATCATCGGATTCAGCTTTTTAAGCAGTTCTTCTTCATATCCCTCCAGAGAAATATGCTCCGGGTCATCCAGGGCAGATTCAATAAATGCGATCTGATACAAAATATCTTCCCGCAGCCTCCGCACCTTTCGGGACACGGAACCCTTTAACTGGCTGACAGAGCTTTTCATGGCATACTCATTCTGAGAATTTATTACATCCATCACCGCTTCTGCCTGGGACAAATCAATCCTTCCATTTAAAAATGCCCGCTTTGTAAATTCTCCTGGCTCTGCAGGCCGGGCACCATATCTGATTACTGTTTCCAGTATTTTTTTCATCACCAAAACACCGCCGTGACAGTCAATCTCCACCGTATCTTCCGCTGTATAGCTGTGAGGCCCTCGCATCACAATCACCAGAACCTCATCCAGAACTTCCTCACCGTCCCGAATCACGCCGTAATGTACTGTATGGGATTTTACCTCGCTTAGCTGAAATCCCTGCTTTTTACTTTCAAATATCTGACTTACGATGGCAATCGCCTCATCTCCGCTGACCCGCACAATTCCGATGCCGGAGCTGGTCATGCCGGTAGCAATGGCTGCAATCGTATCTGAATTTCCTGCTTTCATGTTTATATCCTCAATAAGCAAAAGAGGCGCCCGGTGGTGGTCAAACCACTACCAGACACCCCCGTTTCATTTCACATCTTAAAGGAATTTAACTTTCCGTCTCAACAGCCGGCGCCGGATTCTCCGCCACTGGCTTTTCTGCAAATAATGCCTCCAGACTTTCCATCTTTTCCGGCTTCTCTACAGGCTTTGCACAGGTTCGCTCGCTGTTTCTCTCGCTGCGGCCGTCCCTATTTCTGTCTTTCTTATTGCCGTAACGGTCTCTGCGGCCATTTCCGTTTCCATAAGCCTCTTTCTTAAGAGAAATTACCACATGACGATATGGATCCTCTCCCTCGCTGCGGGTTACCACATAACGATCATTCTGGAGAGCAGAGTGAATGATTCTTCTCTCGTAAGGATTCATCGGCTCTAAAGAAACCGGATGCTTGGTTCTCTTTACCTTATAAGAGATGTTTTTAGCCAGCGTTTCCAGAGTTTCTTTCCGTCTCTCCCGGTAATTCTCCGTATCCAGCTTCACCCGCAGGTATCCTTCGGTTTCCTTATTTACTACAAGACTTACCAGATACTGCAGAGAATCCAGAGTCTGACCTCTCTTACCGATTAAGATCCCCATATCGTCTCCAGCCATACTTACCTGAAGCTCTCTCTCCTCTGCATCATAAACAACTTCTATAGAAACTTTCAGACCCATAGCGCCGAATACCTGCTCCAGGAATTCCTTTGCAGCCTTTTTAACGGCTTCCTCATTTACCTTAACCAGCGGCTTTTCCTTCTTTTCAACCGGCTCTGATTTTGCTTCCGGCTGATGAGGTTTCTGAACATTCTCCTGTTTTGGAGCCTGTTCTTTCTTTTCCCGCTTCTGGAATTCTTTCCGCTCCTTCTTTTCTGCCGGCTTGTCCTCTTTTTTCTCTGGAACCGGCTTCTGAACAGCAGTCTTCTGAGCAGTCTCTTTCCGGGCAGCCTCTTTTTTCGCAGCTTCCTTCTGTGCAGCTTCCTTCTGCGCTGCTGCTTTCTGTGCAGCCGCCTTTTCCTCTGCAGCCTTCTTCTTTTCTTCTGCCTTCTTAGCGGCAGCCATAGCCCGTTCTTCTTCCTCGCTCATCACTCTTGCACGGATGATGCAGGGCTTTCCAAACAGACCTAAAAAACCGGAGCTTTCTTTCTGAACTACATCGTACTGCAGATGCTCGCTGGTAGTCTGCAGTTCAATCAGAGCCTTTGTAATTGCCTCATCTAATGTCTTTGCAGAAACTGTAATCTTTTCTTCCATGACTTAGCACCCCCTTATTTATTGTGCTTCTCATTATACTTTGCAACCATATTTGCCTTAGCGGCCAGGCTGCCGGGTTTTGCGTCCTTATTATAATACTGGTTGGATTCCTCTACCTGTTTTTTAGTTTTCTCCAGCTTTTCTGCTCTCTTTGCTTCTTCCCGCTGAGCAGCATCCTGGATATTCTTTAATGTAGCAGTGGCATGCTCGTTTACACGCTGAGGCGGAAGTCCCTTCTTCGCCCGCTTCGCATTGGCCTTTTCCATATTCTTCTTAATCATCTCATCTAAATCCATCTTATTCAGATAAGAGTTTACAAGAACCTGCTGAATAATCATAACTACGCTGGAAGCCACCCAGTAAATACCTACTGCTGCCGGGAAGGTAAAGCAGAAGAATACAGACATAAGCGGCATTACCACATTCATCTGCTTCATCATTTCAGTACCCATACTCGGCTCACTGTTATTATTCTGAGGCTGGCTGGACATCATCAGCTTGGAGCTGTACCACTGGGATAAACCAGCTAAAATCGGGATGATCCAGGCAATGTTGGGAATAAAGGAACCATTAAACGGGTTGCTTGCCAGGTTGATTCCAAAAAAGGAATTCATCTGGGTGATAACATCTGCATTCTCTGAAATTACAGCAGACGCACTGGGAAATGCATTAGCCAGCTCCGTCCACTGAGCCGGATTTAACTTATAAAGCAGGTCAACCATCTTGTTGCCCAAAGCTTCACCGGTTACGCCGGCCAAATCTCCGATATTTACCATACCAGTTAAGGGGACATTATGAGCTGCAGCAAAATCTAAAAGCTGATTTGCAGCTCCCTCTGTCAGGGCGCCGGCATTGGTTACACCTGTGATTGCATAAACCACATTCATAAAATGCTCTTTTACCGGAGCAACATAAGCCGGAATTGTATAAATTACCCGGTACAAAGCCAGAAGAATCGGCAACTGGATAACAAGCTGTAAGCATCCGCCGGTCATGGATGTACCGTATTTTTCGTAAACTGCTTTGATTTCTACATTCTGACGCATCATAGAATCCTGATCCGTCTTACCTTTGTACTTATTCTGAATGGCCTGGATTTCAGGCTGCATCACCGTCATCAGTTTTGATGACTTCTGCTGCTTGATTGTCATGGGGAACATGATAATCTTTACTACAATCGTAAACAGAATAATGGAAAGTCCAATATTCATAAAGCCGAACATGTTGGTAAACTCAAACAGCATGTTCATAATCCATCCCAATACCTGGGAGATGGGTCCCATAATCATCCCATCAACTTTTGTCAAAACAAAGTATTCCAATCTGCTACCTCCTAAACATGTTACGGAACTGGGTCATAACCGCCTTCTGCCCATGGGTGGCACCGAAGTATCCGCCTCACGGACAACCATAGTCCTTTCATCACACCGTACTTTTGCAGTGCCTCAATGGCGTATTGGGAACATGTCGGTGTGTAAATACAGTGAGTCCTGACTTTCAGCGGAGACAGAAAAATCTGGTACCCGCGAATCATCAAAATCAATATTTTTTTTATCATTTTCTCACTTCGATTCTCTTAAAATGTTATGCAGTCCGCACAGATGCAAAAATGCACGCTCTATTGTTTTGTATTCTGATTCTTTTGCGGCGGCCCTAACCACCACAACGATGTCCAATCCGGTCTTTAATGCGTCCTTGTTTAAACGGAAACTTTCCCGTAACAAACGGGTCAGGTGATGTCTCACCACGCTGTTTCCTACTTTTTTGCTTACGGATATGCCAATCCGTGTTTCTGCCTTCCCGGTCTGCCGGATATACATAACCAACTGCCGGTTGGCATGAGATTTTCCAGTTTGATATACTTTCTGAAAATCCTGATTTTTTTTGATACTTGGAAATCTTTTCATTTTTTAAGTACTTCGCTCCTTTGAATTAAAAAGGCCACATTTCATAACAAAATGCGACCTTGTCTTCAAACATTAAGCGGATAATTTTGCTCTGCCTTTTGCTCGTCTTGCAGCTAATACTTTTCTTCCACCCGGAGTACTCATTCTAGCTCTGAAACCATGAACTTTAGACCGCTGTCTGTTCTTTGGCTGGAAAGTCATTTTCATAGCGCACACCTCCTCTTATATAATCGCTTATCGTTTTGAACACATTACGACTATTTTAATCAAACATCTTCTCAATTATATAGAAAACACAAGGCTTCGTCAAGCATTTTTAACAAAATCATATTTCAAAACACAGGTAGTCCCACAAGACGTATTTCCTGAAAATAGTACAACTATATTTAGTATCTTCCTTATAAAGATAAAGTATGATATAATGCACATGAACGTTATTCTTAGGAAAATGTATCACTTTGCTTTACCAAAAATCTATTTTTTTTACACGGCATTTTTTGTGCGGACCTGCGGGCTGCAACTAAAATAAATCTATGCCGTTTTTTTGCTTTTCTAAATTTCAATTCTAAGAACTTCGTTCATTTTTACTTCCATCACAAATGATTATAAATCAAAAAAAAATCAACTGAAGGAGAACAAAAATGAATAGAGAAAAACATGTAAAAACTTTATTTATGGTTAAACTGGCACTGATGACTGCCCTGATTTTCGTGATGGCCTTTTCTCCCTTAGGCTATCTTCGTACACCGGGTCTTACCATTACTTTTTTGACTGTGCCTGTAGCTGTAGGCGCCATCCTGTTAGGGCCCACAGCAGGAGCTGTCTGCGGCCTTGCCTTTGGTACAACCAGTTTCATCACTGCCCTCACCGGCTCCTCTCCATTCAGCGCCATGCTGCTTTCCATTAACCCGATAGGCCTCGCTTTTACCTGCCTGGTTCCCAGAGTTTTAGAAGGATGGCTCTGCGGCCTGATATTTGCCGCCTTAAAGCCTCATTTTAAAAACAGTTCCTATGTCGTTGCCAGCTTAGCCTGTCCCATATTAAATACTATATTATTTATGGGCAGCCTTATTCTTTTCTTTTACCGGACAGATTATGTGCAGAATCTGGCTTCCTCCCTTGGAGCAGCAAACCCCATTATGTTTATAATCCTGTTTGTAGGATTTCAGGGACTGATCGAAGCCATCATCTGTACCTTAATTGGCAGCGCCGTCAGCCGAAGCCTGGCTGCAGCATTGAAATATTAACATAAAAGAAGGAAATTCTATGAGACATGATCAGATTTTAAAAGAAATTCCCATCACGGAAATAGATGGGCTCCGCATCGGAAATGCCCAGAATGATACTGCAAAAACCGGAGTAACCGTCCTTTTATTTGACAAAAAAGCCAAAGCCGGCATCGATATAAGCGGCGGCGGCCCTGCATCCAGGGAAACGCCTCTTACCTCCCCTCTCACTGCAGACAATCCATTAAATGCCATTGTGCTTTCCGGCGGTTCTGCATACGGCCTGGCTGCCAGTGACGGCGTTATGAAGTATTTGGAAAAACGGGACATTGGTTATCCTACCGGATTTGCAAAGGTTCCCCTAGTGTGCCAGTCCTGCATCTATGACCTGGGTCTGGGAAAATCTGATGTACGCCCGGATGCAGCCATGGGATACAGCGCCTGCCTGGACGCAGAAAATCAAAATCTTCTCTCAGACCGTTTTCAAAACAAGGACGCAAAAGAAATCAATCTTTCTTTTTGCGGAAACATCGGCGCAGGCTGCGGAGCTTCTGTAGGAAAGCTGTATGGCATGGACCGTTCCATGAAAACCGGCGTTGGCGTCTGTGCCGTCTCTTTAGGAGAATTGAAGCTGGCTGCCATTGTAGTATTAAATGCTTTTGGAGATATTTTTAACCCAGACACAGGAGAAAAAATCGCAGGACTTTTAAATCCTGACAAAACCGGATTTTCCGATACCTGTGAAGAACTTTATCAAATCAGCAAGCGAACTGACCTTTTTACAGGAAATACAACCATCGGCGCCATCATTACCAATGGACAGTTTTCTAAAGCAGAGCTTGGAAAAATTGCGTCTATGACCCGCTGCGCTTATTCTCGGTGTATCAGTCCGGTAGCTACCATGGCCGATGGAGATTCTATCTACGCCATTTCTATGGGAAATGTTCCTGCAGATATAAATGTGACCGGAACCCTGGCTGCAGAAATTATGGCAGAAGCCATCCTCCGGGCCGCAAAATCTTGAACTCCACACCTTTCTGTATAATGTTGATAATGTGAATAAGTTATCCACAATATGTGGACAACTATGTTGATAAATTTCGGAAAACAGCCGGTTTTTTTGTTTTTCATTGAAAAATAAAGGATTTTTTGCTACAATGTTATTAGATTGGGTTCTTTTGCATATCCACAATTTTTCCACGGTTATCTTCTTTTTCTGTGGATACCATCTGTAACCCCAGTAAAAAACAGGAGAAGCATACCATGTTAGAAACCTTGCGCCAAAAATGGAACGACATATTAAGCTTCATGAAGGAAGAATATGAACTTTCCAATGTTTCCTATACAACCTGGCTGGAACCTTTAAAAATTTATTCTCTGGAACAGCCGGAAAATGTTTTAAAAATCATTGTGGAGGATACCAACTCCCGCAATTACATCAAAAAGAAATACGGAATCATGCTGAAAGTTGCCATCGAAGAAGTTTCCGGAATCAAATGCAATTCCATTGAATTTATCGCCGAGGATGAAATTCAGCCGGAGCTTCCGTCAAGCAGCAACCAGCTTATCAACAACCACCAGAATGCCGTCAGCCCCATTACCCTGCAAAACGCCAACTTAAATCCAATCTACACCTTTGATTCCTTTGTAGTCGGCGCCAGCAACAACTTAGCTCACGCTGCTTCCCTGGCTGTAGCGGAATCTCCCGGTGAAATCTACAATCCCCTGTTTATTTACGGAGGCCCCGGACTTGGAAAAACCCACCTGATGCAGTCTATTGCCAACTTTATTCTAAAGAATAATCCGCAGGCTAAGATTTTATATGTAACATCAGAAACATTTACCAACGAGCTGATTGATGCAATCCGGAACAAAAACAATATTTCCACTACGGAATTCCGGGAAAAATACCGCAACAATGATGTTCTTTTAATCGATGACATCCAGTTTATCATTGGTAAGGAAAGTACCCAGGAAGAATTCTTCCACACTTTTAATGCGCTTTACGAGGCAAAAAAACAGATTATCATCTCCTCTGACCGGCCTCCGAAAGAGATTGACACCCTGGAAGAACGGCTCCGCTCCCGCTTTGAATGGGGTCTGACTGTAGACATCCAGTCTCCGGACTATGAAACCAGAATGGCCATTCTCCGAAAAAAAGAAGAAATGGAAGGCTACAACATCGACAACGAAGTAATCAAATACATTGCTACCAACATCAAGTCCAATATCCGGGAACTGGAAGGAGCCCTGAAAAAAATCTCTCTCCTCTCCAATCTGGAAAAGGGCCGCAATACAAATATCTCTCTGTCCATGGCGGAGAAGGCCCTGAAAGATACCATTTTCCCAGGAGATACACGGGAAATTACACCGGAGTTTATTATTGAAATTGTAGCAGACCACTTTAACTTAACGCCTCTTGATATTACATCCCAGAAGCGGAACAAAGAGATTGTTTACCCAAGGCAGATTATTATGTACCTGTGCCGCAATATGACAGACGCCGGTCTGCAGACTATCGGAAAGGCCTTAGGCGGCAGAGACCATACCACCATTCTCCACGGAATTGACAAGATTACTGCAGATTTGGAAAACAATCCTACTCTCCAGAATACGATTGATATTCTGAAAAAGAAGATAAATCCACAGTAAAACCAGTTATTTCTATTATAATAGGAAGTTATCAACAAAATCCTGTGGATAACATGGGTATAAACGGTGGATAAACTGTGGACAGGCAATGTAAGATTTTTTATGAATTTTACGCCTGTGGATAATCCTCAAATCATACCCAGGTTTCAGAATGGTTATCAACATACTTATAAACGGCTCTGAACCCAGATTTTAAGCGGGACAAACCTACTTATACACATACCCACAGGCCCTACTACGATTACTACGAAATTTTATTATATATATCTTTATATAGAGCCAGGCTCACTCAGAAAGGAAGTTATCAACATGAAGCTGCAGTTTCAGAAAAACAACTTATCAAACAGCATCAGCATTGTATCAAAAGCAATTCCTTCTAAAACCACTATGTCCATTCTGGAATGTATTTTAATCGACGCTTCTGCAGATGAGATTAAGCTTACGGGAAACGATATGGAGCTGGGAATCGAGACTAAGGTAGAAGGCGTTATTCTGGAAAGAGGTAAAATCGCTTTGGATGCAAAGCTGTTTTACGAAATTATCCGTAAGCTGCCGGATACCGAATCTCCCTTGACCATCACCTCAGATGATAAATTCAATACTACCATTGAATGTGAAAACGCTCTGTTCAACATTCAGGGACGGGACGGAGAAGAATTTTCTTATCTGCCTTACATTGAGCGGGACCAGTACATCTCCCTTACTCAGTTTACTTTAAAAGAAGCTATCAGACAGACTATTTTTTCCATCTCTCCTAACGACAGCAATAAAATGATGGGCGGAGAGCTGCTGGAAGTAAAGGACAATATCCTGAAAGTGGTTTCTCTGGACGGACACCGGATTTCTATCCGCAACATCACCTTAAAGGACAGCTATAAAAATCAGAAAGTCATTGTTCCGGGCAAGACTCTCTCTGAAATAAGCAAGATTCTCACCGGCGACAATGAAAAAGAGGTGCTGATCTTCTTCAGCAAAAACCATATCCTGTTTGAGTTTGATGATACACTCGTAGTTTCCCGTCTGATTGAAGGAGAGTATTTCCGCATTGACCATATGCTTTCCAGCGATTATGAGACAAAGGTGAAATTAAACAAACGGGATTTCATGGACAACATTGACCGCGCCATGATTTTGATTCGGGACAGCGACAGAAAACCGATTATCCTGAATGTGGAAGACAATAATTTAAACATGAAGGTAAAATCTTCCTTTGGTTCCATGAACGCAGATGTAATGGCTCAAAAATCCGGAAAAGACATTATGATAGCCTTCAATCCTAAGTTTTTGCTGGATGCTCTCCGGGTTATTGACGACGAGGAAGTAGAGCTTTATATGATGAATCCCAAGTCCCCCTGCTTTATCAAGGACGAGGAGGGAACCTATATTTATCTGATTCTTCCGGTAAACTTTATTAACTAAAAGTTTGGAAAGGGAAATTATGGAAATAATCAAGCTGAGAGACGAGTATATCAAGCTGGGCCAGGCCTTAAAAGCGGCTGGTCTGGCAGAAAGCGGCGTAGACGCCAAATTTGCCATTGAAGAAGGACTGGTAAAAGTAAACGGCCAGGTAGAGTATCAGAGAGGCAAAAAGCTTCATGACGGTGATGAAGTTACCTACAATGGAGAAACCATCAAAATAACATTATGATTATTGAATCCATTGAACTGAAAAATTACCGGAACTACGATGAATTACATATGGGGTTCCATCCGGGAACTAACATTCTTTACGGCAATAATGCCCAGGGAAAAACCAATATTCTGGAAGCCATTTATGTCTGCTGCACCACCAAGTCTCACCGGGGCAGCAAGGACAGGGAGATGATTCATTTTAACCAGGATGAATCCCACATCAAGCTGACTATCAGAAAGAACGATGTTCCTTACCGGATTGATATGCACTTAAAGAAAAATAAAACCAAGGGCGTTGCCATCAACGGCATTCCCATCCGGAAAGCCAGCGAGCTGTTCGGCATCGTCAATGTGGTATTTTTCTCTCCGGAGGATTTAAACCTGATTAAAAACGGACCGGCGGAACGGAGAAAGTTTATTGATTTGGAGCTTTGTCAGTTAAACAAGCTGTATGTTCATTCTCTTGTTTCCTACAATCGGATTTTGATGCAGAGGAATAAGCTTTTAAAGGATTTGTTCTTCCATCCGGAATATGAGGAAACCCTGGATGTATGGGATATGCAGCTGGTTCAGTATGGAAAAGAGATTATCAGGTTTCGGGAAGAATTTATCAGCCAGTTAAACGATATGATTATAGATATTCATCGGAAACTGACCGGAGGAAAGGAAAATCTGCGGATTGTCTATGATCCTAATGCGTCGGCGGAAGCTTTGGAGGAAAATCTGAAGCGGAGCCGGGCCCAGGATGTAAAGCAGAAAACCACGCTGGTAGGACCTCACCGGGATGATATTGGATTTTATCTGGGAGACATCGATATTCGGCGGTTTGGGTCCCAGGGACAGCAGCGGACCGCTGCCCTTTCCCTGAAGCTGGCAGAGATTGAACTGGTAAAAAAGCTGGTAAGGGATTATCCGGTGCTGCTTTTGGACGATGTGCTTTCGGAGCTGGACGGAGAACGGCAGAATCATCTTCTGGAAGCCATTACTCATATCCAGACCATGATTACCTGTACCGGTCTGGAAGACTTTGTAAACAACCGGTTTCAGATAGATAAGTTGTTCCGGGTAGTACAGGGAACGGTATTCAATGAGAACTAGCAGAGCAGAGACTGAAAACCATGATTTTTAGGAGGAAATAACATGAGTGCAGAATACGGAGCGGACCAGATTCAGATTCTGGAAGGGTTGGAGGCAGTTCGGAAACGGCCTGGCATGTATATCGGCAGCACATCTTCCAGAGGGCTTCATCATCTGGTATATGAGATTGTGGACAACGCGGTAGACGAGGCATTGGCTGGTTTCTGCAGTATCATCAATGTGACTATCAATGCCGACAATTCCATTACGGTAGTAGATAACGGCCGCGGAATTCCGGTCGGCATTCAGAAAAAAGCAGGTATTCCGGCAGTAGAGGTTGTATTTACTATTCTTCATGCAGGCGGTAAATTCGGCGGCGGGGGATATAAGGTGTCAGGCGGCCTTCACGGCGTTGGCGCTTCCGTTGTAAACGCATTGTCTACCTGGCTGGAGGTGCGGGTTTACCAGGACGGAAAAATTTATCAGCAGCGCTATGAGCGGGGAAAAGTAATGTATCCCCTGAAAGTAGTTGGTGAATGCCCCTTGGAGCAGCATGGTACAGAAGTTCATTTTCTTCCGGATCCGGAAATTTTTGAGGAGACCGTTTACGATTTTGAAATTCTGCGGATTCGTCTGCAGGAGACTGCGTTCCTTACCAAGAACTTGAAAATCATCTTAAAGGACGACCGGGAAGAAAAAAAGGAAAAGACCTTCCACTACGAAGGCGGAATTCAGGAATTTGTCACCTACTTAAACAAGGGAAAAGCAAGCCTTTACAACGATGTTATTTACTGCGAGGGATTGCGGGACGGCGTTTATGTGGAAGTGGCGATGCAGCATAACGACTCCTACACCGAGAATATTTACAGCTTTGTAAACAATGTAAATACGCCGGAGGGAGGTACTCATCTGGCAGGCCTTAAAAATGCCTTGACAAAAACCATCAACGATTATGCCAGAAAGAATAAGCTGTTAAAGGACAGCGAGCCAAATTTAAGCGGCGAAGATATTCGGGAAGGCCTAACTGCCATTATCAGTGTTAAGATTGGAGAACCTCAGTTTGAGGGACAGACAAAACAGAAGTTAGGAAACAGCGAGGCCAGAGGTGCTGTAGACGGCATTGTCAGTGAGCAGCTTACTTATTTCCTGGAGCAGAATCCTCAGGCAGCCAAGACCATTTGTGAAAAGTCGGTTCTGGCTCAGCGTGCCCGTGCGGCAGCCAGAAAAGCCAGAGATTTAACCAGAAGAAAGACAGCCTTAGAGGGGATGGCTCTTCCCGGAAAGCTGGCAGACTGTTCCAATAAGG
Organism: uncultured Eubacteriales bacterium; assembly: GCA_951800645.1. Lineage (GTDB taxonomy): Bacteria > Bacillota > Clostridia > Lachnospirales > Lachnospiraceae > Brotaphodocola. The sequence continues at coordinate 5,460 of CATOIK010000016.1, read as the reverse complement.
ATCCGGAAAAATGTGAGATTTTCATTGTAGAGGGTGATTCTGCAGGCGGTTCTGCAAAGACAGCCCGTTCTCGTGATACTCAGGCCATTTTGCCCCTTCGCGGTAAAATTTTAAATGTAGAGAAAGCCAGACTGGACAAGATTTATGCCAACGGAGAGATCAAGGCCATGATCACTGCATTTGGAACCGGTATTCATGAGGACTTTGATATTTCCAAGCTTCGCTATCACAAAATTATTATTATGACGGATGCAGATGTAGACGGTGCTCATATCAGTACCTTAATGCTGACATTCCTTTACCGGTTTATGCCGGAGTTGATCAAGCAGGGACATGTATATCTGGCTCAGCCGCCTCTTTACAAGCTGGAGAAAAATAAAAAAGTGTGGTATGCCTACAGCGATGAAGAATTGAACCAGATTTTGAAAGAAGTAGGCCGTGATACCAATAACAAGATCCAGCGGTATAAAGGTCTGGGTGAGATGGACGCAGAGCAGCTTTGGGAAACCACTATGGATCCAGAGCGGAGGGTTCTGCTTCGCGTCAACATGGACGATGATGTGGCTTCCGAACTGGATTTAACCTTTACCACTCTGATGGGCGATCAGGTAGAACCCAGAAGAGAGTTTATCGAAGCTAATGCGAAGTATGTTAGAAACTTGGATATTTAATTAGCAGTGCAAAAATTTCCGTCTGGCAATTTATGAATGGCACTACTGATTGAAAAAGGCAGAAGGAGAAAAAAATGGAACCAAATGTTTTTGATAAAGTCCATGACATAGATTTAAAGTCCACTATGGAAAAATCTTATATTGATTATGCCATGAGCGTAATTGCGTCCCGCGCCCTTCCGGATGTGCGGGACGGTTTAAAGCCGGTTCAGCGCCGTGTTCTCTATTCCATGATTGAATTAAACAACGGCCCGGATAAGCCTCACCGGAAATGTGCCCGTATCGTAGGCGATACCATGGGTAAATACCATCCCCACGGAGACAGTTCTATTTACGGCGCATTGGTAAATATGGCTCAGGAATGGTCCACTCGTTATCCGCTGGTAGACGGTCACGGAAACTTTGGTTCCGTAGACGGCGATGGCGCTGCAGCCATGCGGTATACTGAGGCCCGGTTAAGCAAAATTTCCATGGAGATTCTTGCTGACATCAACAAGGATACGGTAGACTTTGCTCCCAACTTTGATGAGACGGAGAAAGAGCCTACGGTAATGCCGGCCAGATTCCCCAACCTGCTGGTAAACGGAACTACCGGTATTGCGGTTGGTATGGCTACTAATATTCCACCCCACAATCTGCGGGAAGTAATCGGCGCTGTGGTAAAGATTATAGACAACCGGATTGAAGAAGACCGGGATACTACCATGGAAGAAATTCTGGACATTGTAAAAGGACCAGATTTTCCTACCGGCGCCACCATTTTGGGAAAAGCCGGCATCGAGGAGGCATACCGTACTGGCCGCGGAAAAATCCGCGTTCGCGCAGTTTCTGACATTGAAACCCTGCCTAACGGGAAAAGCCGCATTATTGTAACAGAGCTTCCCTATCTGGTAAATAAGGCCAGATTGATTGAAAAAATTGCAGAGCTGGTAAAGGATAAGCGGGTAGACGGTATTACGGATTTGCGGGATGAATCTGACCGTCAGGGTATGCGGATTGTAATTGAGCTGCGCCGTGATGTAAACGCCAACATTGTTCTGAATCAACTGTTAAAGCACACACAGCTTCAGGATACTTTTGGTGTGATTATGCTGGCACTGGTAAACAATGAGCCGAAGGTACTGAATATTCTGGATATGCTGAAGTATTATCTGCAGCACCAGGAGGATGTAGTTACCAGAAGAACCAAATACGATTTGAATAAGGCAGAGGAGCGGGCTCATATTTTACAGGGCTTGCTGATCGCTCTGGATAACATCGATGAGGTAATAAAAATCATCCGGGGTTCCGATACGGTTCAGATTGCAAAACAGCAGTTGATGGAGCGGTTCGGTTTAACTGATGTTCAGTCTCAGGCCATCGTAGACATGCGTCTGCGGGCTCTTACCGGTTTGGAACGGGAAAAGCTGGAAAGCGAGTACGCAGAGCTGATGAAACGCATCAGCGAGTTAAAGGCAATCCTGGCTGATGAAAAATTACTGCTTGGCGTTATCAAAGAAGAAATTATGACTATTTCCGGAAAGTACGGTGATGACCGGAAGACTTCCATCGGCTTTGATGAGTTTGATATGTCCATGGAGGATTTAATTCCCAATGAGAACACCATTGTGGCTATGACAAAGTTAGGCTACATCAAGCGGATGAGCGTAGATAATTTTAAGAGCCAGAACCGGGGCGGCAAGGGAATTAAGGGAATGCAGATTATCGATGAGGATTACATCGAAGATCTGATTCTTACAAAAACTCACAACTACATTATGTTCTTTACCAACCGGGGCCGCGTATATCGTCTGAAGGCATATGCTATCCCGGAGGGAAGCCGGACAGCCAGAGGCACGGCGATCATCAATCTGCTTCAGCTTCTGCCTGGAGAAAAGATTACAGCGATCATTCCCATGAAGGAATTCCACGAGTACGAATATCTGTTTATGGCAACCAGAGACGGTATGGTAAAGAAAACTCCGTTAAAGGAATATGAGAATGTAAGAAAGAATGGTCTTCAGGCTATTGTACTGCGGGAGAACGACGAACTGATCGAGGTAAAAACCACAGACGACACCAAGGATATTTTCCTGGTAACTGCAAAGGGTCAGTGTATTCGGTTCCATGAGACAGATGTGCGGGTAACAGGCCGTGTGTCTATGGGCGTAATCGGTATGAAGCTGAATGAAGGCGACAAGGTTGTGGGTATGCAGATGAACACCCAGGGTGAAAGCCTCCTTATCATTTCTGAAAAAGGTATGGGCAAGCGGACGCCGATTGAAGAATTCTCACCCCAGAACCGAGGCGGAAAAGGCGTGCTCTGCTACAAGATTACGGAAAAGACCGGCGACATTGTAGGCGCCAAACTGGTACACGATGACCATGACATTATGATCATTACAACAGAAGGGGTTGTAATCCGGATTTCTGTAGATGATATTTCCGTCATTGGAAGAAATACTTCCGGCGTGAAGCTGATGAACATTGACCAGGATTCTGATATTTCCGTAGCCAGCATTGCAAAGGTGCGGGACGATGGAAACAAATCTGAGGGAGAAGGCATCGAGGAATTGAATTTGGAAAACGATGCGGATACATCAGAGGAAAAAGAAAAACAGTAAAATGAGACGGGGATGCTGCGTTGGATTCTGCAGCATCCCTTCTTTCAAAGTCAGGTTATGTGGATGAACCGGCTGATTTGTGGAAAACAGATAGAGGGGAGGGAATGATTGTTGAAAACCATTCATACACAGGATATTTCCAGAGAAATCAGGGAGATGTGCATTGAGGTGAATCATATTTTGTCAGAAGATATGAGAAGCTGCATGAAGCAGGCCAGGGAAAAAGAGGAGTCTTCTGTTGGCAAACAGATTTTGGAACAGTTAGAGGAAAATCTTAAAATTGCAGAAACAGATTGGATTCCAGTTTGTCAGGATACAGGAATGGCGGTTGTGTTTCTGAAGGTGGGGCAGGAGGTCCATATTGTAGGTGGAAGTCTTTCAGACGCAGTAAACCAGGGAGTTCGAGATGGATATAGGGATGGATTTTTGCGGAAATCTGTAGTAGAGGATCCCATTTATAGGGAAAATACAAAGGATAACACACCGGCTGTGATTCACTATGAAATCGTGGAGGGAGATCAGTTGGAAATTACCTTGGCTCCGAAAGGCTTTGGCAGCGAAAACATGAGCCGGGTATTTATGCTGAAGCCGGCAGATGGGATAGAAGGTGTAAAAGAGGCAATTTTAACTGCAGTGAAAGACGCCGGTCCAAACGCCTGTCCGCCGATGGTAATAGGTGTTGGCATTGGCGGCACATTTGAAAAATGTACTTTGATGGCGAAGCATGCCCTTACAAGAAATCTGAAGGAAAGTTCGGATGTTCCCTATGTAAGAGAGTTAGAGAAAGAGATGCTGGAAAAAATCAATAATCTTGGAATTGGTCCCGGAGGGCTAGGAGGGCGGATAACTGCTTATGCAGTTAATATTGAAACCTATCCTACTCATATAGCAGGACTTCCGGTGGCGGTAAATATTTGCTGTCATGTAAATCGTCATATTGCCCGGATTTTATAATTTTGATAGAGAGTTTATGAGCCATAAAAAGAAAGAGGGAAAAAAGAATAATGAATCCAACTGTTAAAGTACCTTTAAGTAAAGAAGATGCGAAGAATCTGAGGTCCGGCGATACTGTACTTCTGACAGGAACCATTTATACTGCGAGAGACGCAGCTCATAAGCGGATGCAGGAAGCATTGGACAGAGGAGAAAAGCTCCCTTTTAATCTTTTAGGAAATGTAATTTACTACATGGGGCCGTCTCCGGCCAGGGAAGGAAGGCCGATTGGTTCTGCCGGTCCTACTACAGCCAGCCGTATGGATAAGTACACACCGGCTCTTTTGGATTTGGGACTGGGAGCGATGATTGGAAAAGGAAAGCGGGCAAAGGAGGTAAAGGATTCTATTGTCCGGAATGGAAGTGTTTACTTTGCAGCAGTAGGCGGTGCCGGTGCTTTGTTGTCTAAACGGATTCTATCTTCGGAAGTTATTGCCTACGACGACCTGGGAACGGAGGCAGTCCGTCGTTTACAGGTACAGGATTTCCCGGTAATTGTAGTGATCGACAGTCAGGGGAACGACCTTTATGAAACTGCCGTAAAGGAGTATGCCAGATAAGCAGTTATCAAGATGTGGTCAAAAAAATTCAGAAGACAGCACATCTTGTATGTCGAAAAAAACAGAAAAAATAAGGGTAAAATATGGGTTGACAAACAAATTGTTATCCAGTATAATTGTCAATGCGTCTGACGGACAGGCTTGTCTAAAAGACCAAAATCATATGGAAAAATGTTAATTCGGAGAAATACTCAAGAGGCCGAAGAGGCGCCCCTGCTAAGGGTGTAGGTCGGGCAACCGGCGCGAGGGTTCAAATCCCTCTTTCTCCGCTCTTTTCCAAATGATTATTTTTTTCACTCCAATTTCCTTTGGAAAAGAAAAATAAAAAAGTTTTAAAAAGTTGTTGACAAAAGCTTGTCCGCGTGGTAACATATAGAAGTTGTCGCCGCAAGTCGGAAACAACGAGATGAACCTTGAAAATGAAAGATTGAACAGTGTTTAAAACCCTGAAAATTCTAACAAAAAGCGTCCTGGTTGGACGGCTTTGAATGAGAAAATTCAGAACTAAAACAAACCAAACAACAGTAGAACGGTTTAATGATTAGCTAGTGGTTAATCTTTGGATCGGGCGCAAACTTTTATTGAGAGTTTGATCCTGGCTCAGGATGAACGCTGGCGGCGTGCTTAACACAT